>JAZLCE010000015.1:0-123682 GCA_045614025.1 Alphaproteobacteria bacterium
TGGGTCAACGTATACCATCAATGGCAAAGCGCTTGATAGACTTAGCACAACAGTTGTTGCTGGGTTTGGGATGGATATAGGTGAAAATGCCACACTTAAACTTGAATATAACGGCAACTATCGAAAAGAATATCTTGATCACTCAGGTATGATCCGTTTAGAAATGAAGTTTTAAGTGAAAGGAAATAACAAAAAGCCCTCATGAAAGAGGGCTTTTTTAATTACTTTTTATATTCTAAAGGATTAAATGTTCCCGCAGATAATGCAATCAAGGCTTTTCTTGAATCTTTTGGAGAAACCTTGTTTTTACGCCGAAATCCACATTTTGAACATTCATGCAAAATAAATTCTGCAGCATTTTTGATTTCATATCCAACAGCATACATTACCCCGTGACAAGAAGATGCCCTATCCCCTGGATTGATATCCACATGCAAAGAAGATAAACATTTTGGGCAATGGTTGGTATATCCATTTCCCTCAACTTCTTGCCCACAAACGGCGCAAACAAAATCTTCAACATTTCTTTCAAAAAGTTTGCTCATTTTTCGCCTTTCATAAACTCTTCAAAATAAAAAAGTTCACTTTCTTTAATTTTAACCTTTAACTTAATATATCGTTGCAAATCTTTTCTCTCTAACACTTGAGCTTTTTGATAAATTTGCGCCAACGCCTTTCCATCTGTAACCGGTATTTTAAGTTCAACTTCTTTAGCTTCTTTATTCAACGCTTCTTCAATGCAATTTAAAAGCTTATCAAACCCCTCACCCGTTTCAGCACAAATTGGACATTCCTTTGGGCGGCGTTTCTTTTGTTCTAAAATCATTTTTCGATCATCTTCATCATAAAGATCCATTTTATTTAATGCTTCAATAAGCCCTTCTTCAACTTCATCATGAAGCCCTAAATCAGATAAAACCGCTTCAACATCTTTACGTTGAGCCGTTGAATCCTCATGAAAATAATCTCTAACATGAACAATCACATCTGCATCTAACACTTCTTCAAGCGTTGCCCTAAAAGCCATAATCAATTCTGTTGGCAAATCAGAGATGAACCCCACTGTATCAGATAAAATCACCACCTGCCCTGATGGTAATTTAATTTTGCGCATTGTCGGATCTAATGTAGCAAACAACATATCTTTTGCCATTACATTAGCTTGTGTTAACTTATTAAATAAAGTGGATTTTCCAGCATTGGTATATCCCACCAAGGCAACAATTGGAAACGGCACTTTTTGGCGAGCAGCTCGATGCAAATATCTTGTTTTTTTAACTGCCTCTAATTCTTTTTTAATTTTGATGATATCTTCATCAATTAACCTTCGGTCAAGCTCAATCTGAGTTTCCCCTGGCCCTCCCAAGAACCCTGAACCACCGCGTTGCCGCTCAAGGTGAGTCCATGACCGAACCAAACGAGATCTCGCATAAGTTAAATGCGCTAATTCAACTTGAAGAACCCCTTCTTTTGTGCGCGCCCGTTTACCAAAAATTTCTAAAATCAAAGCCGTCTTATCAATAACTTTTGTATTCCACGCTTTTTCAAGGTTTCTTTGTTGAAGTGGAGAAAGCCTGCAAGCTAAAATAACCAACTCGATTTCATTTTCTTTAATAAAATCAATATAATTTTCAATAACGCCTTTCCCAATATAAGCATTTGCTTTAATCTCTTTTAAAGGAACAAGCGCACTTTCAATCACATTTAATTCAATCGCCTTTGTTAAACTGGCAACTTCTTCAAGCCTTGCTTTAGGCGTTCTTATATCCGTTTCTTGTTTTAAATACGGCAATAAAACCAATGTATTCGTCAAAAATTATTACTCCAACTCTTTTTTATCCCAACAACTAAAAATTCGTGCATACTCTTTCTTTGTTTCTGGATCTTGCACAACCGTATAAACATTATTTTCAAAAATATGGCTTAATATTTTAACAACACTTTGTTTTTCAGCACCTTGCTTAAATTGAATTTTTAACTCTTTTAATTGATGATGAGCTAAAAAATCCTCTGGCAAAGCATCCAATAACCAAGAAGGATATACCGCATTATTCACATGTTGATTAATATCAATGTCATCTTCACGAATAACTTCATTTGCTTCATACTCAAATGTTTCAGGCAAGATAATCTTTTCAAAATTTGTTTGCAAAGCTCTTTCTTCAATGGCTTTTAAATGCCCAACATGTTTTTGAACAGGTAAAGGTCTTTTTCTGATTAAATCAATTAAAATCCAACTGCTTGAAGCAACAAGAAGCGTTTCACCCATATCATTTTTAAGCTCAAAATCTCTAATCGCAGATAAAGAGCCAACTCCAGATGGCCAAGAAGATAAAATCAAGTTTTCATCTCTTTGAGGCAATCGATTAATCTTTACATGATACCCTGCCCCCATCCAAGTCATATTATTTTGAAGGCAAAAATTATATCCAACGCCTAATTCTTCGGCATTTAAATCAGCAATATCTTGAAATAAATTAAACAAGGATCGTAATCTTAATTGATTAAACCTGTCACATTCAGCTGATCTGACGCGATATTTTTTTTGAAATTTATCCATTAATCCTAATCTCTTTGTTTTTTGACAATACGAACAATATCCTTTAGTCTTTTATCTTGCAACATTTCTTCAAGATAGACTGGTAATTTATGGCGCCAATTTGGATATTCCATATAAGTACCAGGCAAATTAAACTGCTCATCCATTTCAAAAATGTCTTCCGGTCTTATAAGCAAAATTTTACTATTTGTCAAAGATAAATATTTATAAACAGATGGAATAAACCAAATTGGCACCTCTTTTTCTTCTTTTTGAGCCATTTTAATCTCAAAACCTTGTTGTTCAAAAGCTTTAAAAAACAACTCTTTTTCTGTTTTTCTGTTTTCTTTATGGTGCGTATATTGCTCTAAAGAAATGGTTTTCATCTTTTTAGCAAGCTCTAAATCCAACTCTTTATAAAACCCTGTATAAGAAGGCAAATCATGCGTTCCCGTTGAAATTAAAGAATTAGAGGGATAGTGCTCTGGCGCAATAAAACCATTCCAATCGCGTTCAAAATGCATAATTTTAAATGAAAAAGCATTCAATTTAATCATTTCATTTGAAAAACCATCTGGAGCAGTTCCCAAATCTTCAGCAATAACAACCGTTTTGTTTAAGTGACTTTCAAGCGCTAAAATGCCTGTTAATTCTTTAAATGGAAAAGTTAAATAAGCCCCTGTTGCCCCTTGAACTCTTAAATAAAGACGCATCAACCCAAAAGCATGGTCAATTCGAACAGCCCCTGCTCCTTTCATCACACTTCTTAACACATTGATAAATGCTTTATATCCCGTTTTATGAAGAACTTTTGGATTAAATGGCGCCAAAGACCAATCTTGCCCTTTTTGATTAAAGGCATCTGGTGGCGCACCCGTTGTAACCCCTGTCATAAATGAAACTTGATCTGACCATACTTCAGCCGAATTATCGCTTACCCCCACTGGCATATCCGTATAAAGCCCCAATGGTAAAGCTTTTGCTTTTTGAATCACTTTATCTAATTGTTCAAAAGCAATAAATTGTTGATAGTAAATATTATAAATCTCTGTTTCATTTTCTTTGATAAATTCTTTGAGCTCTTTTGAAGAAGGATTTTGAAAAAACTTTTCCCATTCACGCCACATCATTGATGTTTTATTTAATGCCGCCTGATCTCTTAGCACTTGAAAAACAGCAAAATCTTGAAGAGCTTTGCCTTTTTCTTTCAAAAACGCATTAAAATCTTTTCCTCTTTGTGTTAACGCATTGCCATCTAAATCAAAATGAAGTTCCTTAAATCTTTTATATAAAATTTTAAATGCACTCTTCTTTAAACCCATAACCGCATGATAATCAACCGTTTTGCTGCGGCGCGCCATTTTTAAAAGTCTTTGAATCGAAGGATACGAGAACCATCGTTGAAATTGAACATAATTTTCACGTTCCGCAACACCTTCAATATCAACATATATCGGATTTAAAAACAATCTTGAGCATGGAAAATAAGGACTTGCATCATCTGGGTTATCTTGAAAAAGCGCAGATAATGGATTCACGCCAATAAAAGAAGCGCCCGTTTTAATTGCAACATCAATTAATCCTTCTAAATCTTTAAAATCACCAATACCCCAGTTTCTTTTGGATCGAACAGCATATAATTGAACAGGATAACCAAAAACTTTTTTATCCTCAGCCAGCGCTTCATTCATATAACAAGTATCTGGAACAATAATTAATGAAGATGATTCTTTTTTATTCTTTACTTGAACACTTAATGAATGATAACCCATTTCTAACTCAAGCATTAAACTTAATTCTTTTTGAATATAAACTTCTCCATCAATCTCATCTTCTTGAATTGTTGGCAATAAAGAAAGAGGCACTTCATCAAAAAATTCTTCACCTTCGCTCGTTTTAATGCGCCAAATCAAAGTTTCATTTTCTAATTCTTTTTTAAGACAAACAGGGATAATTGTATCCTCTGATTCGCTTAAACGCACAACAATCGTTTTTGAAATTAAATAAGCATATTCATCTTGTTTAATTTTTTTTAAAGAAACGTCAATTTCTTTATTTGTATCAGCTTTATATCCCAAACTTTTTAAAATGGTTTGCTTAGAAAGAGTATCTGCTTCATAAAGAGTATTTGTTCCACGATCCAAAAAATTAAGCCAAATACCTGCTTTTTCAGATAATAAATTTAATTTTTCAAGATTAACAACCTCTTTTACCATCTTCTCCCCCTATTTCATCTTTTCTAATACCACAACGCTAAATGGTGGTACCTTTAAACTTTTAACTTTTTGTTTTTTTAATGTATCTGATGTTGAAAAAACAATTTTCCAATCAAAATCCCTTGCGGGTAAAGTCCATTTAATTTCTTCATGATATGCATTAAAAATCAAAAATAACCTATTATTATTTTTATGATTTTTTATCAAACAAGAAACGGCTCGCACATAATAATGCCAATCATTTTTTTCCATTTGCAATCCATCTGGTTTATACCAGGTGCAAATATCTTCAGTAAAAAAGTGACTATGTTCCATAATTGGTCTTGATTGACGAAAAGACATTAATTCTTTCACCATTTTAAGCATTTCTTTGCCTTGTGGCGTTATATTTTCCCAATCAATCCATGAATATTCATTATCTTGAGCATAGGTGTTATTATTGCCTTGTTGTGTAGCCATAATCTCATCACCAGATCTAATCATTGGTGTTCCGAATGAGAGCAATAATGTTGCCATTAATGATTTTGCTCGGTCCATCCTATTTTTCAACACAATAGGATCATTTGTTGGGCCTTCAACCCCTCCATTATAAGACAAATTATGATCTGTCCCATCACGATTATCTTCACCATTCGCTTCATTATGTTTTTGATTATATGACACAAGATCATTCAAAGTAAAACCATCATGAGCCGTGATAAAATTAACAGATTCCCATGGTCTTCTGCCACGATACTGGTATACATCTGAAGAACCCGTTAAACGGGAAGCAAAATCCCCCGCCTGCCCTTCATCACCGCGCCAAAATCTGCGCATAGTATCTCTAAATTTATCATTCCATTCTGCCCAACCTGGCCTGAAAAAACCAACTTGATAACCACCAAGTCCCAAATCCCATGGTTCGGCAATAAGCTTTAAACGTTGCAAAGTTGGATCTTGCTGAACCGTTGATAAAAAGGCACTTTTAGCACCATATTGATTATTTTCATCACGCGCTAAAGTCGTTGCCAAATCAAATCTAAATCCATCAATTTGCATTTGATTTGCCCAATAACGCAAAGAATCCATTACCAATTGCAATACACGGGGGTGCCCTAAGTTAAATGAAGCGCCACAACCGGTTGTATCTTCATAATAACGCTTATTTTCTTTATTTAATCGATAATAAACCGGATTATCAATACCGCGATAGCAAAGCGTTTGCCCCATTTGATTGCCTTCGCCTGTATGATTATAAACAACATCTAAAATCACTTCAACACCAGCTTCGTGGAACACACGCACCATATGTTTTAATTCATCTAAGTTTCGTTTATCCGATAAATAAGAGGCCTGAGGTGCCATAAAAGCAATCGGGTCATATCCCCAATAGTTTGAAAGTCCCTTCTCTTTTAAAAAACCACTATTCATAAAAGATGCAATTGGCAACAATTCAACAGAGCTAACCCCTAATGATTTAATATATTCAATCACCTTTTTGGAGCTCATTCCTTTAAACGTTCCCCTAAAAGCCTTATCAATCTCAGGATTTAAAGCCGTAAAACTTTTTACGTGTGCTTCATAAATAATTTCATCTGTCCATGGAATTTTCGGTTTAGAGACACCTTTCCAATCAAATGACGCATCATCTGTAATAATCCCCTTCGGAACAAACGGAGCAGAATCTGTTTTTGAAAACGACAAATCTTCTTTTTTTGAAAGTGCTTGATAACCCAACATTGAGTTATGCGCTGAAATTGGCCCAGTCAATAATTTTGCATATGGATCAATTAATAACTTATTGGGATTAAATCGCAAACCATTTTCTGGCTCATACGGTCCATAAACACGATATCCATATAATTGACCAGGTTTTAACCCTTCAATATATCCATGAAATACCTCATCCGTATATTCGGGCAACACAATACGTTCTTCTTGTTTCCCTGAACTATCAAAAAGACATAGTTCAACCTTTGTTGCTGAAGAAGAAAAAAGCGCAAAATTTACACCCTTTCCATCATATGTAGCTCCTAATGGATATGGCTCTCCTTTTAAAACGGTGCGTGTCATCTGTCCCCCAAGTTTCAAACTTATCTATTTTTCAATCGATAAACCACAACAGCTAATGGAGGCAAAGTTACTTTTAAGGCATGTGGTTTAAAATTCCAGCCTTCTCCTGATTGAATTAAGCCAGAGTTTACAACCCCTGCTCCACCAAACTCTGTTGAGTCAGAATTGAAAATTTCTTCATATTCTCCAGCTTCATTAACACCAATTTTATAATCATAACGCACAACTGGCGTGAAATTACAAGCAATAATAAGAGAATTTCCCTCTTTATCTTTTCTCATAAATGAAAAACAAGATTGAGCCGCATCACTTCCATCAATCCATTCAAATCCACTTCCATCAAAATCCAAATCAGAAAGCTCTTTTGAAGAAATATAAAGATGGTTAAGCGTTTTAATTAAGTGTTGCAATTTTTTATGATCATCATACTGCAACAATCCCCAATCTAAACTATCTGCATAATTCCATTCTTTACGCACTCCAAACTCATTTCCCATAAACAAAAGTTTTTTACCTGGATGCATATACATATATGAATAATAAAGTCTTAAATTAGCGCATTTTTGCCAATTATCCCCTGGCACTTTATCATACATCGGTCCTTTTCCATGAACAACTTCATCATGCGAAATTGGCAATGTGAAATTTTCAGTAAAAGCATATAGCATTGAAAAAGTAAGTTCATTATGGTGATATCTGCGATGAATAGATTCATGAGCAATATATCCCAATGTATCATGCATCCATCCCATATTCCATTTATATCCAAAACCAAGCCCCCCAATATATGTTGGTTTTGAAACCATTGGCCAAGCTGTTGATTCTTCAGCAAAAGTTGTGTATCCCGCATTTTCACCAAAAACAAGCTCATTTAACTTGCGAAGAAAATTGATTGCATCAATATTTTCTCGTCCACCATATTTATTTGGAATCCATTCCCCCTCTTTTCTTGAATAATCCAAATAAAGCATACTAGCAACAGCATCTACTCTTAAAGCATCAATATGATATTCTCTAAGCCAAAACAAAGCATTCCCTAATAAGAAATTGGAAACTTCATTTCTTGAATAGTTATAAATTTTTGTTCCCCAATCTTTATGTTCACCTTGTCTTGGATCTGCATGTTCATAAAGAGCTGTTCCATCAAATTCCGCCAAACCAAAAGCATCTTTAGGGAAATGAGCTGGCACCCAATCCATAATAACAGCAATTCCCGCCTGATGCAATTTATCAATCAAATATTTAAAATCATCTGCGGTTCCATATCTGCTTGTTGGTGCATACATACCCGTTACCTGATACCCCCAAGAACCATCAAACGGATATTCAGAAAGAGGTAAAAATTCAACATGTGTAAAACCCATTTCTTTTACATATGCAGGCAATTCCTCAGCCATTTCTCGATATGTTAACCAACGATTTCCCTCTAAAGAGTTACGACGCCAAGAACCAAAATGAACCTCATAAATGGAAATTGCAGAATCTAAAGCATTCGCTTTATGGCGTTTCATGGCACACCACTCACCATCTTGCCATTGATATTTATTAGGATCAACAACCAATGTTCCAGTTTTTGGACGCATCTCAAATGAACGACCATAAGGGTCTATTTTTAAAGGAAGTAAATCTCCATTTGGACCAACTATTTCATATTTATAAATTGTCCACTCTGGCAA
Organism: Alphaproteobacteria bacterium; assembly: GCA_045614025.1. Lineage (GTDB taxonomy): Bacteria > Pseudomonadota > Alphaproteobacteria > CAAHEQ01 > UBA3637 > RGIG4140. The sequence continues at coordinate 8,484 of JAZLCE010000015.1, forward strand.
ATGCGGAATAAAAAGTTCCCAAACTCCTGAAGAGCCTCTAGGTCTCATCATGTGGCGACGACCATCCCAATCGTTAAAATTACCCACCACACTTACTCTTTTAGCATTTGGAGCCCAAACAGCAAAACTCCCCCCTTTTACTCCTTGATGAGTTATCAGATGAGATCCCATTTTTTGATAAATATCCTTATGATTCCCTTCATTAAAAAGATATAAATCCATATCACCTAAAACAGGCCAAAACCGATATGTATCTTCTGTTTCATAAACCTGATCATTAAAAAGAGTGATTTTAAAATAATAATCAAAAAATTCTGTTTCATCAACAAAAGCTAATTCAAACAACCCATCTTGATGGATTTTCTTCATTTCATGAATTTCTTTTGTTTTTGTTCTCACAATTTCAACCTTTTTAGCTTGAGGCTGAAATGTCCTTACAAATAAAAATGGGGTTAAAATATTTTTTGAACACAGATGCATTCCTAAAACACTAAATGGATCCCCTTTATAAGCACCAAAACAAATGGCATTCATATCCTCTGTTGTCATAAAACTCATATTAAACCCCTTTTTTTAATAAAAACTATTTCTATATAACATTCTTTTTGCAAAAAAGAAAAGCAAAAAAAGATATTTTTTTATTTATTTTTTTAAGCAATTACATTTTCAAACTGATATTTATACAAAAACAAAAAAATCACTTGCATTCGAACAAAAAAAATGTTAAACATTTTGCGAATAAAAATCTCAAGGTTCCATACTTCTTTATGAGAAATATGGTTTTTAATTAACTAACAAGCAAAGGAAAAACTAATGACAAAATGGGTTTATACTTTTGGTGACGGTGTTGCAGAAGGCGATGCCTCTATGAAAAACTTGTTGGGTGGTAAAGGCGCTAACTTGGCAGAAATGAGCCGCGTTGGTGTTCCTGTTCCTCCAGGTTTTACAATCACAACAGAAGTGTGTACATATTATTATGCAAACAATCATTCATATCCAGCTGAATTAAAAGACCAAGTTTTGGCTGCTCTTGCTGGTATTGAAGAAAAAATGGGCAGCAAATTCGGCGATCCGAAAAACCCACTTTTATTCTCAGTTCGTTCAGGCGCTCGCGTTTCAATGCCTGGTATGATGGATACAGTTTTAAACCTTGGTTTAAACGATGAAACAGTTGTTGGTTTAGCTGAACGTTCTGGCAATGCAAAATTTGCTTATGACAGCTACCGCCGTTTTATCCAAATGTATGCTGACGTTGTTATGGGTGTTCACAGCTCAAAATTTGAAGCTGTTTTAGATCGCGTTCGCGAAGAAAATGGTTATCAATTTGACAACCAAATGACTGTTGAACAATTAAAAGAAGTTATTAAAGAATATAAAGAAATCTGCGTCAACGATGGTCACCCACTTCCACAAGATCCATTTGAACAATTGTGGGGCGGTATCGGCGCTGTGTTCTCATCATGGATGGTTGACCGCGCTATTTACTATCGCAAACTGAACAACATCCCAGGTGATTGGGGTACAGCTGTTAACGTTCAAACAATGGTGTTCGGTAACTATGGTGACACATCTGCAACAGGTGTTTGCTTCTCACGTGACCCTGCAACAGGTGAAAACTATTTCTATGGTGAATACCTCAAAAACGCTCAAGGTGAAGACGTTGTTGCCGGTATTCGCACACCACAACCAATGACAAAACTTGTTAAAGAACGTTCAGGCACAGATATGCCATGTATGGAAGAAGAATTCCCAGTTCTTTTCAAAGAATTGTCAGACATTCGCGCTAAATTAGAAGATCATTACAAAGATATGCAAGATATGGAATTCACAATCCAAGACGGCAAACTTTGGATGCTTCAAACACGTAATGGTAAAAGAACAGGTACAGCAGCTCTTCGTATCGCTGTTGAAATGGTGAAAGAAGGTTTAATTGACAAAAAAACAGCAATTATGCGTGTTGAAGCTGCTCAATTAGATCAATTATTACACCCAATGTTCGACAAATCAGAAAAACGTGTTGTTTTAACAAGCGGTTTACCTGCTTCTCCAGGTGCTGCTGTTGGTGAAGCTGTTTTCTCAGCTGAAGATGCTGAAAAAGCTGCTGAAGCTGGCAAAAAAGTTATCTTGGTTCGTATTGAAACATCACCTGAAGATATCGCAGGTATGCACGTTTCTCAAGGTATTTTAACAGCTCGTGGCGGTATGACAAGTCACGCTGCCGTTGTTGCTCGTGGTATGGGTAAACCTTGCGTTTCTGGCGTTTCTGCTTTACGTATTGATTATGATGCAAAAACTCTCACAGTTGGTGACACAGTTATTAAAGAAGGCGACATGCTTTCAATCGATGGAACAACTGGTGAAGTTATGGCTGGTGGTTTGAAACTTGTTCTCCCTGAAATGACAGGTAACTTCGGTGAATTCATGACATGGGTTGATGAAGTTCGCACTCTTGGCGTTCGCACAAATGCTGAAACACCATTAGATGCAAAAACAGCTCGTGATTTTGGTGCTGAAGGTATTGGTTTGTGCCGTACAGAACATATGTTCTTCGACCCAGCACGTATTAACCACATGCGTCAAATGATTTTATCTGACACAGTTGAAGCAAGAAGAGCTGCTCTTGCAAAACTCTTGCCATATCAACGTCAAGACTTTACAGACTTGTTCACAATCATGGAAGGTTTACCAGTAACAATTCGTTTCTTAGACCCACCATTGCATGAATTCTTACCAAACAAAAAAGAAGAACAAGCTGAAATCGCTCGTGAACTCGGTGTTTCTGTTGAAGAAATTGCAGCACGTACAGCAAAATTACACGAAGCCAACCCAATGCTTGGCCACCGTGGTTGCCGTTTAGGTGTTACATACCCAGAAATCAACGAAATGCAAGCTCGTGCTGTTTTTGAAGCCGCTGTTGAAGTTATGAACAAAACAGGTCGCACAATCGTTCCTGAAATCATGATTCCATTAGTCGGAACAAAGAAAGAATTAGATTTAGCTAAAGCAGTTGTTGTTGCAGTTGCTGATGCTGTTATGGCTGAAAAAGGCGTTAAATTCGAATACCATGTTGGTACAATGATCGAATTACCACGCGCTGCTATCACAGCTGATAAAATTGCTGAATCAGCAGAATTCTTCAGCTTTGGTACAAACGACTTAACTCAAACAACTTTGGGTATGAGCCGTGACGATGCTGGTTCATTCTTACCAGAATACGTTCAAAAAGGCATCTATGCTCGTGATCCATTTGCATCACTTGATCAAGAAGGTGTTGGCGCTTTGGTTGACATTGCCGTTCAAAAAGGTAAAGCAACTCGTCCAAACATCAAACTTGGTATCTGTGGTGAACATGGTGGTGATCCAGAAACAATTGATTTCTGCCACAGAGTTGGTTTGACATATGTGTCTTGCTCACCATATCGTGTTCCAATTGCACGTTTGGCAGCAGCACAAGCAGCCGTTCGCAACGAAAAGAAATAAGCACTAGCTTAACTCTTTTAATCCCCTGCCCTTGGTGGGGGATTTTTTTTATTTTATTATCATTTCACCCAAAATATCTTTAATAAAAAAACACCTCTTGCTTTCAATACATGAATCTGTTAACATAAAGAAAACCAAATAAAAAAATGGAGAAAAAAATGGCAAACATTGAAATGGCTCTTTCAAAATTTATCAAAGAAGATAACCCAAACATAAAATTGATTATAGATGAAAAGAAAATTCCAAACACTGCGTTTTTACACAACTCTATTCAATCTGATAATCGAACATTCTTCTTCGGTGAAGAAAATAATCGTGTTGATTATGAATTGATTTCTTCTGTTTATTTAATGGATTATCAGTTTAAAAACCAAAATGAAACTTTTGGAAACAAACATCCGTTTGCTAGCAATTTCAATATTCCAACATTGCTCGGAAATGATGGCATTTTATTTTCAAAAGAAGGAAGCACACTTTTTCGCGTTTCTTTAGATGCATCTAATCCTTGTTTTCAAGAAATCAATTTGAAAAACAATAAAGTTTCATTAATGCCTCTTTCCAAAGCCAATGAAATGGTTTCAAATTGGCTTAAAACAGATGCTTCAACAGCAGAAGCTGTTTCTGCAAAACTTGCAAAAATTTATTCCAAAACTCCAAAATCAAAACTAATAAAACCAAAAGAAAAAAAGATATTCCCTCATTTTTCAGATATTTACCGCTATTTCGGTTTAAAAGATTGTTTTAACCGAGGATCAAAACAATTTACATTAATTAGCAATAATTTTCCAATTCCCCCTGTTTTAACAAAAGGGAAAAAATTAATTTTCAAAAAAAACAATATTTTTTATAAAATTGAATTTGGGAATAAAATTTCATTTGAACGTGTTTCTGATTTAGGACACTTTTTAATGACGCGAAATGAATTAACAGGATTTTTAAATGAAATCAAAAAACATAGACTTTTCAATGAAAAAACAAATGCCGTTTGTTCCGCATTGAACGTCATCTATCGCCAAAATGTTGCACCTGAATTTTTGAAAACAAAAAATGATCAAATTCCTGTTAAAACCCCTCCTCGTCCCACAGAAAATAATTTATATCTTTTACGAACAGGATTAGATAAAACCGCATAACAAAAGGATTTTTTATGATAGAAATTTCAATGGCCATTGTTGTATGTGACAACAAAATTTTAATCGCTCAACGCAAAAAAGGTAAATTTCCTGAACTTTTATGGGAATTCCCTGGTGGAAAACTTGAAAAAGGCGAAACTCTTCAAGAATGCGTGATCAGAGAATTCAAAGAAGAAATGGAAAAAGAAATAATTGTTCATGATCTTTTCATGAGTCATATTCATACCTATCCTGAAAAAGGGGATTTTCAACTTCATGCTTTTTGGGCAACTTCAGAAAATCAAATTTTGCCTGCATTATATGAGCATAATGATGCAAAATGGATTTCATTATCTGAATTAGATAATTATGAGTTTTGCCCAGCAGATGAACCTTTCATTAATGCTTTAAAAAAACTCAATAAGTTACCAAATTTTAAATAAAATTTTCAATAGCCCTAAAGAGAAATCTTGGTCTATTTTTTTATTATTTTTCTCTAAATTGAAAAAAACACATTTTTTTCGAAAAAAAGAGAGAAAAAAAACATTATTTGACAAAAAAATATTTACCAAACAAAAAAATTTTGATATAATATTATAATAAAGGGTATAACAAATTGGGGGATTTAAATGATATTTTGGACAACTGTTTTAACTTTCATAATTGGCTTGATGGTAACAATGTTGTTTCCAAGAACTGACCGCGTTAATGTTGAAGAACTTCCTGTTTCTGAAGCATATGTTGCCAGTTTTGTTGCACAACACCAATTTGCCCGAGATTATGCTGATCAAATATCTCTTACCCTCCCCTATATTCAACCCATTGCAGGAAGCGATAAACCAAGCGGTGATGCAGCCCATATTCATATATTCAAAGATGAATTTGATGATCTTGAAAATGGATATATGCCCAAAATGATGCCTGATTATGTTTCTAGAAAAACTTTCCCAACTGATGGATCTTACACATCCGCTATTGTTTGTATGGATGGCTTAGATAAAACTGTTTCTTCTGGCGAAACTGAAACAAATGTTTATGGGAATGTTGTTTCTTGCAAAACGCCCGTTCAAACATTTAAATATGTTTTAACATATGGGGCATTATTCCCCCAAAACCAAGTTCAACATAATCTTTATAAAACCAGATTAGACACATCTGTTGGGAAAAACGAAATTCAACGCAATCATATTTTATGGGAAAAAGCCTTAGCAAAAAGAACAAAGGGAGATCCTGATTGTGGCTATATCGGTATTGAATCAAATCTACCCTATATTTTTTCCGTTGATGGCAAAAAAAGAAGAATTCCTTTTAATCTATATAAAGTTTTTGACGATAATGGATACTTTCCTGATGACTCGACATATGATTATCAACCAATTTTTTGCATTACTCCTGTTAATTCTCCCTATATTGCAGATGGGTTAATGTATCATTTCGATAGTGCAATGAATAATAAGAATGAACACGGAGCCCCAATCCATAATGATAAAAAAACTGGATGGCTTGATATTATTTCTCAAACAGAGGTAAACTTCATTAATTCAACAGCTGAATCTATATGGAATCCAAATAAAGATATTCCTTTAGCCATGGCAAGTGATATTTATCTCAGCATTCCAAAAACAAATGCTGGAACATCAATAAATAGAGAATTTACACTTTCTTTCGTTGCACAATTTGATCAACATGATCCAAATGGGTCTGAAGCGCCTCTTTTTTCAACAAACACGGGGGCTTATCCTTATATCTTAGCTAAATATAAATCTGGTCAATTAACCGTTTCCATATATAAATCATCCGATCAAAAAATCGGGGAAATTCAAACCATAATTCCTTATAGCATTACTGCTATTTCTTATGTTATTGGACCAAGATTCCATCATCTTTTTGTTAATGGGAGAAAAGTTGCTTCTGAAACATTTGCAAATGACACATACTTTAGTGGTATTTCATCCCCATCAATTTTCATTGGGGCGTCCCCTCATAATTCAACCAACAAACTCAATGCAGATATGTATAACATAAAAATATATAATCGAGCATTAAATATGGATGAAATTCAACATAATTTAAACACAGAGAAAAAACGTTATAATTTTTAAAAATTAAAGGAGGCAAACATGAATAAGAAACTAAAAAACCAAGAAAAAGGCTCCGTTCTTATTGAAGTTATCGCTGTTGTTGCCCTTTTAGGGGTTATGGGTCCGCTTCTTTTTAAACAAGTTGCTGACAGAAACGAAGAAGTGGAAAATATCAATATTGCCTCTGAAATGCGCATTATGAAAGAAGCTTTTTCTTCATATATCATGAACTATCACTCTGAAATAGCGTGCACGAATGGAACTTGCACACCAAATCTTTCAATAGTTAAATCTTACTTACCTGCTGGCTTTGAAGACACATCTAATGGCTACTCTTTCACTATTTTGCAAAATGAATCAAAACAAGGCAGCAGCTCTTTGCAAGGATTTATTATTCCAAACCTGGGTTCTTTAGGCCTTGAAGGACTTGGCTTAAAACGCGTTGCTAGAATTGCAACACTTATTGGAGCTGATGCAGGTATTTTAAGAAAAGGAAGAACAGAAATTAATGGAACTGGTGGCGCATGGCAACTTGATGAAGCAGAAACAGCTAAATTATTCCCAAATCCCACAACCGATCATTACTTTTTAGCAACAACGGGCATTGATACATATGTTCCAACGGTTAGATATGAAGATTTTGATCAAGAAAATATTTTATTACCTGATCAAGGTTTTGTTAGCAGACGCTTACATGCATGGAACCTCTTTTCCGTTGGACAAGTTGATAGTGCTGCCAGCAATACTTGTTTTGAATTAAGACATAATAGCACAACAGCGGGTGCAGATGGCATTACAACCGCTCAAAGTGATGCCATTAAAATGCCTGGTGAAAATGGCTGTGACCCATTATTTTGGGTTGCTGCTGAAGGTGACTTTGCAGGAAATGTATTTGTTAAAAATCAATTACATATGCGTTCAAGTCCAACAGGAACAACTTCTGTTTTAATCTCAAGCGAACCAATTGCAGATGATCCAAAACCATCATCCATTTTAATTGAAGGCACACAAACAACTTCAAACATGCCATCTATTAATGAAAATAAAAAAAGACGAATTGTTGTTTATACTGCTAATGGCAAAGAAGCCCTTGTGATTAATGGTCAAGGTGAAATTATAGCCAGAGGTGTTAATCGTTTAAGCAGCAGTCAAACCATGTCTGGTAAAAATGATGAAGTTGAAACGCTCACCATTAAAAATGGCCGCATTGAATCTAACGAAAAAGCAAAAAATGCAACCCAAGCTGCTGGATCAGATCAAGCATATCGAGTTGATCCAAGTCACATTTCCGTTATGGGAGATATTCGTCTTGAAAGCCGTGGTGGCGCAAAACTGAGTGATCTTTTACCACAATATCAACTCAAAGAAATTACAACTATTACCAGTGAAAATTACAACCCAACTCTTTCAAATACAATTGATATGCCTACATGCCCGAACATGCATGTTCCAGCAATTGTTGTAACACCACTTCAATGGCATCAAATCTCAGAAAAAGATATTACCAATAGCGTTGTTAAAAATATAAAAACACAAAACGATGGTAACTTAGAAGTTAAAACAGAGATGATTCCAAATGCTTATCCTATTTTGCCACGCATTGAAATTAAATATAACACGGATGTAACTAAATATTATCATTCAGCAAACACATCATCAGATACAAAATCTTGGATTGTTAACTTATCCTATGATCAAAATGATTCTGCAGTTGCTGACGTTACTGAAATTACAACTCCAATCACTGCATTAGTTCATACTTATTGTGTTTACACAGGAGGTGATGGTTCTAGTTATGTTTCAGATCGAGCAGATGATGCTTCTTCAATTGTTGGCAATTAAAAAAGAAGAAGTTTTAAATTGCTAACTTTAGGCCCTTCTTTTAGAAGGGCCTTTTGTTATTCTCCCCCCTACTTTATAAATTTTAAACAATAAAAAAACCGTTCTGTTTTCAGAACGGTTTTTCTTATCCAGATACTGATTAACGAGAATAGAATTCGATAACCAAGTTTGGTTCCATTTGTGTTGCATATGGAATATCTGCTAATTGAGGAACGCGGATAAATTTACCTGTTCCTGCTTTTGCATCAACTTCCATATATTCTGGAACTTCACGATCTGTTGCTGCCAAAGCATCAATGACTAAAGCCATTTCTTTTGCTTTTGAACGAATTGAAATTTCATCACCTGGTTTAACCAAATATGATGGAATGTTTACTTTTTTACCATTAACAAGAACATGACCATGGTTTACAAACTGACGAGCAGCAAAAACTGATGGAACAAATTTCATGCGGTAAACAACTGAATCTAAGCGTGTTTCCAAAATACCAACCAAGTTTTCAGAGCTATCGCCTTTACGACGAACAGCTTCAGCATAATACTTGCGCAATTGTTTTTCTGAAACGTTGCCGTAAACACCTTTTAATTTTTGTTTAGCGTGCAACTGAACACCATAGTCCGTTAATTTTTTACGGTTAGCGCCGTGTTGACCAGGACCGTAATTTCTTTTTTCAACAGGGCTTTTTGCTTTACCCCAGAGGTTAACGCCTAAACGACGATCAATTTTAAATTTAGAACTTAATCTTTTTGACATAGTATACCTTTCTTTTATAGCCGGAGTCTTTGTAAAAGAAGAAAACAAAAACCCCTTGTTGTCCCCGATAGTCTTTAGCCGAATTGCCAAAGCGTGGCCCTAACCTATTGTTAACACCCGCATTCTCAGGGAATGGCCTGTATTTTACACAAAAAATCTTTAAAAGTCAAGAGGTTTTTATATTATAAAAAAAGCTCTCATTTTTGAAGGCTTTTTTTCTTTTATTAATAGATTTCTAACTTTTCATCAATTGTTAAGCCAGGCAAATAATCAATTAAAGGCCTTTCAATAAATGTATATGCCCCAAAATCTTCATCCATATATGCTTTCATACAAGCTCTAGCGCATGAAACCATAATATTAGCTGTGAATTCAGGGTTAACACCTTCTGCTTCATATTTTTGATTTACTTGCATTCCCGTTCTTTCCAAAGAAACAGAATGATTCAACGTATTATATTTATTAATATCCTTAACAACAATCACCTCTGTTGGATCATTTTTAAAATAAGGATCTGAAACAATTGCTTTTTCAATAGAGTCAAAATCAGCATCTTTTTCAAGTTCGACGTATACTTTTCTTTTTTGCTTTCCGCGACCATTTGCTAATGTTAAAGCCACAGCATCTTTAACACCTTCAATTTGCTTAACTTGAGCAGTATGCCCCATACTACGACCACCTTTTTCACCACCAAAAGTCGTTGTTCCATGTCCTGTAATAGAAACAAGCTTCATAATAGCTCGAATGGCAGAATCGGTACCTGGATCCCAACCAGCACCAATAATTGAAACAACTTTTTTTGATTTTGCAGAAATATCTAAATCTCTTCGAACAGAGGCAATATTTGAATGCTCATCATAACTATCAATCGTTGAAATACCAAGCTCATGGTATTGTTTTACACGTTCTGGAACTTCACGTGATGGAATACATAAAATAGCAACATCAACATGTTCAAGTTCTGTAATATCAGAAACAACAAGCGTATTTTCCAAATCAGGATCTTCATATTTTAATGAAGAAGCCCGCCGAACAACACCGGCTAAAACTAAATCTGAACATTCAGAAATGGCTCTTTTACAACCACGACCTACATTTCCCCATCCAACAATTGCAACTGATATTTTTTGCATTAATATACTCCCGATAAATTTTGATACAAATCTTTATATTCTTTTGAGGATCTATCCCAAGAATAATCCTGTTTCATTGCCATCTTTGTAAGTGATTGAATATGCTCTGGCCTATCAAAGTAGGTTGCGTTTGCCCATCCAATTGTATTATACAAAGCACGCGATGAAATATCTCTAAACTTAAATCCGGTGCCAACACCATAGGATTCATTATAATTAAAAATCGTGTCATCCAAACCACCAGTTGCACGCCCGATTGGCAATGCCCCATATGTTTGGCTTACCATTTGTTTTAATCCACAAGGCTCATAAATTGATGGCACAAGCGAAAAATCAGATCCCGCATCCATTAAATGCTCTGTTTCCTGATCAAATCCAATCTTAACCCCAATTTGCCCTTTATATTTATTTGGCAATGATGAGAAATAATCTTGAATCCAACTATCACCATTTCCCATAATGGCAACTTGACATTGCATGGTTTGCAAAACAGGTTCAAGACACTCTGTTAACATCTTAACGCCTTTTTGTTCCGTTAAACGCACAGCCATTGAAAAAATAGGTTTATAATCATCTTGAGATAACCCGAATTCTTTTCTCAATTCCCGTTTATTCAACCGTTTAGCCTCATCAAAATTTTCAAATGAATATTGTTTAGGAATAATCAAATCTTTAGAAGGATTCCAAAGTTTTGTATCAATTCCATTTAAAATACCAACTAAATCTCCTTGACGCTCCCTTAAAAGAAAATCAAGCCCTGCCCCATATTCTGGCGTTAAAATTTCTTTTGCATAATTTGGTGAAACTGTATTTAACTTATCTGCAAAACGAATACCGCCTTTTAAAAGGTTGATTCTTCCATAATCTTCAAAGGCGCCTGCATGAAAATCTCTCCACTCGATTTTTGCATATGGAACAACATCTGAACCAAAACGCCCTTGATATGGTAAATTATGTAAAGTTAACAAACTTTTTGTTCCATAGAAAAATGGATCATTATCATGTTTTAAATAATAAGGGATTAATGATGTTTGCCAGTCATGAACGTGAATCACATTTGGTTTAAAATTCATATCTTTTGCCGTTTGAAGTGCAGCTCTGCAAAAAAATGAAAAACGATAAGCATTATCTTGATATTCTTGATGCGTTGCACAATCATCATAAATACCATGTTGACGCCAAACAGGTCTTCCAAAATATTTATTAAATTCAATAAAATAAGTTTCAACTCCAGGAACATAATCTGAACGATGCACACTAAAAAATTCCTGACAATTGCCCATTGCAACGCAGTTACCTTGCATCACACGATATAGCCCAAACTTTTGATAATCAATACTAGAATAAAGTGGAACGATCACTTTAATATTTACACGATGAGCCTCAGCCAAGGTTTTTGGCAAAGCTCCAACAACGTCACCCAACCCTCCTGTTTTGATAAACGGAGTCATTTCACTTGCAACAAATAAAATATTTTGCGTCATTTAAAATCCCCTTTAACGTTATTTCTCTTTTTAAGAGTATAAACAAAAATAAAACCTATTGCAAGCACAATTAATTTATTTTTTCTTGATTTTTTGTTTAATTCAAGATAAAGTAATTAAAAAGAAAAAATAAAGGTTCGAGTATGAGTGTTTTAGGTGTAGAAAGTTCGTTTAACGGTTTAAAGTGGGTTTATAAAAATATTGATGAAAGACTAGCTTTGGCAATTTCCCAAAGATATGATTTACCAGATATTGTTTCAAAAATTTTATCTGCCCGAATTGAAAATTTAGATGAGGTTGGAACATTTTTATATCCAACATTAAAAAACAATCTCCCTAATCCATTTTCATTGATTGATATGAAAAAAGCAGCCGAAAGAATGGCTAAAGCTATATTAAACAATGAGCCTATCGGTCTAATGGGTGATTATGATGTTGATGGCGCCACATCAACTGCTCTTTTAAAAATGTTTTTAGAAGAACTTGGTGTAACTGTTTACTCATATATTCCTGACCGCGAAGATGGATATGGGCCAAGCGCCAGCAAAATGCATGAATACCATAAAAAAGGTTGCACAGTTGTTGCAACACTTGATTGCGGGATGACGGCTTTTGATCCTATTCAAGAAGGAACTGATCTTGGCATAGATGTTATTGTTTTAGATCATCATGATGCTGATGAAAAAAGATATCCAAACGCTTATGCGATTGTTAATCCAAAAAGATTAGATGAAGATCCACACCATCCTTGCCATTATATGGCTGCTGTTGGCGTTATCTTTTTATTTAGCGTTGCCCTCAACACCATTTTAAGAGAAAAAGGATTTTACCAAGATAAAAAAGAACCAAACTTAATCAAATATTTAGATTTAGTTGCATTTGGAACTGTTTGCGATGTTGTTCGCTTACAAGGAGTTAACAGACTTTTTGTTAAAGCTGGGCTCAAACAAATGCAAGCTCAAAATAATTTAGGGTTAAAGGCTTTGGCGCAGCTTGTCAATTTATCAGAACCACCCTCTGCTTACCATTTAGGATATGTGTTTGGTCCTAGAATTAATGCTTGTGGCCGTGTTGGAAAATCAGATATTGGAATGCATTTACTTTCATCATCTGACCCAATTAAAGCAGGTGTTTTAGCGCAAGAGTTAGAAGCATTAAATTTAACAAGAAGGGAAATTGAAACAGCTGTTTTATTAGAGGCCATTGAACAAGTTGAATCTAAAGAGCTTGCAACACCCTTTATCGTAGTTGAAGGAGAAAATTGGCATCAGGGCGTTGTTGGTATTGTTGCTGGCCGTTTAAAAGATAAGTATAACATGCCTGTTTTTGCCTTAAGCATTGAAGAAGATGAAATCAAAGGATCTTCTCGCTCTGTTCAAGGAGTTGATCTTGGAACTTTGGTTATGAATGCGATTCAAAAAGGAATTTTAAGCCGTGGCGGTGGGCACCCTATGGCAGCAGGTTTTTCACTTAAAAAAGAAAATTTGCAAGCTTTTAAAGATTATTTAACCGAAAATATCAAAAGCAATATGATTGCAAATGATGGAAGCATGCTTGAAATTGATGCTATTTTAAATGCACAAAGCGTCACTGTTGATCTAATGGATAAAATCCTTTTGCTTGCCCCTTTTGGCGAAGCAAATCCAGAGCCTGTTTTTGTTTTAAAAGATATGATTATCAGCAAAACAACTATTTTAAAAAATGGTCATATTGCCTGCGTTCTTTCTTCAAAATCTGGCAAATATATTAATGCGATTGCCTTTAGAGCTGTTGATACGGAATTAGGTCATAAACTTCTCAACAAAGAAAAAGTTTATATTCATGTAGCTGGAACTCTTAAAAAGGATACATGGAAAGGCAATACAAAAGTTCAAATGCAGATTATAGACGCTGCTCTTGCTACTTAAAATATTTTTTTTCTTGCCTTTTTATCATATTTTATGTAAAAAAGAAAAGATTTAAGGAGGTCTCTTAAAATGATTATATCTATTTTTGCATTATTAATTGGTTATTTAATTGGGTCTATCCCTTTTGGTTTGGTTTTAACAAAAGCTGCAGGTCTTGGCGATATCCGCAAGATCGGATCAGGTAATATTGGTGCAACAAATGTTTTAAGAACTGGTCGAAAAGATTTAGCTTTATTAACTCTTATCTTAGATGCTGGTAAAGCTGCGATTATTGCTTTATTATTCAAATATATTTCTCAAAATGAAATTATTGGTGTTTTATCTGGTGTAGCAGCCATTATTGGCCATAATTATCCAGTTTGGTTAAAATTTAAAGGTGGCAAAGGCGTTGCAGCTACTTTGGGTTTAATGATTGCGATGACTCCATGTGTTGGGATTTTAACTGCCCTCACCTGGTTATTTATGGCTTTTACATTTAAATATTCATCTTTATCAGCTTTAACAGCTTTGGCTTTGGCTCCTGTTTATGCCTTATTCCTTGAAAGCCCAATCATCTCTCTTATTTATTTAGGGTTAGCACTTCTTTCTTTTTATCGCCACAAAGACAACATTAAACGTATTTTAAAAGGCGAAGAAAGCAAAATCAAATTAAAACGGAAGGCTTAATATAAATGAATACAAAAGAACGTTTTGCCTATTTAAAATTAGCGCTCAGTCAAAACGTTGGGCCAATTACATTTAAAGAGCTTATCAAACACTTTAAAAGTGCAGATAAAGCCATTGAAAACATTTTGGATTTTAAATTTAAATCATCCAAAAGAGTTATTAAATTGCCCCCTGATTCTTTTGTTTATGAACAATTTGAAACAGCTCAAAAAACTGGAGCCCAGATTTTATTTTTAGAGGATGCAGACTACCCTGATCTTTTAAAATATATTGAGGATGCCCCACCTGTTTTATTTATTTATGGTAATAAAAAACTGTTAAATCAAAAAAGCATATCTATCGTTGGAAGCCGAAATGCTTCTTTAAATGGGATTTCTTTAGCAAAAAAAACAGCTTATGATCTATCAAGTCAAAATATTACTGTTATTTCAGGTCTTGCAAAAGGAATAGATCGAGCCGCCCATGAGGGAGCCTTAGCTGCAGGTGTTTCCTCAGGTTCAACAATTGCCGTTCTTGGAACAGGAGTTGATATTCTTTATCCAAGAGAAAATCAAGATATTTATAATAAAATTAAAGAACAAGGTCTTTTGGTCAGCGAAATGCCTTTTGGCACAAAGCCAACGCCATCAGCCTTTCCACGTCGCAACCGAATTATTTCTGGATTAAGTTATGGCACTCTTGTTGTTGAGGCAAGTTTAATGTCCGGTTCTTTAATTACAGCAAGAGAAGCCCTCTCCCAAGGAAGAGAAGTTTTTGCCATTCCAGGATCTCCTCTTGATTCAAGAGCTGCAGGTCCTAATCAATTAATCCAAGATGGTGCTCATCTTGTTTCTTCTGCTGAAAATATATTAAATATTATTGATAATGAAACATCTTTTAGATTTTTTGATTCATATGGGAAATCTGAACAATTAGATGCACTCTCTCTTAAAATTGCAGAAGCAGAGATTAATCAGGCTCGAAAAACTTTATTAGAAAAATTATCACCACAAGCCACTCATATTGATGTTTTAATCAGAGAAACAGGGCTTGCTCCTTATATTGTTAATACTATATTAATGGAATTAGAAATTGCTGGCAAAATTGAACGTTTCGCCGGGCAATATGTTGCACTTATTTATAATAATGAATGGGTTATATAATGAAACTTGTTATCGTGGAATCTCCAGCAAAAGCAAAAACCATCAATAAATATTTAGGAAAAGACTATTTTGTAATGGCTAGTTTTGGCCACATTCGTGATGTTCCTGCTAAAACAGGCTCTGTTAGACCTAATGAAGATTTTGCTATGGATTGGGAAGTTCAATCACGAGGCGAAAAAACAGTTCGTGAAATGATCAAAGCATTGCAAAAAGCAGATGCATTATATTTGGCTTCCGACCCTGATCGCGAAGGAGAAGCTATCGCTTGGCATGTTGTTCAAGAATTAAAACGTCGAAAAAAATTGCCTGAAACCTTGCCTATTCACCGGGTTGTCTTTCACGAAATTACAAAAAATGCCATTTTAGAAGCCATCAAAAACCCTCGTGATATCGATATGCAACTTGTTGATGCTTATTTAGCAAGAAGAGCTCTTGATTATTTAGTTGGTTTTTCAATTTCTCCTTTACTTTGGAGATCATTACCAGGAGCTAAATCAGCAGGTCGCGTTCAATCTGTGGCATTACGATTGGTTTGCGAACGCGAAGATGAAATAACAGCCTTTGTTCCTCAAGAATACTGGTCAATTACAACTTTATTATCCACACCATCAAATGAAACATTTTCAGCAAAATTAACTCATTTAAAGGGCGAAAAACTCACAAAATTTGATTTAAACAATCAAACAACAGCTCAAGAAGCCGAAAATATTGTTAAAAACGCCTCATTTAAAGTTTCAAATATTGAAAGAAAACAAACAAAACGAAATCCTGCCCCAGCTTTTACCACATCAACTATTCAACAAGAAGCCTCCAGAAAATTAGGTTTTTCAGCAAAAAAAACCATGCAACTGGCTCAAAACCTTTATGAAGGGGTTGATATCGGTGGAGAAACCGTTGGTTTAATTACTTATATGAGAACAGATAGTGTTGCCCTTTCAACCGAAGCAACAACCGCTATTCGTGAACTCATTGAAAAAGAATATGGGAAAGACTATCTTCCAGAAAAACCACGCATTTACAAAAACAATTCAAAAAATGCGCAAGAAGCTCACGAAGCTATTCGTCCAACAAATGTGATGCGAACCCCACAAGCAATTGCCGCACATTTAACACCAGATCAAAGAAAGCTTTATGAACTTATTTGGAAAAGAACGGTGGCCAGCCAAATGCAAAGCGCTGTTTTAGATAAAGTTGGCATTGATATTATAGCTGAAGATAAATCTGCCCAATTAAGAGCAACAGGGCAAACAATTGCTTTTGCAGGATTTATTAAAGTTTATAAAGAAGATGTGGATGATAAAAATCAAGATGATGATGAAAAAATATTACCACAGATGAATGAATCCGATCCATTAAAAATTGAAGACATTCAAACAGAACAACACTTTACAGAAGCACCTCCTCGCTTTTCAGAAGCAAGTCTTGTTAAAAAACTTGAAGAACTTGGGATTGGAAGACCATCTACTTATGCCACAATTCTCTCTGTTTTACAAGAACGCGCCTATGTTAAATTAGTTGCTAAAAAATTTGTTCCAGAAGATCGTGGAAAAATTGTAACCGCCTTTTTGGAAAATTATTTTAATACCTATGTGCAATATGATTATACCGCACAAATGGAGAATAAATTAGATGAAATCACCCAAGGCGCATTACAATGGAAAAATGTTTTAAATGATTTCTGGAGCACATTTTTTGCAACTGTTCAAGCTGTTCCTCCAAAAATGACAGATATTTTAGAAACAGTTTCGAAAACTCTTGAAAAACAACTTTTTCCGAATGAAGAATCAAGAAAATGCCCTGATTGTGAAAATGGCAAACTTGCATTACATATTGGCAAATTTGGCGCATTTATTGGTTGTTCTAATTACCCAAATTGCAAATACACAAAACAATTTGCTTCAATTACACCACCAGAAGTTGATGAAAATGGAAAAATTGTTGAAACAACTGTTGATGAAAAACAGGCAACTATTTTAGGGAAAAATGCAGCAGGACTAGATGTAAGTTTAAAAAAAGGCCCTTATGGTTGGTATGTTCAACTTGGAGATGGAAAAGAAGCCAAACGCACAAGCCTGCCTAAATCTATGGCACCAGATTCAATTACCATTGAAAAAGCGCTTCAACTTCTTGCTTTGCCACGCATTTTGGGAAATGATCCTGAAACACATGAACCAATTGAAGCTGGACTTGGAAAATTTGGTCCATTTGTAAAAAGAGGAACAACCTATCAATCTTTAACAACCGAAGATAATATCTTAACCATTGATTTTGACCGTGCTATTGCTTTACTTTCACAAGCAAAAGAAAAATCAAAATCAAAAGATATCGGCAAATGGCAAGATGACAAAATCACCTATCAAATTGGTAGATATGGCCCTTATGTGAAATGGAAAAAGATTATGGCTTCTGTCAAGCAAAAAGACTCTATTCCCTCATTAGAAGAAGCCATTTCTCTTATTCAAGATAAGATGCATCAAAAATAAAAAAAGCCAAAGATAAAGCGCTTGCAAAAAGAAAAAAAGTGTTATATAAATTTTAACACGATTGTTGGTATTTTACCTTATCAACAACTGATTTATTATTAACGAAAACGGGAAAACAAAAATGATTACTTTTTTTAATAAACTCGGCAATTCTTGGGTCGCAAAAATTATTTTAGGTTTCTTAGCGCTCAGTATGATGGCCTTTTGGGGTCTTGGAGGCTTAACAAATTTAAATATGTATAATAACGAAGCCATCAGCGTTGGAAAAGTTTCAGTTTCAACACAACAAGTTGCTCAACTTTTTGACCAAGAACGCAAAAATTTATCTGCACAAATTGGCGGAAAATATATCTCTCCAGCTCAAGCTTTGGAAATTGGTTTATTACAAAAAGTTATTCAAGAAGAAATTTATAAACAAGTTAAATATCAAATCAAAGAAGATTTAGGTTTATCTGCTTCAAATGAATCAGTTCAAAAATATGTTGAAAACAATCCTATTTTTAAAGATGCTCTTGGAAACTTTGATAAAAATATTTTTTACGCATTTTTATCTCAAAGAAATCTTTCAGAAACAGCTCTGGCTTATCAATTAAAAGAAGAATTATCCTATAATCATTTAAAAGATACATTAAATGATTTAGCTTATGCCCCTACTCCAATTAATACATTGGCATACTTATCTTCAAATGAAACAAGAAACGTCAGTGCATTATTTTTAAAACCAAGCGATTTGAATGTTACTCAACAACCAACTGAGCAAGAGTTAACTGATTATTATGAAGCATACAGTGAAAACTTCATGAAACCTGAATATAGAAAAATCAGATTGTTATCATTAACACCCGCTTTAATGGAAAAATTTATTCCAATTAGCGATGAAGAAATTGCTAAAAACTTTGAATTTGAAAAATCAAAATATGATCAACCAGAAGAAAGAGAACTTTTACAAATTCTTTTTAAAACAAAAGAAGAAGCCGAAACTGCTTTAACTCAACTTACTCCAGAAAATTTTGAAGAAAAAGCCCTTTCCTTTGGTCAAACAAAAGAAGCCACCTATTTTGGAATGACTCAAAAAAATCAATTAGCAGAAGTTTTGCAAGAACCTGTTTTCTCTGTTTCTAAAAATCATATAACACAACCAATCGAAACCTCTGTTGGCTGGCAAGTTTTTTATGTTAAAAATATTAAAGAAGCAGTAAAAGCGGATGAAAATACTATTAAAGCAGAAATTAAGAAATCTCTGATTAATAATAAAACATATGATAAATTAACTGAAGTTTCTCGTCAATTAGAAGATTTATTAGGCGAAGGCAAATCTTTACAAGAAGCTGCAGCCTCTTTATCACTTGAAACAAACGAATTACCCTTATTAGATATTGCAGGAACAGATACTGATGGAAAAATGAATGAGTTCATTTCATCTGAATTGATGCAAGAAATTTTCACATTAAAACAAGGTGAAATTTCATCATTAATTGAACATAATAATGGTTATTTAATTGGGGAAGTCACTGAAATTGATCCTGTTGGCATTAAAGCTTTTGCTCAAGTGAAAAATGATGTGATTAATCTTTTTATTGCTGAAAAACAAAAAGAAAACTTCACAAAAGTTGTTGAATCTTTAACACAAAAAGCGAAAAATGGATCCAACCTTGAAAAATTAGCTAAATCAACAGAAGGCTCTTTTAAATATGAAAAAGCTCTTGCATTAACAAGAACAAGTGAAAATAATTTGTTTAAAGCACATTTAAAGCAAATTTTCTCTCAAGATAAAGGTCTTCAAAATGCAACCTTTATTTTAGCTCCAAACAATCAAGGTGCTGTGATTTTAGTTGTTGATCATATTGGAAAACCTAATATCACACAAAACAACATTGATTTAACAGCAACACAAACCATTGAAAAGCAAACAAATGCATCAATGTTAGATGACGCTGTATTTAATGCCTATTTAAATAAATTAAATGTTAAGGTTAATCAAAAAGCTATTAACCAAATTATTTCTCTTTATAAAAACCAAGAATAGTTTTTTATAAAGCTTTATTAAAACATCTGCATAAAATTATGCAGATGTTTTTTTTATTCTAAATTGAAAAACATCAAACAAAAGAAATAACCTTCTTTTATTTGTTTCACTCTATTTATTCCCCTCGCCTAAAAACATAGCGAAATAAAAAATTCAAACTGAACTTATCCATATATCTTAACTAAACCAGCTTTGTAATTTAACATAAAAAAAAGACACTGTAAACAATGCCTCTTCTTTAAAATCCCTTACTAAAATAATAGTTAAAAGATTATGATGCTTTGAAACCAGCAAATTTTTTGTTAAATTTCGCTAATTGACCACCTGTATCAATCATACGGTAGACACCTGTCCAAGCCGGATGTGATAACGGATCAATATCTAAACGAACAACAGCACCTTCTTTGCCCAATGTTGAGCGTGTTTTAAATTCAGTGCCATCTGTCATAACAACTGTAATTTCGTGGTAATCCGGATGAATATCTTTTTTCATTTTTAACTCCATAGATTCATTGAGGTCTATTTTATACACGATATAAAAAGAAAAATCAATACTTTTTTTAAATTTAATTCTTTTTTTTATCAAAAAATCAATCTTCAGGCTCTTCACTGAGTGCTGGATTATCATCTTCTGCCACTAAATTTAAATCATCTTCCTTCGAAATCTTTTCTGGAGAAACAATTTTAGAATTCAAATCATCATTGATACAATATAAAACCCAAATATCATATCTTGGATGTTCCATCGCTGATAAAGCTGGATTTGAAGAAAACATCCAACCATTAAAAACTGTTTGTTGGACACCATCTGTATCTTTTTCAAAAATCCTAAAAAAAGCAGCATTTTCAGGAGTTTCTTCAGGTGGCTTTGTTAAACATCTTTCTGGAACAATCATTAATGAACCAAACTCTAACGGTTCATGCACAACAGCTTTAACCGTTGAAACATGACCTGTCACTTTATCAACCCCACGAATCATCATGGTTTTGGTTGAAATATCATCAGCAAATGCTGGCAAGCAAAAAAATAATGCACTAAAAAGAAAAATTTTTTTCATTCAAGACACCTGTTAATTTGTTGAAAGAAAAATGAACTCTGAAACACTATCTTCTAAAGACTTATAATCTTTTGTTTGAGAAATTCTTCCTTGATCACGCAATAAAACTTTGCTTTTCCCTGGTGTTAAAGAAACATATTTGCCACCCATAACACCCACATCAGAAACCGCAGCTAATGTATCATCAGGTAAAGAAACAGAATGATCAATACTTAACACAACATCAGCCGTATAATCCTCTGGATTTAAAGTTGTTGACAGCACTGATCCCACTTTAATACCAGCAATACGAACATCTGATCCAACTTCTAACCCACCTATTTTCAAAAAGTTTGCATGAACTTTATAACCTTCAACAGCCTTTGTATCAACTCTTGATCCTGCAAAAAAGAGAAAAACTCCTGCAAAAATTAACACACAAAAACCTAAAATCGTTTCAACTGGATTTTTTTTCATTCTGCTTGCTCCTCTTTTTCTTCAATCTCAACATCAGCTATTGAACTTGTTGCTTCAACAACAACCTCTTCTTTCTTTTTCTTTTCACGCATATAGGCATTCACTTTATCCATTAATTCGCTTAAAATTAAAGCATCTTGAGTATACTCAAGCTCACCACCAGAAACACAAAACTCTTCATCAGCACCAGGAACAATTTCAATATGTTTCGCACCTAATAATCCGTCTGTTTCAATAATAACAGAAGAATCAACTGGAATTGACATTGATTTAAAAAATTCCATTTTAACCAAAACTTGATAATTGTTATTCAACGATTGATCAACAACTCGACCCACTTTAATTCCGCCCATACGAACATCTGCCCCAATCATAAGCCCATCAGACTGATTAAATGGTGCATACAACACAAAATCTGTTCCTTTTTTATCCAATACAGAGCGTGCATGAACAAATAATAAACTCACAACTAATAAGATAAATAGTATAAGTCCTGCAATAATTTCTTTATTTTCTGATTTCATTTTTTTACCTCTAAATATATATATTTAGACACAAATTTATATTCTTTGTCAAGCGCTCTTTTTTTTCATTTCAACAAACCCATTGACGATTTTATTTAATTATCTTAAAATATTTGAAACAAAAGGCAATTACAATGAAATTCAAAACTCTTATATTCTTTTTATTCTTCTTTTTTTCAATTAATGCGCCAGCGCAATCTCTTTCTCTTATTAGAGATACAGAAATAGAAAGCGTTTTAACCAGTTATGTTCAAAAAATATTTAAAGCTGCTGGACTTTCTTCGCAAAAAGCAAGTGTTGTAATTGTAAATGATCAAAGCCTAAATGCCTTTGTTGCTGGTGGACATACCATATTTGTTCATACAGGGCTTATCACTCAAGCAAAAAACATTGACGATTTAATTTTTGTTTTAGCTCATGAAACAGGACATATTAAAGGTGGGCATATTTTACGCAGTATTGAAGCTTATAAAAAATCTCAAACAAGTGCTTTAATTTCAACTATTTTGGGTGGACTTGTTGCTGTTGCTGGTCGTCCAGATGCTGGCATTGCCGTTATGATGGGAGGAAATACATCTGCTGAAGCACTTTACAGTTCATTTAGACAAACAGATGAAAGTGCCGCTGATCGAATTGCCGTTGATATTATGAAAAAAACAAATTATTCCATGTCAGGTTTTTTAAACACCATGAAATTAATTCGCATTGAAGATAGATTAACCCCAGAAAACGAATTCAGTTATTTGCGCACACATCCACTTTCTCAAGAAAGAATGGCGGCTCTTGAACGTTTTACACAAAATCCCCTTCCCTTAAATCAAGACATCCGGTTTGAACTTATTAAATCGAAACTAATTGGCTTTTTATATCCACCACAACGCGTTTTTGATATTTACCGCTATCAAAATACCATACAAGCCCTTTATGCAAAGGCGATTGCTTATTATCGAAATAGAGAGCTAACAAAAAGTTTAGATACTTTGGATACACTTATAAAATCAAAACCTAATTTTCCTTATTTTTATGAACTAAAAGCTCAGTTTTTGCTTGAAACAGGAAAAATAAATGAGGCTATTCGTTATTATAAAGAATCTTTAAAATATATTCAACACGCCCCCCTCATTCGCCTTTCTTTGGCTCAAGCACTTCTTCAAAATGAAAATCAACAAAATGCTTTTCAAGCCCAAAAAGAACTTGAACAAATCTTACTAACAGAACAAGATATCCCATTTGTTTGGCAATTACTGGCAACGGCTTATGATAGAACAAATCAAATTGCTTTGCGTGATTACGCTATGGCAGAGTTATATCGAACACAAGGTGATTATAAAAATGCCGAAAAATCAGCACAAAAAGCCTTAAAAGGGTTAAAAAAAGACTCTCCCAAATATCATAAGGCAAGGGATATTTTAGAGTTATCACCAAAAAAATAATAACTATTTTATTTTAATAACAGAAAATTGTCTCGCTGGATTTTTAGGATCACGTCTATAACTTAAATATCTATCGTCTTGATATGTATCAATTAAAACGGAATCAATCTGTTTAATTCCTGCTCTTTTC
Organism: Alphaproteobacteria bacterium; assembly: GCA_045614025.1. GTDB lineage: Bacteria > Pseudomonadota > Alphaproteobacteria > CAAHEQ01 > UBA3637 > RGIG4140. The sequence goes on from JAZLCE010000015.1 coordinate 32,195, forward strand.
AAACGATAAAGAACATATCCATGAAAATCAAAATAGTAACGCCCCTCTTCTTTAATTTCAAAAAAATGATGTTCTGTAACTGGAAAAAGAGATTTCATTTTTTCATCTGCTTCAAAACTTTCTTTTTGAATGTGTGGCCCTATTCCAGCTTGAATGCAAGAAACATCTGCGCCTATTTCTATCATCTTTAAAAGAGTGTTTTCAATAACTCCTTGAAAAGCCCCTTTCCAACCGGCATGAATGGCAGCAACTACTTTATTTTTTTTGTCGCAAAGCAAAACTGGGGCACAATCAGCCGTTTTTACCGCTAATGCTAAACCTGATGTTTTTGTTACTAATGCATCAACTTGAGGTGCTTGAGAAAGAGGCTCATCTATAACCAAAACATCCGCAGAATGAACTTGATTCATTAAAATAATGTTTTCCAGTTTTTCACTTTCTTTTGCGTTATAAAATCCATGAAAAATAAATTCGCTTTCTAAACAAGAAACTGTTTCCATCTGATTTTCACCTTACCAATTATATATCAATTTTTTTCAATTTATTTTTAAAAGAACTCTTTTTAATCAAATAAACACCGAATAAAACCATTGGGATACTCAAAATTTGCCCCATGGATAAATCTTGCCAAATAAACCCTAAATGACCATCTGGTTCACGCGTATATTCAAGCAAAAAGCGAAATATCCCATATAATAAGAAAAATAATCCCGTTAAAAAACCTTGTCGTTCTTGCAATCTTTTTGAAAACCAAAAAATGGCATTTAAAATCAAGAATAAAACAATTCCTTCTAATGCCGCTTCATACAATTGACTTGGATGACGTGGTTCTGGGCCCCCATCTGGAAAAATAATTGCCCAAGGAACAGAATGAGTCACTCTTCCAAATAATTCTCCATTTGAAAAATTGGCCAATCGTCCTAAAAACAAACCAAAAGGAGCTACACAAACTAAAATATCAGACATTTCTAAAAGTGGAATTTTTCTTTTTTTTGCAAAGATGCAAGAAGCAATAATAACCCCTAATAACCCCCCATGAAAAGACATTCCCCCTTGCCATAACGCAAAAATTTTAAGAGGAAATTCAAAATAATATGAGGCGTTATAAAACAAAACATATCCTAAACGTCCCCCTAAAATAATACCAACAGTTGCCCATACCAAAAAATCATCTATTTTTAAAACAGTAAACACACTTTTCTTTTTAATTGACATTTTTCTGGCCATAAACCAGGCACCAATAATCCCAACGATATAGGCTAAAGAATACCATCTTAAAGAAAAAAATCCTATCTGAAAAATTACAGGATCGATCTCAGGAAAAGGAACACCAGAATACATATATAACCCCTCTTTTATCTATCATTTTTAGTTTTTCCATGATGCCCTTTTCCTAAAAAAAGGTCAAGCCTTTTTATTTAGAGCGTTCTCTTTTAACTTTTTCAATCAACCAACGCCACAAAGATGTTTTTGATTTATAAGTATTAATCTTCATTTTTTCTTTCTTCTTACTTAATTGAGGAACATTTGTTGTTGCCCCCTGAATAGTATATTTCCAACCAACAAGAGCGCGTCCTTGAGGCGTTTCAAGCTCTTTAAAAGCACGAGGATTAGCAATATCTTGCTTAATAAAATATTTATAATTTGAACGAACTGGCAATAATTTATTATTAATTTTTGTTACCTGTGTTAAAATCGGCCAAGATGTTTTAGAAGTACAAACAACTGAAACAGTTGCAGGATTTACAACAGTTACAACATTAGGATTTGTTGCATCTTCAATTTCAGAAGGTTTTCTTTCTAATGTTCTTTTTAAAATTTTATTATAATGAGCTCTAAACATCTCATCTTCTTTTAAAAACCAATTAACAACTTTTACAAACATATCCCCATTTTCGCTTAATCTAAAAACAGGTGATAAAAACTTGCTATCACTTTCTTTATCTTTATATAAAAATGAAAAACGTTTTTCTTCACCATCAATATACTTAATTTTTAAGATTGAACCTAATTCAACATCATTTTCAATATATTTTGGTGGACAAGAACTTTCTTTTACCGCTTTTTCAAAAACCTCTTCATAAGCATCCATCAAATAAAAAGGAACATCTGAACCTTTTTCAAATTGATAGTCTGGATATTGAATATCCTTCAAAGATGCTTTAAAAACCAAACGCAACCATTTTTGATTTTCATATGTTACTTTTTCAGCCGCATCAACAAGAGAACCTCTAAATGATGGGAATAATGGCAAGGACCGAAGTTCTTCATCATGAATAGGTTTATTATTTAATAAATTAACCGCATTTTCTTTTATTTTCTTTACCGTTTCTTTTGAATCTTCTGCAATTAAATAAAGAGTTACTTTTTTATTTTCATTTTCTTTATTAGGGGTCATAACGCTTAATCCTTTTATACTTGTTTAATCTCACCTATTCCACCTAGGTGTTGTAATGCCTCCAACGTTTTTTGTGATAATTCATATTTTTCTGAAAGCTCAACTTCAATCTCATATCCTTTTACAGTTAAACGCAAAAAGATTTTGCATCTTCCTGGCGCATCTTGTGAAAGAATATTTTTAAGTTCTTGAAGCGTTTCCATTCCCCCATCTAAATCTAAAATCAAGCAAGAAGCCGTTCTTGCCATTACTTCTGATAAATAATCAACTGACAACAAATTCATTCTGATTTGTTCATCATCTGGTTTTTTATCCGCACTCATTGTTAATAACAAAGGTTGCCCAGATTTCAATTTATCTTTTGAACTATTTAACACATCTGAAAAACAAATTGCATCAAAAGAACCATATTTATCCGTTGCCGTTACAAATGCAAATTTATTTCCTTTTTGACTAATTCGTTCCCGAACAGAAGAAACAATTCCCGCTAATTGAATGCGAACAGCTCCAGCAACCAACACTTGTTGTTTCACTTCATTGCTTGGAATAACTCTTAACCGCTCAAAAACACTATCAAATGTATCCAATGGATGAGCAGATAAATAAAAACCAATCGCTTCAGCTTCTTTTTCAAGTTTTTCAAGGTGAGGCCAATCTGGATAATCACGCATTTTTAAGCCATTAACAGATGTATCTGCTGCGCCAAATAAATTAATCTGTGCACTTTTTCTGCTTTGTGTTGCCGTAGAAGCAAAAGCCAAAAAGTTTTCAATATTTTCAAAAAGTTTTGCTCTATTTTTATCTAAACAGTCAAAAGCTCCTGATTTAATTAAATTTTCAATATATCTTTTATTTAAAGCTGATGCATCTACTCTTGAAAAAAAGTCTTGAACGGATTTATATGGACCATTCTTTTTCCTTTCTTCAACAACTAATTGCATACCACCTTCACCAACATTTCGAACCGCTGAAAGCGCATATCGAACAGCCCCATTTTCAACACTAAAATTCACCTCAGATTCATTAATATCTGGAGATAAAACTTGAATTTGCATCTGCGTTAAATCATTTTTAAAAAAGGCCAACTTATCTGTATTGGTTTTATCAAGCGTCATCGTTGCTGCCATAAACTCAACCGGATAATGAGCTTTCAAAAAGGCTGTTTGATAAGCAATATATGCATAAGCAGCCGCATGAGATTTATTAAATCCATACTCAGCAAACTTTGCCATCTTATCAAAAACAAGTTCTGCTGTAGCTCGTTCAACATTATTATTCACCGCTCCTTCAACAAAGATAGAACGCTGTTTATCCATTTCAGATTTAATCTTTTTACCCATTGCACGACGCAACAAGTCAGCCCCACCCAGTGTATATCCAGCCATCACCTGAGAAATTTGCATAACTTGTTCTTGGTAAATCATAATCCCATATGTTTCTTTTAAAATGCCTTCTAACATTGGATGCATATAATCTGGGGTTTCTTCACCTCTTTTACGCGCAATATAGCTTGGAATACTATCCATTGGACCTGGACGATAAAGCGAAACCAAAGCCACAATATCTTCAATTTTATCTGGTTGCATCTCTAACAAGATTTTGCGCATTCCTGTACTTTCAAGTTGGAATACCCCTGTTGTATTACCAGATTTTAAAAGCTCATATGTTTTTTCATCTTCAAGTGGTAAATTATTAATATCAAATGTAACTTCTTCTTTTTGACGAATAAGCTCTAATGTTTTTTCAATCGTTGTTAAAGTTTTTAATCCCAAAAAGTCAAATTTGATTAAACTGGCATCTTCAACAAAATGCTTATCATATTGTGTAATCGGCATATCCGAAGATGGGTCTTTATATAATGGAACAATTTGATCTAATGGCTTATTTCCAATTACAACACCAGCAGCATGCATTGAAATATTTCGATACATTCCTTCTAATTTCAATGCAATTTCCAATAATCTTGCAATTGTATCATCTGCTTGTGCTTCTTTTTGAAATTCAGGCTCTTGGTCTAACGCTTCTTGTAATGTAATCCCCAATGTTGGAGGAACTAGTTTAGATAAACGATCAACAACAGGATATGGAACTTGCAACACACGCCCGACATCTCTGATAACCGCCTTTGCTTGTAACTGCCCTAATGCTAAAATTTGGGCAACATGATCAAGACCATATTTTTGTTGAACATATTCTATTGTTTTGGCGCGATTTTCTTGGCAAAAGTCAACGTCAAAATCTGGCATAGAAACGCGTTCTGGATTTAAAAACCGTTCAAAGAGCAAATTAAAACGAAGTGGATCGATATTTGTAATCGTTAAACACCAAGCGACAACAGATCCAGCTCCAGATCCACGACCCGGCCCAACCGGCACACCATTTGCTTTTGACCATTGAATAAAATCAGCAACAATTAAGAAATATCCTGGGAACCCCATTGTTTTAATAACGCTTAATTCATATAATAAACGTTCATGGTATCTTTTTCGTTCTTCTTCTGAACGTCCTTGCATACGAATTTCAAAACCAGCCTCAGCCATTTCAGCTAATTTTTCATCTTCTGTTTTCCCGCCACAATCATAATTAGGGAATGCTGGTTTTTTCTTACCTGCCAAAAAATAGCACCGTTTTGCAATTTCAACTGTATTTAAAGTCGCCTCTGGCAAATCTTTAAATATTTCAAGCATTTCCTCTTCACTCTTCAAGTAATGCTCTGGGGTCACTTTTCTCCGAGAAGCCACATCAACAAATGTTTTATCCGCAATACAAAGCAATGCATCATGGGCTTCATACATATCTGGTGAAACAAAATATGCCTCATTGGTTGCAACTAAAGGAATATTTAAATCATAGGCGATTTTTAAAAAACCATCTTCTGTTTTTTCTTCAACTTCCGTTCCATGCCGTTGAATTTCAATATAAAGTCTATCTTGATAAGCATCTTTTAATTGCATCGCAAGCTTTTGAGCAAACTCTATATCACCATCATATACTGAGCGAGCTAAAATCCCTTGCGCGCCACCTGTCAATAAAATCAACCCTTCTGAATGAGCCAACAACTCATCAAAAGTTAAATGAGGAGTACCTTGTTTTCCCTCCCCTGTGTAAAAATATTTAAAAAATTGAAGCAAAGAAAGATAACCCGCTTCATTTTGAACCAACACAACAACTTTATCAAAAGTTTCTTTATCATCCACAAAAGAATTTGTTTCCTTTTTAGGTGTTTTAATCAACAATTGACAACCCAAAATAGGCTGAACCCCTGCTTTTACACAAACATCAGCAAAATCCATTGCACCAAAAATATTATTCGTATCCGTCATTGCAATGGCTGGAACACCAGAATTAGCCGCCCACTTGGCCAATTCTTTCATTTTAATTGCACCTTCTAAAATAGAATAAGCCGTATGAACGCGCAAATGAATAAATTTTGGTGTTGCCGTCATGAGTTCATCTCTTCATTCTGTTTTTAATATAGAGCTCTTATTTTACTTAAAAATATTATTTTATGCAAGCAAAAAACTTATTTATCAAGGCTTTTGATTACCTTTGTTGTTTTAGAAGAATTTTTTTCCAAAAACCCTTTAAAAACAATTGGCAATTCATCATAAGATAAATGAGATTGCTCTCCTGTTGTCATATTTTTCAATGTCACTGTTTGACTTTGAACTTCATCTTCTCCTAAAATTAAAACAAAAGGAACTTGAAGTTTATTTGCATAGGTTAATTTATTTTTAAATTTACCATCTGCCGCATTTGTTTGCACATTAAATCCATGTTCTCTTAAAAAGCTAGCCACTTTTAAACCATACAAAAGAGCTTCTTCTCCCATAGGTAAAACCAAAACATCAGCGGGTGTTTGCGCTAACGGAGAAATTAAATTTTGATCTCTGAGCAAATCAAAAAACCTTGTTAATCCAATACTCATCCCAACTCCAGGAAGTTTTCTGTCCGTATAATATTCAGCTAAATTATCATATCGACCACCAGAACAAATGGATCCCCAGTTTGGATAATCATCTAAAAATGTTTCATAAACAGTTCCTGTGTAATAATCTAATCCTCTGGTAATTTTTAAATCAATTTCAAAAGAATTTTCATCCACACCCAAATTTTTCATAGCTTCACAAACAAGAGCTAATTCTGAAACACCTTCATTGTATTTTTCATTTTCAATACCTTGTTCTTTAAGAAAACTTAAAATTTCATCAATACTTCCTTGTTTCATCGTAAAAGAAGTGATCGTTTCAATTAAATCATCTGACAACATTAAATCTTTTAAACAAGCTTTAACATTTTCAATGCCAATTTTATCCGCTTTATCAATAATTCTTAAAATTTCTGCTGATTGCTCGTTCAAACTTAATGACTCAAAAAAACCAATCATAATTTTACGATTATTCAATTTAATATGAAAACGCTCAAGACCTAATTTTTTTAACACGTGATACATAATAGAAGGCACTTCAGCATCATATACAATAGATAATTTTTCACTTCCAATAATATCAATATCGGCTTGATAAAACTCTCTAAACCGACCTTTTTGAGGCCTTTCTCCACGATAATTTTTTGAAATTTGATATCTCTTAAATGGAAATGTTAAATCATTTTGATGTTGCGCAACATATCTTGCCAAAGGAACAGTTAAATCAAAACGCATGCATAAATCATTATCACCTTTTTTAAAGCGATAAATTTGTTTTTCAGTTTCTCCTCCAGCTTTTGCCAATAATACTTCAGATAATTCCAAAACTGGTGTATCCAAACCAACAAAACCAAATGAACGATATGTTTCCTCAACAATATTTTTCATTTTATCAAAAACCAACTGCTCAGCTGGCAATAACTCCATAAAGCCAGATAAGATTTTAGGCGTTATTTTCTGTTTCATTTTTATTCTCCTTCAACTCTTCAAAAAACTTGGAATTCACACACTCTCCACGTTCTTCAGCAAATCCCACTTTTCCATTTTTATTAAAATATACAAAAGTGATACATTTATCTTTCCTATATGTCCATACCTGATTAGGATCTTCAGTTAAAACAGTTCTAGGATTCCCTAAAATTTCAATAACTTCCCCTGCGGATCGGCCAATAAATTCCCTTTTTTGAACACGATTAAATCTTGATGATGTGTCAAAAAAATCGCCTTGTAGTGAACTACAGGCACTCAGCAAGAAAAAAGATACCACTAAAAGATATTTCATTTTAAATTCCTTTATCTTCATTTTATATAAATTTATCAAAAAACTCAACTAAAAAAATTAGTCTATAACTTTCTTTTTTTGATTCCAAGGTCTATTTTCATCTATCTTTGAAAAATCAATCATAATTAAATCTCCCTTTTTAACAAAAAGATCTAACGAACCCATTTGTTTCAACTTTTCTTTTGAAATAAGATTTGGGCAATTAGAATAATCTTTTTTCGTGAGTTCAAATGTTAAATCTGCATCCTCACAAGAATTTGGTTCAAAAGATATTTTTTTATCTTTAATAAAGATATAATCTGGCTTAAATACTTTAGTTTCAACATAAAATTCAGGAACTTGAGAATTTGAAAGAAGCCAATTATCTGAAACAACTTTATGAATATAACTTTCGTTTAAACGCCAATTCCCCTCTAATGTTTTCACAGCTAAAAGCCTCCCTTCGCGACCCAATTTCATATCACTTTTTGGATATGTTAAGAATGAAAAAGGGAATAAAAGAATCAAAAGAACACCTATATACTTTAATTTTCCATTCATACATGAAAACAAAATAAAACCAAAAGAAAAAACCAACAATCCCCAAATTGAAAAAGATGAAATTGGCACCATTAAATATGGCAACTGGGTAATCTTTTCTCCAACGAAATGAACCATTAGTAAGGCATTTTCAGCCAATCCAAAGAAAACACCATCTAGTTGAAATGGCATAAAGAAGATTCCAAGAACCAAGAGTGGCATGATTGCTAGTGAAAAAACAAAACTTAATATTAAATTACCAATAATCCCATAAAGAGGTATCTTATGAAAATGATAAGCAATAAATGGAAAAGAAACAAAAGTCACCAAAACATTTAGCAAAAACAATCCCAATATAAACAGGAAAAAAGATTTTCCACTAAAAAAAGAATTTACTTTCTTTTGAATATTCTTTACCAAGACACATAATGTTAAAACTGCCATAAAAGAAAGTTGAAAACCAACACTTAAAATTAAAACAGGCTTATAACACAACAATAAAAAGGCAGCTATAAATACCGTTCGAACAGAAAGAGTTTGCCTATTTATAAAAAAGCATAAAAATATGAACCCAGTCATAATAAAAGCTCTAACCGCAGGGGGCTCTGCTCCGGTTAAAAGAACATAGAAAAAAGAAACTATAAGCGCAAAAACAGCACTGATACTTCTAATTAAAAATGGAGACATAAATCTTTTTAAGGAAACAACAGTTAAAATTAAACGCGTAAAATAATAAATTAAAAATGATAGAAGGCCCACATGAAACCCTGAAACAGAAAGAATATGCGTTAATCCTAAAGAACGATACAAATATTCAATGGGAGCTGTTATAAAATTCGTATCTCCTAAAAGAAGAGCTTGAATAACTCCTCTCGTATCCTCTCTTAAAAAAGATAACCGTTCTTTAAGATATGTTTTAAAAGAATCTAAACGAAAGGGCTGTTTTAAACTTTCTTTTACTAAGAAAACAGATGAAAAACTTCCAACCGCTTCAACACCTTCAAAAAAAAGAGTTCTTGCCTCATAATAACCACCAATTTGAGTTGGCTCAGCAGGTGGCCTCATTGAAAAACTTTTTCCACTAATCAAATCTCCTTTTTTCAAAAGAGCTGGCTTTGGTTTCTTAAAAATACATGTATCCGTTGATATTTTCTTACTTTTCTTTTCTAACCCTCTTTGATTTGATATTTTTTCTAAAACACTCAAATCCTCGCATATAAACTCTTGAGCATCTGAATTTTTATTTCGAATCAATTTCTTAGAGGCCCACATTCTCACTTTATTTAAATAAAATTTTTCATCTTTTGTTTCAACTAACACATTTTCAAGTGTTAACCTTAAAGATTGAGGACGCTCATCAATATTTGCGATAGTTCCTGTTATATCTGCATTTTCAAGTGATTTTTGCAAAAACTTTGTGTCAATAATACTGGTATGAATTTTTGAAATAAAAGCCCCAAAGATGAAGAAAAAAAGAAGAAGAGAAAAAAATTTAAATTTTTGTTTAAAAAAGAAAAAAAAGGCCATTAGGAGAGATAATAAAAAAAGAGCGCTCAACCCTTTTAAACATGGCTCAAACGGCAAGGAAAAATAAACAATGATTCCCAAAATAAAAGATAAAACGAATAAAATTCCTTTATGTTCTTCTTCTACAAGAAAAAAATATGGCTTCATTTTTAATAACCACTCTCAATAAATCTTTTTGGCAACTGTTCAAGAGCTTCTTCATCAATCTTATAAATCATCGCATTTAGCATTTTTTCAAAAACAGCTTCCTTTGCTGAAATTGAGCTACGTTTTGGCAATGAAGATGTTTCATATCCTTGTATATGATATGTATATAAAACTTGATTTTCTTTTTTAAACACAAATCTTAAAGCATAGGTTAAGGTATACTTTTCATTATCAAACATATACCATTGTGGCATTTTATCATCTATTTTCGTTAAATAAGCCTTTTCAATAATAACATTTAACCGAACTTTAGAAGCCTCATCACGCGCATAAAACCGATTTAACACCCATTTTTTAAGTGCATTTTCCGGAGTTATGGGCATTTCATCTTCAATATGCGGCAAACGATCAAATGTTTCAACTGTTGATTTAACCTCAATAGTTGAAACATTTACAGCTATTTTCTTTTCTTCCTTATATGTGTTTACTTGAACACTTTTAAATTGAGGAGCCACACAGGCACAACATAAACACAAAAGTAAGAAAGAAAAATATTTCATTTAATTAAAATCCTCATGTTTAAAAACATATTGTGTTCTACAAAACTGGCATTCCGTCACAATTTGATCATCTTGATACAACTCTTCTCTTTCATTCTTTGCTAATTTATCCAAAAAACGTCTCATCTGATCTTTATGACATGAACAAGAAAAATGAGGAACTGTTGGTTCATAAACGGTTAAATCATTTGCGTGGAATAAGCGATAAAGCAACTGTTCTGGCGCTAATTTATCTGAAAACAACTCAACATCTTTCACACTATTCATCAAAACATCTATCGTTTCATATAAAGAGGAAACTTCTTCAAAATCATCATCAGCCTTTAATGGCATTTGTTGAACCATTAAACAACGCGTTTTTCCATCTTTTTGCCTTACAATCAAATCTGTTTTAATTTGTTCTGAAAGTCTGAAATAATCTAAAACCGTATCAATAAGAGTTTTTCCAGTTAATGAAACAATCCCTTGATAAGGTTCCTGCCCCAATTGCGTTACAGAAAACAATAATTCGCCATTCCCAAATAAAGCTTCATTCGTTAATTCATCTTCACCTGGTAATTTTTCCTCATCATATACCGCATAAGCGCGAACTTGTTTATCATGCGTCACATTAATAAATAAAGATTGAACTGGCCCTGCAGAACGAACTTGCAACGAAAAAACACCTTGATATTTAATACTTTGAGCTAAAGCCAAAGCTAAAACAACACCCTGCCCCAAAATGTTTTGAACAACAGGCGGGTAAGAGTGGCATTCCAAAATATCTTGAATTGCCTTATCAGCCCCAATATAAACACCTTTAAAGCGGGCCTCTTCCAAAATAAATGACATAATTGAATCCATTTTATACTCCTTAAGATTTTTTTATATTATGATAAAAAGGTTTTTTCTTGTCAATGATTAAAAAGTATTTTAAACTTCTTTTTAAAGGAAAAACACATGACAAAGCAAATCACAAAAACAAGACTTTACAACATAACTCTTTTTTATCTTGAACGATTTGAATCCTCTCGTTTTAAAACTAAAAAAATGTTAGAAAAACGCGTTCAAAAGGAAAGATTAAAAGGAAATATTATCCCTGATAACATTAATTTATTAATTGATGAAGTTATCCAAAAAATGACTGATCTAGGCTATATTAATGACGAGCGTGTTATTCAAAATCAAGTGCGCCGACTTTCAAATGCTGGAAAATCAAAATCGTTTATCTTAAATAAATTAAAACAAGATGGTCTTTCTGAACAATCTATCTCTCTTTATTTAAATTCTTTTGATGAAGAAAATTCATGTTCTGATTTAACAAGAGCAACTAACTGGTTGAAAAAGCATAAAAAAGGTCAATTTCGAAGCAAAGATGCTTCTTTATTCTATCAAAAAGATATGGCTGCTTTAGCAAGAGCTGGATTTTCTTATGCAATTGCCAAAGAAGCATTAGATGTTACTCCACCAGACACTGAAAATTATTTTGATTAATCAACAAGATAAATTAAGCTATTTAAGTTTTAATCAAAAAAAATCAGAATAAAAAACACCCGCACCAAATAGGCACGGGTGTTTTTCTTTTTTTCTTATTTTTGTTTTGTTGCAAAAATTGAACGACCAGCATAAACAGCTGTATCACCTAATTCTTGTTCAATACGAATCAATTGATTGTATTTTGCCAAACGGTCTGAACGTGACAATGAACCTGTTTTGATTTGACCACAACCTGTTGCAACAGCAATATCAGCAATTGTTGCATCTTCTGTTTCACCTGAACGGTGAGATAAAACAGCTGTGTAACCAGCTCTATGAGCCATATCAACAGATTCCAATGTTTCTGTTAAAGAACCGATTTGGTTAACTTTGATTAAGATTGAGTTAGCAACTTTGCGTTCAATACCCATTTTCAAACGTTTTGTGTTTGTTACAAACAAGTCATCACCAACGAGTTGGATACGTGAACCCAATGTTTTTGTGAGCATATCCCAACCTTCCCAATCGTCTTCTGCCATACCATCTTCGATAGACATAACTGGGAATTCATTAACGAGTTCTTCATAGTATTTAACAAGTTCAGCTGATGTTAAAACTTTACCTTCGCCTTCCAAGTGATATTTACCATCTTCACCATAGAATTCAGATGAAGCAGCATCTAATGCTAAAACAACATCATCACCTGGTTTATAACCAGCTGTTTCAATAGCATTTACGATAAATGTTAAAGCTTCTTTTGCAGAACCAATATTTGGAGCAAAACCACCTTCGTCACCAACGTTTGTATTCATACCAGCTTTTTTAAGGTTTGTTTTTAAAGCTTGGAAGATTTCTGCACCCATACGGATAGCTTCTGAACATGAAGAAGCACCAACAGGCATAATCATGAATTCTTGAATATCAATTGGGTTATCAGCGTGTTTACCACCATTTAAAATATTCATCATTGGAACTGGCAAAACATGAGCCAATGTCCCACCAATATAACGATAAAGTGGCAAACCAGCGCTTTCTGCAGAAGCTTTAGCAATTGCCAAAGAAACACCTAAAATAGCATTTGCACCCAAACGACCTTTATTTTCTGTACCATCTAAAGCAATCATTTCACGGTCAATTTCGATTTGTTCATCAGCTGGCATACCAACGATTGCATCATAAATTTCTGTGTTAACAGCATTAACAGCTTTTAAAACACCTTTACCTCCAAAACGTGATTTATCACCATCACGCAATTCAACAGCTTCATGAACACCTGTTGAAGCGCCGCTTGGAACAGCTGCACGGCCAAAAGAGCCGTCATCTAAAACAACATCAACTTCAACAGTTGGTGTTCCGCGTGAATCTAAAATTTCTCTTGCTTGAATATCAATAATTTCACTCATGTTTTTCTCCTTATCTTGAGTTAAAATTAATAAAAACCAATTTAATCTTTTTTGAATCCTTTGGCAATTTCATCATATGCCTTTAATGTTTTCAAAACGTTTTCCATTTGATTTAATGGAATCATGTTTGGCCCATCACTTGGAGCAGTATCAGGTGTTTCATGCGTTTCAATAAAAACACCAGCAATACCCGTTGTAATCGCAGCGTTTGCTAATACTGGAGCAAATTCGCGTTGCCCACCACTTGAAGTTCCTTGACCTCCAGGTTGTTGCACTGAATGTGTTGCATCAAAAATAACTGGATAACCTGTTTGCTTCATAATTGGAAGAGAACGCATATCAACAACCAATGTGTTATATCCAAATGAGGCGCCCCGCTCTGTCAGCATAATATTTTGATTACCTGTGCTTTCTAATTTTGCTGCCACATTTTTCATATCCCATGGCGCCAAAAACTGCCCTTTTTTCACATTAATAGCAGCTTTTGTTTTCCCTGCCGCAATCAACAAATCTGTTTGACGGCATAAAAACGCTGGAATTTGCAATACATCAACAACTTGAGCAGCTATATCACATTGAAAAGGCTCATGAATATCCGTTATAACTGGGCAATGAAGCTTATCTTTAATATCTTGAAAAGCCATCATTGCTTTTTCAAGCCCCATACCACGAACACCCGAAATACTTGTTCTATTCGCTTTATCAAATGAAGCTTTAAAAATAAACGGTATATTTAATTTATCTGTTAAAGAAACAAGTGCCTCAGCCATTTCCATGCCATGAGCAGCACTTTCCATCTGACAAGGCCCCGCAATCAAAGTAAACGGCTTGTCATTTGAAATTTTAAGGTTTGCAACCTGAATTTCTTTTTGCATTGAGTCCCCTATTTTTCTGAAGTTGTTTCAGTAGCAATATTTTCTGTTGGCACAATGCTAATCTTTTCAACTTCATTACCATTTTTGGCCATAATAACAAGCGTTAAACTCGTTACAATAAAAGCAGCAAAACAATAAGCTGTCATCCTTGAAAGAAAATTACCAGCTTGACGTGAAGTGAAAAGCCCAGCACCGCCTTGACCACCGCCAAGAGCACCAAGAGCGCCCCCTTCAGAGCGTTGCAACAAAACAAAAATAGTTATACAAATTGCTAAAATAATATGAATAGTCAAAATAAATGTTTGCATCTTTTTTCCTATAAAATAAAAGAAAAACTTCTTCAAAAAGTTTTAAACGTGTGCATTTTAGCTTAAATTTATTTTTTTTGCAAGCCTAAAAAATATTTTATCTCTCTTAAGAAAAAAAGTTTCTTTTTTTTTAGTTTTGTTAAAATTTTAGTTACTTTTTATTTATTATTATGATAACATCAGTATCGTTTTGGGAGAAAAGAATGAGAACAAACACTATTATTAAAGGCGACTGCATCGAAGTTATGAAAAAAATGCCAGATAACTCTGTGGATGTTATCTTTGCGGATCCGCCCTATAATATGCAACTTGGAAGCAATTTATTGCGTCCAGATGCTACTCATGTTGCCGCAGTCACAGATGATTGGGATAAATTTGATAGTTTTGATGCTTATGATTCTTTTACACTCAATTGGATAACAGAAGCTAAACGTATTTTAAAAGAAAACGGAACCATTTGGATTATTGGTTCCTATCATAATATTTATAGGGTTGGGTATCATTTGCAAAATTTAAAATTTTGGATTTTAAATGATATTGTTTGGGTTAAAACAAACCCAATGCCAAATTTTAAAGGAACGCGCTTTGCCAATGCACATGAAACGCTTCTTTGGTGCGCAAAATCAGAAAAAGCAAAATATACATTCAATTATGAGAGTATGAAAGCTTTTAATGATGATATTCAAATGCGATCTGACTGGTTATTGCCGATTTGCAACGGTCCTGAACGACTTAAAAACGAATCTGGAAAAAAAGTTCATACCACTCAAAAACCAGAATGCCTTCTCTATCGCATTTTATTAGCATCTACCAACCCTGGTGATATTGTTTTAGATCCTTTTTTTGGAACAGGAACAACGGGTTCAGTTGCCAAAAAACTTGGCCGCAGATATATTGGCATTGAAAAGGATGAAACCTATATTAAATATGCAAAAAAAAGATTAGCAAACATACGCCCTTCTTCTGAATGCCATATATTCGACCCTATTCAACCTAAAAAAGCGGAACCTAAAATACCTTTTGGATCTTTACTTGAACATGGACTTTTAAAACCTGGTCAAAAAATTTTTGATATTAAACAAAAATTTTCAGCCATTATCAGAGCAGATGGCACCATTCACTCTGGCACTCATCACGGTTCAATCCATCAAGTTGCCGCTTCTTTACAAGGAATTATTTCTTGCAATGGGTGGACATTTTGGCATACAGTAACTAAAAAACAAAAAAATAAAAAACCCGTATTGATTTCATTAGATCAATATAGAGAACAACTTAAAAAAGAAATTTTTTAACTTAAGTCATATTTTATTAGAAAGGATATAAAAATGAATATAAAAAAAGCAACTCTCTCTCTTGTTTTAGCCTCGTTTTTATCAGCTTGCGCCACAAATCCATATACTGGCGAAAGTCAAGTTTCTAAAACCGCATGGGGAACAGGAATTGGAACAGCTGCTGGTGCAGGTATCGGCGCATTGGTCGGCGGTAAAAAAGGTGCTCTCATTGGGGCTGGTGCTGGAGCCCTTGTTGGCGTTGGAACAGGCGCTTATATGGATGCCCAAGCTAAAAAATTGCGCCAAGAATTAGTTGGAACAGGTGTTCAAGTTGTTTCACAAAATGGTCAAGTTCAACTCATTATGCCTGGAAATATTACTTTTGGCACAAATGAAGCAACCATTCAACCAGGATTTACCCCTACCCTCAATTCCATTGCCAAAGTTATCAAAGAATATAACAAAACTATGGTTCAAATTGTTGGTTATACAGATAACACTGGATCAGCCGCTTACAATAACACTCTTTCATTGCGCAGAGCCAACGCTGTTTCCAACTATTTAAGATTGCAAGGCGTTTCAGCAGACAGAATCATCACAGATGGCCTTGGCCCTCAAAATCCAATTGCATCAAATGCAACAGCACAAGGAAGAGAGCAAAATAGACGCGTTGAAATCTTCTTAATCAATAAAAATTAATTTTAATTTCATTGATAAGACAACTCCCCTCTTCTTCAAGAGGGGAGTTTTTTATTTTAAATACTTTCGAGTTTTGATAAAAGATTTATATTAAAAAAATCAAAAAATTATAAAAAAAATATATTTTAAAATTTTTTTCAATACAAAACATAGAAACATATGCTATAATTAAAGTACAAATGGGGGAACTTTAAGATATAAAACAATTATTGTGTTTTTAAAATTACCTCTTTTAACATTAACAAAGGGATAAAATTATCTTAATTTATTTTTTTTGGAGGCACACCATGTTTCATTCATCACGCACCACTCTTAAAGAGCTCAAAAAACGATATTTAAACATTATAAAAAAATGCATGCTTATAAACTTAGCAATTTTAAGCCCTTTATTTTTTAGTTCTTCAAAATTATATGCAGCTAATCTCTATGGTGGTATTAATGGGGCAGTCACAGATGTAGATGAATCAAAAACATCCATCACATTAAATGTATCAGACAATGCAAATTATGGCCGAATTATTGGTGGTAATTATACTCAATTTACACAAAGTTATGCTACGGGTGATTTTACTTATGAATTTGACTCTATAAACACTAATTTAAATAATGTTACAGTTTCAGGCGAAGTTGTTGGCGGAAGCCGACATGCAAATGGCTTTAAATCTAATCCTGTTCCAGATAATACCCGTTTAAAAATAATTACAGAAGAAACAAATTTGGTTATTAATGGCGGAACATATAACGATGATTATCCTCTTGATGATGAATGGGGCCGAGCCACAGAATCATATAACAACGTTGTTACCCCTGGGAACTATATAAAAGACAGGGGTTATAATGTTTCATATGCACCTAAAATTGATTTTGAGATTAATAATGCAACTTTAACAATAACAAATGGAACTTTTGATTCATTTATACATGGAGGTAGCATTTTAAAAGCTTATTGCGATCAACATGTTGATTTAGTTGATTCTATAAAAAATGCAACCATAAATATATCTGGGGGCCAGTTTAACCAAAATATTTATGGTGGTGGAAGTGTTTTAGTAACTGGATACGAGTTTAGCAATGATATAACTAATGAAAACAAAATAGTTTCTCAAGTGGAAAAATCTACAATAAATATTTCTGGTGGCAATTTTGCTTCTGATATTTATGCCGGTGGATTAATTGGCATTGACTACCCTGAAGTTAATAAAATCAATATGCAAGCAAGTGTTTCAACAACTATATTAAATATAGAGAATGTTTCAGTAAATAATATTTATGGAAATAATGCATTAGGAACATTTATCCCTAACAAAACAACGTCTAATGAATCATGGGATATTCAAAAAGGAAGTTCAACCTTAACTCATTTAACAATGACTGATGCCTCTGCAAAAGAAATTGATATCTCTGAAGGATCATTAACCTTAAAATCTTTCACTGATAACCAAATGAACATTGAATCCATTTATATGGGTAAAAATACTTTATTTAAAACACATGGGAATGGTTCTATTCATGTTTTAAATGACATAAAAATTGAAGATAATAGCGAGGTTATACTTGAAAACAAAGGAATCCAAACTGGGGGCTCTGTTTCTTTTGGAAATAATGTTTTATTAAAAATTATACTTGATACTTCAACTATTGAAGCTAACTCAGTTTCTTTTGGTATAGGAAATCAAATAGATATTATTATAACGGAAGAATTAAAAGCCGGAGAATACGATTTTATTATCAGCGATAAGATTAGTGGGACCACCTCTGTTGATATAATTACAGAAAGTCTGTTATATGATTTCATATTACAAGAAAATGGGAAAATACTTGTAAAAACTGAAGATACAAACAAATCAAATTCTGTTTCTTTTACGCCTTATGAACAAGAAATATTCGATGCAATTAATCAATCAAATAATGTTTTATCAAGAAATGAACTCTTTGAAGAAACCAAAAGTTCTATTTTAAAAATGTTGCAATCAACAGATCAAGAGGAAATTACAAAAGCCAAAAAAGCCTTAAAAGCCATTGGAACAAGTGAACAACCTGTTTCACAATCCATAGCTCTTGGACATTTTAATGAGTTAACAAGAGTTATTTCTCAGTTGGCAATGGAAAAAGAAGCAGACTTTGGTCGTTCAGGTGGCGAAGAAGAAGCAAGAGCCAAAGTTTATGTCAAAGGTCTTTATGATAAAACAAAATCCACAATGGGGGATGGCTTTAAGGCAAGAAGCCAAGGTGCTGTCCTTGGTGTTCAAAGTGAAGTAACCGATACTTTAACTTTGGGAGTTGGATATGCCACAAGCCAAACAACGGCAAAAGAAGATTTGCGCCGAACAGAAGTGGATACGAACACAGGATTCATCTCAGCGCACTATCAACCAAACGATTGGTGGATTAGTGGCTTGGCAACTTATTCCAGAGGTCAATATGATGAAGAAAAGCAAGTGCTTTCTTCAAAAGGCACAGCCAACTATGATGTTGATTCTTGGGGTGTTCAAGTGATGACAGGGTATGACATCAAGCTTGCTGATGCAGTGATCACACCAGAAGTTGGATTGAGATATCTTGCTGTGAAACAAGAAGGATATACTGATACACTTGGAACAACGGTTGAAGCCACCTCAAGCGATTACTTAACGGCAATTGCGGGCATTAAAACCGCTTGGGATTTGGGTAAAGTCCGTCCAAGTGTTGGCATTAACGTTGGGTATGATGTAATCAGTGATGACGTATCAGCGCTCAACACCCTTGCCAATGGCGCGAGTTACACAGTGAACGCTGAAGCGCTTGATCGCTTGAATGTTGGCATCTCAACAGGCGTTGAAGCCAAACTTAATGATCGAACAACATTGAATCTTGAATATAATGGAAGTTTCAGAAAAGAATATACGAATCACTCTGGTATGATCCGCTTTGAACTCAAATTTTAAAGCATAAACTATGTTTGTTAGAGAATGGCTCGTGTATAAATCCATACATGAGCCATTCCTATCTTAGTCTTTTATCAATTTAAATTCTTTTTATTTAACGATCTCTTGTCACGTAACCCATAGTTTAATGTAATTAAAAATAAAACAAATCAACTATTTTTTATCTTGACATCTAAATATCAAAAAGATAAGATGAGCCATATCAGAAACCTTGTGGGGTTATAGCTCAGTTGGTAGAGCGCTGCGTTCGCAATGCAGAGGTCAGGGGTTCGACCCCCCTTAACTCCACCATTTTTTATAAATTTAAAATGTTTCTAAATCTCATAAAATCAATTAGTTCACAAAAAAATTCAAAAGCCGTCAAGCTTTGTTTTCTTTATGCCTTTATAATGGCTGTTTTTTTATCCATTCAAATTACAACGCCATTAAAAAATATTTTAAATGATTCGCAAACATATTTATTTTTAAATGATGTTCTAAATGATTCTACTGAGGAAATAACAAATAAAATATCAAATCAAGAATCAGCTGAAAAAAAGTTTTTTTATTCAATCATTCATCAAACGGCCCTCACCTTAAAAGAAAAAAATCTTCTTCAAGAACTTTCAGTAGAGCGTTTTCAATCTTTGATTAAGCAAGCTTTAATAACTCAGCAAATTTTATTTATCATTCTTTTTTATATTTTATTCATCTTCCTCTTTTATATTGGGCGTTTTTTATTAAATATAATCGGCCCAAATTTCTATCAACCAACAGATAAAAATTTTTGGGCAAAGATGCTTTCCCTGCCCTTTTGCTTGATTTTAACAATTTATGTTTTGGGAATTTTCTTTAATACTTTACTTTCCCCATTTCTTTTGTTGCTTATTGCTATTTTACTTTCACTTTTATTAACCATTTATATCAAAAAATAAACCTTAAATATAAGGAGAAAACTCTTCTATAATTTTATGATAGACAATGCGTTTAAATGGAACAACTAAAGAGATAATTTTTTTAACTGGACACCAAAAATATGAAGAAAATTCAATTTCTTCTGGATGTATTTTTAAGTTAAAATCACTTTCTTTGCCTTTAAAGCGAAACAAAAACCATTTTTGTTTTTGACCATGAAAAACACCTTCTGGATAAGTAATCGGCGCAAAAAAATCATATTGATGCCAATCTTTACTTTCTTTTATAAGTTCAACATGTTCTTTCTTCAATCCTGTTTCTTCATAAAGCTCTCTAAACGCAGCCTCTAAAAGGGTTTCTCCTTGATCAACACCGCCTTGGGGCATCTGATATTTAAAATTTGAACCAGCAGCGTTTAACCGCTCCCCCATCCAAACAAGACCTTTATCATTTACAATCATTAACCCAACATTCAAACGATAATTCTTTTTCATTTTTAAATCCTAAAAAATAAAGGGGGAAGATCCCCCTAATTAATTATTTTTCTTGATAAACAGCAATCGCTTTTAAAATATCAATTGCTCTATCTAATTGATAATCTTCTTTTTTATCAGAATCTTCCTCTGCACTATCTGATTTTTCAACAAGATTCTTATTTTCATCTTCTTTTTTGGCAACGTGTTTTTTCTCTTCAGCAGCTAAAGCCCCATGCAAATCCCGTTCACCAAAACCTTCTAAAACTGGTTCAGTTTCCAACTTCGCTCTTGGAACAACAATATCTGGCTCAATTCCTTTTGCTTGAATTGAACGACCTGATGGCGTATAATAACGCGCAATTGTCATTTTTAAACCACCAAAACCTCGAATTGGCTTAATTGTTTGAACAGAACCTTTTCCAAATGATCTTAATCCAACAATAACAGCTCGTTTATGATCTTGCAACGCACCGGCAACAATTTCAGAAGCTGATGCCGATCCTTCATTAATCAAAACAACCAATGGCTTTCCATTTGTCATATCTGGTGTTTTTGAAGAGACTCTTGTTGTTTCTTCTGGCAATCTTGATCTTGTTGAAACAATTTCCCCTTGGGCTAAAAAGGTATCAACAACACCAATGGCTGCGTCTAACAGCCCCCCAGGATTATTTCTAACATCAATGACAAATCCTTTTAACTTTTCTTCACCAATTTCTTTTGTTAAATTTTGAACAGCTTCTTGAGTATTCTCAACTGTTTTTTCGCTAAATGATGAAATACGAATATATCCAACATCCCCTTTTGCTTCATATTTAACAGGCTTTTGCTTAATAATATCACGCGTTAATGTTAAATCAAAAGGTTCTTGTTTTTCACGAGAAATTTTAACTTTAACTTCTGTTCCAGGAGCTCCACGCAATTTTTTAACAGCTTCTTGAAGCGTTAACCCTGAAACAGATTCTCCATCAATATGAGTGATATAATCCCCTGCTTGAATACCTGCCTTAAATGCTGGTGTATCATCAATTGGTGAAACAACACGAACCAACCCATTTTTAGATGTCACTTCCATTCCAAGCCCACCAAATTCTCCCTTTGTTTGAGCTTCTAAATCATCAAAATCATCTTGATTCATAAAAGAAGAATGGGGATCTAAATCTGAAAGCATTCCATTAATGGCACTTTCAATCAATTTTTTATCTTCTGGTTCGTCAATATATTCTTTTTTAATTTCTTTATAAACCAAACCAAATAATTCCATTAAAAGATATGGATCATATTGTTCTTTAACCGTTTCTTCAGGTGCTTTCACTTGAGGAGCTTCTTCTTTGTTTAAATCTGTGGCATAACTTATTTCGCTCGTTAACATAAAAAGACTTAAAACAAATCCAAATAATGTATATCTCATATTTTTCTCCCTCTTTTAGTGTTGAAACCAAGGTTTTGGATCAATTGCTTGTCCATCTTTTCTGATTTCAATATATAAATTCAATCGTTCAGAACCCATTTTACCCACAGGCTCCCCTTCAATCACATCTTGCCCTGCTCCCACATTAATATCATCCAAACCGGCCAACAACAACAAATAGCCATCTTTGCAATCAATAATCAGCATTTTTCCATAACTTTTAAATGGCCCAGCAAACAAAACAGCCCCACTAATCGGTGAACGCAAAGTTGTTCCGGCTCGTGTTTGAATTGTTAGCCCTTTAGAATGCATACCTTTTACTGTTGAATCACCAAAATTTTCAACAACTCTGCCAACAACAGGATAAGATAATTTTCCTCTTAGACGTTCAAAAGATTGTCCTTTATTTGATGAAAATGGGTTCAAAGTTGGCTGAACAATCTCTTGTTCTTGAGCTAATTCTTGCTCTTTTTCTTTTCTTAACCGTTCTTCTTCTAAACGACGCAATCTTTCTTGTTCAATTTTTTGCAATAATTCTTTTAAATCATTCGCTTGGTTGGCAAGAGCAACTATTTTTTTACCAGATTTTTGATGAGAGGCATCATATTGAGCCTGCAATCTTAATTTTCTGGAAATTAATCCATTCATTTGATTGGTGCGCTCATTTAATTTTTCCATCGTTTCTTTTACGCGTCTAATTTGCGTTTGAATCTCAACTTTAGTTTCTTCAAGCTTTTGCATATCCGATAAAACCTCTTGAGTCATTCTTCTTGCAATTGGAACTGAAGAATTAAGCATCAAGCGACTTCTTAAAATATGAGATGGCGCTTGTTTTTCCAAAAAGATTTGTTCCCGTGGACGCAAGGCTAAAGATTGCAATGCTGTTACTAAATGAACGGTTCTTGCCTTTGATTTTGAAAGCTTTTCTAATAAAGAAGCCTCTTCTGTGCGCAGTTCTTCTAACTTTCGATCTAAATGAAGTAAATGATCTTCTTTTTCTTGAACTGCTTTTGCTGAACGCACCATTTGGCGCTGAACAGATCGAATTTCATCAGCTAATTTATCTGATTTTCTTTGAGATTCTAATTGAACTTTTCTTTCTGCTTGTAATTCACGTTCAATTTTAATTAAATCATCCTTTGTTGGCTCCGATAAAGCCGAAAAAGAAATGAATGACAAACACACAAAACTCATTAAAAAAAAGAGATTATTTTTTTTCATGCCCCTAAACTTTATTTAAATTTTAATGATAATGAAGTTTAAACTCTTTTTTTTGCTTTGACAAGAACTATTTTTTATTTTTTTAGTTTTGTTTTAATCCTTCAAAACAACTCAAGTTTTTTCATCTAAATCCTTGTTTTAAAACATCAGCAATCAAGCGATATCTCATTTTTTGCCTTTTATATCGGCTTTAGGTAAAAAAAACAACTTCTTCGATAAAAAAAACAGAAGATTAAAAAGCGTCAGCAGGAATATCCATATAATTTAAATCATTATTTTGATATTCACTTCCTGAAGGCATCCCATTCCCAATGAAAACTCTGTTTTGATTTTCTGTTATATAAGAAGAAAACTCTTGATTTACAACCTCTTCTTCATCAGAAAACCAATTACTAAAAAATCCCTTTTCTTCAGATGGTTCAGAAAAGAAACCTCCCTCTTTTTGCGCATTCTCGCTGTCTCTAAAAGCATCAAAAGGAATAACCGAACCATTTACCTCTTGATGTTCACTATAAGAACCTTGCTCTTTATCAAGCACACCAAAGAAAGGACGTTCCCTATCCGATGAGAGCTCATTAACAGCACATATATCCCCTCGTTTTGACCAATCTTCAAGACGATCATCTACCATATAAAATTTCAATTCACATTCATGAAAATACCGATAAGACCAATCTTTTTCAATTTCTTGTTTATGATAAATTAAAATTTGCTTATTTTCATCTAAGCGTTCAATTTTTGTTGGTGCTCCAAAATTTTCATACACGTCAGCAGCTGTTTGTCCAATATAAATCGTTGAACGAGGCTCTGTTGTATGCACATATTCTTGAAAAGAGCAACCCGTTGTTAACAATAATGTTGTTACAAAAGAAAGCAAAAGATTTTTTTTCATGGTCCGTTCCCCGTCCTTTATTAAAATTCTTTATCTTGACGTTAACATAGTTTTACCCCTCTGTCAATAAAAAATAAACTTGACATTTTTACTTAAAAAACATATAATTCAAACCACAAAAAACTTAAGGTAATCAAGATGAAAACTGAAATTTTTACATTCGACATGCCCGCTGACTTAATCGCAAATGAACCAGCAAATCCACGGGATAGTTCCAAATTATTACACCTAAATGAAAAAGGTGAAATTTCGCATTATCAGGTTAAAGATTTAGCAACTCTTTTAAAAAAAGGAGATATCCTTGTTTTTAATGACACAAAAGTAATCCCTGCCCGCCTATTTGGAACAAGAGGACAAGCGCATGTTGAAGTTACCTTATTTAAACAAATAGATTTAAACACTTGGGAAGCTTTAATTAAAAATTCAAGACGTTTAAAAATCAATGATCAAATCCTTTTTAAAGAAAATTTTTATGCAACCGTTCTTGAAAAAAAAGAAGATGGCCCCGTTTTAATTCAATTTAATAAATCTGGGGCAACACTCATGGCCATGTTGCATGAAACAGGCATTATGCCCCTTCCCCCTTATATCAAACGGGAAAAATGCGGTCGAGAATCAGATAAAGCCAATTATCAAACTATTTATGCCAAACATGAAGGCGCTGTTGCCGCACCAACAGCTGGGCTTCACTTTACTGATACTCTTTTTAAAGAATTGGAAGAAAAAGGCATTGAAAAACTTTTTGTCACCCTTCACGTAGGTGGCGGAACCTTTTTACCTGTTAAAGTTGATGATACAGATAATCACAAAATGCATGCTGAATTTGGGGTTTTAACAAAAGAAACTGCAGATAAACTTAATCAAGCTAAAAAAGAAGGTCGAAGAATCATTTCTGTTGGAACAACTTCTTTAAGATTATTAGAATCAGCTGCTGATGAAAATGGCATCTTGCATCCATTTGAGAAAGACACATCTATTTTTATCACCCCTGGATATAAATTTAAAGTTATTGACGCCATGTTTACAAATTTTCATCTTTCAGGTTCAACTTTGTTTATGCTTGTTTGTGCTTTTGCTGGAATTGATGTGATGAAACAAACATACAAACTGGCTATCGATAAAAAATATCGTTTCTTCTCATATGGTGATGCTTGTTTTCTTGAAAAACAAAAATAACTTATTTTAATCTTTGATAATCATTTATTAAATTATCAATTTCTTTTATTTCTTCAGTAGTTAATGCTGTTTCTTGCGGTAACACTTCAACTTGACTTAACAATAAGCCGAGAAGATAAACAAAAAACATAAAAATTGAAATAAAGCAAATAAGCATGATTCCATGTCGAATTGGATGAGAGGCTTGATTATCATATTTATTCATCCCTTTTTGAGAGGGCATAAAAAATAAAAAAACAGGGTAAAGTATCATTAAAAAGCTTAAAATCGAAATAGTTCCCACCATTAAATCTGAACCATTAAAAAATAAAACGCCACAAACAAACAAAAGCGATCCAATCAAAACCGAAACTGGCAAAACAAATCCTCTTTTCCCTATATCATGAAGGCGACGCACCATAGAAGATATAACGGGTGGAAACATAAAAGCAACATAATATAACAGATAAATATACCCATCAAACCGTTCAACAAAAGCGCTTAATCCAATGAAAATTAATATAACTGAAAATTGAAACAAGAAAAAACTTTTTCTTTGCTCTCTTCCTCCAAAATGGGCATATTTTTTTAATCCATTGAAAAAAAAGTCTAACTTAAACAATTCAACAAGAAAAGTTAACATAAAATTCTTTTGCATAAGCATTCTCCTTTTAAAAGAACTTTATAATAAAACAACTTTTTTTTCAAGAAAATAAACTAATAACCCATTTTTTCATGTTTTAAATCCATAAAACTCATCAACATATCCCCACCCTAGCTTTTTTACCCATGATTTTTCATTTTTAATATTTCTTAATTGTTTTTTGGCTAGATTTTCAAATATTTTTAAAAAGAAGTTTACTTTAATCTATTTTTATGATAAAATATAAAAACTTTTTTCATTTTTGGAGTTTTTTATTATGCAGGCACAAAAAGAGCCAAAATCTTATCAGATCATGTCAACAAAAGACGTGGCGGATATGTATAAAAAAACACTAAAAAATGCACAAGATAAAGCTGAATTTTTTTATAGTATTTATCAAAATAAAATTTATCAACCTCATCATAAAGATCAAGTTATTCGTTTTTTAAAGCAAATCATTATTTTAAGCGACAGATATAACTTAAACGAAACTGAATACCTTTTTAAAATTATTAATGCACCTAATGCAAATGATGCCAAACAAATTCTTGTTGATTTAAAAAATAATGCAATCGAAACATTCAAGAATTTTAGTGCACTTGAAGAAATTGGTCGTATTCGAAGAACCTTATATGGCATTAAATTTCCAAAAATCTTTGAAAATAGATCTCGCATTTATTTAAAGACAAAGCCAATTTTATCTGAAACGGAATTAATGCAAGATATTGTTGATTATCTAAATTATCCACTTTTAAAAAATGAAAAATTTTCTTTTTCAATTGAAACAAAACATTCAGAAGAAATAAATTGCATTAAAAAAGAAAAAAAAGTTAAACGGATTTGGCTCAAACAAAAACAAGATATGAAGCCTGTTGCAAAATTAAAGCAATATGAACTTGAATGCTCCCATTTTTTAAAAATTCTTCAAGAAAACGAAGATCTTAAAAAAATATTTTTCAGATTTATCACGAAAATTCCAAATTCAACTAATTTATCTCTTTATTTTTCAAAATTTAAGAAAAAGAAAAATTTTCCGCCCTTTCGTCTGGACCCAATTTTTTTAAGACATTTAAAATCTTATCAACTAAAAGAAGAAAGCCATTTAGTTGCCGCACTACAAAATATTATTCAAAAAATTCATCTTTTTCACACAAATTTGCATGAAATGTTGATTAAACCACTTTCTGATTCAGAAAATGAAGCAGGCATTGATACAATTATCTTATCAACACTTCCTCGCGATATCTCTTCGATGTCAACATTTGTTCAATGGGAAAGCTGCATGACAAATGGAGGACTTTATTTCCAAGATGTTATGATGCAAATTGGAACTGGGTCTATTATTGCTTATGGTGTAAACAGTCAAAATCCAGAAAAAAAACTGGCTCGTATTTTGTTAAAACCATTTGAAACAGCAAAAACACTTCGCCAACGCCTTCATTATTTAGAAAATATTGATACAGAATTTAGCTTCCCTGACATTTCTTTGAATAAAACGCTTCTTTATGATTATGAAGATATGAATCAAGCCAAAAGAAAATTTTTGGAAGAAGAAACAAAATATTTAGATGAAGAGGACTTAAATCTCGATCCCACGCATGTTGAACGAATTTATAAAATAGATAAAGTATACGGCCTTCAAAATATTGCATTCAAAGAAATTTTAGAATCTTTTATCGCTGATCATTTAAATACAAATACCGTTCCAGGAACCTATATGGTAGTTGATTCAATGTATTTAGATAATTTACACCAAAGTTATCAAATTTATGATCGATTTGATAAAGATAACTTAATTAAATATTTAATTTATAATAAAATACCATATCATTTTGACACAAATGGCGTTATTCATACAGCCCATCTTAATATAACGGATATTCCAAATCTTCATTTACGCCCTCTTAATTTAAAAACATTAACATTAAATGGGAATATGATTGATAAAGATTTTAAAGAAATCACTGTTGATCGCCTTTTTATTGAACAAGCATCTACTTTAAAAAGTAGAATCTTCCCAAATCATATTCATATTAATAACGGACTCTTTTTTGAAAATTCAAATAAACAATTTGACATGCCGTTTGGCATATCGGCCCCAATTGTTGCCGCAAGTGGAACAAAATTAACCAGTATTGCTCCTGACCTTCAAACAGAAGAATTGCTAATCCCTAACACTTCTGTTTCTTCACTGCCTGTAATAAAGCTAAATACTTTGGATATTTCTGAATGCAAAAGAATTAAAAGATTACCAGATGGCATCATTATCACCCAAAAACTTGATGCTTCCAATAGCAATATACAAAGCATTCCAGCCCTTTCAACTGCATATATCAACTTAAATAGAACTAAAAATTTAACAGAACTTCCTGAAGGAATTAAGTTTTCTAAATTTTCAGCTATTCATTCAGCTCTTACTTCATTACCAAAAAATTTAAATGGAGCTACGTTTAATGCATCATTTTCTAATATCATTGAAATTCCAGAAAACACAAAATTTCAAGAAATGATTTTAGACAAAACCCCTCTTCAATATATTCATCCGAATATTCAAATCAAATCTCTTTCAATTAATAACACTTTGGTTAAATCTTTACCAAGTGGATTAAGATTTTACAAGCTTTCAGCTGAAAACTGCCAAAACTTAACTGAACTTCCTAATGATATCATTATTGAAGGAACACTTAATCTTTCAAATTCTGGCATTAAAAAACTCCCGCCATTAAAGACTCAACACATCCATTTAACAAGATGTAAAGATATTGAATGTTTATCAGAACATACAGAATTTCAAAATCTTTTTGCTTCCCAATCTGGGCTCAAAGAATTGCCAATGAATTTAAAGGCAAATATTATACTTTGTCCTCAATCAGATTTACAAGCCATTCCTGCTTATTTAACGGCTGGGTCTCTAGATGCAAGACACACCCCTTTAAAAACAATTGGCGATGGAGTTGTTATTGGAACGCTCAATATTTCACACACACCAATACAACAAATCAATCCAACTCTTAAAGTTCAAAATTTAGAGGCAGTGAATTGCCAAAATCTTACTAAATTGACTATTGACAATCAGAAAGCAAACAAAATAAATTTAATGGGAAGTGCTATTAAAGAAATTTATAATATCGAAACAAATATCTTAAATATCACCAGCTGCCAACAGATAAATCATTTGAATAATACTGTGAAATTCAACGATTTATTTGCTGAAAAATCAAATCTTCTCACTCTTCCCGATAATTTATGTTGCGCAAACATTATTATATCACATTGTCCAATTAAAAAATTACCCAATAATATAACTGTTTCCAAGCTTATAGCCGAATATACAGGTCTTAAAGAACTGCCTTTAACTCTTTGTGCGCAAGAATTAAATATTAATAATACAGAAATAACGATTATACCTGAAAATATTCAAGTTAAACGTCTTTCAATAGAAAACACAAGCATTCAAACGCTCAATTATTCTCCTCATTTCGAAGAAATTATTGTTAATCAACCCATTAAATACATTCATCCTGCTATTCCAAATGAAATGATTGTTGGTTTATCGCTTTCTCAAATTAAACAAGGAAAACATAATTTCAAACAAAGAAATAAAAGTAAACGTTTAAAAAAGCAACAAATCGAAAATCAGTATGAATAATTTTTGATAAATATATTGAATTTTTCATCAAAAAATGATACTTTGCTGGCCAAAATAAAAAAATATTATAAAAGCTATGCAAAATCATCTATCTTACGAAATTTTAAATTTAAGCGACATTCAAAGAATTTATCAAAATCATATCCTTTTTTGCAAAAAAAAAGCTTCAGATTATGTTTCTAAAGCTCCTTTAGTTTATTCAGATCAAGAAAAATCTATCTTTTTAAAAAAATTATACTCTTTTTTTCTTTTGTGTTCAAAATATAATATTTCTGATGAAGAAATATTATCGGAACTTGAAAACATTCAAACTATTCAAGATATAGATACCCTTATATTAACTGTAAAAAACAAATTACACCCAAAAAAAATTCAAGAAGAAAAAATTCTTTTAAAAGGAGAAATTGAACGGTTTATTCATAATTACCATTCTCATCCTTTTTTTCAAAATCGCCAACGCATCTATATTAAAATCAATAAAATTCCAACACTCTTATCATTTATTCAAGAATCTGTTGATTTTTTTAATGCACACTTGTTTGATAACCAACAAATCAAATTAATATTAAAAAAACAAAATATAACACAAAAAGCCCAACAAGGAAGAGTTAGAGAAAATATTCATTATAAATATTTTATTTCTGATGAACCAAACAAAGAAATAAAAATAGGAAAATTTTTAAATCGGCTTTATCAAGAAATTATTCACTTATCTTCATTCATGGATAAATTATCTGAACAAGAATTAGATGAATTTATGTCTTTTTTTAAAAATCAAGAGTCTTTATCTTCTTCTTTAAAAAA
Organism: Alphaproteobacteria bacterium; assembly: GCA_045614025.1. GTDB lineage: Bacteria > Pseudomonadota > Alphaproteobacteria > CAAHEQ01 > UBA3637 > RGIG4140. Next base: position 62,633 of record JAZLCE010000015.1, read on the forward strand.
AGAGGTATCTTGTTTTATTAAAAACAAAAAAGAAAAAAATATTCATTTATCCCCCACTCTTTTTTCATTATTGAAAAAAAGCATTTTAACAAAAACAAAAGATACAAAAAGTTACCTTCTCTTTATTTCTGATTTTCTTTTAATAACAAAAACAAAAATTCATGAAATGCAAATTAAATCTCTTGAAGAGATTCAAAATGCACAAAATGAAGGAGATATTATCCTTTTAAGCACTCACCCCAGAGATATTGCACGAATGAGTGAATACACAGATTGGGAAACTTGCATGTCTTATGATAATGAATATGCATATGACCTTCCTTTTCAAATTGGATGTGGAAGCATTGTTGCTTATTTAATTAATTCAAAAAATCCTTACAAAAAACTTTCAAGAGTTTTATTAAAGCCTTATGCAATGGAAGAAGAAATAAAAAAACTTGAAAATCGATTAAATATATTTTATCAAGGCGAAAACAAAAAAACTCTAAAAAACATTGAATTATCTATTATTTCAAACACAAACTTAAAGAAAATAAGAAATGAATTGGAGGCTTTTTTTAATAAAACAAAAGAAGACTTACCATATACCGAACCTAATATTGGACCGAGAGTTTATCTGACAGACAAACAATTTGGTCTACAAAATCCTCTTTTTCTAAACTATTTAAATCATATAAACAAAAAATATTTAAGCATAACTCGTCCTGAAGGAGCTTTTTTTGCATTTGGCAATTACTATCGCGAAAATTTAAACAAGCAATATTTCTTCTCAAATCCAAATAATCCTCTTCATTTGATGAATTTTCTTGAAATGAATAAATCCCCATATAAAATTACTTATCAAAATAATCAACCTTACCTTTTTACCAAAAGCATTTACTCTAAAGGTATTTATAACTTAAATTTAAGCGGTGTTTATTCTGATTACATAACAATGGAATCACAAGATTTAAAATTTATCGATAACCGAGGTCTTAAAACAAAAGTATTAACTCTTTTGAATTTATCAAACACCGATCCTTTTCCAACAACACTCCACATAAGCGAAAAATTGATTATTCACGGGAAAAATTTAACTATTTTACCCAAATATATCCAAACACAAGAACTTGATATTAATGCCCCTCAACTTCAATTTATCCCTGAAGAATTGAATGTTAAATCTCTTTCAATTATCAACACAAATGTTCACGAATTACCTCGTTTAAAACTTGAAGTTCTTTCTGCTACATATTCAAAAATAAAGGATTTAAGAAATGTCGATGTCAGCGAATTCTTAGATCTTACATCAACTCCAATTCAATTTTTAAAAGACAACCTCACCGTTTCCTATCTGATTTTAAATAATTGCAAAAATTTAAAACAACTCCCAACATCTCTCAACGTTAAAGGCCTTGATATTTCAAATACAAATCTTTTAAATATTCCTACTACACATTACAAATGGTTACTCATGAATAACCATGTAGGTTTAGAAAAATTACCAACAAATGTTTCATTTGACATATTAGAAGCTCAAAATAGCTCTCTTAAAGAGTTGCCTAAAAATATTTCTGCATCAAGAATTAATATTTCAAAATCAAAAGTTTCTTGTTTGCCAACAAATTTAAAAACACATGAACTAGATATCTCTCAAACAGCAATTGAAACATTACCAACAGATATTCAAGTTTATGATTTAAAAGCAAAAAAAACAAAAATATCCGTTCTTCCTTCAGATATTAAAATTAAAAGAATAGATCTGAGAGAATCTCCATTAGAAACAGTTCATTATTCAAAATATTTACATCATCTTACTTTAACAAAGTTACCTCAATTCATCCATCCCCAACTTTCACCTTTTATTTTTGTTGGCTTTGATGAAAAAGATATTTTAAAATCCAAAAAGCTATATATTGAAAAATATATGTCCCCTTGTAAAATAACTGAAAAAAATATTTTAATATCTCATCACATGCATAAAAATATTTATTCACATATCAAATCTTAATAGCTCCTCTTAAAACAACCTAATTTATTATCAAAAACATCCCATGAATCAACTTTCCTTTTTTAAACTGATTAAAGAAATAATAAAAAAAAGTTTTACTCTTTCAGGCAGAGAGCCAAAAGAAAGCATTATAACTTACCTAATTTTTCTTGCATTGGTTGAACTTTGCTTATCTATTATATATCAGTTTTTAGCCATAAAAATTGGTTATCAGTTTATTTTTTCATTTTTACCACTTATTCCACTGCCTGCTCTATTTATCAGACGAATCCATGATCACAATAAGAATTTAGGGTTTACACTTCTGCCATTTTGCTTGTTTCTTATGATACTGCCTTTCTTAAATTTTAAAGCATTTGAACCCAACATTCAAAATGAAAAACTTATTACTGGTGGAATTATTATTGAAATTCTTACCGTTTTATTTCTCATTCAATTTTTTTTGTTTTTCATTCTATTATTCTCAAAAGGAGATAAAAACGAAAATTTATACGGCAAACCTTTAGCATATTTACCAATCAAAGTAAAGAAATCCTACTTCTTTTTATTCTGCTTTGTTTTCATTTGCTTTTTCTTTTTTATTCTTTCACAAAACAAAAAAGAATCTATTCAAACTGTAAATTTGAATATTCTTACGCCTAGCAACAGTCAAACAAACACCATAAACTTATCTAAAAAGAATTTTTCAATAAAAAAACAACCTATTTTTCATAAAATTGAGCAAATTAGCCCCCTAAAAACAAAAGAAATCCTTCCCTTACAAAAAGATCAAAATCTACAAGTAGATTCAATTCAAAATGAAATCAAAGTTAATGATCTATTAAACTTTTTATTTTCTCTTTCAATTCAAACTCTTAAAGATGAAAACGAAGTTTCATATTCTGAAAATACACCGCCTGAAATTATTTTAATTAAAGCCCAAAATGGGAATATTACATTTATTCTAAAAGACACTGCACTATTAAATCTTATAAAACAACAATCTATTGATTGCCAAAAAGAAGTTTGCCATTTTAAATCAAATAAATATTTAAAAACAATAAATAAGAGGTATTGATTTTTTTTTGATTATTTATTATCCTTGAGTAGAATAAAATTCATTAAATGAGGGACAATATGAGTGAAACACAAAAACCATTAAAAAAAACATCTGTAAAAAAAACAACAACTAAACCTCAAAAAAAGAAACCTACAACAGCAAAAACTGCTTCAAAAAAAACAGGTTCTAACAAAACTATTTCAAAAAAGGCAATAGTGAAACAAGATAAGTCTTTAATTATTAACCAAGTTAATAATGAAGAAGCTGTTATATCAAGCCAGCAAATTCCAGAAGAGTCTCTTATGGAAAACGATGTCAAAAAAGAAGAACCTGTTATCACAACAAAACAAGGGTTTTTCAGCCTTTATTTTTCAACATGGAAGAAAATGTTTTCCACCAAAGGTCGTGCAAATAGAACTGAAATTTTCTTATTTCCAATTGTAAATCTTTTTATTTTCTTTTCATTTTTTCTTTCCTCATTAGCCGTAAATTTCTTCTTTGAAGAAGAGTTGATAAGCCTGGTTTTGATTGCGATTCCTTATATTTTAGCTATTATATCTTTACCAGCATCTATTACTTTACTTATTCGAAGATTTCACGATTTTTCAAAAAGAGCTCTCTTTGCTGTTCTTCCTTATCTTTTATTTTTAACTTTGGCTCCATTAATTATTTTTCTTTTAAATCAAATAACACCAAATGAAAAATTAATTAGTTTGAGCATTGCTGTAATAGTTATTTTATGGTTATGGGCTTTAATTTGGACATTGATGTATATGTTTCGCCCAGGAACAAAAGGAGCCAACAAATACGGAGAACAACCACAAACAAAAAGAAGCATTATTTGGATCAGCTTGATTATATTTTTGTTTAATATTGTTTTACATTATGGCATATTTGTTTTCTCTTTTCTTTTAACATATACTTCTCCTAACTTTAACTATATAAATCAAAATGTTCATGAATCGGTTCCTTTTTCCGTCAATACTGACTCTGCAAATTCTTTATCAGATGAAGAATTTGAAGCTGAAATTTTAAAAATGGAAAAGTTTATCAATTCATTACCTGATGAAAACAATGTTGTAAATATTGAAGAATTGGATACTCAAAATCCAATATCAACAAAAAATCTTTTAGCGCCTAAAGAATAAAAGAACAACAAATCAAAAAAGAGCTATCGGTTGATAGCTCTTTTTTTTAAGAAATATTTCCAAATCTTCTGTGACGCTGCTCAAAATCGTTTATGGCCTTTTTAAACTCTTTTTCATCAAAATCAGGCCATAAAACTGGTGTAAAATAAAACTCTGAATAAGCCATTTCCCAAAGCAAGAAATTACTTATTCGTTGTTCACCACTTGTCCTAATAATTAAATCTGGATCCGGAATCTGAGCTGTTGATAGATGAGATGAAAAGCAATTCATATCAATTTCATGAGGCGTTAAGTCCCCCTCTTTCACTTTTTGAGCTAATTTTTGAACAGCATTTAATATATCTGATCTAGACCCATAACTTAAAGCGAGAACAACATGAAAACCATCCAAATTTTTTGTTTGATCTTCAATTTGATTCATTTTTTCAATCAAATCTGAAGCAAATCGATCTCTTTCACCAATAAATGAAACACGCACGCCTTCTTTTAAAAGGTCGTTCACATCATTTTTAAGGTATTCACGAAAAAGGTTCATTAAAGTATCAACTTCTTCCTTTGGTCTTGACCAATTTTCAGAAGAAAAAGCATAAAGTGTTATAATTTTAATCCCCTCTTCACGCGCACATTTCAAAACTTTTTTTAAAGTTTCCGCTCCTTTTTTATGTCCGGCTGTTCTAGGTAACCCTCTTTTTTGGGCCCACCGGCCATTCCCATCCATAATAATCCCCACATGAACTGGAAGTGACATTTAAAACTCCTGTTCTGTTTTTAAAGGACGATTTAATAAATCAAGAAGCGCTTCTTTTATTGGCTTTTCATGATAAATAATCTCTTCGACAACACGGCAAATAGGCATTTCAATTTTCAAGTCTTCAGCTCGTTTTAACACAGATTCAGCTGTTGCAACACCTTCAACCGTTTTCGTTGATTTTTCAAGAACAGGCTTCGCCCAACCAGCTTGTCCAATTTCAAAACCGCAAGAATAATTTCGTGATTGGTGAGAATTTGCCGTTAACATTAAATCGCCAACACCACTTAAACCGGCAACAGAATCGCGTTGTCCACCCAGCATAACAGCAAAACGAGCCATTTCAGCCAATCCTCTTGTAATTAACGCAGCTCTTGCATTGTCTCCAAATTGACACCCATCTGAAATTCCAGAAGCAATAGCCATCACATTTTTAAGAGCTCCACAAACTTGTGGCGTTATCATATCAGAAGAAGAATAAGGCCTAAAATAATCTGTTTTCAAAACTTCGCAAAGTTCTTTAGCCAAAGAAATATCTTTTGAAGCAATTGTGACTGCTGTTGGACATTTTTTTGCCAATTCAACAGCAAATCCAGGCCCTGAAAGAACTGCCAACTTTTGTTCTGGATTTATTTCTTGAACAACTTCACTTAACAAAAGCCCTGTTTTCAATTCAATCCCTTTTGCGCAAAGAACAACAGGTGTTTCATCTTTTAGATAAGGATACATTTGACTAAAAACAGAACGATTAAATTGAGCTGGCGTTGCAAATAAAACAAAATCAGCCTCAGCTAATGCTTCTTGCATATTTCCTGTTGCTTTTAAACTTTCAGGCAAATGAGCTGAAGGCAAATACATCGTTCGATGAGCTTCATTAATTTCATTAACTGTATCTTCTTCAAAAGCCCAAATTATAACTTGATTACCTGCATTATGAGCAGTGATAGCTAAAGCTGTTCCCCATGCACCTGCCCCAATAACTGTAATTTTTTTCATTTCATCATCCTTTCTTGTTTTTATACAAGAGTTTTATTTTTCATTTTCAAGAGCCATTTCCTTGGCCTTAACATAGTCAAATTTTCCAGTTCCTAACAATGGCGGTTGATCCGTTGTGATAATTTGAGATGGTAAGCCAAGTTCAGTAACCCCTGCAGATTTAAAGGCTTCAATTAATCCTTCTTTTGTGATGGATTTACAAGTTGTAATCAAAACAATTTTTTCGCCTTTTTTAGAATCTGGTATATTTACTGCTCCAGAAATGAACCCTGGCCATTGTTTTTCAATTACCATTTCAACTGAGAGTAATGAAACCATTTCTCCACCGATTTTGGCAAAACGTTTACATCTACCCTTAATGGAAACAAAACCATGTTCATCAACTGTTACAATATCGCCAGTATCATACCAACCTTCATGAGGTGGTTCCATTGTTAATGGAGCCGTATGGCGCATATAACCTAACATAATATTTGGGCCTTTTACCCAAAGTTCTTGACCTTCTTTAATCCCTTCAACTTGTTTTAATTTATATTCAATTCCAGGTAAAAGCAAGCCAACAGAATCTTTCTTTTGATGCAAAAAGGTATTCACAGAAATAAATGGAGAACACTCCGTAGCGCCATAACCTTCCAAAATGCGCACACCAAATTTTTCTGCCCAAATCTTTCTTGTTTCGTCTTTTACTTTTTCAGCCCCAGCCGCAACTATGCGTAAACTATTGAAATCATAAGGATTTGCGCATTTTGCATATCCAGCCAAGAAAGTGTCTGTTCCAAAAAATACTGTTGCCTTTGTTGAAGCGCAAATTTCTGGAATAATACGATAATGCAATGGTGTTGGATAAAGAACTGTTTTAACACCAGCAATAAGTGGCAACACCGTTCCAGCACCCAAACCAAAAGAATGGAATAATGGTAAACAGTTTAAAAACACATCTGTTGGATAAATATCAAATGAAGCTAAAACTTGATATCCATTTGCAATCATATTTGTATGAGATAAGAAAACAGCTTTTGGCATCCCTTCGGAACCAGATGTAAATAAAACAACTGCTGGATCTGTTGATTTCACAGGATGAGGAAGACTTTTCTTATATGCTTTATGCGGGAAAAAGGCCCCAAATAAACCAAACATTTTATCTTTAAATGTTAAGGAATCTTTTAAATCTTCTAAATAGACAACTTTAATCCCAGCTTCTTCAATTTTTGAAACAAGCCCCTCAAGTTTAGCCATCAAAACAACTTTTTTGGCTGTTACAACATATTTTAACCCAACAGTTTGACATGTTGAAATAACTTGTTTTGGTCCAGATGTAAAGTTAATCATTGCAGGTATTTTTCCAAAAGCATGCAAACCTAAAAAGCTTAAAGCACAAGCATTAGATGTTGGAATCATAAGACCAACATATTTTTCTTCTGGAAGGGCTCTGTTTAATAAACGACCAAGCACAAATGATTTTAGGAAAACCATCATAAATTTAACTGGTTTTCTTGCCGTATCTTCTAAAACAGGTTTCAAACGACCAGCCATCTTCATTGCATTTGCAATTGCTTCAAAAATTGTTAAATCTTTTTCAAAATTTTCAAATGACATTAAAGATAAAATCTTATGCAATTTAGCACTTGATTTTTCACGAACTTCTCTTGTGGTTAACCCTTCAGCAAAGTCAAAAGAAACAGGTTCTTTAATTGTAATTTTAATATTTGGGAAAAATTTAAAGTGGTTTCTTGTTCCAATAACTCGAGAAAAGAATGTATAAGAAGCGCCATCAATACGGATAGGAACAATTGGTGCATTACCTTTAACAGCCATCATTGCAGGAGCTTCATAAATTTTCATTCTAGAGTTACCACCATCAACCATGCCTTCTGTCATAATCATGCATAAACGATCTTCTTGCAAACGTTCTGCCATATATTTCACTGCATATGGGCTTTGAGGATCCAATGGGCGAACATCTGTTAAATTTGTCATAAACTTAACAAGCGGTTTTTCAATGAGCTGATCGCTAACAGAAAACGTTATTTTTCTATCAACAAAAGCTGAAATCAATAACACATCTAAATAAGACATATGATTTGGAATGATAAGCGCTCTTTTTCCTGCTTTTTCAAGATTTTCCAAACCTTCAACTTGAACTTTAAACAAGAAAGATAAAATAAATTTAAATACGTTCTTTCTTGAATCATGTGGCAATAAACGAACCATATAAATTGAAACAAAAACATTTGCCAATGCAACCAAAGATAAAATTTCAAGAACACCAAATGATAAAGCGTTTAAAGATAACATTAACATAAACATTACCACAACGGCCAAAGCATTTACCATACCTGAAAAAGCAAACATACGCCCTGAAATATGGCTAGGCGTCTTTCGTTGAAGCAATGTATAAAATGGAATAATATAACAAGCTGACAAACCTCCAATAACCAATGCATCAATTAAAATACACCAGTGGCTAAAACCTCCTGTTAACATTTTAGAAACTGTTAATAATTTATCACTTTCACCAATCAATGAATTACTTGCAAAAATAAAGTTCAACAAAAACATTGAAATTAAAAGGCCAACTAAACTGGTATATGCTCCCATATTATTTTTCTTTGATAATTTTGCATATATAAAAGCACCACAGATATAACCCACTGTGAAAACCCCTGCATAAAGAAAAATAATCACAGACCAACGCGCATTTAAAATACTGCGGCCATAATCAGCTGAAAAGAAAAACATCACAGATGCCATCATCCAAAACCAGGCAATACCAACCAAATAAGCCCATGTATCAAATTGATGTTTAATTTGACCGGCTACATAACCAAAAACTTTATATGGATTTTGAAACAATGAAGAAGTTGGATCTGCAGGCGCATTAATTGGTAATTTTAACGTGATAAAATAACTGATAATTGATGCAATAAATCCAATAAAACAAACAACAAAATAAGCCACATCAAATTTTAAAATTGACGTAAGCAATAAACAAGCAAAGGCACTGGCAAAAACAACCCCAACTTTCATTAAAATATTGGCTAAATTATATTTAGCAGGCTTTGTTAATTCCATAATCATGGCACTATCCAGCACCCGCAAACATGCATTTACCATTCCCATAAAGACCAAAATAAAGGTTAATAATAATCTTGAATCCAAAAAGATACTGGTTAAGGCTAAACTCATAATGCCAATTTCAGCTAAACGCACATATTTCAACACTCTTGCCTTTGAAAAGCGATCAGAAAGCTGTCCAATATAAATCGTTGCAAAACAAAAGGATAATGCATATAATAAAACAGCCATAATCATAAAAATAGGATTAGGCTTTGTTAAATTATAAGTTACAAAAAACAAAAATACAATTCGAATAAACCCTTCATTAACCGCTGATAAAAATCTAGATGCGAATAAAGGTAAAAAATTCTTATTTTTTAAAAGTTGCATAAACATAGTATATATCCTTTGTTTTTAAATAAACAAGATTACTTAAAGTATCCATAATTAATACAATTGTATATCACAAGACATTTTCTAAAATCAAGAAAAAACATTATTTGTCAAAAAAGGTTCTTATTTCAGAATATAAAATATCTATATTTTTTCATTTTTCTTGCCAACAAATAAAAATATAGATATAATCTTTTATTATAATGAAAGGATTGAGTTATGGTTGTCTTCTTTTTTTTCATTTCAATCGGTATTCTTCTTTTTTTTCTTATCAATTTAAACAAAACAAAAAAATTATCTGATCAAATCAAGAATGAATTAACAATCTTGAAAGATATTCTTTACACGTCTCCTACTGGTTATTATTTTGAATATCAATTTCAAGATAACACTTTTTCTTATTGTTCAGATAAGTTATGCCTACTTTTAAATATTAAAGATAAAAAAACACTCTTCCAAAAGTTAATTCAAAACATTAATTTTGATGATTATCAATCTGTTTTAAATGCATTTTCTGATTTAAAAGAACACGAAAAATCTTTCGATATTGAAATAACAGATAATACAACGCATATGCATTTTTTATTAAATGGAAGAGTTATTTATTCTTCTGGTTTAAACAAAAAACTCTTTATCGTTTGGTTTAATAACCAATCAATCAAACATCAACAACTTGTTTATGAACAAAATAAATCTTCAGAGCTTTCTGATAAAATTGATATTTTATCATCAGCCCTTAATTTAATCCCCTTCCCAATTGAAATCACAAAAAATGATCTCAAATTTACAAATTCTTTTTTCAACCAAAATATAGAAGATTTATCTAACTTTTATTGGAATGAGTATAAAACAAATTTTGATGCTCATTCTATTTTACTTTTAAAATATGGACAAGATAAAACAACAGAAGAAGGATTACAAGTTCTTTTAAATGACGCAGAAACAAACTATAAGCATTTATTAAAAGAATTGCCATTTGGAGTTGCTTTATTTGATTCAACTGCAAAATTAAAATTTTTTAATTCAAAATTTGTAAATCTTTGGTCTCTTGATATTTCTTTTTTAAAAAAAGAACCTTCATTTGGTGATATTTTAGATAAAATACAAGAAAAAAATCTTCTTTTACATATCAAAGACTTTTCAAAATATAAAAAAGAAGCACTTGAAACCTTTTTAAATTTAACAAACACACATGAAGAATTTTTATATCTTGATAAAAATCAAATTATTAAACAAAAAATGCTTGTGGCTCCACAAGGAGGGATTTTAATTTTAACAGAAGAAAAAACCATTAATCAAAATAATTAAAACATTATATCTTCTTATATTTAAACAGGCCAATTTTCATTGGCCTGTTTATTTTTTATAAGATCTTTTTTATTTCACTTCTTGTGATCTAAAGAAGTCATTTGTTTCCATTGTTACTTTCAATAAGTTGCCTAAATGATTGTTTTGATTGAAAATTGCAAAAGCATTTACATCTTTAGGAAAACATTTTCCACCATAACCAAATTTACCATCTGGCCCTGGCACATGTGTGTGCGTTGGGCTTAAATACCCACTTAACAAAAATCCATCTCTCACCAAGTTATACTCTGCACCCATCTTTTGGCATAATTCATAAACACCATTAAAATATGTAACCGCCAAAGCGCCAAAAACATTGTGAGCATATTTACAAATTTCTGCTTCAACATTTTTCATATAATAACGTTTTTTAGATTTAAAAATTTCATCCAATAATTCACGATATCCAGTAATCACAATATCTTGTGAACAAAAATCAGCATAAGCTGTTCTTTCTGTTAAAAATTCAGGCATAAAATGAACAGGTTTATTAAACTCAGCTGTTAATTTATCTGCCGTTCCAGGTAATAAAGTTGTTCTAATAAATATTGGTTTATCCGATGGTAAGTCCTTAATAATAGAACGCAATAAAGTTAAATCTTGAGTCCCATCTAATTCAGTTGGGATATGAATGCCAATAAAATAAATATGACAATCACTTATATCATCATTAATCCCTTTTGGTGGATCAGAAATAGCCATTTGACAATTTGTGTGTTCTTGTAACCATTTAGCAAAGGTCATACCAATCACACCATATCCGATTATACCAACCTTAATTTGTTCTTGTGATAACATCTTCTATCCTTTCATTCACATCCCCGTTATCCGTTAAAGGGGCGCAATCACATTCTTTTTTTTCATTTGAAACAACTCCTGAAACTGGTGTTGCCTTAATAATGGAAACAACTTCTTGCAATGTTTCCGTTAAATATGGAATATTCATTGAAATAATGACACTTAAAATTTTAAACAATAAGGCAATAATAAGAGTGGCTCCAACAGTTAATCCCACCCCTCTTGAAATGCCTCCAAGTAAGTTATTTAAAATAATTTTTGAAGGGCGATTCATATTATTAATATAATCACCCAAACGCATTTTTTCAATTTGAAGAGCAACCTTCTCTAATTGAGAAGACTTTTCTTTATTTTCTTTTTTAACCATTATTCAAAATCTCTTTATATAACGCTATTGTGCGATCACACATTTTTTGAATTGAAAAATTGCTACGAACGCTCTCTTGTGCTGCCATTCCAATTGCTTGTCTTTCTGCTGGTGTCATACTCAACACCATATCCAAAACAGATGCTAAAACATTCGCATCACCAACTGGCGTTAAAAACCCTGTTCGATTATTTGAAATCAATTCACAAGCACCCCCATGATTTGAAGCAATAACAACTTTTCCCATTGCCTGCGCTTCAGCAATGCCTCGACCAAAAGATTCAGGAACCAATGTTGGTTGAACACAAATATCAGATAAAGCATAAACAAGAGGCATTTTATCGCCAGGAACTGCAAAAACTTTAACCATTGTTTCACTCGGTAACGCAGCTATCTTCTTTTTAACTTCCTCATCATAACCAGCTTTTGCATTTCCACCAACCAAAAGAAGAGTCACTTCTTTTTGCTTCATTTGATTAATAGCATCTAATACAACATCATGACCTTTAATGCGAGACAAACGACCAACCAATGTGATAACTGGTTTATCTGTTGGAATATCATATTCTTTTGCAAAATCTTGCAATGCACCAACAGAAATCGTATTCATATTAAACCGATTAATATCAGCACCTCTTGGGATTAACCGAATCTTTTGATCTGGAATATTATATTCTTTCATCAAATGATTTTGAATAAAAGCAGAAACTGCAACAACATATTTTCCCTTTGTCATCACGCGATTGTACGGCTTTTTAAATACCTCAGGTTTTAACCCATAGCGACCATGAAATGTTGCAACAAAAGGTAATTTCATCCTATCTGCCGCCCATTTAACCGACCATGCTGGCGCTCTTGAACGCACATGAACTAAAGAAGCACCCGTTTCTTTAAAAATTTTCTGCATACGATACGAATTAATAAGCATTGTAATCGGATTTTTTGTATTTACCGGCAAAGAAATATGCGTAACTCCCAATCTCAAGAGTTCTGAAACCATTTTTCCACCAGAAGAAATAACATAGTTTTTAATTCCCTCTCTTTGCAAAGCCTCTGCTATTTCTATTGTTCCTCGTTCAACCCCTCCTTGATTTAAAGCGGGCAAAACCTGAATAATAACAGGGCTTTTTTTATTCTCACTCATAATCCATATCCTTTCAAACCCATTATTCAAAAAATACTTGATTATCAATTTTTACAGGTCGACGCAACACATAGTTTCTTGATAACATGCATTCTTCATAATCATCATAAGACATAGACCAATCATCAACCTTAGAATTCACATGCAAAGGCTGAGCCCCTGGAAATGGAACAAACTGTGCCCAAATACCATGATCAGATGAATTATCAAATCTTAAATCTAAATTTGGAGGAGTTCCCCAACCCCATGGCATTCCTGGCCATTGATATGGCCACATATCAGCTATTGCTAAACATTCATTATGATCTCTTGCAAACCACACAACCCCCGTGTTCGGACGTTCCCAATAATACATATGCTGTCCATCACTGCCACAAGCAGAAACAAGCAAAAACGAACAGGCAACACACAATGTTTTAAAAATTCGTTTCATATCCCCCTCCTTCTTAAAAATCTAAGACTGCATACTTTTCAGCAGGCATAATTCCTGAAAGCTTATCATTCAACAATGGTGCAAATGAAGGTCGGGATTTTATTTTCATATACCACATCTTTGCATCAGGATATTCATCCCATTCAATTTCCCCCAAATAATCCATAATTGAAATATGCGCTGCAACACCCAAATCGGCCATTGACATATTTCTTCCAGCCAAATAACTTCTATGAGCTGCCAACCAATCCAAATATAACATATAACGCTTTAAATTTTCACGCCCTGCTCTAATTAAAACAGAATCAGGCGTTTCCTTTGTTTTTAAAGCTTTAATAACTCTTTCCCCAACAAGAGGTTTATAAACATCCATATAAAAAGAGGTATCAAATAAATTCGTTAACCGCCGCACCTCTGCCCGCCCTCGTGGCGTTTCTCCAAGTAAATTCGGCAATGTTTTAATTTCATTCAAATATTCAGAAATTGAAACATGGTCAGACAAAACTGGATCATCTGGCTCAATTAACACAGGCACCTCACCCAAAGGATTTAATTTTAAAAATTCAGGTCGACGCGCCCATGGCACTTCAAAAATCGTTCCATACGGCATTCCTTTTTCGTATAATAACAAACGAACCTTTCTTGAAAAAGGACACAAAGTGTAATGATATAAAGTTCTACGTTCTGCCATAAATACCCACACTCTCTTTTATAAAAAAAATAACATATTGATAAAAATGAATTTTTTAAAATATTTAGTCAATCCCAAACATCTTAAAATGCATTATAGCACTTTCATTTTTGAGATACAAGCATTTTATGTTAAAAAAATATTTTATTCACTTAAGGTTATTCACCTACGCAAATAAATCTTTCTTTAACAGGCAAAAACAATTTACAATCAAACGAGGAAACGCTTTCTGAAACAGCTTTTTTACCAATTTTTTTACATTCTTCATCTGCCAAAGCTTGACGCTCTTTTTGACTTGTAAAAACACCTGAACAAACAACCGGGGCTTCAGGTTTTGAAGAACCAACTGTTGCAACCTGCCCCGCCTCTCTTCTTGCATCAACAAATGGTTCAAATTGAGCACAAGCACTCACAAGAAAAAAACTTGATATAATAAAAAGCTTTTTCATTTTAATATTCCCTTTTTTGTCAAAAAAAAGAGTGCTTAAAAAAAATAAGCACTCTTTTTTAAAAAAATTATTCAGCAGAAACCCTGCTTTTCAAAATATTGCATAATTGAACTGCTGCTTCATCATCTTTTAACTTATTCACCAAAGCATATTCTGGAACAAATAAATTCAATGCTTGATCATAAATTTGACGTTCGCTATATGTTTGTTCATTTTTTTCAGGATCTTTATACAAATCGCGCATCACTTCTGCCAATTGAATTGGATCTCCAGATTTAATTTTTTCTGCATATTCTTGAGATCTTCTACTCCATTGAACACGACGAACTTTAGCTTTACCCTTTAAAACTTTTACAGCATCAGCCATAACAGCCGGTGTTGAAATTTGTCTTAATGAAGAAGCATCTTTTTTGATTTTGGAAAGAGGAATTTTAACCGTTGCCCGATCTTTATTAAAATTAACAGACACAATATCTAATTGTTGACCACAAACATCTTCTGATTTAATTTCAGTTACTTGACCAACTCCACGAGCTGGATATACTACAAAATCACCGGGGTTAAATGTATATTCATCTTTTGTCATCATCTACTCCTTTTCTAACTATTGTTTGGGAGTATAACATATTTTTTTTAGTTTGAAAAGGAAAAAAAGCACTTTCTTTTCCCTATTTTAGAAAAAAAGACCATTGATCAAAAAAAACTCTTGCATTTCATAAAAATATATCTATAATACCTCCTATGGATCGGGCCTGTAGCTCAGTTGGTTAGAGCTGTCCGCTCATAACGGATAGGTCGGGAGTTCGAGTCTCTCCGGGCCCACCAATAAAAAAATCTCTCCTTACGAGAGATTTTTTTATTATTTAATCTTTGAAAATCTTCAACTTAACACATTATAGTTTGAGAAACTTTTTAAATCTCTTTTTCATAACAAATAATTGGAATATTAAATTTCCAAAATTTTTCTTCTCCAGCAATCTGTTTAAACCCCATTTTTTCATAAAATCCAATTGAAGGCCCTTCTTTCATTGTCCAAGCTATTACTTTTTGAAACCCCTCTTCTTTCTTCATCCGAGCAAGTTCATTAACAAAAAAACGCCCTACACCTTTCTTTTGACACTCTGGGTGAACATAAATTGCTTGAATTTCGAACTGTTGCTCATTTTCCTTTGGATAACAAAGATAAACAAAAGCTATCTTTTCATTATCAACCTCAATGAAATAACACTCATTCGCTTCAATATATTTAGCAGTTCGATCAACAACATCTTCATTCACACCCAAAGAATCCAAATACTCATCTGGCAAATATCCCCTATAACACGTTTGATACGCACTCACATGGATATTTTTTAAAATTCTTGCATCTTCTGGCATCCCTTTAACCAATTTCATTTTTCCCTCCTTTTCATCTAGATGAAAACTTAAAATTACTATTTAAAATAAGGTCAAAGTTTAAATTTTTCATTTAGTTATCAACTAATCTTTAATTTTTAAATAAAAAATAACATATAATAATATGTTATTCAAGGATATTTTAAGAAAATAGCTTCAAAAATATTGAAATACCTCTCTCAAAAGCTCCATTTTATATTTAAGGAGATTAATATGGCCCAAAAATTAACCAAACAAGAATTAAACCTCTTAACTTTTTTTCAAACTGAAGAAATCACTAGTGCACTTCTTTACCTAAAAATTGCAAAACGAATCAAAGATCAAAAAAATAAAAAAATATTATTGCGCATTGCAAAAGAAGAAGCAGCTCACGCCTATATTTGGAAAAATTACACAAAAAGGCTCCCCTATCCAAATTTTTTAAAAATGTTTTTTTATTTATTCCTCAGTTACTTATGTGGTTATACTTTTATAATTAAATTAATTGAAACAAATGAATATAAAAACATCTATGAACTCAATAAAATTAAAGAAAAATATCCTGAAGTGGAATATATTATTTCTCAAGAAGAAACCCATGAAAAAGAATTAATCGATTTGCTAGAAGAAGATCGCCTTAACTATATGGGCGCTATTGTTTTAGGGTTAAATGATGCCCTCATTGAATTAAGTGGCACGTTAGCAGGATTAACCTTTGTTTTAATGAATACAAAACTTATCGCTTTAGTTGGGGGAATTACTGGTATTGCAGCAACGCTTTCAATGGCATCTTCAAACTATTTGGCTGAAAAAGCAAATATGAATCAAAAAGCATTTATTTCCTCAATTTATACAGGAGGAGCATATTTAATCACCGTTATTTTCTTAATACTCCCCTATCTTTTATTACCGAATAACCTTTTTATTTTAGCGTTTATTTCAATGATTGGCATTGTTATCACTTTGATTTTTATTTTTAGCGCATATATAGCAATTATTCGATCTGAGCCCATCAAAAAAAGATTCTTTGAAATGGCAAGCATTAGTTTAAGTGTTTCTTTAATTTCTTTTTTTATTGGTCTTGCCGCCAAAATGTTTTTTGGATTTGAGATATAAGGAATATAAATTAAATAGTTCGAACTTTATCCATATGGATATAAAATAGAACTCGAACTTTTCATTTTTGTAAAAAAAACTTATTTTTCAAAATCATCCTATAAAAAAAACAGCCCTAAAAAGGCTGTTCTTTTAAATGGGGCGAAAGATGGGACTCGAACCCACGACATCTGGTACCACAAACCAGCGCTCTAACCAACTGAGCTACATTCGCCATGCGAATGAGAATAGTTTATAAAAAACAAAATCATTTGTCAAGAAAAAAAATCTTATTTTTTAATTTTGTTTTATAAAAAAGATCTTTTCCTACTCTCTTTCCCTTGAAATACGCACAAAATCTTTTAAAATCGGAGCTCGATTTCCATAAAATTCAACAAATGCCTTAATTTCTTTTTCAAAGAAATTTTGCATTTTCATTAATCCACCACGATATTTATATTCCTTTTCCAATGTTTGACGAATTAAAGAAAATAGTTTTGGATAATATTTAAAGCGATTTGAAATTGTTTCTTTTTGTTCAATTTCTTTAATCCCAAAAATCCCTCTTTGATCCAAAATTCTTTTTGCCATTTCAGGATACTTCTTTTTAACAGCTAAGGATAA
This sequence comes from Alphaproteobacteria bacterium, assembly GCA_045614025.1. GTDB lineage: Bacteria > Pseudomonadota > Alphaproteobacteria > CAAHEQ01 > UBA3637 > RGIG4140. Next base: position 80,326 of record JAZLCE010000015.1, read on the forward strand.
ATCATTCAATCCTTGGACACTTTCCTTCCAATATGAATTTAAAATTTGGCGCAAAGCTTTTGATTCTTCTAAATTATATTCACTTAAATCCTTCATAAGCATCAGCATTGTATCAATTAACTTTCCTTCTGCTTTTAAAGGATTTTTATTAAAATCAAAAACAGTTGTTTCAGGTTCTTGTTTATTATAATTTAGCCCAGAAAACCAAAGATTTTCATAATTAAAGCTATAATCCAATAAACGCCCAGCAAATTTTATTTGTTCCATTGTATCAAAAACTTCCTTAATCAAAGGAATCTTTAAAGGGGGTTCCTCCTCTTGCAAAGCCATACATGTTTCAAAAAATGAAATATTTTTCTTTTTTTCATTAAATAATTGAAGATGTTTTACACCAACTTTATCATATTCAAATGGAGATAAAACACCCATTGCATATAATAAATCAACATCTGTGCAAATTCCAAAAGCAACTCTTTTATCATAGTGATTATCTTTTTGATCGCTTTCTGTAAAATAATGATCTGCCATATCCTTTAAAAATCGCCGTTGCTCTTCAAAATGCATTGAATCTGTTAAATGGGGATTTCTTCTATACTTCGGTAAAGAAACGGCTTTATTTTTAATTTCAACCTTCTCCGCCTCAGAAAAATCCATTGCATAATCAAACCAATTCAAATAATAATCTTGACTTGCTTTAGAATTTGTAAACGATTTTAAATTGAATTTGGCAATCTCTAATAAAAATGGCAAATCATCTTTTTCTGTTTCAAGAATAGAAACTGGAACATTAAAAATATCATAAAAAGAGTATAATTCCTTCATTTGTTTTGCTTGTTCCGGTTGTTTAACATCATCTGTTAAATCTTGCATTTTTTGAAGAGTTAACAAATAATATGCTGCCATTAAATTTTTAATTTTTTCATATACCAATTCATGCTCAGGTATAGGGCGAATAATTTCTTGAACCGCATACAAAATATCACAACATAGCATCAAACGATTCATTTTCGTTAAATTTAAATTTCCTTTTTCAGTGCACTTTTCTAAGGGCAAATTCAAATCCAATGATAAACGCCCTACCCCCAACATTTTTTCAATTAAAAAAGTTGCTGCTTCTCTAAAAGTCTTAACAAGATTAAACATTTCTTTTTTAAACTTTAATGCCAATGAAATATTTTTATCAAAATCTTCTTTTAATAGATTTGTTAATGCTTCTTTTGTTGAAGGCGCCAATTTATTAATTTGATCAATAGTCATTCCTGTTTGTTCAAGCAAGTTAATCATTGTAACCGCATCAAATAGTTTACCTTGTTTTGCTTCTTGAAACGCTTGTAATCCTTGCACTAATTCATCATTTTCATTCTCCATTTTAATAACATTTTCACTAAACCATTTATCCAACACTTTAAAAGCATTTTCTGTAAAATCATATGTTATTTGGTTCGTTAAAACTTGCAAATCATCTTTATTAATAATCCCCAATGCATAAAAAGAATAAACATCTGATAATTGAACCAATTTATAAATCCCATGAAATTGAGGTGGTAATAGCTTTAAATCATTTTTCCAATTTTCTTGCAAAGACTCATCATGTTCTTTCATTTGCTTATCAATAACGCTAAACACGTCATCATATAACGTTAGTGGCTCAGTTTTTATAATATTTTCTTCTTGTTTGATGTCGAGCGATTCTTGCATCTTCAATTCAGTTTTTTTTCGATAAAAAGACTCATTTAAAATATGACTTGGCAATGAAACCTTTAAATTTTTAAAGTTATCAGGAATATGCGCTTCAAATTTTTTAACACCATAATCTAACCACTTTAAAAGAAATCCCGCCACGTCTTTATCTTGATATTTGCGAAGTGCTGCTTTTACTTTTTGAATTGAAAAATAAAGTAAAATAAATCTTTCATTAGAAGGAAAATCAAACGTTGTTGGGATTAGCTGATTAAAAAATTCAGAAGCATATTTCATTCGATATGAATCTACAATATCCGTATCTTTTTTTTCAGAAAGAGCTTTTAAATCATTCACATGATTAAGCATTCTTAAATAAATGATTGAATTTAAAAATGCCTTCGCCTCATCATCATTAATTTTCAATGTGTTTAACAAACAAATTAAATTTTGCAAAATCTTATTTTCGGATTGTTCATATGCGCTTTTATCATACCAATTCGAAAAAGGTAATCCATCTTCATAAGGAAATGCAATATTATGAACATTGGTTTTTAACATTTCAAATAAAAATGCTGTTTGTTTTATTTCTTTAGCTAATAAAAGATTTTCATTTGATATATCAAATGAAACACCAAAATTTTCAGCAAAACTGCTCACTTCTTCATATGGTATCTGATCTCCACTAGCAAGCGCTTCTATATGAACGTTAGGTAGATCTATTTCTTTTCCTGTATCTTTATCATATATATGCACTTCTTCAAAACCAGATCTTACTTGCTGTACATATTTTTTCTCGTAATGAAAATACTTTAACCGCTCTACCCCAGAACAAGCACCAAATAAATAAAGAATATCTATTTCTTTTAATGTTGAAAGACCTGCTAAAAAAATGCCTCCCTCTTCTAGCTTATCTTGCAACTTTTCGCGAACACCTAATTCACGGATTATCATTGAAATATTATTTTGCCTTTTAAGGCTATCTGCTTTTGCTTTTTGTTTTAATTCTTCAAACGAATTATCAGCATTGAAAGAATCTGCATTTTCATTCATCATAAAAACCCTCTAAAAAAATGAAGATTTTTATATAATACTCCTTTTTTTATATAAAATAAAGCAAAAAAATGACAAAAACAAACTTTATTTAGAAAAAAGAAGGCGTTACAAATCTAAAATTTAGAAAACTGCTTTATATAAACTCCATAAAAAAAGAGAGTCTATTTTAAGACTCCCTTTTCTCTTATTTCTTTTTTAAGGCTAATTGCATTAACTCTTCGCCCATTTTTTCCGAAGGCGTTTGCTTTTGGCTTTGCCCTAATTGATTCAAACTTATTGAAAAATCTTGTTTTTCCGAAGATAAAAGTTTTTTAATTGTTTCAACAATATTTAAAGCCGTGCACTTTTCTTGCAATAATTCTGGAACAATTTCTTGATCTGCCAAAATATTAATTAAATTGACATATTTGATTTTTAAAAGTTTTTTAGCAATTATCCCTGTTAATTTGCTTACCTTATAGGCAATTAAATGAGGCACATTTGCAAGAGCTAGCTCTAAACTAACTGTTCCAGAGGCTGCCATGGCAACATCAGAAGCTGCAAAAACTTCATATCTTTGTTTTTCACCTTTAACAAGGATATAAGGAACAGTCCAATCCTTTAAAAGATCTTTTAATGTAGATTCAACCGTTGCAACTGTTGGAATAACAACTTTAATCTTTTTATTTTCCTTATATAATATTTCAGCAGATTTCATAAACTCTTTCATTAAAAAGGCAACTTCATTCTTTCTGCTTCCAGGCAACATACACAAAACAAAATCATCTTTTTTAATTTTATAAGCCTTTCTAAAAGCGGCCCCATCTCCCTTATCTGCGCCCCCCTCTATCACTGGATGACCAATAAAGCTTGTTTTCATCCCATGAGGGATAAAATATTTTTCTTCATATGGAAGTAAACAAAACAAATGATCCATGTATTGGCTTACTTTTTTAGCGCGTTTCTTTTTCCAAGCCCACACTTGCGGAGCAACGCAATGAACATGTGGTGCTTTAAACCCTATTTTTTTCAATCGTTTATGAACTCTTGCAGAATAGCTAAAACTATCAATTGTCATCACGATATCAGGATTAATCGTTAAAATATCTTCAATAGTTTGATTTAATCTTTTTAAAATCAAAGGGATACTTGGAACAACTTCCAAAAAACCCATAACGGATAAATCTTTGATATCAAATAAAGAAACTAATCCTTCTGATTGCATTGTTTCGCCACCAATACCAAAAAAAGAAACTTTTTGATTATATTTCTTTTTTAAGTAACGCATCACACGGGCGCCTAACAAATCCCCTGATGGTTCACCTGCTATCAAATAAATTTTAACTTTCTTTTCTTCTTTATTTTTTTGAATTCTTTTTTTTGATGGATTTTTCACAGACTGTTTTTGAGCCATTTTCTTCAACTCCCATAATAAAAATATTCAATTTATTTGCCAAATTAATTGTTTTTTCTGGTTCAGCCAATAAAACATTAAACGCATCAACCCCAATCCCAACAAAACCTGCATCATAAACAGATTGAACCGTATCTGGACCAATTGTTGGCATATCAATTCTTTTTTCTTGATTTGGTTTAACGGCTTTATAAAGAACGCCGCCACCCCCTTTGCGTTTTAAAGCTTTTGTTCGTTTAATTAATTCTTTTGTTCCCTCAATTCCTTCAACAGAAAGAATCATTCCCTGTTGAGCAATAACAGCTTGACCAACATCTGCCTGCCCTAATAATTTTGCAACTGTTCTTGCGCGTTCTATATCAATAAAATCAGATTTATTGGGTTTTTTATTTGTTAATACGCCTGCGGGAACTAACACATCTGGCATCAACTCATGAATTCCTTTCACAACAAATCCTTCTTTTTCAACTTCAGAAATAACTAATCTTAATAACCCATCATCACCCAAAGCTTTTAATGATAATTTGGTTAAAAAAGAAAAACCTTTCAAATCTGGATAAATTTCTTTTAAAGAAGGTCGCTTAACTCCCCCAATAAAAACAATTTCTTTTACATGATGTTTTTTTAAAAGCTTAAAACTCGTTCCAACAGCCCCCAAACGAACCTCCTTTAAATTCACATCAGAAGGAAATAGTGATTTATTTGCATGCCCTTTTAATGAAATAACAAAAACATCTTTGCCTTGTTTTTTAAGAAAATTAACCAACATCACAGGAAGCATACCGCTGCCGGCAATAATGCCGACAGCTTCTTGAGGTCTTTTTTGAAACTCAGTTTGAATTTTTTTCTTTATCCAAGTTGAAAAATTCATCTTAAAAACCTTTCATCAATCTGGTTGCAAAATATTATTTTTAGATGGATTCTTAACAAATTCTATTTGCGCTTTAATATATGGATTACTCATCCAAACTTCATTACTTTCAACTTTTTCAATGCGTTCAGATAAAGTTCCCTCTTCTTTGTTAAATAACGCTTTGAAAGCTTGTTGCATCATTAAAATATCTGATTTTTCAACGCCAGCACGTTGTAACCCAATTAAATTTAAGCCGCTTAAACCTTGACGAATACCACCCATCATTAATCCATATGGAATAATATCTCTTGTCACGCCACACATACCACCAATCATGGCACCTTCACCAATTCGTGTAAATTGAAGAACAGCTGATAATCCACCGATAATGGCTTTATTACCCACATGAACATGCCCTGCTAATGTTGCATTATTACTCATCACAATATCATCCCCTAACACACAGTCATGGGCAATATGAGAAGCAACCAAAAAGAGATTTCTGTTTCCAATAATTGTTATTTTATTATCCACTTCAGACCCAACATGTGCTGTTACATGTTCTCTAAATGTATTATCATCTCCAATAATTAATTGAGCATCAGGAGCATTAGAGCGCTTATGCTGGGCAAGTAACCCAAGTGCCGCAAAGGGATATACCGTATTTCTTTTTCCCATTTTGGTTACGCCATCAATCACAACATGCGAAATTAACTTTGTTCCCTCACCGATTTCAACATGTTCTCCAATAACGCAAAATGGGCCAACTTCAACATCATCTGCTAATTTTGCATTTGGATGAACAATTGCACTTGGATGAATTTTTGCCATATTTTTACTCCTTTATACTTTTTATTATCAAATGGCTTTATAAAAAAAGCGCCTTTTTGAGAAGAATCATAAATTTCTCTTTCGGCGCATTTTTTACTCCTTTTTATAAATTTTTATGCTTTTTTAAAAACCATAGCACTAAATGTTGCTTGTGAAACTAATTTTCCATCAACTTTAGCTTCCCCACGGAATTTAAAAACATTTCGAACTGCCTGTTCTTTTTTTACATAAAATTCAATCACATCACCTGGTAAAATAGGCTTGCGGAACTTAACTTCATCAACAGTCATAAAATAAACGCTGTTTCCACCTCTTTCTTCTTCAGGAAATGCTGTTAAAACAATAATACCGGCTGTTTGAGCCATAGCTTCAATTTGAAGAACACCAGGCATAACTGGATTTTCTGGGAAGTGTCCTTGAAAAAATTCTTCATTCATGGTCACATTTTTAATCCCAATACCGCTTTCACCTGGCACAACGTTTTTTAATCTATCCACAAGCAAAAATGGGTAACGGTGAGGCAATAATTTTAAAATTTCACCAATACGCATTTCTTCAATGATATTTGTTTGTTCTTCTTGTTTAATTTCTTCCATCTTGATATCCTTCTAATCTTCTTTTTTCTTCTTTGTTAATCTTTGTAAAGCAATTTGTTGACGCATAAATTCAACACGAGAAACAGCAGGTGTTCCCATCAAAATTGCCCCTGGCTCCACATTATTCATAATACCAGATTGAGCAGCAATTTGAGCCCCTGCCCCAATTTTTAAATGCCCTGCAAAACCAACTTGACCACCAGCAACAACAAAATCTGAAAATTCACAGCTACCAGCAATACCTACTTGTGAAACAATCACACAGCATCGCCCTAATTTAACATTATGAGCCACCTGAACCAAATTATCAATTCGACAACCATCAGAGATAACCGTATCTCCCATAGCGCCTCTATCAACAGTTGTGCTAGATCCAATTTCCACATCATTTCCGATAATCACTCTGCCCAATTGAGGAACTTTTACCGGACCTCTAGCTGACATAGCAAAACCAAATCCATCTTGACCGATGTGAGCTCCAGGATAAATATAAACTTTTGATCCTGCGACACAATGGGATATTGTTGCTGTTGCTCCAACAATACAATCATCTCCCATTACAACGCCTTTTTCAATAACAGCATTTGCTCTAATATCGCATCTTTTGCCTAATACAACATTTTCACCAATATATGCCCCAGCTTCCACGCGGCAACCTTCACCTAAAGAAGCTGTTGGATGGATAAAAGCTTTATCTGAAATAAAACTTTCAACAACTTGAGGATAAAAAGCTGAAGCAACCAATCCATATGAACGATGCGGATCTTTACTAATTAAAGGAATAACGCCTTCAGGCACAAATTCTAAAAATTTTTCTGGAACAATAACAGCTCCGGCTTTTGTGTTTTTCAAAGGTTCCCTCATTGCTGGGATAAAAGCCCATGTAACATCATTTTCTGTTGCCGTATCAATTGATGCAACATCAAAAAACATTCTATCCAATGAAATGCCTTCAGGGAGAGTAATCTCCCCGATTTTGGCAATTTCACCTAATGTTAACCCTTCAACTTTATTAAAAAAACGCGTATCTGTCATTATTTGTTACCTTCAGATGGTTTTTCTTCAGTTTTTTGTTCAGCTGGTTTTTGTGAAGCACCTTGATTGGCCACAACAGGAACAGTAAACTGAGCTGGATCAGGATATGTCACTTGAATATTCTTTTCATCAAGCAATTTAATAAAATCATCTGTAATATCAACACTTTGTGTATAATATGTTACATATGGACGAGGCAAAATAATGCTTAATCCTTTTTTCTGACTGATTTCTTTTAATGAAGCTTGAGCAATTGGTGAAACTTGTGCAATTGCTGCATTTTTAGCTCTTGCAATTAATTCAGATTGGAAACGAACTTTACGTTGAAATTCAACCAATTCTTGATTTAACTTTTGGATTTCTTTTTCAAATCCTGCAGTTTTGCCACCAGCTGCATCAATTTTCTTTTTAAGCGCAGCCCCTTTTTGAGTTAAAGCTGTTTCTTCATCAATAAAACGAGCTTTTAAGGCGCTAACATGCTTTTCTGTTTCTGTTTTAACTTTTTCATATGCATCAGCTTCAAGCTGAACACGATCTAAATCTAATACAGCAACAGATGTATTATTAACTGGAACTGTTCCATAAGCCATTGCTGCAGCCAAAAGAAATCCTGCTACACCACATCCTGCACATGTTTTTAAAATTACGTTACTCATTTTTAAAATCCTTTCCCAAAGTTCAAACGGAATACTTGTGTTTTATCATAAGATTCTTTAACCACCGGCAATGAGAAATCAAGATTAATCATTCCCATTGGTGATTGCCATAAAATACCAACACCCGCTGCTACGCGAACGCCGCTACTATAATCCATATATTTGGCATCATAACCATCTGGTTTACCAATCATACCAGCATCAACAAATGTTTTACCTTTAATACCAATTTCACGTGGCAAACCAAGAGGGAAAACCAATTCTGTTGAAGCAGTTACATACCAGTTACCACCCAAAGCGTCATCAGTTGCGCGGTCTCTAGCGCCAACACCGCCATATTCAAATCCTCTTAAAGAGTAATCACCCAAGAAGAAACGGTTGTTAATTCTTACATCTTCACCACCTGTTCCCCAAATATGGCCACCATCACCTCTTAAAGAGAGAACAACGTTATCAGCTAATGAAAAATATTGAATAGCAGTTGCTGTTACACGAACAAATTTTGTATCCCCACCGATACCAGCATAATCTGTTCCCAAGTTTAAATAATAACCTTGTGTTGGATTAATTTTGCTATCACGCTTATCATAACTGATATCTTGACCAATTAATGAAACAGTTGTTTGTCCTTCTTGTTCTTTAATATAAATTGAAGCATCACTATCAATATCATTCACATCATCACGACGCAATGTATAGCGAACAGTTTGACGCAAAGCATCTGTATAATTCCAACCAAAACGCGTTGTTGCCCCATAAGATGTATAGCTATATGAACTAGAATCACTGTTATCTCTTGTTGTTCTAAAAATTTCAAGACCAGCTAAAAGAGGTAAATCAAGGAAATATGGGTTAGTAAGCCCAGCAACGTATTGTGTTTCTTTTTGAGAAAGCATTGCGTTTAAGTTAACAATGTTACCTGTTCCCAAAATGTTGCGTTCAACAATCCCTGTTTCAAACAACATACCATCATATGAAGACCAACCAACACCCACATTGAATGAACCTGTTGATTTTTCTCTAACAGTCACATCAACATTTGTTTTAGCAGCATCCCCATAAACTGGCGTTGTTTTAAAATCAACTTTTTCAAAATAGTCTAAATCTTCAACTTTTTGTTGAGAACGACGTAATTTGGAAGCATTGAAAGCATCACCTTCTTTAATTTTAAATTCACGACGAATTACTTTATCTTGAGTTCTAGAATTTCCATGAATATTAATCTTATTTACAAAAACTTTTTCACCTTCTTGAACTCTAAAAATAACTTGAACAGTACGGTCTTTTTCATTTCTAATAAATTCAGGTGTTACTTCAACAAAAGCATACCCTTCATTAGCAAATTTATCTGTCAATTGTTCAACAGTTGAATCAATCTTTTCAGCATTAAACCAATCGCCTTGTTTAAAATCAAGCAATTGAATCAATTCTTCTTTATTGCCTTTTTGGGCATAAGATGGTAATGAAACTTTAATTTGTGGTTGACTAAAGCGATATCTTTGACCTTCAGATACATCTATTGTTAAAGTAAATCCTGTTTTATCTGGCAACAACTCAGCTGCAGCATTAACCACTTTAAAATCAACATATCCATTCTTTAAATAAAAACGGCGCAACATTTCTTTATCGTAATTCAAACGATCTGGATCATAAGTATCTGTTGATGCAAAGAAACGATACCAAGCATTTTCTTTTGTAACCAAAACATCTTTAAGCGTTCCATCATCAAAACGCGTATTCCCTGTAAAACTGATTTTTTCAATTGTTGTTTTAGCACCTTCTTCAATTTCAAAAATCACATCTACACGATTTTGATCTTTCTTGATAATTTTTGGTGTAACAGAAGCTCCAAAACGACCACTTCTTTTATAAAGGGTTAATAATCTATCAGCATCTGATTGAGCGGTACTTGCTGTATAAACTGTTCTTGGTTTTAATTCAATTTCAGTTTTTAAAACATCATCGTCCATTTTGTCATTTCCTTCGAAATAGACTTCACGAACAATCGGATTTTCTTGAACCTTAATAGTGAGCGTTCCATTATTCATACGAACATCAACATCACTAAACAATCTTGTTTCAAACAATGTTTTTGTTATATTATCTAATTCATAAGATGTTAAATTCTGACCTTTTTTAATGTTAAGATTTTGCATAATTGAAGCAGGCTCAAAACGACGCGTTCCTTCAATTAAAACATTTTTCAAAATTTCAGCACCTGCAGGTGTTGAAAGAACAGAAGTTACCAGTAAAGAAAAACTCACTATTTTTTTCATCCGAAGATCCTTTGCATAATACGTGGCACATCCAAAATCATTGTATATGCCAACAACATTAATAAAACACTCAATCCTGCCACTAAAAATGCATTTTGAGCACGGTCAGGCAGTGGCTTACCCCTCACCGCTTCAACGGCGTAAAACGCCAAATGTCCCCCATCCAACACAGGAATAGGCAATAAATTCATAAAACCAACGGCAACTGATATTTGAACAATAAACATCAACAATGAAAGCCATCCACCACGAACAGCATCTCCTGACATTTCTGCAATACCTAATGGGCCACGCATATCTTTTGGGCTTCTATTTTGAAATAAAATTTGTCCTAAATAAATAGTTGTGTCCGCCGTAATTTCCCAAACAGTTTGAACCGATTTTAAAGCTGCAGCCCCTAATGTTAATGGTTTTGAAGCTTCAAAATGTTCAGTTGAGGCAGAAAAACCAATCATCGGATATTCAGATCCATCAATATATCTTGGTTTTAAAGAAATACGATGGGCAATCCCATTTCTTTCAAATAAAATATCCAAAGGTTTTTCAAATTCCGTTAAACGAACCAAGCGAATAACTTCTGAAAATTCAGTAACTTTTTGATTATTAATTTCAATAAATTTATCCCCTGGCAACATCCCTGCTTCAGCGGCTGGAGAATTTTCAATTACTTTACCAATAATTGGTTTTAATTTTGCTTCGCCCATTGAAAAGAAAATACCTGTCAACAAAAGAATTGCAAACAAATAGTTCATTCCAGGACCAGCAAAAATAATCAATGCTCGTTTCCAAAGTTTTTGTGTCAGAAATGCTTTCTTTTTTTCTTCTTCAGTTAATCCTTCTGTTGAAGATTGTGCACTTGCAGCATCCGTATCACCCAACATTTTCACATATCCGCCCAGTGGGATTAGACAACATTTCCAACGTGTTCCTTTTTTATCAACACGAGAAAAAATTTCTTTACCAAATCCAACGGAAAAATCTGTTACATGAACACCGCACCATCTTGCCATCAAGAAATGACCACCTTCATGAATAACAACGATCAAAGATAAAACAAGAACAAATGAGGCTATATAAATTAAACTTGTTAACATTAAAAAACAATGCCTCCATCTTTAAAGAAAAAAATGATCAAAGCTGTTAAAACAGAAGCAAACAACAAACCATCAACCCGATCAAAAAGGCCTCCATGACCCGGAATAAGATTACTTGAATCCTTCAAATTCAAGGATCGTTTGATATATGATTCAAAAAAGTCACCTGCCTGTGAAACAACAGCTAAAATACCAGCAGAACAAATCAAAACTGTTTTTACTTGTTCAAATGTTAATCCACTTGTTGGGGTAATATAGTTATTTGCATCCAAATAAAGCGCAAAGCCATAAGCAACCACCATCGCAAAAACAGCACCACCGATTAATCCTGACCATGTTTTTTTCGCACTAATTTTTGGGGCAATTTTTGGGCCACCAACAGATTTTCCAACAACATATCCACCAATATCCGTTGCCCAAACAACAAAGAAGAGCCATAAAACAATTTCTCGACTCACGGAATCATTAACATAATAAATATATCCTAATGAAATAAGCGGAATACATATATATAAAAGGCCTAAAGAATAAAGCAATCTTGAGCCAGATTTATAAAAAACAATTGTTGTGCCCAATAAGGCCAACCAAAGAGAAAAGGCTGGATTTGTCTCCGTCATAAAGGCACACAAACAAGCAAAAAGAACCATCCAAACCGTATTAACAGAAACCTTTTTATCAAACATATAAGTCCATTCCCAAGCCATGCCAGCACCAAAAACTGCTAACAAAATTGTATATAAAGGAATAGAATAATCCAAATAAAAATCCTTACCAAACCAAATACTTCCCAAAACTATGGGAGCCAAAACAAGAGCCGATACAAGGCGCAAAAACAAATTTGAATGCATTTTAATTTCCTTTCATTTTGCTCACTATTACAGATTTTTAATCACGTGTCAAGCCTTTCTTTAGCTTTTCAAAATTATGTAAAAAAAACAAAAACTCTTCTTTTTTTGAAAAATAAAGTTGTATTTTTTTTAATTTAGAGCTATAGAACAAAAAAGAACCATTTCAATATTATATAAGGATAATCAATGAAGCGTTTTTTTCAAATTTTTAACGGATTTTTACTCTTCTTACTCGGATGTGTTTTCTTTATCTCTTGTTTTTCATATCATGTTTCTGACACATCATTAAATACAGCAAGCACTGAAAACGTTCAAAATATTTTAGGCTCATTTGGCGCGATTTCTGCTGATTTAATTTTGCAATTTTTTGGTTTAACAGGATTTTTAATTCCAATTTTTCTTATTTCATCTGGCATTATGCTTTTAAAAGGCGCTTCTCTTTTTAAAACAAGGGTCACTCTCTTTTTCATTGGATTATTCACATTTTCTTGGGCTCTTGGTCCTTCTTTTATCCAAACAAATGGATCATGGTTCACTTCTAAAGGTGGTGGTTTTGTTGGTTTTTATCTATCTGAATGGATTGGAAAAAGTACTTTATTCCCTATATATATACAAGTATGTTTCTATTTAGTTTCCCTTAGTCTTATTTTATTAGGTCTTAATATACCTTTTATCCGCTTTTCAAAATGGTTTTCAAAATCAACTTGCTATATCGCTCAAAATATTCCTTTAAACTTTTTCAGCAAGCTTGCATTTAAACTTCCATCCCTTTCACTTCCAAAAATTTCATTTAGCAAGAATGAATCCTTATCATCTAATTCTACTGAAGATGAAAATGAAGTTTCTCAAGATGAGATCGATACACAAAATCAAAAAGAAAACAAACTTTTTTCTTTTAATTTCAATAAAAAATCCGAACAAATTAACGAAAGAATTGAACCTTCATTTACAAATAATGAAGAGTTTGGGATCACCAAAAATTCATACAAAGAAGAAAATGATATGGATGATGAATTTGAAACAGTTTCACAAAAGAAATCTCTTTCTCTTTTTAAACGAAAAGAAAAAGAAGAAAAGAAAGAAGAAGTATCATCACCTAACACTGACTCTGAAAAATTGGAATTACCATCAACAAGCCTTTTAGATCCAATTAAATCAAGTAACACCCCAGCACTATCAAAAGACATGATGCTTAAAACCAGTAAAGAGTTAGAAGATGTACTTTCCCAATTCAGCATCACCGGAAAAGTTGTTACAGCGCATCCTGGACCTGTTGTCACTCTTTATGAATTTCAACCTGCAGCTGGGATTAAAAGTGCGCGCATTATTACCTTAGCAGACGATATTGCCATGAAAATGCGTGTTGTATCCGTTCGTATTGCCGTTATTCCTGGCACGGATGCAGTTGGTATTGAAATGCCAAATGTAAAAAGAGAGATTGTTTATATTCGCGAAATGATTGAACATCCTCAATTCCAAAACAATACTGGTGCCCTCCCCTTAATTTTAGGAAAAGATATTGGTGGTGCCCCTATTTTTGCTGATTTAGCCAAAATGCCTCACTTGCTTGTTGCTGGTACAACTGGTTCAGGTAAATCTGTTGCCATTAACACAATGGTTCTTTCTTTAATCTATAAATTCACACCAGCAGAATGTCGCCTTATCATGGTTGACCCTAAAATGGTTGAATTATCTGTTTATAACCGCATTCCACACCTTTTAACACCTGTTGTTGTGGATCCTGAAAAAGTTGTGATCGCATTAAAATGGGCGGTCAGAGAAATGGAAGATCGCTATACATCAATGTCTCATTTAGGGGTTAGAAATATTGAAGGTTACAATCAAAAATTAAAACAAGCTGCTCAAGAAGGAAAAAATTTAACCAGAAGAGTTCAAACAGGATTTGATCCTGAAACAGGACGCCCTATATATGAAGAACAAGAATTTGATTTAACCCCTATTCCTTATATTGTGATTATTATTGATGAAATGGCAGACTTGATGGGCAGATGTGGTAAAGAAGTTGATCCATTAATTCAAAGATTGGCTCAAATGGCTCGTGCGGTTGGGATTCACTTGATTTTAGCAACACAAAGACCAAGTGTTGATGTTATCACAGGTACAATTAAATCAAACTTCCCATCCCGTATGTCTTTCCAAGTTCGAAGCAAAACAGACTCTAGAACTATTTTAGATGAACATGGAGCTGAAAGATTATTAGGAAAAGGCGATATGCTCTTTATGCCGGCAGGTCAAAAACCTCAACGTGTTCATGGACCTTTTGTTTCTGATCATGACGTTGAACAAGTTGTGCATCATTGGGAATTGCAAGCTGAGCCTCAATATCTGAATGCTGTTACAACAGATCCTGAAGCAGAAGCATCCTTATCTGCAGGCGCTGGTGGCAACATGAATGTTCCAAATGGAGGAGATTTATATGATCAAGCCGTTGCCATCATATTAAGAGATCAAAAAGTTTCAACCAGTTATGTTCAACGTCAACTTCGTATTGGATATAACAAAGCCGCAGATTTAATTGATCGAATGGAAGCAGAAGGCGTTATTTCAAAACCAAATGTTGCTGGAAAACGCGAAATTCTTGTTCCAACCGTTAATGCTTAAAAAAGGATAAAGATGAAAAAGATTTTACTTGCTACAATACTTTGTTTTTCGTTACCTGCTTTTGCAGATATTGATAAAAAAATTGATACACCAGAAAACAGGGAAATTTTAAAAAAAGTTGAAACAGCATATAATAAAATTAAAACACTCAAAGCTGAATTTGCCCAATTCAATTCGCAAACTGAAAATGATTTGCAAACAGGAACATTATATATGTCTCGTCCAGGCAAAATGCGTTTGGTTTATGAAAAAGGCTCCCCTCTTGAGTTTTATGCTGTTAATGGATATCTCATTTATCATGACAAAGATTTAAAAGAAGTCAGTTATTTTGATTTAAGTCAAACACCTGTAAATTTGATTTTAAAAAAAGAACTTAAATTTTCTGACCCTGAATTTTTAGTTACAAATGTGCAAGATATTTTAGATGAATATAAAGTAACCGCCGTTAAAAAAGGGGCAAAAGAACTGGGGTCTTTAACTCTCACCATTGATAAAGAAGCTCTTCTTCTAAAGCAATGGGAAATTGTTGACATTCAAAATATTAAATCAACTGTTTCACTTTATAACATAAAACAAAACACACCTATTGACAAAAAACTTTTTTTCTTCCAAAATCCATATAAGAAAAAATAAACAAAGGGGGTTTATTATGAAAAAGACGTTACTTTTAACCATTGCAGGGTTATTTTTATTTCCAAGCATATCTTTTGCAGCTCCAAGAGGAGAATGCCGTTATCACCCAATCCAACAAGTTGTCAGAATGGCTAGAAGCGAACAAGATATTGAAAAAGAAATTGCAAAAAAAACAAACTTTAACATTCACTTCCCTTGCGGCGGTTCTGTTTTACAATTGGCTATTTTAAGGGGAAATCCTCAGGTTTTGCAAACGCTTCTTGAAAAAGGGAATTTAAATCCAAATGAAATGGTTTTAAATGACGAATTCCCAATCAAAGGCGCTCCAAAAGAATTACCAATTAGCTTTTTTGCAGCTTATTATGCTCCAAGAGCAGATATTTTAACCCTTTTTGTTGATTATGCTGGTGATGAAATTTATAAAAAAGATTCAAATAATCAAAATATTTTATGGTATTTAGAACAAAATCCTGTTTTAAACAACACTGCAATTTCCGATCAAATCATTGATAATTTAGTTTTAATTGATTCGGAAAAACAAAATGAACGAGATCGTTTGCAAAAAGAAGAAGAAGCTAAAAGATTAGAACAACTTCAACAAAGTCAAATGAGACAAAGATCTGCCTCCTCACGACAAAATGTCCAAAAATCCCCAAGTTCAACAACCAATGGTTCTCAAAATTCTGAATCAAATGTAACGCCTCTAGCTCCAAAAGAAACTCAAAGAGAAAAAACAAAAAATTTAATTGAGCAAGAACCTGATAAAGCCTTTAAACCAGAAGAAGAAACCTTTGATCTTCAAGGCTCTGATTTTTAGGCGACACTTAAAAAATAAAAAATCTTGTTTTTTTAAGTGTTTCATGTTACAATTCAATATATAAAAGAAAGAGCCATTCAGATGAATCAAATTAAAGCCGTTGAATTAGAGAGAAAAAAAATAGCCAATGGGCATATTATTATTACCTATCAGGCGGGTGATTTTGTTTATTATAATGAATATGAAAATGAACAAGCAATTTTAGAAAAAAATCCTCAAAAAATTATTTCTAAATCTTATATACAAAAATCTCAAAATGGTGGATTTATGCATATTTATGTTCATCCACAAAGCCCTACTCAAATCTTAAAAACATTAACATACGATAAGAATAATCGCATCACTCTTGAAACACACTATTATGAAAATAAAAATAAATCTCTTGTTAGATTTTATTCTGAAGGCACTTTAACACATGCTTGGAATTATACTGAACAAGGCGAAATTAAGTTAGGAACTTATTATCAAAAAAATGAACAAAATAAATATGAAATTTCTCATATTTCCAAACCAATTTTTGATAACAAAAATGAGCTTTCACACTTAGTTATGTTTGAAACAGAGGCTAATGGAAAACCAACTGGAAAAATCACAGAGCGATTATTTTATCTTTTAAACAATCCTTCTGTTCGCGTTAATTATGTTTATGATTCACAAACAAATGAATCTAATGAAATTATTTATTCTAATGAAAATGGCAAATGGTTACGTGTTACAAATAGCGAACTTGAGCATCAGTTAAAAAATATTTTCAAAAAAATGATAGCGTTTGAATCCAGTAAAAACGCCTCCATTCATTTAACACTTGAAAAAAATTCAAATGTTACATTTGAGGAGCTTTATTATCATGACGTTTTGCTTTTTAAGCAAACGCATTCTGATCTTCAAGTATTTATTCCTCAATCAAAGACATCGCCTTCAGATCAACCTCCATTAAATTAAAGGATTTTTCATGACTGAACATGCCCAATCAGCCCAACAAACAGAAAGAAACTCAAGTTTAGAAAATCTTTCAAATGAGGAACGCCAATTCGTTCAAAAGGCAAATAACGCTGGGCTTGCTGTTTCATTTACACCACAAGGCTCTTCAGAAAGATTAACATTTTTACCTTCTGAAACACAAATAAGAAATTCTGAAAATTCAAGATCTCTTTCATCTAATCCAGAAGAAGGATTACCTTATGCTACCCTTTTAAAAGAAAAACAACAGCACCAAGGTATCGGCATCATTTCTGATGAAGAAGCAGAACAAGTGCCATATATACCCAATATGCGCCAATCTTTTTTTTCAACACTTTCACCTGAAACAAAAAGATTTGTTTTAAGAGCAAATTTAAGCGGGTTAAACATCACGGCCAAAGGAAATAATGGAAAATCCTTTTTATATTTAGCCCCTCAAAATGATCAAGCAAGAGCGTTGATGCGACAAGAATTAGCCCAAATTGAAACACAACCTCAAAATCCACTTAGAAATACAGAACGTGTTTCAACAACATCAACCCCTGCCCCTCTTGCAGTAAATAATACTATTCAACATCAATAAATTTATAACTATCGGAGTAAAAAAATGAAATTTACGGCGCGTCCGTTGAAAACGCATCTCAAAAAAGTAAAAGGAAGAAAAGCCTCTAGCACAAAATGGTTACAAAGACAAGTAAATGATCCTTATGTTAGCGAAGCTCATAGATTAGGTTATCGTGGTCGCGCTGCTTTTAAGATTATACAACTTGATGATCAATTTCATTTTTTTAAACCAGGGAAACGCGTTGTTGATTTAGGTTGCGCCCCTGGAGGGTGGTCTCAAGTTGCAGTTAAACGCGTTCAATCTACACCTGAAAATCCTCTTGTTGTTGGGATGGACTTATTGCCAGCAGAACCAATTAATGGAGCAAAACTGGTTCAAATGGATTTCACAAAAGATGAAGCACCGGAAATGCTTAAAGAACTTTTAGGTGGGCATAAAGCAGATATTGTGATGTCTGATATGGCGGCAAACACAACCGGTGTTCATGCGCTTGACCATTTAAGAATTATGAATTTACTTGAAATGGCTTATGATTTTGCTATTCAAGTTTTAAACCCTGGTGGTATTTTTATTGCAAAAATCTTTCAAGGAGGAACCGAAAATCAATTTTTGGCTGAAATGAAAAAAGATTTTAAAGTTGTAAAACATGCAAAACCAGATGCAAGCCGAAAAGATTCTTCAGAAGTTTATGTGGTTGCAACTGGCTTCAAAGGGAATCAAGAGTAAAAAGGATTAACTATGAAAGAAGAAGCCATTGTTCAAGCCGCTGTGTTACTTTTAACACAAATTGAAAAAGAAACAAGACCAGCCAGCGAAACAATTAATGCTTTTACAAGAACACACAAATCTTTTGGTTCAAAAGATCGAAAAAAATTAACAGATCTTGTTTGGCAATGTATTCGCCATAAAGCGCGCCTTGAATATGCATATCCCAATAAAACATGGGAAGAAAAAATTAATTTATTTCTCACTAAAGAACCATCTTTCCCAAAAGATATGCCTTTTCATGTTCAGGTTGAAACCCCTCAATGGCTTATATCAAAAATTAAAAATGCTGATAAAGAATTGCCTGCTTTATTGGAAAATCCGTCAATCATTTTAAGATGCAATGGAGATAGAACTTTTATTCAAAAAAAACTCTTTAATGAAGGAGTTGAAACTTCTTTAACTGAAATATCTCCATATGGACTTATTTTGAATAAAAGAACAAATTTGCAATCGTTAGAAACATTTAAAAATGGACTTATTGAAGTTCAAGATGAAGGATCTCAATTGGTTGCTTTATCAACCGAAATAAAACCAAATGAGATAATTCTTGATTATTGTGCTGGTGCTGGTGGAAAATCACTCATTTTTGCACAAATGATGCAAGGAAAAGGAAAAATTTTGGCTCATGATGTTTCAAAACAAAGTTTAAATGAACTTGAAAAACGCGCTACACGCGCAAATATTAAAATAATTGAAACAACAACCAATATCCCCTCTTATTTAAAATCACACTCCCATGTGAAATTTTCACATGTTGTTGTTGATGCTCCCTGCTCTGGAACTGGCACATGGAGAAGATGCCCAGATGCAAGATGGAAACTCACTGAAGATCAATTTAATGATCTTCTAAAAAAACAACAAATTATTTTAAATAAAGCTTCAGCATATGTTGAAAAAAATGGTAAACTTTCTTACATGACGTGTTCTTTAACAGAGGATGAAAACATTTTACAAGTTAGAAAATTCCTAAAAAATAACACTCAGTTTAAATTAATTACGCACAAGCAGTTTTCACCATATCGTAGTAAAACAGATGGATTATTTGTTGCTATTATGAAGAGAGAAAGATAAATTTTTAAACAAGTTGAAAATGGATATATCCTTTCTTTTTGATAAAAATAAAAACAAAGGAATAATATAAAAAAGGGCGATTTTCATCGCCCTTTTCATTTGAACTAATCAAATTTATTTCATTTCATTTGATTCTTTAACAGCTTCAGCCAAAGATTCATTTAATAAGGCACCACCATGAGGTCTGCCATTAACAATCATAAATGGAACACCTTGAACTCCAATTTCTTGAGCCATTTTCATGTTATTTGCTAATTGTTTTTTGATATCTTCAGAATCAACATCTTTAGCCAATTGATCCATATTTAAACCGATTTTTTTAGCTAATTCATCTAATGCAACTTTATCTAAATTACCTGTTGCCGTTGCAACTTCATGATGCATTTCAGAATATTTGCCTTGTTTTCCAGCAGCCAAAACATAACGAGAAATCAAAGCACTTCCTTCTCCAAAAATTGGGGCATCAACTGGAATCCAACGAATATTTGGTGCTTTTCCAGCATCAATTTCAGCCCAAAGAGCTGAATTTGTTTTTTTACACCAGCCACAACGGTAATCAAAAAATTCAATGATCACGTATTTACCATCTTTATTTCCTAAAGAATAGTAGTTTGAATCTTTTGTCAATTCTTCAACATAAGTTTTTAATTTTTCAGCTTGTTTTTTTTCTTCTTCTAAGCGAACACGTTCTGCTTCAGCAGCGCGTGCTTCTTTAATTTTTTCTTGTTCTTCTTCAATAAGTTGAGAAACAAAAGCTGCATTTTTGCGCAAATAATTACCAATTTCTAAATCAATAGACCCCTTAGCCCTTGGAGCGATTTGAGGTTTTGTTAATTCTAATCCAACAAATAAAATTGAACAAGCAATCAAGGCAGAAGACGTTATCATTGTTAAACATTTTGTAAATGTTTTTCCTGATGATTTAGAATGACAGTTGCAACCAGAACAGCAATTGCATTTTTCATTTGTTTCACAGCAACTTGTTTCGCATTTACATGGTGTTTCACAAGAAACAACAGCATCTTTTTCACAGCAGCAAGCTTGCTTTTCGCAGCGTTTTTCTTCTATTTTTTTTGATGCATGATAATTTTTTGTTTTTTTTGTCATTTATGTCTCCTTTTTTTATGAACCTATTTTTTGTTATACTTGTTAAAACATATAAAAGTCAATAAAATTATATTAGATAATCAAAAAAAATAAGAGGTCGATTTTCATCTTTCCTCTTATTTTTTATACTTAAATTTTCAATGATAAATTAGAATTTATATTGAACTCCAAAACTGAGTAAGTCTGCACTTGAATTATATTTCATATCAATATCAGATGCTCCAGCTGATTTGCCATAAGCATGGGATCCATGGATAAAGATATGCATATAACCCGCATCAATTTGCCAATTGTTTTTCTTATATGAAACACCTAAAGATGTTAACACACGACGACCATCTGGAATACGAGCTGTGCGATATTCTGGAGATTTGATCACTGTTTCATCATAACCAATACCAGTTCTGAATGTCCAGTTTTGGTTACGTCTATAATCTAAACCAACAGCATAATACCATGTGTTTTTCCAGTTTTCATTTGTTTTTGAAATACCAGCACCTGTTTTTTTGCTGTAGATATCCAAATCATCAAATTGGCTCCAACGTGTCCAACGAGCAGTACCCGTTAAAGTGAAGCATTTATTGAAATCCCAGGCGCCTGAGAATAAAACAACTTCAGGTGTTGTGATTTTTGTGAAAATATCTTGGTTGCCATCTGATACGCCATATGGAGTTCCTGTTACTTTCACATCACCTTCTAATTTATGTTTGATTTTTGAGCGATAAGATACACCTAAACGAACATCTTTTCTTGGAGTAAATGTTGCACCAATTGTGTAACCAACTCCAACATCATCCCCTTCTAAATTATTAGTTGCACCTGGAACTCTTACTGAGTATGGAAGGCCCATATTTTGTTCAACAGCACCGGTTAAACGAGCTGAAATATGTTGAATATTAAGAGCGGCACCCAATGCAAAAGTATCTGTTACTTGATATGATAAAGCTGGGCTCACATTAACTGCAGAAACTTCTGATAAACCAGCATGTGTTTCACCAAACCAACCGTTATCATAATCTGTTGCCAAACCATATGGAACATAAGCACCAATACCAAATGTCATACGATCATTCATTTTATGTTGTGCAAAAATATTTGGCAAAACGCGTGTTGGACGTGTGTG
Source organism: Alphaproteobacteria bacterium (assembly GCA_045614025.1). Lineage (GTDB taxonomy): Bacteria > Pseudomonadota > Alphaproteobacteria > CAAHEQ01 > UBA3637 > RGIG4140. Next base: position 102,310 of record JAZLCE010000015.1, read on the forward strand.
TCCTCTTCCTGTTTTTGGCGCTTCAGGACTTTGAGTTAAAGCATTAATTGTTGGGCCAACACTTCCTTTATAATCTGTGTGCAAACTTACCATTGTTAAACCTGTTTGACCACCGCTTTTTGCATTATATTGCATACCAGCTGGGTTAAAACCAATTGCAGAATAGTCATCCCCCATCACACCAACACCAGCGAATGAACGACCAAGACCTGTTGTTGTATATTCTGACAAATGGTATCCGGCAGCTTCAGCTCCTGTTGAAGCAATCATAGCTCCTAAAGCAACAGCCGGCACTAATAATTTTTTCATATTTCTCTCCTTAAATTATTTAAAAGACATTTTTCTCATACATAACTTTTTATGAAAAGGAAAATAAATATGACAATTTAAAACAAAATGTAACAAATATGTATTTATTATGTCATAATTTTGTCACATAGAATAATATTCAAAATCAAATATTTTTCAAATTGCAAAAAAAAATAAAATCGGTTAAAATACGTTCACTTTAACAAATAAAAAAGAGGAAAAACATGGTTTATTTAATGTTAATTATTGGGCTTTCATTATTAGTCTATGGCGGAAATTTACTGGTTGACGGATCTGTTCAAGTTGCAAAACGAATTGGCCTTTCTTCATTAGTAATCGGTTTAGTATTGGTTGGATTTGGCACATCAACACCTGAATTATTAGCCTCATTAATCTCTGTTTTAAAAGGATCAAATGGCATTGCTGTTGGAAATGTTATTGGATCAAATATTGCCAATATTTTATTGGTTTTAGGGGCCGCAGCCGTTGTTCACCCTGTTAAAATTGACATTAAAGATTTTAAACGAGATGGCCTTGTTTTAATATTAGCCAGTGTTGGTGTTGTCTGCGCTGTTTATTTGGGTGTTATTTCTCGTTTAATTGGATTTATTTTTGTTTCAGGTTTAATCGGATATGTTTTTTATTGTTATAAAACAGATAAAAAAAATCATACTGAAAATGAACAAGAAGAAAAAGCAAATATTTCTCTTATTAAAGCATTAAGCATCAGCATTATTGGTATTGCTTTAACAATGCTTGGCGCAAAATTCTTAATTGATAATGCAATTATTTTAGCACGCATGTGGGGTGTCTCCGAAGCCGTTATCGGGCTTACAATTGTTGCTGTTGGCACTTCCCTACCCGAGCTTGCTGCATCTATGGCTGCTTCATTTAAAAAAGAAAACGGCGTTGCCTTTGGAAATGTTGTAGGAAGCAATATTTATAATGCACTGTTCATTTTAGGTATGGTTGCTTTAATTTTGCCAATTAAAGTTGATGCAACAATGAGAATTGATTCCTTAATCATGTTATTAGTTGCCTTTGTTTTAACAGGTATTGCCTTTTGGAAAAAAGAATTTTCAAGAACAATTGGTTTGCTCTTTTTAATCGCATACGCAGGATATATCTGGTATTTATTTTAAGGAGATGTGAATGAAAACGGTTGCAATTGGTTTAAGCGGGGGAGTTGATTCAACTTTAGCAGCTTTATTGCTTAAAGAACAAGGATATCATGTTGTTGGCATCAGCATGTCAATCTATAATAAAGATATTCCCAACTTAAAAGAATCCATCAACTCTTGTTATGGGCCAAGAGAAAAAGATGATTATAAAAAAGCGCAAGAATGGGCAAAATCTCATGGAATTGAAACCGTTATTCTTGATTGTTCTGAAGAATATAAACAAACTGTTTTAAGATATTTTAGAGAAGCCTATTTAAGTGGAACAACACCAAACCCTTGCATCAAATGCAATGCTGAAATGAAATTTGGTTTATTGCTTGAGCGTGCAAAAAAAGAAGGCGTTAACTTTGATTATTTTGCAACAGGTCATTACGCTAACGTTGAAAAAAAAGAGGAGAAATGTATCCTTAAAAAAGGAAAAGATGAAAAAAAAGATCAAAGTTATTTCTTATATCGCCTCTCACAAGACCAACTTTCAAAAATCATCTTTCCTCTAGGCAACTTCACAAAAGAAGAAGTCCGCAAAATGGCGCTTGAAAGAAATATCCCTGTTGCTGAAAAAAAGGATAGCCAAGATTTTTATAGCGGAGATTATAAAGACTTATTAGAGCAAGCCCCTAAAAAAGGCGTTATTCGCCATATTAATGGAACTGTTTTAGGCTCTCATGAAGGTTTTTTCAACTATACAATTGGGCAACGAAAAGGCCTTGGCATTGCGCATCCCGTCCCATTATTTGTTGTTGAATTAGATGCCGAACATAATGAAGTTATCGTGGCTCCAAAAGAAGCAACATTTTCAAAAAAATGCAAAGCAAATGAAGTTGTTTGGGGCGGAATTGAAGTGAAAGAAAACTTATCCATTCCCGTTATGGCAAAATACCGTTCTGCCGGCAGAGCAGTTCCTGCAACTTTAACGCGCCTTTCCGATTCGGAAATTGAGGTTATTTTTGATGAAGAACAAAGTTCACTGACCAAAGGCCAATCCGTTGTTTGCTATCAAGATGATTGTGTTGTCTGTGGCGGTATTATTATTTAAAAACACAAAAATAGAGATATTTTTTTACAACCTATAAGATACTCTTTAATTTCCCTTATTAACTAAAAGAACAAAAAAAAGGACGCCAACGCGTCCTTTTTTTCTCTACCAGACAAACTTATTTTTCAATTAATGAAACACCAGTCATGTCACTTGGTTTAGCGATGTTCATAATTTCAAGAAGAGTTGGAGCAACATCAGCCAAACAACCTTCTTTTAATCCTTTAACTCCATGAGCATTTACTAAAACAGCCATCACTGGTGTATTTGTATGCGCAGTATATGGAGCGCCAGTTTCTTCATCTTTCATGCGTTCAGCATTTCCATGGTCAGCTGTTACAAAAATAGCACCATCTTTCGCTTTAACCGCTTCAACAACTCTTCCTAAACAAGCATCAACTGTTTCAACCGCTTTGATTGCCGCTTCAACAACACCTGTATGACCAACCATATCCCCATTTGCATAGTTTACAATAATCACATCAAACTTGTCATCATTGATTGCTTCAACCAATTTATCTGTTACCTCAATAGCAGACATTTCTGGTTTCAAATCATAAGTTGCAACTTTTGGACTTGGAACTAAAATGCGTTCTTCATTTTCAAATAATGTTTCTTTACCACCATTGAAAAAGAATGTGACATGAGCATATTTTTCCGTTTCCGCAATACGCAATTGTTTTAACCCATTTTCAGCAATAATTTCTCCAAAAATATTTGTTAATTCTTCTGGTGGGAATAAAACTTTAAGCCATTTATTATGTTCAACAGAATATTCCGTCATTGCAACTGCTTTTTCAAATTTAACAACACGGCATCTTGGCGCTGCATCAAAATCAGATTGCAATAAAATACGCGTGATTTCTCTAGCTCTATCTGAACGATAATTAGCCATAATCAAACCATCACCATCTTGCATTCCTTGATAATCACCAATCACACATGGAATAATAAATTCATCATAAACTTTTTCGGCATATGAACTTTCAATTGCTTGTTCAGCAGAATCAAAACGTTTACCTTTTGCATCTACAAGAGCTTGATATGCCAAATCAACACGTTCCCATCTGTTATCACGATCCATTGCATAATAACGACCAGAAACCGTTGCAATTTTAACGTTTGAACATTCTACCAACGCTTCTTCTAATTCTTTAACAAAACCAAGACCTGAATCTGGAGCAGTGTCTCTACCATCCATAAAGCAATGCAACCAAACTTTAATTCCTGCTTCATTTAAAATTTTTGCAAGGGCAATAATATGCGTTTGTTGCGCATGAACACCGCCATGACCAATTAATCCCATTAAATGACAAGCACCATTTGATTTTTTTAAGCCATCAATTAAATCAAGCAAAACTGGATTTGTGTTCAATGTTTTTGTTTCAATTGCTTTATCAATACGAGGCAAATCTTGCAAGACCACACGCCCTGCCCCTAAATTCGTATGCCCCACTTCAGAGTTACCCATTTGACCAGCAGGCAAACCAACATCTAAACCAGATGTTTTTAACATTGTTGTTGGATATTCTTTAATTAATTGATGCCAAACAGGTGTATTTCCCATTTCAATGGCATTATTTTCTTTTTCTGCACGATATCCCCAACCATCTAAGATACAAAGCACAACAGGTTTTTGTCTTGTCATATTCATTCCTTTCTCGTCATTTTTACTATAAAAAATGTTGTTTTCAACATCATGAAAGTCAACATTATTCTAAACGAATGACCAGTATTATAAAGCAAAAAGTTAAAAAAGTGTAATATTTTTTTGATTTTTTTTGAAAAAAAGGATATAATACTTCAAAATTACACCAAAAAAGGATAAAAAAAATGAATAAAATCAAAAAACCAGAACTTTTACTTCCTGCTGGCTCGCTCAATAGATTAAAAACAGCCTTTTTATATGGCGCTGATGCTGTTTATGCGGGGATGCCTGGCGTTTGTTTAAGAAATAAAATCTCTTTCACTGCAGAAGAAATGAAAGAAGGAATTGAATACGCTCATTCACTTGGAAAAAAAGTTTATTTAACTGTTAATTTATTTACACATAATAAAGACATAGAAAAAATTGAAAATTTTATCACTTTGTTAAAAGATTTAAATCCAGATGGCGTTATTGTGGCTGATCCTGGTATTTTTGCAAGAATTCAAGAAGAAATACCTTCCCTTCCCCTTCATATTTCAACACAAGCAAATGTTTGTTCAACACTTACTGTGAACTTTTGGAAAAAACAAGGGGCAAGTCTTTGCGTTTTGGGTCGCGAAGTTCCACTTTCTGAAATTAAAGAAATCAGAGAACAATGCCCCGATATTAAAATTGAAACATTTATTCATGGAGCTTTATGTGTCAGTTATTCTGGCCGTTGTTTGCTTTCAAACTTTATGACAGGTAGAAGCGCAAACAAAGGAAATTGCGCTCATTCTTGCAGATGGCGTTATAAAATTTATGAAACAAATCCAGTTCATCCAAATCCAAGCAATACCTATTATATTGAAGAAGAAACAAGATCTGGCGAATTAATGCAGATTGATGAAGATGAAAATGGCACATATATTATGAACTCAAGAGATTTGTGCTGGCTCCCTCGTTTAAATGATTTACTGCCAATTGGCATTGATTCTTTTAAAATTGAAGGAAGAAATAAATCAGAATATTATGCCGCAATCACAGCTAGAACATACAGACACGCCATTGATGATTGGTTTAATGATCCAGAAAACTGGTCACCAGATAAATATATGGAAGAATTGATGACTCTTCAATCCAGAGGTTATACTGTTGGATTTTTAGATGGAAATGCTGGTCCAGAAGCTCATAATTATGATGTTTCTGCAAGCGATGGGAATTGGAGATATGCAGGTCTTGTTAAAGGTGAAAAAGAAGGACGATTGATTGTTGAAATCAAACATAAAATTCAAAAAGGAATGGTTCTTGAATTTTTATCCCCTTATCAATTGGATCCAATTCAAATAACCGTTAATGAACTTTATGACCATAGAACTGGAGCTGAAACAGAAGAAATTTCTTCTGGTCATCTTGGACAATCCATTGAAATTCCAATAGAAAAAGATCTTATTAATTTATTGCCGGCACTTACCGTTGTGCGCACTAAAATTAGTTAATTTTTTCTATTTTCCGAATCGCATTTTTTAAAAGAGAAAAACTTCCCATTTTTCTCTTTTTTTTACTTTCAAACATATTTTTTTAATTAACAAAAGGTTAATAATTTACTTTTTATTAATATTTTTTTTTAAAATAGTTTTGCTTTTCATATAAAATCTTAAAAAACTAATTGAAGTAATAAATTATTTATTTTATATTTTAGTTGAGTTTCACATTATACCAGAGGAGTTTTTATTATGAAAAAATACACAAACGAAGAAGAAATCCGCTTGACGGCTTACTATATGTGGGAAGAATCTGGCCGTCCATGGGGTCAAGAAAATGAATTCTGGCAAAAAGCTTGCGATAAATTAATGAATTCAAATTCTTCTTACAAATCATCAAAGTGCTCAACAAAAAAATGTTCAGCATCTAAAACAAGCACAAAAGCAACTTCTTCAAAAACAACAAAAGCTGCAACAAACACAAAAACAGCTTCAAAAGCAAAAACAAATTTAAAAACAGTTGCAAGTCATTCAACAATTAAATCAAATGCTGCAATCAACAATGCATATGGTTTTAAATCAAATGTTTCTGCATTAAAATCAAAAGTTTCTTTAAATTCAAATATTAACTAAATTTTAAACATCAAAAACAACAAAAAATCTTTGATCTAATTTGATTTAATAAAAAGAATAAAAAAAAACGACTTTTTAAGTCGTTTTTTTTATTCACTAATTAAAATATAGCCCTCTTCATTATTTTTCAATAAGCTATCAGCCGCCTTTTCACCAATCTTTTGACGAAGGGCATAAATATGAGATTCAACGGTATGCGTTTCAATATCTGCGCGATATTTCCAAACTTCTGTAAGCAAATCCGTTTTTGAAGCCCCTTCTGGTAAAGAACGCACCAAAAAAGAAATTAAATCAGTTTCCTTTTCCGTTAAATAATAATCTTTTTTTATTTTCTTATCAAATAACAATCTTTTAGCACCTTCAAATAAAAAACGTTTATTTTCAAAAACAGGAGCCGCATTCTTTTTTTCCAACAATGTTTTTAAATGCAGTTTTAGCTCATATAAATAACAAGGTGCTTTAAGTTCAATATCAGACTCTTCATGCGAAGTTCCAATTAATAAAACTGGGCAAGAAACATCTTGAGATAAAATTTCATCTGTTAAATCCTGATCTAAAGCAATAATCAACGCATCACCAAACTCTTTATCATGCATATAACTTTTTGCATCCATCTCTTTTAACGCATCACATAATGTTTCTGTATAGAGTTTGTTTTTTGAAATAACCGTAATCATTTTTCTTGCCTTTTCAATTGAATTATTTTAGTATGACCTTAGAAAAAAAACGTTTCTTAATATATATTATCAGAAAGAAATTAAAAATGACAGCATTATTTTTTTATCAATGCCTTTGTATTTCATTGTATCCATTTATTTTGGTTTTTTTATGTTTTAGACTTATTAAAAAAAAAGAAGACAAATCTCGTTTAAATGAACGTTTGGGATTCCCTAAAAAAGAAAGACCAAAAGGCAAACTCGTTTGGTTGCATGGCGCAAGTGTTGGCGAATGTTTATCCATGCTTCCTCTTGTAAAAAAAATGCTTGATGAAGATAAAGAGATGCATGTAATGGTCACATCTGGAACCGTTACCTCTGCTGAACTTATGAAAAAAAGATTACCTGAACGCGCCTTTCATCAATTTATACCTATTGACACCCCCTTGGCAACAAAACGTTTCGTTAAACATTGGCAAGCTGATGTCGTTTTATGGTTTGAATCTGATTTTTGGCCAAATATGCTTAAAGCCATCAAAAATAATGGCGCTCCACTCATTCTTTTAAATGGGCGTATTTCAGATAAATCTTTTGCTCGTTGGCAAAAACATCCATATATCATTAAAACTATCCAATCTCTTTTCACTCTTTCTTTTGGCCAAACAAAAGAAGATGCCAGAAGATTAGAGATTTTGGGCGCACAAAATGTTGTTTCAACAGGAAATTTAAAATTTGCGGCTGTTAATCCCCCATTTGATGCAGATGAATTAAAAAAAATGCATCAACAAATTAATAATCGCCCTTGTTGGACAATGGCAAGTACACATGAAGATGAAGAGTTACAAGGTGTTGACATTCACTTAAATTTAAAAAAGAAATATCCCTCTTTACTAACAATTTTTGTTCCTCGACACCCAAATAGAGCAGATATACTTATTTCGCAATTTGAAAAAAAAGGATTAAAAGTTGCAAGGCGATCAAAAAAAGAAGATATAACTGATGAAACAGATATTTACATGGCCGATACCATTGGCGAAATGGGTTTGCTTTATCAATTAACTGACTTTGTTTTTGTTGGTGGTTCATTAATTCCTTTTGGTGGGCAAAACATGCTTGAACCAATGCGATTAAAACGATTTGTTGTTATTGGACCTTATGCTTTTAATTTTAAAGAAATTGTTGCAACAGCAAAAGAAAAAGAGGCACTTATTGAAGTGAAAAACAAAGAAGAATTGCAAGAAAAATTGGATTCATTTTTGCAAAATCCAAATGCATTTGATTCAACAAAAGAACATGCAGAGCAATTAGCAACATCTGAAATGAGTGTTTTAGATCGCGTATGGAAAATTTTAAATCAAAAATTTAATATTTGATCAGAAAAAAGAAAAAAATACTGGATATCTTTATTTTTTATGATATAGTAAAGCTAATAATGTTTCTTTTGGGCGGAGGCAAAGAATGGGCACACCAAAATTTTGGGACATCCAAAATTCTTTTTTATCAAAACTTTTAAAACCACTTGCATGTCTTTATGCGTTTGGAACAGCATATCGAATTAGACGTGCCAAACCTTATCAAGCAAACATCCCCGTTATTTGCGTTGGTAATCTTTCTGTGGGCGGAACAGGAAAAACGCCTGTTTGTTTAGCCATTGCAAAAGAACTTTATAAAATAAAAAAATCATTTTTCTTTTTAAATCATGGATATAAATCTCATCTTAAAAATGTTCTTGTTGATTTAAAAACTCATTCCGCTTATGATGTAGGAGATGAAGCGATTTTACTTGCTTGTTATGCCCCAACAGTTGTTGATAATCACCGAGCTCGCGGTGCTCAATTAGCAATTAGAAGAGGCGCCGAATGCATTGTAATGGATGATGGATTTCAAAATCCTTCTCTTATTAAAACATTTTCATTTGTGGTTGTTGATGGCAAAAAAGGTTTTGGAAATGGTTTAGTTATGCCAGCTGGCCCCTTACGCGAACCAATTTTAAAAGGATTAACAAGAGCAGATGCCATTGTTATTGCAGGAAAAGACGAATGGGGAGTTTCCACATATTTGCAACAGCATAATATTGATTTACCCATTTTTACTGGCCGTTTTAAACCAAAAACAAAATTCCTATCCGCTCTTAAAAACAAAGAAGTTTTAGCTTTTGCTGGTATCGGCAATCCACAAAAGTTTTTTAATTTATTAAAAGAAAATAATGTTAATCCAATCAAAACAGAAAGCTATCCTGATCATTATTTTTACACACGCTTTGATATCGAACAGTTGCAAAAAAAAGCCAATGGACTTCCTTTGGTGACAACAACAAAAGATGCTGTTAAAATTCCACGTGATTTATTAAAAGATATCCATATCGCTGATGGCGAATTCGTGTTTGATAATCCGGATGAAATTCGAAATTTATTAAAAAATATCACATTTTAATTAAAGGAGATAGATATGGCAAAAGCAGTTCGCCGTGGAACAAGAACCCTTGTGCAAAGATTTTTTACAGATCCACTTACAGCACTTTTTGTCTTAATTATTTATACATTTTTTCAAATATTACCTGCTAAAACAGCTTCTAATCTTGGCGCAAAAATCGGAAAAGCTCTTTATAAGTTAATGAAAAAAAGAAACAAAATTGCTAGAATTAACTTAAGAATTGCCTTCCCTGAAAAAAAAGAATCTGATCGTGAAGAAATTTTAAAAAACATGTGGCAACATTGGGGACGCTTTTTTGCAGAAATGCCTCATGGTGAGTTTTTTTATAAAACTGCACATATCACAGGATTAGAAACCCTTCAAAAACTTCATAAAAACAAACAAGGATGTTTTGTCTGCTCTGCCCATATTGGGAACTGGGAACCAGCCGTTTCTGCGCCACTTTTTGAAGATTATTATTTAAATCCTGTTTATCGTGTTGCCAACAACAAATGGATTGATAAAATCATGTTTCAACGACGCAAAGGGATTTTAATTCCTAAAGGTTCTGCTGGCGCCAGATTAATGCTTCAAGTATTAAAAAATGGCGGCGGAGTTGTTATCCTTTGCGATCAAAAATTAAGAGAAGGCATTGATGTTCCTTTTTTTGGAAAACTTGTTAAAACAGCTCCTGCAACAGCAACCATCGCCCTTAAAATGAATTTACCAATTGTTATGGCTAGGTGCATTCGAAGAAAAGATGGATTATTTGATATCGAAGTTTCAAAACCTCTTCCGATGCCTAATAAAGACAATCAAACAGAAGAACAAGCTATTTATGAACTATCCTCAACGATCAACAAAACTATTGAAAATTGGATAAAAGAAACTCCAGAACAATGGTTATGGGTGCATCATAGATTTGATAAATCTGAATATAAATAAACAAAAAAGCTCTTTTAAACAAAAAGAGCTTTTTTTATTGGTGCTCAAGAAAGGACTCGAACCTTCACACCGGTTAAGGTACTAGCACCTGAAGCCAGCGCGTCTACCAATTTCGCCACTTGAGCATGCTTTGTTATTATAAAAAAAGCCGTTAAAGAAGTCAACTCTTTTTGCCCAAAATGTGTTTTTTTTTGCTTTTAAGAAAAAATCCTTTGAAAAAGAAAATAAAATCATTTAAACTAGCTTGAAAAAGGAGAAAAAAAATGACTGAAAATAAAAAAAATAATACTTATGTTCTTCCAAGTTCTGATAATGTTAATCTTTCATGGAAACGATATATTTTACCCGCCATTCACCCTGAAGGATTAAAAATATTTACTGTTGCTGCTTTAATTTTTATTATACTTGGAATTTTTGTTCCTTGCTCTATCAGCATAACATTACCACTTCTTGCCTTTGTTTTTTATTTTTTCAGAAATCCTCCTCGCGTCACACCTGAAGGAGATAATTTAATTATTTCACCTGCTGATGGTATTGTTAGCAACATTAAATATGTTGTTCCACCAAAAGAAATGGGATTGGGAGATGAAGAATTAATACGTGTTAGTATTTTTATGAGCGTCTTTAATGTTCATGTAAACAGAGCGCCAACAAGTGGTATGGTTGATGCTTTAACATACCGTCCAGGAAAATTTGTAAACATCGCAGATAAAGATAGCGAAGATAATGAACGTCAAGAAATCACCATTAAAAGAGAAGATGGAACTAAAATTGGATTTATTCAAATTGCTGGCTTAGTTGCCAGACGAATCTATTGCCCATTAAAAGTTGGCGAAAACGTTAAAAAAGGCTCTGTATTTGGCATGATTCGTTTTGGTAGCCGTCTTGATGTCTTTATGCCAAAAGGTGTTTATCCAAAAGTTTTACCAGGGCAAATTATGGTAGCCGGCGAAACTATTTTAGCAGACTTAAACGAAAAAAAATAAGATAAGAGATTCTAAATGACTGAAAAAACAGATAAAGAAATTAATATTAAACCTATTTTTCCAAATGCTGTTACAATGACAGCTTTAGCCTTTGGTGTTTCTTCTATTAATATGGCTTTTTGGGGAGAATGGTCTTTAGCAATTTTATTTATTGCTTTAGCTGGTGTTTTTGATTTTTTAGATGGCAAAGTTGCTCGTATGCTCAATGTATCATCCAAATTTGGTGCTGAACTAGATTCTCTTTCGGATTTTGTTAGCTTTGGCGTTGCACCAGCATTTTTAATGTATCTTTGGACAATGGATGGAAATACACGCATTAACGTGTTGCAAAATTTAGCCGTTAAAAAAGAAGCCATAGGCGTTTACTGGGGGTTTGTTTTATTTGTTTCCATGTGTTGTGCAGCACGTTTAGCTCGATTTAATAGTTTAATTGACATAAAACAACCACCTTATTGGAAGCACTTTTTCATGGGTGTTCCAGCGCCTGCTGGTGGTTTTTTAAGCATTTTACCACTTATTTTTTGGCTTGCAAGTAACCAAGAATATGAATGTTTTAGAAGTCCTATTGTTGCAGCATGTTTCCTTGTTTTTAGTGGAATTATGATGGCAAGTAAAATCCCAACATTATGCCTTAAACACATTCATGTATCTGCACAACTGTCAACGGTTTTAATGTTTGTTGCATTTTTTGTTATTGCTGGACTTATCACTTTACCTTGGCTGACATTAAGTTTTCTTGGGATTGTTTATTTAATATCAATTCCTGTTTGCATTTATTATTTCTTGAAATTCAAAAAAGAATATAAAGCTTAAAAAAAGGAGATTTAAATGAAAAAATCTTTACTCTTTGGATTGATTTTCAGTTTATGTTTTGCTCAACAACCTGCCTTTTCCCAAAGTTCAGATGTTTCAGATCAACCAGAAGTGTTGCCTGAAACATCTCCTTATATGAAATCAATGGAAAAAGCTGCCATAGAGCAAATGAAATCATTTATGTTAAAAGATAAAGATAAAATTATGGAATCCTTAAATAAAGTTCATAATTATACAGAAGAAGAATATCAAGCACTCTATAATAATTATGAGATAAATCCCCCATTTATTGAACAGGATGGTAGGCTTGTATTAAATCCGGATTATATTTCAAAAAACACTAAATATATCAGGGTTGATGGTAAATTAGTAAAAAATGAAAATTACCAAGAAAATCCAAATCACGAAAAATTGGATCTCACAAAAATGATTAATATTCCTAAAGAAGAAAAAAAACTTGGAAAAAAATCATATTCTATTAACCCTGATGCTTTTTATTAATGAAAACAGTTAAAAATATCCCTCAAACCGCACCCATTATTATTCTAGTTCGTCCTCAGTTAGACGAAAATATGGGCATGGTTGCAAGAGCAATGATGAATTGTGGTTTATCAGAATTAAGACTTGTTAATCCAAGAGATAATCACTTAAGTGCAAAAGCTATTTCAGCGGCATCTGGCGCACATCAAATTTTAGAAACGGCCCATTGTTTTGATTCTTTAGAAGAAGCTTTAAAGGATATTCATTTCGTTCTTGCAACGAGTGCCAGAAAAAGGGATATGACTAAAGAAATTTATTCACCTGATGATGGAATTCAAATCATAAAAGAAAAAGTCTTAAATGGTGAAAAAGTTGCTTTTTTATTTGGAGCAGAAAGAACTGGTCTTGAAAATAAAGAAATCGTTTATGCGAATGGAATTATTGAAATTCCTCTCAATCCTTTACACAGCTCTTTAAACCTTTCTCAAGCCGTTTTATTGCTTGGATATGAATGGTATAAAAAAACACTCACAAAAACAAACACCCATCTTGAAACTGGCTCCTCTTTACCAGCAACCCATGCTGAACTTTCTGCTTTTTTTATGCATATTGAAGATGAACTTGAAAAACGTGGATATTTTCGTTTTCCTGATAAAAAAGAACGAATGAGTCATAATTTAAGAAATATATTTTCAAGAGGTAATTTAACCTCTTCTGAAATTAAAACACTGCATAAAATTGTTACTGATTTAACAAGAAAGATTGATTAAAATGAAAAAATATATCTTGTTTCTTTCATTATTTTCTTTAGCGGGTTGTGCCTCTAATTCAGCTCCTTATTGTGAACAATATATTTATAAAACAAACAACTCTGCAACAAAGTTGTTTTTAAAAGATGGCACCCTTCAAAAAGAAACCTCTTTAAAAGAAAAATCTTTTTCTGAAGAGGGGCTTTTTACCTATGAAGATCAAACAATTTATTTTTTCATAAAAAATAAAAAAGAAAGTTATTTGGTTAAAAACAACCAATTAGTTTCAACTAATTCTCCTCATAAAATTTTTAAGTGTTATTAATAATTTTTGATATCTGGCTTAAAGCCCATTGTTGCCTCATTATTATTACAAGACACCCCTTTTTCATAAGCAATTATCTTGCAAAGAGATTGACTTTGAAACTTCAATGTTAAATAAACCATATCTTTGCCTGTTTTATTATTTGCTTCAACTAAAGAATACGTTGTTTCATCAGGTAAAGAAAATTCAATATCATCTGGCATTTCAATACCTTTTATCAATTTCGGGTCTATTCCTTTACACTCATGCATAAAATCAATTTTTTCATTTTCAAGCGCATTCAGGCAATATTTATAATTTTTTGAAGCCAATAATTTAGCACTTTCAAAAATCTTTTGAACTTTTAAATCGGTTGAAATTTTCTCCATCATTGGGCCTAAAATATAAATCGAATTAAAAGCATTTTGCAGATCTGTAAAATATACTTTTAAAGATTCTTTCATTTGATTTTGCATATATTTAAAAATACCATAAAGATCTGCTTCATTCTTACCATTACCTGATTTACCATTTACAACAACTTCATCACTTTGATTAAAGGAAATAGTCATTTCTTTCCCATTTGGAAGAAAAATAATCACATCGCCACTAACCCATAAATCTAATAATTTAGGGTTGTGTTCTAATTGTTTAATCATTTCTTCAGAAATATCTTTTTGAAATTTCAAATTAACCAATGCTTTTTTATTATGATCTTTGTCATAAATGGTTAAATTTTGAATTTCTAACCCTGACAACAAAGATGCCTTTTCTTTATAAGTCATAAAAGCTTTTTTTTGTTTTAACAAATTTGAAACAAAGAAATTTATTTTTGAAAGCATTTGAGGTGAATTAATATTTTTAATTTCCCCCTCTAAAGCTACAGTTAATGAATTTGGATATTTTAAATCAACAAACAATGACTCATTTAAAAAAGAAACCTCTGCAATATTTTCTTGTTTTGGCGAAAAAAGAGTTAATTTCCCTGTATTGACCAACCCTTTTTTTGAATTTAAATCCCCTTCAAACAAAACACCAGTTTTCCCATCTAATGAAGGTACTAAAAACCTTTTTAAACTATATTCTTTCCCCTCTCCATTCCAAAAAGTATTTTTTAAAAAATTAAATGGAGATTCCAAAAATTTTGGCAGATAACTTTCAATAAAATCATAAGTAAAACTTATCTTTTTATCATCAAAAAATTGATAAGAAACATCCATTTTATGAACATCTTCATTTAAGTTAAACTCAACATTTTTCACAGCTGGAACTTCTTCAGAAAATAAAGGAAATAATCCTTGTTTAGGCATAAAAGATATTTTTGTTTCCTCTGTTAGAATAGGAAAAGCTAATCCCCCTTCTAAAAAATAAGATCCTGTTTCATCAATATATGACGCCTTTGAAAAAGAAAGACATTTATAAAGTTCTTCCCTTTTTTCTTTTGAGGAATCAACTAAATATGCAGCAAAAGATTTAAATGTATCTACTCCAGAACAAATAACCTCACCTTTAAAAAAGTTTCCCATACGATCCTGGGCAGAAAATTTATTTTCTGAATTAAAAACCCCTTCATAACCCGTTGAATAAAAAGTATCTATTAAACGCCCCTCTTTTAAATAAGCATATAACTTTTCGCGATTATGAAATGCCTCTAATTTTCCATCTGAAACAGAAGATAATTCATCTATTTTCACTTGTTGTTCATTCACACGATAAACCACAAAAGGCTCATCTATAGATTGACGTCTTGTTTGCGAAAATGATTGAAAAGAAATTAAAAAACAAACACTTGCTAATAAAAAAATATTTTTTTTCATTTAATTTTCCTTTGCCTTTTTATTCATAGTTGCAAAAAGAAAATAAAAAGTCAATCAAAACAAAAATTATTTTAATGAGTGAATTCCTTGAAATAAAATTGCTTGCATTCCAAGTGCTTTGGCACTTTCAATATTTTCAACGGAATCATCAATCAAACACATATTTTGAAAAGGTGTTTTAACAATATTTTTTGCATAAATAAAAAAGTTTTCATCTGGTTTAGCAACCCCTAATCTAGCAGAAGTGAACACATGCTCAAAAACTTGTTTCCACTCGGGTAAATTTTCCCACAAATAATCCATACGCACATGAGGTTGATTAGACGCAATATGAAAAGAATGTCCTTCTTCTTTTTTATTTAAAATCCACTGCCACACATCTTCTTTTACTCGCATATCTCGACTAAGCCAATAATCCAAAAATTCTTCAGCACTCATTTTAATTTTATATTTTTCCAAAAACGGAACAATAAATCTTGTTAAATTTCTAGAGCGTTGCAAAGAAATTAAAAATGCACCTTGAAAAAGATCATTTAAAACAGAAATAGGCAACTGAAAATCCTTTTCAAAATCTTGTGTCCAACGAAAACAATGTTTTCCATTTTCATCAGTATAATAAGTATCTAATAATGTGTTATCTAAATCCATCAAATAATGCATCTTTTTTTGCTCCTTTAAAAAAAATTATAAAGGAAAAGTACTATATCTGTCAATAAATTAAAATAGATCTAGCTCTTTCTTTATGCTTTCAATTTTGCTTTTTTTGATAATTTGATATTTAATCTTTTTTTGTTCTAACTTTTTAATAAATAAAGGTAATTTATGATACCGATATTTCACATTCCATTTTAATAATCTTAGTAAAGATAAAAAACTACCTGATTTTTTGTTTGAAAAAATTTTAACAATATCCCTTTTAATACACCGCCATTCCGTCAATAAAAAACAAGGCATTAATATAACCACTTTATCAGCTTGTTGAAGAACTTGAGAAATCCATTCTTTATCATACACACCATCAATCACCCATCCATTCATATGATCTGATAAAAATTTAGCTAAAAGTGCATTTCTTTCTTCAAAATTTCGTTTGATATTATAAGCTTTTTCTTGATCGTTATCCCAATAAATATCATCTAATTCTAAATGTGGTAAAGAAAAATCTTTTGCCAAAGCTGAAGCTAAAGTTGTTTTCCCTGATCCGCCATTTCCAATAATATATATTTTTTTCATTTTTTATCCCGATAATCAACAACAATATAATTTTCATTTCGTTCATAAGCTTTTAATACTTCAAATATATGACTCATTAACTTATCGGGCAACATGTTTAAATCAAAAAATTCCAGTCGCTTTATTTTATCAGGCTCTTTATTTTCAATTTTACCTTCATATTTATCGGTAAAAATAAAATAGTTAATAATATCTGCTCGTCCGCCCTTATAAAAAGCATCTAAAAGATGCGCAATCACACTGATTTTTAAATCTTCTTTTCTTAAAATAATTCCAGCTTCTTCTTTTGCTTCTCTAATTAAAGCATCAATAACTCCCTCACCTTTATCTACATGTCCAGAAACTGGGGTAAAAATTCCATCTGTAAATCCCCCTTTTCTTTCTTGCAAAAGAATTTTATTATCTTTAATTAACATTAAGTGAACACCAATATATGGCGTTTGATGAATATCTTTCATTATTCCACCCTTAACTTATCAATAAGCTAAACACTCAGTTCCTTCAAATTTCCATTGACGAATATATCCTTCATCAATCACAAAAATCGTTGTGCAACCTTTAGAAACTGTTGCTGTTTTTTCATCAAAGAATGATTGTTCTAAAGCCATTCTTGGCATCCTTGTAATCACGTTACCATCAGCAACTTTTTTCATTTTATTTTTAATGTAAACAACATAATTAATCCCCTCTTTTTGATAATCATAAGAAGGATTTCCCCAAACAGAAATTAAATCTTTTTTTTCTTTTTTAAGCCAAAGATTTAAAACATCCTGATATTTTTTTGAATCAGCACTTTCTTGAACAGGTTTCGTAGCGCAAGAAACCAACATTAAACTCATTAAAATAACAGACAAAAATTTCATAGCTTATATCTCCTATTCTTCATTTTTCATTTTTTTATTTTTTTTTGCAAGAAAAATTTGTTTTTCTGTTAAAATTCGATTAATCTAAAATAAAAAGAAAGGAGAATATCATGAAAAAAACATTATTAACTTTAACTGCTGCCTTATCACTTTCCGCTTGCGTTTCAAATCCTTATGCATTAGATAATGCTGTTTATCACTATCAATTAAATGGAACCCCAATTTCGATTTCATTTGATGATAAAGAACATCGTTTTTCAGGAAAAGTTGTTAATAACTATTTTGGAACATATGAGCAATCAGGTGAATTAATTACCATGCATCCATTAGGAGCAACAATGATGATGGGGCCAGAAACTGCTATGCAAGCTGAACAGCTTTGGATTCAAGCTCTCACAAAAGTTAAAACCATTCAAAAAACAGAAAATGGCCTTATTTTAACATTAAATAACAACCAAAAAATCATCTTATCAAAATAAAAAAACACATAATATAAAGATAAAACCGCAAAGTATCTTCTTAGCTGTTTTATTTTTAATTAACATTTCTTGAGGTTATTAAATAAACTTTAGTAACGTAAAAAAATGGTCAAAAGGGAAAGATGAGCACCCTATCTAAAGTGCAGTGTATATTGACTGGAACACATAAGCATTTATTTCATTTTTAGCGTTTTTTTGCTGGAACTAAATACGGAAGATAAACAGATAGCTAGGAGGCGCGTCACAACACGTAGTGTACAAAAAGAACGGGTACATGAGTGTTGGAAAACGCCCCTAGATGCTGTTTAGAACCGCATTTCAAGCTTCAACATTCCTGAGTGATCCTTATATTCCTTCCTAAATGATCCATTATATTCAAGTTTCAATGTTGTGCGTTCTCCAATACGCCCTTCAATCCCAGCTTCAACACCAACATTTAAACGATCTAATGCTTCACCATTCACTGTATATGATGTACCATTAGCAAGAGTATTCAATATGGCAACATCATCTGTGATCACATCATATCCAACATTAAATCCAACTGTTGGGCGAACAACTCCCAAATCCCAAGCCCCTTTCACTCCAGCAATAGCTGTTAAGTAATCACTTGTCGTTGCTTCAACCGTTGTACCAAGCGTATCAGTGTATCCTTCTTGTTTAACAGAGAGATAATGCAATCCAACCTCTGGCGTTATCACTGCATCAGCAATCTTAATATCATACCCTGTTGTCATTTGAACTCCCCAAGAATCAACATCATAGTTTGCTTTACCTACGCTAGATAACACTTGCTTTTCTTCATCATATTGACCGCGACTAAACGTTACCAAGCCACTCATCCACCAAGAATTTGGTTGATAATGAGCCGAGATAAAGCCGGTATTCGTATCCACTTCTGTTCGGCGCAAATCTTCTTTCGCCGTTGTTTGGCTAGTTGCATATCCAACTCCAAGCGTTAAAGCATCAGTTACTTCAGATTGAACACCGAGAACTGCGCCTTTACTTCTTGCTTTAAAGCCCTCGCCCATCGTGGACTTTGTTTTATCATAAAGCCCTTTAATATAAACTTTAGCTCTTGGCATTTCTTCACCGCCAGCGCGCCCCATTGCGCCACCTTTCATTTCACCACCAACAACTTTACCAACAGCACCTGCATGCCCCGCGGAAACTGACTGTGCAGCTGCTTGTTCTGAAGTTCCAATAGCCGTAAGTGCTTTTTTAACTTTTTGACTAGATTCCCCCTCATTAGATGATAACACGGTGAAAATTTCTTCCTGAATTTTTGCAAACTCTTGATGTGTTGTTGGTTTATCCACAACAGCTACAAGAGTTTTTGCCGCATTTTCTTTAATATTTAAAGTTTCTGAGAGTTCAGATACTGTTTTTTTACTAATATCATAACGACCGTCATTCATATCTTGAATATTAAAGAGGTTGTTTTCAGATAATCTCATATTCGTATCTTGTTCAAAAATTTTATACTGACCTGGTTCAACATTCATCCCCATGTTTAAATTCAGTTTACCAGAACCATCAACATTACCAAGAACTTTTCCATGTTCTTCAAGAGATTTTAAAACAACTTTTAATGTTCCGCCCTCTTCAACTGTTAATTGCCCCATCTGAATCTGGCTTGTTTGAATATCGAGCACACCCTCTTTTTTAACAGTAACAGATCCATTCCCTGTTAATCCACTTGAAGTTACGAGCGTTCCGTCAACCAAAATTTCACCTTCATTATGAATATCATTTAAAGTATTATTAACTTTATTTTCTGCAAAAACATTATGTCCTTTAAATGTTATTTGACCAGCATTATAAATAGCCCCACCTAAACTTTCACCATCTTCTGATGCAACTTTATTATAAAAGAATTGGCTATCTTTAACAATCAAACTCCCTGTATCAGCATTATAAATAGCACCACCTTTTGCGCTATCAATACCATCTACCTGATTGCCAACAAATTTAGCTTCTAACTCTTTTATTGTATCAGCATTATAAACAGCGCCTCCACTTGCATCTTTAGCTTTTGCAGTATTATATAAAAATCCTCCTTTTATAAAATCAACAGAAACCCCTTCCCCATTATAAATAGCCCCACCGGCAGCCATACCTTCCTTTGATAAGGCTTTATTATCAATATAATTCCCTTTCAAGCTCAAATCATCCGTAGTATAACCAGAACGAAGTGCTAAATAAACAGCACCACCAATAGCTGTACCAGTTTCTGAAACAGCATAATTGCTTAAGAAATCACCTTCAAGTGCAAAACCCCAACCGTAAAGATAAGCAGCACCACCACCAGCATCACCTGATACCGTTTCTGCATAGTTACCTATAAAATGACTGTGAACTGTATCACTATATCCACCAAAGTTCACAAGCGCACCGCCATTAGCTCTTGTTCCGCCTTTGGCCCAGTTACCAATAAAAATCGCTTTAGGAGCACCTAAATTTTCTTGACTATAAATAGCACCACCTTGCGCCGTTCCCTCACTTAAGGCTCCATTTGCAATATAATTGCCTTCCATACTGGTAACTTCCCAACCATATACGTTACCATAGGCACCGCCTCTAGCTGTGGAAACTCCATTTTCAATAATATTATTTACAAAATCCCCTTTAATCGTAGACAAACCACCATACCAGTTTTGATAAGCACCACCTAATTGATCCTTAGTTGTAATATCAATCCACATACCTGAAATATCACCATCTAAATTTCTATCTCTTGATCTTGAGTTTTCCGGATCATAGTTTGCAATAATATCAATATCTTTTCCCAAAACCTGAACAGTATATGTTCTTGAAACATCATCATTACCATAACTTTTGTTTTTTAAATCAATTTCATAATGTTTATTGACTAATGTATTGGTATTTGAATCATATTCTGGAACTAAAAGCCCCCCAACACCCGTTTCTTTCATTATATATGCACTTTCAGCAAAAGCTGTTGTCGTGCATAAAAGCAACCCCATATTAATTAAAAAGCATTTCTTTAAAATATTTAAATATCGTTTTTTAAGCTCTCTTAAAGTTGTTTTTGAATAATAGCACATGGTTGCCTCCTTTTAAAAATAATGAAAATATCTACATAGCTTTTTTCCTTTTATTAATGATTTTTAGATGAAAAGTCAGAAATTTAATGGTTGTTTTTCATTCCCTATTTTCATCCCCCTATACTTTCATTATACCATGGTTTCAAAATTTTGAGCTAAAAAATTTCAAAAAAAATATCTCTTTTTTACCTTTTTTTCTTATAATTAATTGATTTTAAAGAATTATTTTTTATTAAAAAATTGCATAAAAATTGATAAAAAACGCTTTTTTTATGTTTTTATCTTAAAAAAACATCTT
>JAZLCE010000016.1:0-28078 GCA_045614025.1 Alphaproteobacteria bacterium
CTTAGTGATCTTGAGATTAAAGAAGGAACAACGCTTGATATTGGCACAAGAGAAGTGACCGCAAAAGATGTAACCGTTGGAGAGAAGGCAACGCTACAAGTGACCTTAAATGGACTTGATGAGTTTGGAACAATGGCTGCTAATCAGATTGAAGCCGGCGAGGGGGCAGGGGTTCATCTTGTCTTGGGTGAGAAGTTTGAAGGCGGTGTGTTTGATGTGTTTAAAGGCACCAAAGGAGCAGGGGATTTAGAAGTTGTTCACAATAATCTTTATAATGTGATCGAAGTAGAAGAAGGCAAATATTCCTTCATGAGCAAGAACACAGAGGAATTAAAAGCCTCTTTGGGAGCAACAAAAGAAGAAGTAACCATTGCCGAGGCCATGACACAAGGAACATCTAGCCATGAAACGTTTGCAAAAATGCAAAGTGAAGTATTGGTAGCCTTGCAATCTATTGACACACAAACAGTTGAAAAAGCCAAAAAAGCCTTAAAAGCAGTTGGTACCAGTGAACAATCAAGTGCGCAGTCTGTTTCAACAGATCATGTGGATTCTTTAGCAAATATTGTTCAAGGAGAAATGCAAAGAGTAGGATTCGGCCGTTCAGGTGGCGAAGAAGCGCCAAGAGCAAAGGTTTATATCAAAGGGCTTTATGATAAAACAAAATCCACAATGGGTGATGGATTTAAGGCCAGAAGCACTGGTGTAGCACTTGGTGTTCAATCCGAAGTGACAGACGCATTAACTCTTGGCGTTGGATATGCCACAAGCCAAACAACGGCAAAAGAAGATTTGCGTCGAACGGAAGTGGACACGAACACAGGGTTCATCTCAGCACACTATCAACCAAACGCTTGGTGGATGAGTGGATTGGCAACTTATTCCAGAGGCCAATATGATGAACAAAAGCAAGTGCTTTCAAGTGTGGGAACCGCAAACTATGATGTGGATTCTTGGGGTGTTCAAGTGATGATAGGGTATGATATCAAGCTTGAAAATACTGTAATTACGCCAGAAGTTGGTTTGAGATATCTTGCTGTAAAACAAGAAGGATATACAGATACACTTGGAACAACGGTTGAAGCCACCTCAAGTGATTATTTAACAGCAATTGTAGGAATCAAAGGCGCTTGGGATTTAGGTGCCATTCGCCCAACAGTTGGGGTCAATGTTGGATATGATGTAATCTCAGATGATGTTGCCACATTGAACACACTTGCCAATGGCGCGAGTTACACAGTGAACGCTGAAGCCTTAGATCGTTTAAGTGTTGGTGTTACAACCGGCATTGAAGCCAAGCTTAATGATCGCACAACGTTGAAGCTTGAATATAATGGATCGTTCAGAAAGGAATATAAGGATCACTCAGGAATGTTGAAACTTGAAATGCGGTTCTAAACAGCATCTAGGGGCGTTTCCCAACACTCATGTACCCGTTCTTTTTGTACACTACGTGTTGTGAAGCGCCTCCTAGCTATCTGTTTATCTTCCGCATTTAGTTCATTTTTTTGATTTATTTTTATGAATCGAACAACTTTATTGTTTTTAACTTTTCTTATATCATAAAAAAGCCCTCATGAACGAGGGCTTTAGTTATCTTAAGCTTGGAATAAAAATTTCGGCAAATGCTCCTGGTGGAATGCGATGTTTTGCATATTTAGGATTTGCCCATTTAATTTTTTGTTCTGGCACTTCTGTTAATTTAAGTGCATCACTAAAGAAGTTTTCTGCTAATTGATCATATCTTGTTGCATTCATGATATAAAGAACACAGGCTTGACCTTTCACAACGCGACCACAAAGAGGCAATTTTTGGCGAATATCTTGATTGCGCACAACGTTTTGTAACCCAGATTTAACGGGTTCTGAAGATCCGCCAAACATAATTGCACCAAGCAAGATTCCAAAAATAATTGCTCCCATCAAAACAAAAGCTAAATTTCTTGAATTTGAAAGAAAAGATTGTAATGGTGAAAGTTGCATTTCTGGAAAAGACTGCGTTTGAGCAGGTGTTTGTGTTGGTTGAACAACTTGAGTTTGTTGAGGCATAGATCTTCCTTGTTGAGGCGGCACTTGGTGGCGCATAACAGGTCTTTGTTGCATTTGATGTGGAGCTGTTGCTCTTTGCGCTTGTGGATGAGGATGCATCCCAGAACGAGGGGGCATTTGCCCTTGTCTAGGAGGCATAGATCTTCCTTGTTGTGTGGTATTCCCTTGTGGAGCAGCCATTCTTCTAACTGGCGGATTTCCAGGACCATTTGGTCTGACTCCTTGAGATGGCATTCTTTGAGAAGGATGCTGTTGAACAGGGCGATGAGGTTGATTTGCTCCTGTTTGTTGAGGAATAGCAGAGGAATGAGAGATGGGTTTGTTTTGATCTGTCATTAATTTTCTCCTACTAAACGAATAAGTTTTAATTTAACTAAAACAAGCAATTCGCCACCAACAGCTATATTAGGGATGCCGATAATAGCTAATTCATCATTAAGTGCAGCGTTAATATTAAAAGATGAGATTTCACCTTGTTGAGAATTTAATGTAACAAGGGCATTGATTTTTGATTCTGAATCCATCTTTGGATTAATGCTTACGCTTAAATGAGGTGCCATTGCATTTTTAACGGCGCATTTTGAAACATCAAAAAACATACGCCAACCATTTGGAACAACGCTTAAACCTTCGCTTAATTTATTAAGTGCATTTCCCTTTTGAATGATTTTTAAGAAAGAGTTGCTTTGATTTGAATTATTTAAAACAAGTAATTTTCCTTGTAAACCATTTGTTGCTGAAAAAATGTTTTCATGACCATATGCATATAACACATTTTTCCAATTAATAAAAGAGGGAAGGTGATATGTTTGTGTTTCAGCAACAAGCATTTCCCCATTTGTTTGAATATTTTCAATTAAGTCTTTCACCGTTTTTTCTTCAGCGCGAGAAAGAGTTAAACGTAAAACGCCTTGATTCCAATCTGTAACAATATTTTCAATGCCAGCACCTCTTAAAGCATCTAAAACACCTAACGTAACTAATCTATTTTTAGGCAATGAGATGGTGAAGTCTGCTTGTCTTGAAATATAAAGTTTTTTAGAAGCATCATTATATGAATAATAAACTTCTCCATTCTTACTTAAAGCTTCTACAACGGATTCTAAATCTCCATAAACATTTTTTGCAGAAAGAGTTGGATAAGCTTTATCTTGCGTGTAAACAGAAATGCCCGCTTCATCAACAAGCGTTTGAAGAGCTTCATCTAATGCTTGATTTTTAAATGAGTAACCATTTACTTCAAAGCGAGGCAAAGGATCTGAAGGTGTTGTTTTTAAAAGCTTAAAATCACTTAAGTTAACAGGAATAGTTGTTGATATACTTTGATTATGATCCCCATTAATTTGACAACGATATGGAGATTCTAAATCAAGCGTATTTAAATATGAATTTCCAATGTTATTTTGTTGAGGTGTAAATTGTTGTTGAATAATGTTATAAATATTATTCATAGAGGAATAGGCACCAGTTGAAGCAAGAAGTGTTGAAATCAGAAGAACGGTTGAAATTTTTCTCATTTGTTTATTTCCCTTTTTTTATTATGAGGCATTTTTTTTGTTAAAAGAAAACGTCTTTTTCTTTTGTATACCATTTTGATCTTTTTGTGAAGAGGTTATTTTTGTTTTTTCAGTATCAATTCCAACAAATGGATCTTCAAGCATTTCAAATCCATCTGGTGCAACGCCTAAAAGCTCTGGTTTATTTGATGTATCAATAGCTCCAAGCGCTTTTCTCAGATCATCAACATTTGTTGAATCAGCAATCAGATCTGTTAATTCGCTTGGTAAATTGTCATAAGCAATTTTTAAGTCGCTTTCAAGAGATTTTAATGAAGATTGTAATTGATTTAATCCATCTTTGCGAACTTTTTCAATTGCTGGGTAAAAAGTTGGGGATGCTAATACAATTTTTAAATCTTTTTTAGCTTCTTCCATTACATCAATTAAAAAACCATAATGTCGATAGCTATATATTTCCTTGTTGCCAAGAGAAATGCATCGTGCATTAATCCAACATCTAACTGCTGTTAAAAAGTCAAGTTGATGAAAAACTTTTTTAGCCATAAATTCTTCATTTGTTTCAGCAGGTTGTTGTTGATAAACAGGGGTTCTCCAATTAGAGGGTTCAATATCTTGAAGTGGATCTGTGTCTTCATCAGAGTTATATTCTTCCGAATAATAATCTTCTTGATCATAGGCTCCATCTTCTTCTAAATAATCTTCTTGATAGTCATAATTTTCA
This sequence comes from Alphaproteobacteria bacterium, assembly GCA_045614025.1. GTDB lineage: Bacteria > Pseudomonadota > Alphaproteobacteria > CAAHEQ01 > UBA3637 > RGIG4140. Next base: position 4,291 of record JAZLCE010000016.1, read on the forward strand.
TCAGCATATTCTTCGGAATAATTATTGGTTTCATCATATTCCTCTGAAGAATATTGGGTTTCATCATATAGATTTGACTCATCATTAAAGTTTTCGTCTGAAGAAATAGGTTGATATGCTTCTTCAGGATAGTCTTCTTGATTATAGCTACCATCTTCTTCTAAATAATCTTCTTGATAGTCATAATTTTCATCAGCATATTCTTCAGAATAATCGGCGTTTTCATTATATTCTTCTGATGAATATTGAGGCTCATTATATAAAGCTGGTTCATCATTAAAGTTTTCGTCTGAAGAAATAGGTTGTTGGTATGTTTCATCCAAATAATCACCTGGCGCGTAGTTGCCAGTTTCTTCAGAATAGTCTTCTTGATAGTCATAATTTTCATCAACATATTCTTCAGGATTGTTATTGTTTTCATTATATTCTTCTGATGAATCTTGAGGTTCATTATACTCAGTAGTATCAGCTTCTTCAATGTTCTGAAGAATGCTGGAATCATCATTATCTTGGTCATTTGGAAGAAAAGTTTCCTCGGGCTGATCCATTAACTCCTCTTCTGTTTGAAGGATAGATGGCTCATCAACAGGTATTGTTTTTATTTCTTCTTTGACAGAAACAATATGATCTGTTTCAATCAAAGAATCTGATTGGATAGGATCTTCTTCAAGAATAGGTAGCTCTTGACTTTCTGGTTGTAACAACAACTGCCTTTCTTTTTCTTGATCAAGTTTATCTTTAAGTTGTTGAATGGCTGATTCCCCAGGTTCTCCAAAAAAATTAAGCCAATGGGCAAGCGTTTCAATTCGATTAGAAACGGCCTCAATATCAAGAGGGGATTGGCTTAAAAGATAAGATTGAATTTCATTCCATGAGAGAGAGGCTCCATGATATTGAAATGCATGATCTAATTTTTCTTTTAAACTGCTTGGTAAATTGGGTAAAGTTTGATAAATACTTTCCATCCAATTTTCACCTAACTCTTGTTTGGCTGTTTCAACAAAATGAGTTAAAGATTGTTGATCCCCTTGGTATGAAGAAAGCGCTTCCAATAAATTTGTTGTGTTTGCCATTTTCTTTTGTCCCCAAAAATCCCCTTAATCTTGTTTTGAAATATCGAATTCAGAAAGAATTTCCATTTCATCATCTTCAAGTTCATCTAATAATGAATATCCTTTATTTTTTTTAGAGTGACTATATAAGTCTTCATCACTGATACCAAGTTCATCTAATAACGAGAAAGGTTTTTCTTGTTTTAAAGTATGTTCAACTGGTTCAAAAGGATTTATTTCTTCTTTGATAACCTCTTCTTGAGTGGTTGATGTCTCTTCATTTTGAATTGGTTCTTCAAGAGGCGCTTCTGATTCTTGAGAAACATTTTGTTCAGGCAAAACCTCTGCAAGAGGTATCTCTTCTGGTTGTTGTTTTTGTGTTTCTTCTGTTGAAACCGGTGTTAAAGAATCTTTTTTACTAGAGCGTTTTGAGTGTTTTTTTTCTTTAGAAGAATTTTGATTTTCCTCAACGTTTTCTTCTTTTGGTGTTTGTTGTGCGGCTTTTAAAGAGCTGAGCGCTTGACGAACAACACCTGCAGGACGAAGTTGTTCTTGCATAGTTTGAACTGTTTTGGAAAGTTCTTCTATGGTTTTTTGAAAAAGCTCTGATTGCATTGACACCATCTTTTCAAAGGCAGTTTCAAGCATTTCTCGTTGCAATTGAATAGATTGAGTTGTTTGTTCAGCACTTTGTTGTGTTTGAACAGGAATACCTCCCTCAGACGATACTTGAACAGGTCGATTAATGGCTTCACCCATCAAAGCAATAGCTGATTTTAATTCTTGAGATTGTTCAGATAAGCTATTTTTAAGTGAAGTTAAAGTATCGGATAAAATTTTTGTTTGCTGAATAAGCGGTGTTTGATCAATCGATATATTTGAATTAACAACTCCTTGCGGTGTAGTATAAGTAACTTCATCTTCATCAGGGGAGGGCAAATATCCTTGTTTTTTTGTAATACTAAAGTCAATATTATCTTGATCAAAAACTTTACCTTGTTGTTTGTGTGCAAGCAAGTAATCTAAATATTCGCGAACTGCTGGCCCACCAATAATGGTTGGTAAGTAAGAAATAATTTCTTCAGAAGCATTTAATAATTCTTCATTATATTCGGCAACATAATCATCTCTGAATGCTGATAAAGCCCTGAATTGATTGACCAAGCGTTGAGCAGTTTTTGTAACAGAGCTTTCTTTTTCTCTCTTTTTTAAGGCAAATTTAGAAAGAATTTCTTTTTGGGCTTCTTCAGGAATTGGTTCAAAAATTGTTGGCATAGGAATATATTCCCGTTCGGGTAAATTTTCCTCGTCATAATCCAATTCTCCTTTTTTTATTTCTTGCAATAACGCATCATCAATGTTATGTGCAAAAATGTCATCTTCAGTAATATTTTGGAATGGTGGTAATTCTGGATCAGCCAAACCGGAAGATGGAAAAACATTGTTTTCATCTTCCGTTGGCATTGGATATGCATCCGCTTGATTATCTGTCATAATGATTTCTCCTTATTTTTGCGATTTATTATTTGTCCCCTTTAGCTCATCATAATCATCACAACTCGGTGCATTGATTCAATTTCTCCTGTTGTTAACACATTGTTTTGCTCTGTTATAGGGGAAAAAAGTGTTGCTTGATCACTACCATTTGTTTTTAAAACACCAATTTTAACTTTATCATTTTCAATTGGTAAAACGGCAATATCTCCTTTGTTTGGTTTTGTTTTAGGGGAAACAACTAAAACAGCATCTGTTGGAACAGCTGGACCCAATACTTGATTTTTCAAACGAATAGCATATAAATCTTCTTCATTTGAAAGAGTTGAAGGGCAAAGAACAGAGCCAACGGATTGTTTTTTGTTAACTAAAACTTGATCTCCTTCGGCAGGGAAACCATAAATTGGAACAGAAAATTCTTGAGAGTCAGCTGTTCTAATCATAAAACGGCTGACTGGTAAATCATTATATCCACCTTTAGAAGTGAAAACACCAGATTTGCCATCAAGAGCTTTAAGTTCATCTAAGGCTCCAGACATATCAAGTTCATAAATTTTAAGTTGTAAATCTGTCTCAGAATAACCAAGCGCATGGGCAATATCTTTAAAAGTTTTTTCATCAACTTCACGTTGTCCCATTTCAATACGGTGGTAAACAGAAAGAGTCATTTTAGCACCTTTGGCAACATTATATAATGTTAAACCTTTTTCGCCGCGCAAATATCTTAACCCAGCCCCAAGAGTTTTTAATCCAGAACCAGAGTTTATTTTTTGTCTGCGTTCTTGTTCGCGTTTCCAAGCTTTAATAACTTCTGGTTGAGAAGAACGTTCGCTCACAAAAAGAGAGTCACTTGGGCAATTTAAAAAAGCAGATATTTTTTTAAGTTGCACTTCATCAACGCGTCTATATCCTTTTTCAATTTTTGAAATGGCAGATAAACTTAAACCTAAAGCATCAGCTAAACTTTTCATTGTTTTTCCGCGAACGCGGCGAAACATTCTGATTTGGTTGGGGAAAATAATTTCTTCCATAGATAACTCCTTTTGTTTTTTGTTTTGTTTTTTTGACTATACACCAAAAAAACTTGAAAGAAAATAGACAAAATGAAAAAAAGTTAAAAAAAATGAAAAAATTTTTAAAAAAAGCGAAAATCGGGCGTTATAAGAGAATATTTTTTTTGATAACTTGATTTTTTTATTTGTTTTGTTTTTTTTTATGCTATACTAAATAATATGGGGATAAAATAGTATGGGGATAAATTATGACAAAAAATAACCATTTTGCATATTATGAAGATGAAAAACCAGAGTTAGATGCTATTCGGGACTTCCATGAACAGGCTGAGGTAAAATTCAAAGTTGATGATAATGATGGGACTGCGGAAAAAGTTGTTAAGCATGTGGGCAATATAGCGATTGGGGTTACAGAAGATGTTGTGCCGGGAGCTGGAGCGGTAACAGGCGCGGTTGCATCGGTGCGTAGAGTAAAAACGGCTTATGATCTGACTGCTTCGAAGTGGGAAGCAAGTCAATCTTTAATAAAGGTTGATGAAGCTAAGGCAATAGCTCAATCACCGCGGTTATATTTTTTTGAAAAAGTTTCAGAGTTTTTTTCTTGGATTGGTAATGCATTTACAGGCATTTTTTCACTATTTATACCAGGGGTTCAAGGATCGAAAAAGATTGTTAATGAAACATCAAGTATAGGTTCTGTTTCTGGGAAAATAGTTGATGCTTATCTTAATAAAGATTCGGTTTCTGAATTATTTCATTCGGAATATGAACTACTTAATCAAATTGAATTCACGGTTATAGATCAAAATAAAGATGGGAAAATTGATAGGTTGGAATTGGAAACAGCTAAAGAATTGCTAGATACAAACAAAGATGGAGAGGTAACAAAAGAGGAAATGGAGGCTCGTGGATTTTTGGGTGCTTTGCTCCGTATTGCTACGTATCATAAAGATTCTATTGATAGAAATGAATATACGGAAAGATATGGGAAGCTTAATTTATTACACATTTTGGGGGATTCTTCTGCTCAAGTTATTGGAGAGCGCTTTAATGAGCTTGATATGGATAACGATGGACAGGTTTCCAGATCAGAGTTTCGTATGGCGCTTGATGGGTTAGATAAAGATAATAATCATAGGGTGACACGAGAAGAAGCTGGGGCATATCAGGATGATGCAAATAGGGCTTTTGATGCCATGATTGCGCATCAACAACGAAATGGAAGATGATTTTATTTGTCAAAATTTAAAAGTTATGTTATACTATATAAATAACATTGTTTATTTATGGAGGAAAAAATGGGAGTAGGTGTAAGAAATAATAATCCAGGATGTATAAGATCTGGCAAGGGATATGCAAAATATGCAACGTTAGAAGAGGGATATCTTGCTTTAAATTCTCTTTTATATCGAAAATATGATTGCATGACATTGAGAGAAATGTTTGCCCTTTATGCTCCAAGTGGAGATGGGAATAATAATCCGTCATTATATGCTAAAAATGTGTTAGCCTTTTTAAGAAATAAAGGGTATGAAATTGATTTTAACACACGGCTTGACTTTTCGGATCCACAGTTTAGAGCGGATATGACAATGGCCATTTCAATGCAAGAAAATGGGCGCATTCTTGGTGGTGAATCGTTGGCATTAAAAGCGGCAAGATCTTATAATCCAGCAACGGATAGACGGCAAAAATATGCTGAAACAGAAGCGAGACGGGCTAGATATGGCCGAAATCGAGTGCCAGTTAATGCTACAGCTACAACCGAACAAAATACGGATTTATCCCAACTTCCTGGAATTATTCAATTAATCCAAAGAGCGGCATGCGGAATGCCTCTTGCTTTAAATGATATCCTAAGAATGGCAGGATCTTCTGTTGCTCAAACAGAGAATGTGGATCCAAATAGAGATAGGAATTCTAGAATAGGGTAATTTTTATATTTTTTAATTCATTTTAAATTTATTTATTTGGGGTTCAAATAAATAGAAAAGTATTTTTTTACCTTGTTTGTCTTTTGAATTTGTTAACTTTGGTATGTTATACTTTAATTTTTTACTCTCCTAAAACTTGAGTTTAAGATATTATATGAGTTGTATATGTAACTGTTTTAAAAGCTTAAGGTCATTAATTAATGAGCATCTTTCCAATTATCGGCCACGCCAACTTCAACAATAAGTGGAACTGAAAGTTGAACAGCATTTTCCATTGTTTGTTTCAAAAGAGTTTTTATCTCTTCAACATGATCCTCTTTTACTTCTAAAACAAGTTCATCATGCACTTGCAATAAAAGAGTTGCATCTAATTGGGATTCTTTTAGTTTTTTTGAAACTTGGATCATTGCCATTTTAATGATATCGGCTGCGCCACCTTGAATTGGTGCATTAATGGCTGCGCGAGAGGCAAGCCCTTTTGTTTTAGGATCAGTTATTCCGCGAATAAAACATTTTCGTTTAAAAGGAGTTAAAACATATCCATTTTGAACAGCAAAATGAATGGTTTGATCCATATAATCTTTAATTTCAGGATATTCTTTTAAGTAAGCATCAATATATTTAGCTGCATCTGTTCTGGAAATGCCTAATTGATTGGATAATCCAAAGGCGCTCATACCATAAATGATACCAAAATTAATGGCTTTGGCTTGTCGTCTTAAATCTGAAGAAACCTCATCAATAGGTGTGTTGAAAATTTGAGCGGCTGTTCTTGTATGAATATCTTCATTATTTAGGAAAGATTGTTTTAAATTTTTAATATTTGCAACATCAGCCATGAGCCTTAATTCAATTTGAGAATAATCGGCAGCAACAATTTTATATCCCGGTTTAGCAATAAATGCTTTGCGAATTTCTTTTCCTGCATTATTTTTAATAGGAATGTTTTGTAAATTCGGATCGGTTGATGATAACCGTCCTGTGCTTGTTGTTGTTTGCATATATGAAGTATGAACTCGACTTTGTTTATCCGTTAAACCGAGCAGGGCATCAACATATGTGCTTTTAAGCTTGGCAACAGAGCGATATTCCAACATTGTTTTGGCAATTTCATGGCCTTCTTCTGCTAAAGATTCAAGAACTTTAACATCAGTTGAATATGTTCCCTTTGAGCCTTTTTTACCACCTTGAAGCCCCATTTTTTCAAACAAAATGTTGCCAAGTTGTGCAGGAGAATTAATATTAAATTCTTCACCAGCCAAAGCATAAATTTCTTCTGTAAGACGATTAATTTCTTGGGCAAAAAATGTTTTTAACGAATTTAAATGACTGCTATCCACTTTAATGCCAGCTCTTTCCATGTTGAAAAGGATTTGAACAAGAGGCATTTCAATATCTGAATATATTTTTTTTAAGTCAGCATTTGTTAATTTTTCATTCAGTGTATGATATAGTCTTAAAGTAATATCTGCATCTTCGGCGGCATAATCTAAAGCCTTGTCAAGTTCAACTTCATCGAAAGTGATTTTATCTTTCCCTGTGCCACAAACATCTTGGTATTTTATGGTTGTGTAATCAAGATAAAGTGAGGCTAATTCATCCATGCCATGCCCATGTTCAACGCCATTTAACACATAGCTTAAAATCATTGTATCTTCAATGTTGTTAATTTCAAAAGGTTGGTCTTTATATTCATTTGCAAGGATATGTAAATCATATTTAATATTATGACCAATTTTTTTGATAGCTTCATCTTTAAGAAGAGGGGCTATTTTAGAAAGAACAAAATTTTTATCTAATTGATTCTCTTGTTTTTTAATGGGTTCATTAAAAGAAAATAAATCAGTTGAAGCGACTTCTTTTTTCCCATGTTCTAACGGAATATAACAGGCAAGCCCAGGCTCAGTTGATAAAGAAATGCCAACAATTTTAGCTTCTTGAGTATTTAAAGAAGTTGTTTCAGTATCAATGGCAAAAAGTTTTTTTTGATGAATTTGGTCAATCCATTTTTCCAAGTCTTCTTTTGTTTGAATAAGCGAATATTTTTTTTCAATAAGAGTTTTTTTTGTTATTTCAGCAACATCATTTTTTCTTGATATTGACCAGTTTGAAATTTTGGCAAGTAAGCTTTTGAAATTATTTTCAATTAAGAATTGTTCAATAGTTTCGATATGGGGTTCTTTTGCTTTAAAAGCAGATAAATCCTCTGAAACTGGAGCTTGATTATTGAGTGTAACCAGTTTTTGCGAAATTAAAATTTGATCTTTATCGCGCTCTAAAATGGCGCGTCTTTTTTCATTTTTAATTGTGTTAATATTATTTAATAAGTTTTCAAGCGAGCCAAACTCATTAATAAGGGCAGCAGCCGTTTTTGGACCGATACCTGTTGCACCAGGAATGTTATCCGTTGAATCGCCCATAAGAGATTGAACATCAGTCACTTTTTCGGGAAGAACACCAAATTTATTTAACACATCTTCATTTGTGATGATTTTCTTTTTCATTGGGTCATATAAAGAAACAGTGTCACTCATCAGTTGCATTAAATCTTTATCGGCAGAAACAATTGTTGTATGCCATCCCTTTTTTGTTGCAATTTGAGAATAAGTTGCAATTAAGTCATCTGCCTCATACCCTTCCATTTCAATCCAAGGAATGTTTAAAATTTCACTTGCTTTTCGAATAAGTGGAAATTGAGGAACCAATTCAGGAGGCGTTTCTTTCCTGTTTTCTTTATAAGCTGAAAAAATATCATTTCTAAAGTTTTTGCGTTTGGCATCAAAAACAACAACAATATGTGAGCATCTGTTTTCTGAAACCAGATTCATCAACATATTCATAAAACCATAAACGGCATTAACAGGGGTGCCATCTGCTCTGGTCATAATGGGAAGGGCATAAAATGCCCTAAAAATATAACCAGATCCATCAACAAGACAAATGGTTTCTTTTGAGTCAGGTGTCATTATTTTGCTGCTTTTTTAGAAGAGGATTTCTTTTTTGTTTCTTTTGGATTGTCTGATGTATCGTTTTCTTCAACGTCATCTTCAATCATTGCTTTAAGTTCTTCTTCTTTTTCTTTTTTCGCTTTTGCATTTTGCAATGTTAATTCTTTTAAAGAAGTGTAAGCGATTTTGCAGTGTTCAGAACAATATGGTTTTCCTGTTACTGTATCTGCACCACAAAAGTGAAAATCTTCATCTTTTGGGTCACCAATTGGCCAACGACATGAATTTAATTTTAAATCCATCAATGAAACTTTGCTTTGCTTGATTTGGGCGGCTTGCTTTTGTTTTTGTTCACCTTGTTTTTGATTCTTTTTGATTGGCGATGGACGAGCAGCCAATTCTAATCGATGAACTTTCCCAACAACAGCATTTTTAGACATACCTAATTCTTTGCCGATTTCAATGGTACTTTTTCCTTTGAGCCATAATTTTTTTAATAACTTAATTTTCTCTGGTGTCCAAACCATTTTAAAACTCCTTTTGTTTCGAAGCAGTATATCTTTTCTTTTTGTGTTAGTCAACAAAAATCATAATGCCAGATTCAATAAACTTTGTTTTGAAAATATTTTTTAATTGGGGAAGATATTTTTTAACAAAGTATACATCACCACTTTTTGCTTGATGCAAGCGGCTATACATTTCAATTGGAGTGATATCCTTTTCTCCAAAATCCTTTTCATCAAGCGGCTTTATATGATAATTAAATCGATTATGGTTAATATCGATAGCTGCATTTAAATTTAAGTGTAAAATTTGGAAAGATTTTAAAATTAAATCAGCTTTTTGAGCAAATTCTTCCATAGAAGCAATATTGTGTTTTTTTAAAAAATCAGAAAATTGCTCCTCTTGTCCCAGTTTTTTAAGAGAAATCACAAACATTTTAAATGGATCTGCAATAGATCGGTTCATTTGATCTTTTTGTAAATTAATAAGTTCTAAAGTTAAGGTATTAGGAGTTTTAATTGATTTATTGTAAGAATCTAAATCAGCAATAACGTTGCTTATGGTTACGATATCATTTTCAGTGATTGTTGTTTTTAGATAGCTATCATTTGGATCATCTGATAAATTAAAGAGTTGTTTCAGAGTTGGATAAACATAATCAATCTCTTTTTCGCTCATCATTGAGAAAGGATTATTAAAAGAGTTATTGTGTTCTGATTCAGGATAAGGAGGATTCCAAAAATCTGGATCTAAATATATGTAATAAAAAGGTGATAAATTTTCTAAATGAGTTTTTGAAAATTCTGCCAGTTGAGGAGCGATTTTAGTTGGAATTTTGTTTTTCCAAATAATAATTTCAGGATGGCTCTTAATTTTATGTGAAATAAAAGGAGCTGCATGAATCATAGGGAAAATATACTGTCTTTTTTCATAAGGTGTTTTCAGATAGAGCTCAATACGTTGATCATCATCAAAGGCTTTATTGTATCTTTCTTGAATTTTGGCAATATTACTTTTTTTTATTTGACCGTATAAGGGGGCAGATAATTCAATGATGTCTTCTTGATTGGAATTTGTTGTCTCCAAAGTTTCTTGAGCAAGTGTTGGATAAATGTATAAAAAAGAAGTCATAAAATAAAATATATATGGTTTTAACATTTTATTTTCCTTTTGAGTTCAATGAGGGAAGAGAAATATTTTTTGTTTGTTGTTCAATAACTTGTTTTAGCTTTTGATGGAGGTCAAGTATATAAACAGTTTTATAATAGCGTTTATAAAAAGAAAGAATTGTTTTTGTGTTTAGTCCATAACATAAATATGGATTTAAAATTTTTTCTTTAAAATCGGCTATATCTTTTTGATAGATGGGTTTGATTGTTTTTTTGTAAAAGATAATAACTTCAATAAGATAAATGAAAAGAGTTATATTAATTAAAGTCATATTTTTTTGATATCCTTCTAAGAAAAGAGGGTGCATAATAATAATGAATAAAATAAGCCCAGTTAATATATATTTATAAAGAATAAATAAAAGAGCAACACATTTTAAAACAAAGTTAAGCGGAATGCTTAAGCATTTTGTTTTGAAACAAGCGCGAAGGATTTTTGTTCTTAAAAGAGATTTTTTGCATGTTTTTTCAATGGATTTGAAATTTGATAATATATCAAAAGTAAAATTTTTATGAGTTAAAAACATTAAAACACATGGTTTTAAATCATTTATTTTTTTTAAGGTGTTTTCACCTCTTTTAGCCGCCTTCTTTAAGTAGCTGTTTGAAACAATTATATAAAGTGTAAGAAAAAAGATTGAACCAAAGCAAAGCAAAAATTTGAAATATTTTTCAAAAAATGTTTGATTGAAACTTAGAGGAAGGTTTTTCCCATTAAAAGTTTCAAAAACACGAACATCTAAAAAAGCTGGAAGAGGGCGGGTATTGCTATAAATCGTATTCCCCTTTATATCTGTTGAGATGTGGACTCCTTCGTTAACGGAAATATTGTTACTTCCAAACAATAAATCTTTTTGATAATTGACAGGAATATTGGGGTATAAAACAATTGCACGGAATCTATTAATAGGAAGAGGCCATTTTGATCCTGTGATACTGATAAATAGTTGGCTCATTGAGTTGATATTTTGAATGCCATTTTTTAATATGTATTTAAAGTTAATTAAATGAACGCCAACAGGGAATTCTTTTATACTTTGAATTTGAAAGCTTTCTTTTGATTGTTGAATATCATAATTGATGCTCTTGCCATTGACTTCAAAAGAAAGAACAGATATTTCAAATGGGATCATGTTTTTTTGGTTTTTTAAAGAAAGAGGTAAAATACGTTCGATTTTTGTTGGCTTAGTTGTAATAAATTGAATATTTTCATGAATTAAAAGATTTTGATTGTCGATAATTTGAATTTTTGTGTAAAAATCTGTTGTATGATCTGTGTTGCCTGCAGTTTCTTTGATTCCAAAAGGTGTTTTGATGTTATAAATCAAATTTAAAGGAATATCTTTTTCTTGAAGTTCTTTTGCAGATGTAACGCTTAATTTTGGTCCTTGTGGTTTGATGCGTCCACCTCCTATTTTAACAACAGGTTCCCCAGAAGAAACTTTTGAGATATGTTCAGCAAAATTATTTTTATTTTTTGGATTGAGCAATTGTTCAGGCGAATAGCTTTGAGCAATTGCTGTTAGATGAAAGATGAAAAAACAAAAAAATAAAATAATTTTCATTTAAATTCCCTTTTTTCTTTAGAGGTGCAAATATCATATAGAGCACAGTTTTGGCATTTTGGATTTTTAGCAGTGCAAGTATATCTGCCATGTAAAATAAGAGCCAAAGCAACATCAACTTTGTAATCCGTTGGTATAATTTTATGAAGTTTATTTTGAACTTCTTCAGGCGTTTTTCCTTTACAAATATTCAATCGATGGCAAAGTCTGAATACATGGGTATCAACGCCGATAAGCGGGGCTTGGTATGCAACATTTAAAAAAACGCTGGCTGTTTTTTTCCCAACTCCACTAAGTTTTAATAAGGATTCAACGGTATTTGGAACAACACCATTATATTCTTCAATCAGTTGTTTTGAAAGAGTGATAATGGATTTTGCTTTATTATTGAAATAATTAATGGATCGGATATGTTGTTTAATTTTTTCTTCGCCAAGTGCAAGCATTTCTTTTGGTGTAGAGGCTTCATTAAAAAGTTTTTCTGTAACTTTGTTAACGCCCTTATCTGTGCTTTGAGCGGATAAAACAATTGCCACAAGTAATGTGAAATGATTTTTATAGTTTAGCTCGCATTTTGGGTGAGGATATAACTCAAAAAGTCGATCCAAAAAAACTTTTAATTCATCCTTTTTCAATAATGCCATTTTAATATTTCCTTATCAAGATAAAGTCTGTTAAAGCCTTTAAAAGGTTATTTTGCGATAATATAGGGGTTTGTGTCAATAAGGATATGGCATCACTATGAATTTTTTTTGCCTTTAAAAGAGCTGTTTCTTTTCCATAAAGTGTCACAAAGTTTGATTTATTTGATTTTTTATCTTTTTGAAGCGTTTTGCCAACAAGTTTTTCATCTCCTATAGCATCCAAAAGATCATCCGTAATTTGAAACAAAATACCTATTGCTTGAGCATATTTTTCTAATTTATGGATGAGATTTGAATCAGCTTGAGCCGCAATAGCAGGAGCAACGCAAGAAAAATGAAGGAGCGCACCTGTCTTTAATTGTTGTATCAGATAAATTTCTTCTTGAGTTAAGCTTTTATGTTCTCCATTTAAATCAAGAACTTGTCCACCAATCATTCCATTGATGCCCGCGCTTTTTGAAAGAAGGGAGATTAATTGACAGCGAATAGAGGCGTCTATATGAGTTTTTTCTTCTGATAAAATTTCAAAAGCTTTTGTAAGTAGGGCGTCGCCAGTTAAGATTGCAGTTGCTTCAGAAAATTGAATATGGCAAGTTGGTTTTCCGCGACGTAAATTATCATTATCCATAGATGGTAAATCATCATGAATCAAAGAATAAGCATGAACCATTTCAACAGCCAATGCAATTTGAGTGGCGGATTGTTTTTCTAAACCTAAGAGATCAGCAATTGTGAAAACCAAAAAAGGCCTTAAAGCTTTTCCCCCTCCAACAAAAGAATAATGAGCAGCTTGAGCAACTTCATTATTGGGGAGCATCAAATCAGAAAAGGCTTTTATAAAGGCCTCATCTGTTTGTTGTCTAGCTTTTGTTAATTTATCCGTTAATGTTTTCATCAAAATCTTCCATTTTGGTGGGGGTAGAGTTATTGTCTATGACTAAAACATCTATTTTAGATTTTGCATTTTTAAGTTTTTCTTCGCATAAATTTTTAAGCATAATGCCTTTTTCATAAGCTTTAACTGCATCATCCAGCTTAACTTTGCCTGTTTCAAGTTGTCTGACAACGGTTTCAAGTTCTTGTAAAGCTTCTTCAAAAGAAAGGTTTTTTAAATTTTCAGTCATAAATCACTCCTTTTAATCGTGTTTATGGCAACAGCAACATTTTTCATCTTCATGAGAGCAAGAGTCTTCTTTTTTCTTTTTACAGCACCCTTTTTTCTTTTGAGGTGCATGAGTTGTTTCTTTGATAAAAAGTTCTTGTTCAGCAATAGAATCTATTAAATCCCAAACGATTTCTCTTGCTGAAAAAAGTTGTTGTAAAACAGCAATATCAGTTTCTTTTTCTTCTGTTTTTTGAATAAGTTCTAAAATTTCTTCTTGTAATTTGAATGATTTATCTGAAACAAGTTTCATTTCTTCCCATAAAATTTTAGGGTTATGAGCTTGTTCATTTAAATGATTTAATGCTTCAATTTTTTTTATAATTTTATCCATTTTTATAACTCCTTTTTTAGTTAAAAATAGTTTATATGAACTTCACGTTAAATACAAGTCTTTTCTTTTAAAAGAAAAAAATATTGACAGGATAATATCACTCATATTACTATTTGAATAAATATTTGAACATTTTTGGGGGACTTCTCGTTTAAGTTCATATAAGGAGTTTTATATGAAAAAAAATTTATTGTTAACAGCTTGTATTTTTTTTGCTTCATTAAATGCAATGGCCTTAGATCCTTTTTCGGTTTTAAGTGCAAAAGCACCAGAAGGGTGCATTGATAAAGAAATAACAAATAATAAGTTAGGTTTGCCTGAATTATTGGAAATTGGTATTTGCAATAATCCAGTTTTAAATAAGGGGTATATGCAATTAAAAGCATCTGAAGCAGGATATGGCCTTTCAAAGTCGGAATATTTGCCAACAATAACGGTGGATGGCTCTTTTTCAAAAACATATTCTGATTCTGAAAATACCTCTTCTTTTGAAACAGATCCGTATTCAGCAAATATTGCTTTATCATGGTTAATATATGATTTTGGGGGAAGATCAGCTCGGCTTGAACGAGAAAAAAAATATTTGGATGCTTCGGGATTTCAATATAATGCCTTACTCAAAGATACGTTATTAAGCATTAATAATGCCTATTTTGAATTGTTAGGTGCTGAAGAAATTTTAAAAAGCGCCAAAACAAGCGAAGCCAGTTTTAAAAAATCATATGAAGAATCTTCAAAGCGTTATGAACTTGGCTTGGTTTCATTAAGTGATAAATTATTGGCAAAAACAAGCTATGAAGAATCTCGTTTAGAAGTTGTGCGTGCCCAAAATCAGGTTAAAACAAGTCAAGGTAAGTTAGCTTCTTTATTAAACGTTTCACCAGAAACAAAATTTAATCTTTCAAAACCAAAGAATGATAAAGATTTAACAAAACTTGAAATGGGAGATATGAGTGTTTCAAAAATGATTGAAACAGCTCTTTCATTAAGACCAGAAATCCAAAAAAGCCAAAAGGAAGTTGAGGCTGCTGTTGCAAATGTGAAAGCACAAAAAGCATCAAGAATGCCAAAAGTTTCATTTTCTGCAAAAACAGGGATTAATGATGATTGGCATCATGATAATTCATATCAATATGGTTCTTCTGTTGGGGTGAATATTTCTGTGCCTTTATTTACTGGATTTTCAACCACATATAAAATAAAAGAAGCAGAATATCAAAAAGAACAAGCTTTATTTTCAAAAGAAGATGTAACTGAAATGGTGAAAAATGAAGTTTGGACGGCGTATCATGATTATGAAACAGCGGTTTCTTCTTATGATATCACGAAAAAAGCTTTAGAAAGCGCTAAAGAAAATGAAAGAGTGGCTTTTGCTTCCTATCAAGTTGGAAAAGGAGATATTTTAAATTTGTTAACAGCTGGTTCTCAGCTTTCAACGGCAAGAAAAGAAGTGATTGTTGCTTATTATTCTGTTTTAACAAGTAAAGCCAAATTATATCGTGCAATAGGGAGATTTTAATGAAAAAAGTTTTATGGAGTCTTATTTTAATTGGAATTATTGGCGGCAGTGTTTTTTTCTTGAAAGGAAAAGAAGATGCATTAAAATCTTCTGATTTTGAAATTTTAAAAGTTGAAAAAGGCAGAATTGTTGAAGAAGTAACGGCATCAGGGAAGATTCAACCAATTAACACGGTATCTGTTGGAACCCAAGTTTCTGGCATTGTGGAGCATGTGTTGGTTGATTATAATGATGAAGTTAAAGAAGGGCAATTGCTTGCTAAATTAGATACGGCTGTTTTGGTTGAAAATAAAAATGATGCTAAAGCGCGCCTTGATTTGGCTCATGCCAAGAAAAAGGTTGCTGATTTGAACTTTAAAAGATATGAAAAACTTTATAAAGATAAATTAATTGCTAAAGCAACTTTAGAAGAAGCTGAAGTTAATCTTGCTATAGCAGATGCAGATGTGTTAACTGCAACAGCTGATTATAATAAAGCTGAGCGTAATTATGGATATGCGCAAATCACTTCACCAGTTTCTGGTACTGTTATTTCAAAAGAAGTGGAGCAGGGGCAAACTGTGGCAGCAAGCCTTCAAACTCCAACATTATTCACAATTGCTGAAGATTTATCCAAAATGCAAATTGAAGCAAGTATTGCAGAAGCAGATATCGGCTCAATTAAATCAGGCATGAAAGCAACGTTTACGGTGGATGCTTATCCAAATGATTCTTTTGAAGGGGTGATTAAGCAAGTTCGACTTTCGCCAACTGAAGAATCAAACGTTGTGATGTATACAGTTGTTATTGAAGTGGATAATTCTTCTCGTAAACTTCTTCCAGGGATGACGGCCTTTGTTCAAATTATCATTCATGATGTAACGGATGTTTTAAGAATTCCAACGGCAGCCTTGCAATATAAACCAAATGCTTTTGTTCGCAAATTCTTACCAAAGGTTTCTTTAAATTTAAACCAAAATCAAAGTGTTGTATATCAATTTAAAGAGGGTAAAATTTATCCAATTGTGTTCACAAGGGGAATTATGGATGCTTCTTATGTTGAAGTAAAAGATGGATTAAAAGAAGGGGATTCATTTATTACAGAATATCTTCAAAAAAATGGCAGGAAATAATGAAACAAGCAAAACAAACAGTTATTGAAGTAAAAGATTTATGCAAAACATATTATATGGCGGGTGGAATGAGCCAGTCAGTGTTGAAACATATCTCTTTTAAAATAGAAGCTGGAGAATTTGTTGCCATTATGGGGCATTCTGGATCAGGTAAATCTACGTTGATGAATATTTTAGGATGCTTGGATCGGCCAACCAGTGGCAAATATTATTTGCGAGGCGATTTGGTTTCGTTAAAAACTGATAATGAACTTGCAATTGTTCGGGGCGAAAAAATTGGCTTTGTGTTTCAAAACTTTAATTTGCTTATGAAACGCAGCATTGCTGATAATGTTTCCATGCCGTTGATTTATCGAGGCGTTGGCGAAAAAGAAAGATATAAAAAAGCAGTTGAAATGCTTTCTGTTGTGGGTCTTAAAGGATATGAAGATCGTTTGCCAACTCAAATTTCAGGCGGTATGCAACAACGTGTTGCCATTGCAAGAGCATTGGTAAATAACCCTTCAATTATTTTTGCTGATGAACCAACCGGAAACTTGGATACAGCGACTTCAGATGAAATTATGGCTTTGTTTACAAAGTTAAATCAACAAGGGATTACAATTGTTTTGGTAACGCATGAAGAAGATGTTGCTGATTTTGCCACAAGAATGATCAAAATTCATGATGGTGAAAAAGAATATGATGGCTTGCGCTCAAAATATAAAAAGGAGAACTGATGTTTTTTCAAATAATCAAAGAAGCATGGATTTCAATTGGAGCCTATAAGCTCAGAACCTTTTTAACAATGCTGGGTATCTTAATTGGTGTGGCAGCCGTTGTTTTAATGGTGGCCGCCGGTCAAGCCGTTCAAATTGAAATCACCAAAACATTTGATTCAATGGGAACAAATTTAATCATTATTGGCCCTGGTGAAACCGTGAGCGGAGGGGTTCGAGGTGGAAGAGGGCGTCCAAGTGTTACTTTTGATGATGTTGAATCCTTAAAGAATTTAAAAGATGTTAAAACAGCTTCATATCTAATTAATTTTGCAGTTCAAGCCGTTTATGGATCAAATAATTATGGGGTCAGTGTTGCAGGAACAACGCCAGAATATCTTGAAATTGGAAACTGGGAAATTGATAAAGGGGCTATGTTTAGCGAAAAGGATTTAAAAACAGGTAGACCCTATGTTGTGATTGGACAAACAATTGTTGAAGAATTATTTGGGCTTCAAGATCCAATTGGAAAAGTGATCCGTTTAAAAAGCCGTCCGTTTACTGTGATTGGAACTTTAAAACCAAAAGGCGATGGTTTGATGGGGGATGATCAAGATAATATTGTGATGATGCCGGCCACAACTTTTCGGCAACGCATTCATTCTGGATTTAGACCGCAGTTTACCAATGTTGCTTTTGTGAAAACTGATAGTGAAGATAAAATGGAAGCGGTTGCCAATCGAATTGAATATCAATTAAGAGCGCGTCATCATTTAAGGGATGGTGTTGATAATGATTTTACTGTGCGTTTAATGACTGATATGGTTGAAAAGGTTAGAAATGTTGGATTTATCCTTTCAGTTTTATTGGCATCAATTGCTTCTATTTCCTTGCTTGTTGGAAGTATTGGAATTATGAATATGATGCTTGTATCTGTAACGGAAAGAACAAGGGAAATCGGAACAAGAAAGGCCTTAGGTGCTTCAAATAAATGGATTATGTTCCAATTTTTAACAGAATCTGTGATTATTTCTTTTATGGGAAGTTTTGTTGGTATGGTGTTGGGAATTGCTTTATCCCAAGCAGCTGGTGCCTTTTTGGGAAAAGAAGTGCCAATTTCAATGTGGTCAGTGATTATTTCTGTGACAGTTGCCGTTGTTGTTGGGGTTGCTTCTGGTTTAATGCCAGCTCTAAAAGCCATGAAATTGGATCCAATTGATGCATTAAGATATCAATAATAAAAGATATCACTTATAAAGCGGGTGTAACAAACAAGTTACACTCGTTTTTTTTATTAAACATATGAATCTTTTTGAAAAACAGTTTCTTTTTTCAAAGGGTTAGTTGTTATTTATGTGTCGGCAATCTAAGGGTCGTTTTTTATTCCCTATTTTCATCCCCCTATACTTTCATTATACCATGGGTTTTGAATTTTGAGCCGAAAATTTTTCAAAAAAAATACGCCCTTTTAAAGCATTTTCTTCTAATTAATTGATTTTAAATAATTATTTTTTATTAAAAAATTACATAAAAATCAGCAAAAACACAAAAAATATGCAAATTCACCTTATTTTTTCAACCAAAAACAGCCATTTTTAAAGCATCATTTTTTGCCAATTAGCTAGCAAATCTATCGACCATTAAATTTTCGACTTTTCGTCTTAAACAGTTAACAAAAGGATTTTGATATGTAAATTAAATTCGTTTATTTTTTTGGAGGCACGCAATGTTTCATTCTTCACGCACCACACTTAGAGAGCTTAAAAAACGCTATCTCAATATCCTTAAAAAATGCCTCCTCGCGAATTTAATGGCTTTTTCTTTTGTTTTACCAACTATGGCGGAAGAAACTTTACCAACAGGTTCTTTGGGAAAATTTTATAGATCAAAAACAGAAACAGTTTTTAATTTGTCCCAAATTGAAGATCAAGCTAAAACTGTTAGAGAAGATGGAACAATAATTTACAATATGACAACAGCAGATGGATCTGTCCCATCTCTGGGTAATCCTGGTTCAAAACAAAAGGCCCTAATAGGAACAGATGATATTGAAGGTCAAATAATTGATCCGAGTAAATATATTATTGATGCATCGACGAATAAGATTAATTTATTTAGAAATGATGTTTTCAATGATTTAAATTTAAAAATTAAAAATATTACTCTTCAAAATATTGGTGAAATAGCTTTTCTGTTAGGTTATGAAACGATGGACATCGAAAATGCAATTATAAAGGATAGTTTGGGTATTTCTATGCAACCCTATGCAGTCTTAAATTTAAAAAATGTAGCATTTATTAATTCTGAAAATACAACATCAAGGTTTATTTCAAATGGTGCTGGTTCTTTAGTTTTACAAAATGTTTCATTTGAGGGAGGAAAATCAAAAGAATATTCGGGCGCAATAAGAAGTTCAACTGTTGATGGTACACACACCATTTATAAGGATAACATTACTTTTAAAAATAACAAATCAGGAGATGGTGGTGCTTTTTTTGTTGAAACTGATGTAACATTTATATCAACAGATGGTAATAATATTGGTAATGTTCTTTTCGAAGGAAATGAGGCAATAGCATATACAACATCAACAGATGGAGTAATATCATCACTGAACCGTGGGCGTGGTGGTGCTATTTATAATTATGCTTCTTTGATGTTTTCTGATGTTGATGTTACCTTTAGAGAAAATAGAGCAACATCTATTAATGCTATAATTAATGATGAATTAAAAGTTCAAGGGGGTGAAGGTGGTGCTATTTATAATTCGCGTAAAAATATATTGTTTTCAAGTTCTGTCCTATTTGAAAAAAATAACTCTGATCACATTGGAGGTGCTATTTATAATATTGGAAATTTGGAATTTCAAAAAGATACAGTATTTAAAGAAAATATAGTTGAATCAAATGATTTTTCAGTTTTAGGTGGAGCTCTTTATAATTATGATAGTTCTACAACATTTAGTACGGCCGATAATATAATTCATTTATTTGAAGGGAATAAAGCTATTGCACATGCAGATGGTTATGAGTCAAAAGG
This sequence comes from Alphaproteobacteria bacterium, assembly GCA_045614025.1. GTDB lineage: Bacteria > Pseudomonadota > Alphaproteobacteria > CAAHEQ01 > UBA3637 > RGIG4140. The sequence continues at coordinate 24,478 of JAZLCE010000016.1, forward strand.
TGGTGCAATTTATAATGCTGGGACAATTAAATTAGGATATCAGGAATTTAAATCAAATAAATCAATTTCTGAATTAGGATCGGCTTTTGGCGGAGCAATTTATAATACTGTAACAGTAGATATTAATAACTCACTCTTTCAAGATAACATAGCGCAAGGGGCAACAAAAGCTTATGGGGGAGCGATTTATAATGAAGGCGGAGCAAAAAATAATGATGGGACGATTAAAACAGCAGGTATCACTTTGAGCGATGTAACCTTTATTGGCAACAAAGCGGAAAGTTCATCTTCTTCAGGTGAAGCGAATGGTGGTGCCATTTATAATAAAGGAATCATGCAATTTAATGGCAACTCTTATTTTGGCGTTCAATATAATGATGATGGCTCCAAAACCATCTCGGGCAACCAGGCAAAATATGGTGGTGCAATTGATAATGAATTAGGAACAATTGAATTTAACGGAAAAACCGAATTTATTGGGAATGAAGCATCTGTAAGAGGTTCTGCTATTTTTAACAATAGTGGAACTATCACTTTCAATGATAATGCTATTTTTAATGATAACAAAGGGACTGGTTGGGGAACAATTGCCAATCATTATGCTACAATTAATTTTAATTCAGGAGCTGAATTTAAAAACAATAGACTTGATGGGGATTGGAAACATGGTGGCGCTATATTTAACTTATCTTCTAACTTGAATTTTAATGATCCAGATAAAACAATTGTTTTTGAAGGGAACTCTGTGGAAACTGGTTGTGGTGGTAGTTTATATCATCAATATGGAACGATTAATTTTAAAGGGAACGTCGTTTTTAAAGGCAAAGAAATTATTGATCCAGTAACAGGTGAAACAGAGTTAATGAGCCAAGCAACATCTGGAGGTGCTATATCTAGCACTTATGGAACAATTTTGTTTGATAAAGGTGCTTTGTTTGAAAAGAATAAAGCCAAAAGGGGTGGGGCGATTAGTTTAGAAACTGGGACCATCACTTTTAATGATGTTGTTGACTTTATCGAAAACAGTGCGCAAGCAACAAATGAGATTTCTCAAGGTGGAGTAATCTTAAATTTAAGCGGAAGCGTTGAATTTAATGGTGATTCAACATTTAGGGAAAATAATGTGGCGTCGACTGAAAAAAATGCTTATGGTGGAGCTATCTATAATGAAAGTGGCACTAAAAATAGCGATGGAACTATTAAAACAGCAGGGATTAGTTTTTCAGATGTAACCTTTATCGGGAATAAAGCTGAAAGCTCATCTTCTTCAGGCGAAGCCAAAGGTGGTGCCATTTATAATAAAGGAATCATGCAATTTAATGGCAACTCTTATTTTGGCGTTCAATATAATGATGATGGCTCCAAAACCATCTCGGGCAACCAAGCAAAGAATGGTGGGGCGATTTATAATGATGGAACAATTGAATTTAACGGGAAAGCTGAGTTCGTTGGGAATGAGTCTTCTGGCCTAAGAGGTGGAGCTATCGAAAATAATTATGGCGGTAAAATAACTTTTAAAGACATTGTGACATTTGAAGGAAATGAAACAGGTGTTGATGGTGCAGCAATTGCCAATTGGGGTAATTTGATTGTGTTTGAAGAAGATGCTTATTTTATTAATAATAAATCAGGAAAAGCTGGTTATGGATCTGCTGGTGCTATTTGGGGCGGAGCTGGAGAAGGTTATAAGTTTATAAAACATGCTGAATTTATTGGTAATTCATCAGTTTGGTATGGAGCTGTTGGAGCTAAAGTTGAGTTTAATACTGCAAGATTTGAAGGAAACTCAGCATATGGTGGTGGTGCAATGGGAAGTGGAATATTCAATGGAAAAGTTGAATTTATTAATAATACAGCCTCTAGTCAAGGAGGTGCCATTCGGTTAGAAGGTGGAGTGGTCACTTTTAAAGATGGGGTGGAATTTAGTGGAAACAGAGCACCAACAGGAAATGATGTTTATTTTAATGGCGTTGGCACAATTAATTTTGGAGCAGTGCCAGATAATTTGAGCCAAATTCCTGAAACCATAACGGGGGATGAAATTATAGAAGGTGGATTTGCAAGTAAAGATGCGCAAGGCATTGTTAATAAATATAGCAACAGCACTTTAACTTTCCTTGATAGTTCAGATAATCAAGGATTTATAGGGACCTTTAATCAATATATTGGAAAAACAGTTGCTAAATCTGAAAGCTTTTTGGGTGGCACAAACAATATTCTTGGTGGCGAATTAGAAACCCATGGCAATACAATTAATTATTCTGCCAACATTGGAGATGAAACGCGAACGGCAAAACTTGTTCACCATTCAGGAGCCGTTGGGGAAAATAAAACATCATTAACAACAGCACTTAAATTAAGTGCAGGTTCAACGGCGCTTTTTGATTCCATTGCAACAGGTGTTCAAGCAAACTATGCCTTAACAGATGATGTGGCCGGGGCGGGAACAGCTCAGTTTAAAGATGCTCATTTAACCTTGGGTCAAAATTTATATGAAGGCACATATGAGATGGGAGAAAACGTCACCTTAAATATGCAAGATGGCGAAGAAGAAAATGTGAGATTTGAAGCATTAAAAGGCATGGCTGATTTGAAGATAGATGTAGATATTGTGAAAGGAGCAAATGGTCTTGAACTTGTAACAGATCAAATTATTGCTGGTGAGGAAGCCATTTTAAACTTAAAGTTAACAGATGTGCTTTTATCAGAAGATGCTTTGGATAATGGTATAAAAGAAAGTTATACAGCCACAGTAATGAGCGGAGGAACATTAACCTATGGTTCAGAAAAAGGGCTTGTTGCAACGGATGTGTATAGTTATGAGGTAACAGGAAAAGATAATCAAATCACAATTAATGCTGTTAAGTTTAATGAGGATTTAGATGTGATGAAATCAATTGCTGAATATGATGGGGATGCTTCCTTTAATATGAAGATTGGGAAGACAAATGAGTATGAAATGCAATCAGATGTTACCATGACAGCGAATGAAAAAACAATTGTTGGGAATGGTAAAGAAGAAAGCATTTTAACGGCGAAAAAGATAACTGTTGATGGAGCAACATTAAATGTTGAAGAGGTGACATTAACAGGGGTAGAACAGGTAATTGAAGTAAGCGCAGGTAAATTAAATGTAACAGATTCAAAAGTTGAGCAAATAGTTAATGCTAGTGAAACAATGCTTTCAAATGCAGAAGTTGTTGAGCTTGAAAATCAAGGCGAATTAATAGCTTCAGGTTCAACGATAACTGAACTTATGAACGAACAAACAGCAACAGTTACAGGAGGCGAAGTTGCCAAAGCCACCAACAAAGGCGAATTAAGCGTAACAGGGGCAAAAATAACAGAGCTGACGAATGAGGGGGAAGCAACAGTCAGTAATGGAGAGCTTGGAACCGTTATTAACGCTAAGGGCGTGAAGTTAGAGTTAATGGCGGGAACAAGGGCAGAAACAGTAACGAACAAAGGAGAGCTAAAAGCCAGCGGATCGGTTATCATGGAAGCCTCCCGAAACGAAGGCGAGATGACTCTTGAAGGCGTTACTGTTTCTGATCTTTTAAATGAAGGAACAATCAAAGATAAAGGCTCAAGTATCACAAAG
>JAZLCE010000017.1:0-69891 GCA_045614025.1 Alphaproteobacteria bacterium
AATTAACTGATTTTAAATGATTATTTTTTATTAAAAAATTACATAAAAAATGATAAAAAACGCTTTTTTTATGTTTTTATCTTAAAAAAACATCTTAAAATTGAAGCAAAAAACAGCCTGTTTTAAAGCATCATTTTTGTGCTAAAAAACAGGCAAATTTAACGACCGTTAAATTTCCGACTTTTCATCTTAAAATTATTAACAAAAGGAAAAAGCTATGTAAATATTTTTCATTTTATTTTAAAGGAGGCAACTATGTTTCATTCGTCACGCACCACTCTTAGAGAGCTTAAAAAACGTTATCTTAACATTCTTAAAAAATGCCTCCTAGCGAACCTAATGGTTTTTTCTTTTTGCTTACCATCTATGGCTGAAACAATTACAAATCCAACAACAAATGAAGAATTATTAGAAGCTCTATTAGATCCAAATAAACGAGTAGAAATCACAAACACTGGCTCAGAATATAACATATCAAATATCAATCAATTAACCCTAATTTATAATGGGGAGCCCCAAATTGATGAAACAGGAGCTTTTCTATACGGGGCAAATTTGTCTAATTCCGGCAATTTAGATTTATCAGGTGTTGAAAAATTAATTGTTTCAACTACCGTCAGAACACATTCATCAGATCATTCTCATTCTTCCGGCATTTTTAATGATGGAAAATTATATTTGAATGATGTTGACTTTATTGATAATAAGGCGATCTCTGAAACAAAAAATGCTCACAGTGTTACATTAAGAAATGGTACAAATGGTGAAATAACATTTTTGGGAACAGCACTTTTTCAAAATAACCAAGGAGAGGCAAAAAATATTGCTTCATCTGTGGGTATAAATAATCAAGGTATCATCAATTTTCAAGATGTTTCATTTATTGGTAACAAAGCAATAACACAAACTAATTCTTTTTGGGGTGTTGGTATTTACAATCATGCAGCCGGTAACATTACAGTCAATGGAAAGGCTTATTTTGCAAACAATTATGGAGAAAGCGGAGGTGGCTATGCCGGTGGAACAATACTTTATAATGTTGCGCAAGAAAGTTTAATAACATTTAAAGGGGATGCTGTTTTTGAAAATAATACCGGAAAATCAAAAGAATGGGGGCGTTCTAATTTTATGAATGATGGAACTGTTATTTTTGAAAAATCAGTTCTTTTTAAGAACAATACATTTGAAAGTGAAAAAAGCGCTTTTTCTGCCGGTATATCAAATGGTGGGATACTTAAATTTAAATCAACAGCGGATTTTATCAATATCAAGGCAACAGGTAAAACATCAGCAAAAGGTGGAGCTATTTATAATTACGGTTCAGGTAATATTGAATTTTTCAATTCAACAAATTTTATTGGTAACACGGTTGATTTAGGAAGTCTTTCAAACCAGGGCGGAGCTATTTATAATGAAGGAACTATTTATTTTAACAATGAACTGAACACATTTAAAAATAATTCAGCAACTGGAACAGATGCATGGGGTGGTGCCATCTATAATATAGGAACAATAACTTTTAAAGGAGAAAGTATTTTTAAAAATAACTATGCTAATAAGTCATTAAACGATATCCATAATGATGGCGATATTATTATTGATGGGAATATGATGATAGGTGGTGGTATCACAGGTTCTGGAACAATTACAATTAAAAAGAATGGTCTTTTTGATATCCAAACAAGTAAAGTTAATGTTAGGGATTTAAAAATAGAAAACCAAGCAACTTTAAAAGTAGGAATAAATTCATTAAAAGAACATGGACAAGTAATTGGCAACATTACAGGAACAGAAACATCAAAATTGATTCTTGACATAAACTTTAATGCCGAAACTGGGATATATCAATTATTTGAGCAAGATAATGGAATTTTATTAAAAGAAAATCTTTTCTTTAACATTAAAGATCTTGAAAATGGGGCTTATCAAGTTGAGAAAAAAACAGCTCTTGATTTGATGAAGGGTTTAGAGATGAATCCATCACAAACAGCGGTAACTGTTTCTTTAATTGATTCTGAAACCTCTCATCCAGGATTTACAAAAATACAAGAAGAAATTCTTGATGGACTTCAATCAGATGATAAAGCGCAAGTTGAAGCAGCCAAAAAAGCTTTAAAAGCTGTTGGAACAAGTGAACACTCTGGTGTGCAAGCTGTTGCTAGCAACCATGTTGGAGCTGTTGGTAACGTTGTTGGGGGAGAGATGAAAGGTTCTGCAACAGGGCGCGCTGGTGGCGAAGAAGAAGCAAGAGCTAAGGTTTATATCAAAGGGCTTTATGATAAAACAAAATCCACAATGGGTGATGGATTTAAAGCAAGAAGCACCGGTGTAGCACTTGGTGTTCAATCCGAAGTGACAGAAAGCTTAACCCTTGGCGTTGGATATGCTACAAGCCAAACAACCGCAAAAGAAGATTTGCGTCGCACAGAGGTGGACACGAACACGGGCTTCATCTCAGCGTATTATCAACCAAACGCTTGGTGGATGAGTGGTCTTGCCACCTATTCCAGAGGGCAATATGATGAACAAAAGCAAGTGTTATCAAGTGTGGGAACCGCAAACTATGATGTGGATTCTTGGGGTGTTCAAGTGATGACTGGGTATGACATCAAGCTTGAAAATACAGTGATCACACCAGAAGTTGGTTTGAGATATCTTGCTGTAAAACAAGAAGGATATACAGATACGCTTGGAACAACGGTTGAAGCCACCTCAAGCGATTACTTAACTGCGATTGTTGGTGTGAAAGGTGCATGGGATTTAGGCAAGATTCGCCCAACAGTTGGGGTTAATGTGGGATATGATGTAATCTCAGATGATGTTGCCACATTGAACACTCTTGCAAACGGTGCTTCATATACCGTAAACGCTGAAGCCTTAGATCGTTTAAGTGTTGGTATCTCAACAGGCGTTGAAGCCAAGCTTGGTGATCGCACAACATTGAAGCTTGAATATAATGGGGCGTTCAGGAAGGAATATAAGGAACACTCAGGAATGTTGAAGCTTGAAATGCGGTTCTAAACAGCATCTAGGGGCACTTCCCAACACTCATGTACCCGTTCTCTTTGTACACTACGTGTTGTGAAGCGCCTCCTAGCTATCTGTTTATCTTCCGCATTTATCTCATTTATCTTTTTGAATCGAACAACTTTGTTGTTTTTTTGATTTATTCCCCTTTTGAGCATTTTTTCGCTACTAAAGTTCAAATTTTTTCTATTTAAGATATCAAAAAAGGCGAGCCTTTTGACTCGCCTTTTCCCACCTCTGGTTTAGAATTTATATTTTAAGGAGGCTAAACCAGTGTGATTCGTGTAATCGCCTTTGAAGATACCTTCATATTCAATGGCAATTTCAGTTTTTTGATTGACATCCAAGCCAACTCGGGCGCCAATTTCAACACCAAATCGATCAAGGTTTTCTGTAACAACTTTATAACGAGATCCGTTTACTAAAGTAACAGAATTTTCCATATCTGGAGTGATGAAATCATATGTAAGAGCAGCTCTGAATTCTGGATACCAAGCCAATGTTGGTGAAATGGCGTAACCAATAGTATATTGAGCCCCTAAAACACCGGTTAACACATGACCATTACCGCCTTTAACATTTTGGCCGGCTTGATCAGTATAATCATGTTGATTTAAGTAAGTGTATCTTAAACCTAATTCAGGAGAGATAACACCCGTTGCCCAGTCGCCAAAAACAAATGGTCCTGTTTTTCTGCCCATCATAACTTGAGCAGCAAAAACATCAACATCATATTCTGCATCAATACGTTCATGGAAAACTTTCTTTTCTTCTTCATAGTTTGAACGAGTATATAAGGCTAACCAGTTTGTATAGAAACGATTTGGATTATATTCGCCATAAACCATAATGGTATGTGAATCAACTTCTGTATCACGGCCAACAGATTCACCTTCACTCATTGTATATGCATAAGCAATACCCATACGTGTGTTATCGGATACATGCCCATCAAAACCAACGGCGATACCTTTGTTATCCATATCAAAGCCTTTATGAGCATCATATTCTGATTTTCCGTATAATCCTTCAACCCATAAATGAGCTTGTCTGCGAGGGAAGTGATAGAATCTTTTGCCACGATGTTTATAGGCAGTTCTTTCCATAGAAACAGACATGTGTTTAGAAACTGTTGCGGCTAAACGACGTGTGATTTCTGTGGAATGAGCTTGAATAAGTGGAGAAACATCTGGAGCAACACCATCTAAAGCATCTTGATATTCTTTAGAATCGCAACCTAAACGTTGAGCCATTTCGTTTAACACATTTTGAACACGAATGGCTGTTTCGTTTCCAGTCATTTTTCCTTCTTCAACCCAAGCATTATGAATGCATCCTGCGTTAGGACAGATTTTGTCATTATCATCATCAGTATCTGGATCAGATGGGTCAGAATCTTCTGGATCTGAAGGATCAGATGGATCAGAATCTTCTGGGTCTGAAGGATCTGAAGGATCGGATGGATCAGATGGATCAGAATCTTCTGGATCTGAAGGTTCAGCGCCTGGTCGAGATAATTGATATTTTCCATCTCCTAAATAGGTGATATCATACATTTTGTTTTCAGTAATGTTTTGAAAACCATTTGGAGCAGTTGCATTTAATTCATTAGAGGCATCCAAGATATGGAAAACTTTAGATTCACCTTCATTTAAATGTTCACCTGGAGCAACAATGATGGTTATATCTGTATCATTTGGTGAAACATAAATGCTGTTTGCTTGGATGCGACCAAATTCATCGCCAGAAGCAGCATTAACGTGTGTTAATAATTCAGATCCATCATATAAATTAATCACATCTCCATATAAAATTGTTTTACCAATATCAATGCGACTGTTTCTTGCATTAATTGTTCCCGTTTTTCTTTTAGTTAAAGAATCGTGAACATTGATAAAACCTTTTGTTAAATCGCTGTCATAGTGCAATTGCAAATCGCTGTTATTGATATTAATAATTCCATTGTTATAGATATCTTCACCATCAGCAAATAAGCGAACTTTTGCATTTGGAGCAGAAACATTTGTGTGTGGATTGTAATCTAAATCAATTGTATCGCTGGCGTTGTTAATTGTGAATGTTCCAGTATTATAAATTGCACTTCCAACACCAGAAGCATTATTGTCATAAAATTTTGTTTTATAAGCATTATTAAGTGTTACAACACCGCTATTGTAAATAGCGCCACCTTGATTGGCTGAGTTATTTGTAAATGTTACACCATCAAAAGTTGCGTTGGCTGTATTATAAATTGCGCCTCCAACAGATGTTGCCGTATTTTGACTATATATATCATTTGTTGAAGTGAAAGAGGAGGTTGATTGCCCATTAGGCGTATCATTTGAAACAGCACCACCGCCAGTTGCAGTGTTATTGCTATATGTTGAACCTTGAGATTTCATTGTTCCAACGTTATAAACAGCACCACCTGAATTTTTGGCAACATTGTTTTTAAATGTTGAATCTTTGATTTCGGCAGTTCCACGATATGTTCCAATTATATTGCCTTTTGCGTCTCTGCGAGTGATATAATCATTTGAAACAGCGCCACCAGAGCTTGTTACCCCGTTTGCACTGTTGTTGATAAATGTATCATTATTAATTTTTAAATTACCAACGTTTTCAATGGCGCCACCATTTTGATTGGAAACGCTATTTCCTTCAAAGGTGTTATTTTGAGTTGTTACCGTTGAATAATCGTGCACAAAAACGGCACCGCCAAGGTCATTGGCTTTGTTGTTATAAAATTCATTGTTTGTTAAAGTTGCTGTTCCACCAATATCAATGGCGCCAGCGTGTTCATTTGCTGTGTTTTTAACAAATTGAGAATTATTAACAGTTAATTGAGCTTTATCAACATTGATGGCTGCCCCATTATCATTTGTTATGTTTTCAATGAATTTTGAATTAGAGACATTTGCAACTGGTGTTCCAGAAACTGAAACAGTTTGTTTATTGCCACTAGCATCTGTTATTTGCATTGTTGGGACTTTGCGAACGTGAATTACGCTGCCAACTTCGCTTGAATTACTTAAGTTTCCATTTGAAGAGCCAGAAAAAACAACGTTATCAACATCTAAATTTGAGTTAACAATATATACAGCAGGTGTTTCAGATGCTTGTTTTTGGTTGCTTGTTAAATAAGATGTTAAATTTTTAACAGAACCATTTACATCTTGAGCTGTGGCGTTTTTAATATCGGTTCCAGTTTTAACTGAACCAATATTTTTAAGCGTTAATTTACCACCTACATTTGATGTTTGAGTGTTATAAATACCAAGTGTGCCTTGAATATTTTCATTTGAAGAGTTTCCAGTAACTGTCCAGTTAACAGGTTTTTGAACAACCCAAACAGTTTTTGCGGTGATATCATTAAGATTTGAACTCGCAATCACTTCATTACCGGAGATTTCTTTTGAAAAAGAATCGCCAGCAGTTGCGTTTGAGTTAATATTGTTAATTTGGTTGAAAATATTTTTATTAACTTCTGTTGCATTAGATATATTTGATAATGTTGACAAAAAAGCTAAATAAAATAAAAAAAACGTTGATATAAATTTTTTCATAATACCTCCATTCAACGATAAGTGTTGAATATTATATCATAAAATCAAAATAAAGTCTATAGCTTTTTTATTCTTTGTTTATACTTTTTTAAAATAAAGTAAAAAATAGACAGAAAATTAAATATACAACTATTAATTAAATGGGGTTTAGGGTTTAAAAAGAGCGAATGTTTTGAATTGGAGGATTCCATTTTTCAATAAAGTCTGTTAATTCTTTATTTTCTTTTTCAGGTAAAACAATGTTTAGTTTTATCATTAAATCGCCTTTATCTTTAACTCCTTTTCCCTTTAATCTCATTGTTTTATCGCCACCAGAATAAGGGGGGATCTTTAACATAACAGGACCATATGGGGTTGGAATATTTACTTTTGATCCAAGAATGGCTTCTTTGAGTGAAAGAGGGAGAGTTAGAAAAATATTGTTTTGATCTCTTGTATATAAAGAGGAGGAGGTTACTTTTATTTTGATTAAGGCGTCTCCATTTTTATTGTTGTATCCTGGGGCGCCTTGACCCTTTAATCTTAAAATGGCATCATCAGTAACGCCTGCAGGGATTTTTATTTTAATTTGTTTGCCTTTTTGCAACGTGACGGTTGTTTCTCCGCCTGTAATTGATAAGTCAAAAGGGATGTTTAAATTATAAGAAACATCTTGTCCTTTTTGATGTTGAGCTGTGTGACCTGAGAAACCATTAAATCCACCGAATAAATCTGAAAAATCAAATCCGCCACGGCCACCACCAAACATGGATGCTAAATCTTCTGGATTAAAGCCTTGACCTGCGTTTTTAAATCCCCTAAAACCACTGTTGTCATATGAGCCATGTCCAAAAGGAGTTGGATTGCCGTTTTCATCAATTTCTCCATTGTCATATCGAGTGCGTTTATCTGGATCTGATAAAAGTTCATAAGCAGCAGTAATTGTTTTAAATTTTTCTGCAGCTTGTTTATCAGGATTAACATCTGGGTGATATGTTCTTGCCAGCTTATGATAAGCTTTTTTAATCTCGCTTGCAGAAGCTGTTTTTGAAATACCTAAAAGTTCATATGGATTGCTCATTTTTTCCTCTAACATAAATAATTATTACCATATATAGGGTGTATTATAAAAAAAATCTATGGAAAAAACAAAAAAAATATTATATTCTGTCAGTAATGAAGAAAAAAACGAATTTAAATGGATTATTAAAAACAGCATCTATTGCTTCGATTTTAACGGCAATTTTATTAATTGTTGTTAAAATTATTGCTTATCTTGTAACAGGATCTGTTTCAATTTTATCTAGTTTATTTGATTCTATGCAAGATTTTATGACATCTGCTGTAAATTATGCGGCTGTGAAACATTCAACGCAACCTGCGGATAATGAACATCGGTTTGGTCATGGAAAGGCAGAAGGGATTGGATCTTTGGTTCAAGGTATTATTATTTTGGCTGCAGCGTTTTTCTTGCTAAAAGAATCTTTGGTGCGCTTTTTTGAAACTGAACCAATTAAAGAGATTTCTTTTGGTGTATGGATAACGGTTTTTTCTATTGTTGTTACAGTTATTTTGGTTCGCTTTCAATCATATGTAATTAAAAAAACAAATTCGTTATCAATTAAAGCAGATCAAGCTCATTATACTGGCGATATTTTAATGAATGTTGGTGTGATTGTTTCTATGGTTGCTGCTTATTATTTGGATCTTTATGTTATAGATGCACTTTTTGGTATTGGTGTTGCCGTTTATTTGTTTATTGTTGTTTTTGGTGTTGCAAAAGAAGCAATTTCTATGTTGATGGATACTGAACTGGATAATTCGATTCGAGAATCTATTGAACAAGAAGCACTTTCTTATAAAGAAGTTCATTCTGTGCATGATTTAAAAACAAGAAAATCAGGAGATGTTATGTTCATTCAATTTTGTGTAAAAATGGATGATGATTTAACCCTTAAAAAGGCGCATGATATTGCTGATTTAATTGAAGAAGGGATTCAAAAAAAATATGCAGGAGCTCAAGTTTTCATTCATTTTGAGCCTGCATTAACAAAGGATGCAAAATGATTGTTGATTCGCAAAAAGAAATAATTGAGGCTTTGAAAAATCCAAAACTTTATCCTGCAAAATGGAATGTAAAAGAAGTTTTGGTGGAGCAGTCACATATTGCGATTTTATTTTTAGCAGGAGATTATGTTTTTAAATTAAAAAGAGCCGTTTTGATGACGGATGTTGATTTATCAACACCGCAAAAAAGACGGTTATCTTGTGTTCAAGAAATGAAACGAAGCACTGTATATGCCCCAAACTTAGTTTTAGGGGTTCGTTCTGTTAGAAAACTTAAAAATGGGCGAATTTGCATTGGTGGTAAAGCAGGGGAAGAAGTTGATACCATTATTGTGATGCATCGGTTTCAAAAAAATGAAATTTTAGGGAATATTTTGCCTGATGAATCATTTTCAAGGTTTGAAGCAATGGATTTGGCAGAACAATTATCTGAACTTCATTCGAAAGCAAAAACATTTCGTTCAAAATGGGGATCTCAAACTGTTCAAAATATCATTTTAGATACAGAACGCGTTTTGGGTTGTTTTTGCCCATATATTTTTGATCGAAAGAAATTGGATGCTTTGATGAAAAATATGCTTAAAAATGTGTTTATTCATTCAAGGTTGATTGATTTAAGAAGTAAAAGTGGGCATGTGAAAAAATGTCATGGCGAACTATTGTTGAGCAACATTGCTAAAAAAGAAGGTAGATATTTGTTTTTTAGCCCCATTGAATATAATGATCGTTCCGAATCGATTGATACACTTTATGATTTGGCATATCTTTTGATGGATTTTGAAATGAGGGGGATGCGAAAGTTAGCAAATATCTTATTTAATCATTATCTGGCATACATGAATGATGTAGAGGGATATCCATTATTGCCATTATATCAATCTATGCGTGCTATGTCTCGATCAGCTGTTTGTGCTAAAAAAACATTAGTGCTTACTGGAGTTGAGAGAAAAGAAGCTGTTAAACGAGCAAGAAGATATTTTGATTATGCTTGTGAGTTTATGACAAATTATCCACCTGTTTTAATTGCATGTGGAGGCTTGTCTGGAAGTGGAAAATCAAGAGTTGCAAGAGAAATTGGTGGATTTTTTAATCCAGCTCCTGGTGCTGTGATTTTAAGAGATGATATCGTTAAAAAACAAATTAATGGTTGCCCAATAGATCAGCATTTTGATAAAGCGTTTGATACACCTGTTATTGAAAAAGTTGTGTATGATGTGCTTCGTCAAGAAGCAAGAAAATCTCTTTTAAGTGGGTGTACAGTTATTGTTGATGCCTTGTTTTATGACGAAACTGAGCGAATAAAAATTGAAAATTTGGCAAAGGAATTAAATGTGCCCTTTGTTTCGTTATGGATGGATGCTCCTTTTGATGTGCGATTAGAAAGAGTTCAATCACGAAAAAGAAATCCCTCTGACGTTCGAACTGAAGAAGATCTTGAAAAACAATTAACTTTAGAAACGGGTAGGGTGACTTGGCCAAAGATAATAACGGATAAATCTCGGGAAGAAACACTTGCAACTGCACTTAACTTGTTGAAAAAACAATGTCCTAAATGTGTTTTAAACAATAAGTAAATCAATGCATTAGCAAAAAAAATAAAAAAAAGTAAAAAAAGTCTTGAAATTTATTTTTTTTTAGTGTATAAATATAACCATTCCGATGCACCCGTAGCTCAATTGGATAGAGCATCTGACTACGGATCAGAAGGTTGTAAGTTCGAATCCTGCCGGGTGCGCCATCTTAAAACTGCCGAAAGGCAGTTTTTTTTATACTTATTTAAAAAATAAAAATCCAGTAGCGTAAAAAACACCATCACTAAACTCAAACTCTATTCTTTGCGATGGATTAAAATGTGAAAGATAATAAAAAAAATTAAAATAAAGTTGCATAAAAATGGTCACATTGGTCTGATAAATGCGGGATATAGGCAGATAGATATGAGGTGATTCATAATACAAAGAACCTCATTTCAAGTTAATAAAAAATAAATCTAGTGGCGAAAAAATGCTTAAAAGGAAAATAAATCAAAAAAACAACAAAGTTGTTCGATTCAAAAAGTATTTTAAGTGAACAGTTGGTAAGATGTGAGAGGCGACGTGTACATTGGCTGGCGTACACGAGACCTCTCATATCTGCCCCAGATGACTCTTAAAATACTTTGCTAGAATCGAAGTTCTAATTTGATCATACCTGAGTGATCAACATATTCCTTCCTGAACGCCCCATTATATTCAAGTTTCAATGTTGTTCGATCATTAAGCTTGGTTTCAATGCCTGTTGAGATGCCAACACTCAAGCGATCAAGCGCTTCGCTGTTCACTGTGTAACTCGCACCATTAGCAAGCGTGTTGAGCGCTGATACGTCATCGCTGATCACATCATACCCAACGTTAATGCCAACACTTGGTCGGATTTTACCCAAATCCCAAGCGGTTTTAATGCCCGCAATCGCCGTTAAGTAATCGCTTGTGGTGGCTTCAACCGTTGTTCCAAGCGTATCGGTATATCCTTCTTGTTTAACCGACAAGTAACGCATACCAACTTCTGGCGTGATAATGGCATTTTGAAGTTTGATGTCATACCCCGTCATCACTTGAACGCCCCAAGAATCAACATCATAATTTGCTGTGCCTACGTTTGAAAGAACTTGCTTTTCTTCATCATATTGACCGCGACTGAACGTTGCCAAGCCACTCATCCACCAAGCGTCTGGTTGATAATGCGCTGAGATAAAGCCTGTGTTTGTATCCACTTCTGTTCGGCGCAACTCTTCTTTTGCCGTTGTTTGACTGGTTGCATATCCAACTCCAAGTGTTAAAGCATCTGTTACTTTTGATTGAACGCCCAAAACTCCACCTTGACTTCTGGCCTTAAAGCCATCTCCCATTGTGGACTTTGTTTTATCATAAAGCCCTTTAATATAAACTTTTGCTCTTGGTGTTTCTTCCCCACCCGAACGGCCAACTTTAGAGGATATATTATTTGAAGCCATTTGGGAAGAGATGATATGTAATTGGTTGAATAAGTTGGTGATTTGTGATTGATATATCGATCTATCTACGCCTTCTAATGCGTTCAAGGCTTTTTTTGCATTTAAAAAGACTCTCTTATCGTCAGATTGCAAAAGATTTAGAAGGTTTTCTTGAATATTAACAAAATCTTTATTTGTTGTATCATCAGATTTATTGAGCAAAGCTATTACAATATTAACTTCTGTGTTTAATAAGCCTAAATCTTCTTCTAAAAGTGCCGCTGCTTTTTTTGAAACAGAGTAAGAACCATCTTGCATATCAATGATATCTAATAGAGGATTTTCAATTAAAATCAATTCATTGTCTGAGTTAAATATTTTATAAACAGCGCCATTTTCTTTGATGCCATTTGTGAATTTAAGACTAAGTTTTGAATTTTCATCTCCTTCAATGTCGTCATATGATAAAGTTCCATAATCTTCTAAACTGTTTAATGCAACTCTTAATGTTGAATCTTCGCCAAATTTAATCTTGTTAACAAAAACATTTTTATTGCTAATATCCAAAAGGGAACCATTTTGAATATCAAGATTATTAAAGTTAATTTTTTTTGCGTTCCCTGTTATATTCATATTATTTGAAACAACATTATTTGTGCCAGATATTTTATCCGATATATCTAAAGTTACGTTATTGAAAAAGAGATTCCCATTTCCAGTCAAGCTAGATAAAGAAATGTTTCCTTCGCCAATAATAGTTCCAGTATTAAGGATATTTTTATCAACTGTTATATTTTTAAGTGTTATATCAGCATTATTTGTTATTGCTGTATCTGCTGTTGTTTCTGAAATAATAACATTTTGAAGTGTGACGTGTCCTAATTGGTTATCTATAACCTTTTGGGCTCCTAAAATACTTAAATCTTTAATTGTAAGATTTGTATCTTCTTTATTTAATATAAATAAATCATTTTCATTAGCATTAATTACGCTGTTTTTTGCATTGTTTGAAATTCCAAGAATTAATTTGTTGCCACTAGATAATGGTTCAAAAGTTTTCATTTTATCAATGGAATAAGTTGCAATAGTCCCATTTTTTGCCATTTTTAACGAGCTATTACCACCATAAGAAATCAAATACTCAAGAGGAGTTATATCATCTGATAATTTATTGGCTTCAAAAATTAAATTTTTTCCTAATGTTGTTACCTTGTAGGTGTATGGTGATGTTGCTGTAAGTAAGTTTGTGCTTGTATTTTTAAATGTTGCATTGCCATTTAAAATACTTGTTGTATAACTTATCTTGGGTGAAAAGCTTCCATTTTGATCTAATACTAAATTATCCACATAAGTGTTCAATAAATCTGAATGCGATAGATTAAAATCAATTTCTGAAAACTCATAATTTGAGCCATTTAATGTTAGTTTGTCGGCTTTTAATGAGATTGATCCATCAGATTCCTTCATAAAATCGATATCAATTCCTAATTTTGCGCCATTTCCTTGTAAATTAGAAAATGAAATATTATCAATTTTTGAATTTTTTAAATCGATTATGTTACTAGAATCAATTTCATAAGCACCGGCATAGGTGTTTTGTTCTAATTTAATCAGGCTATCTTTAAATATAACTTTATTGATGCCATCGGTATTTGCAACATCAGTTTTGAGATTAAATGTGGCCCGTTCAATAGTATCACTTGTCAAAAGTTTGTTTTTTGCATCATAGGTGCCATATAAAATATTCCCATTGGTATCAAAACTCACATTTCCATCAGCATCAAATAAAGGGATTTTTATATCTGAAACAAAGGCAAGTTCTTTTTGTTTTTCATCTGGTGTATAAGCACCCAATAAAAGCGTTGATCCATCAAATGTTAAGTCGCTTGAAAATTCGAGTAATTGCTCAGTTGTATCTGTGGTTAAATACGAAAGTTGCGCACTTCCAGATACTGATACTTTAAGATTTTGTAAATTATCTCCATGAACGCGTAGTTCACCCCCAGTGATGGTATTGATTTTTGCAAAATTAAGTTTATCAACAGGAGCAATTGTCAGGCCATTATTTTGGTTAAAATAGGAGGTGTTTGCATAAGAATTAATTGTTTTATCGCCAATTATAAGAACGCCACTCCCTGTTTTATTGATTGTTCCTCTGGATTGAGAAATGCCACTATCTAATATACCAATTTGATTATTTCCAAATTCAAAATTAACGGTCTTTTCATTCTGTATATCTTGTCCATTTTGTAATGTGTTATTACGAATAGATGAGTTATCACTAAAAAGAAAAGAACCTTTAAAATTTATTGTTCCTGAATTATAAAAGCCGCCTCCTAATGCATAAGATCTTGTTGCATGAACTTTATTCCCAATAACTATAGTATTTGAATTTTCTTCAAATGTTACAGTTTCTCTATAATTACTAAGAGCTCCACCAGAACCATATTCAGCGCCAGCTATATTGTTTGCAAATATATTGATTGAGTTTTCAGCAAAAGTAATTATTCCATCATTGCTCTCAATTGCGCCACTGTCTGTTGACCGATTGTTTGTAAATATAGATGTTCCTTTAAATTGAAGAGTGGCCTTATTTCCTTTATTTCTAATGGCGCCCCCCATGGCTTCTTCTGAATTTAAGATATTGCCAATAAATTTTACACCTCCATTAAACTCAACTTGGCCATAATTCATAATAGCGCCCCCAGATTCAAAGGCGGAATTATTTTTAAAAATAGCTAAATCATTAAATTTGATAATTCCAGTTGCATTATTTTTAATGGCACCACCATCTTGATTCCCAGCAGTTAAATTTTCAAATGTAACAACTTGATTATATTCTTTTTCACCCGTATTTTCTAATCTGGATTCTCCAGCCATAGAAAAGGAAGAAAAAGTTAGAGAAACAGATATCACCAAATTCAAAAGGAAGCATTTTTTTAGGATGTTGAGATATCGTTTTTTTAATTCACGTAATGTGGTTTTTGAATAATGTGACATGATGTCCCCCTCTAATGCCATTCCCCCTTTTGTTAATTGTTAAAGTTTGAAGTTTAACAATTGTTAGATAATCTCGCTTTTTTATATTATATATATTTATTATATCATATGTTTTAAATTTTGTCTTTAAAAAATTAAAAAACATCTTATTTATTGATTTTTAATAATTATTCTTGAATTTCATATTTCATCTTTTTATAATGCAATTATATTTTGAAAGGTGAAATTATGAGTATTTTTTTATTGTCTTGCTTATTGCTTGTTTTGGGATATATTTTTTATGGCGCTTTTGTTGAAAAAGTGTTTGGGGCAGATTTTAATAAAAAAACGCCAGCTGTTAAATATAATGATGGTGTGGATTATGTTGTTTTACCGCCTTATAAAATTTTCTTAATTCAATTTTTGAATATTGCTGGACTAGGTCCTGTTTTTGGAGCATTAATGGGGATTATATATGGTCCGGTTGCCTTGCTTTGGATTGTGTTTGGTTGCATTTTTGCTGGGGCTGTTCATGATTATTTAAGTGGGATGATTTCATTAAGATATAAAGGTAATTCTCTTGTTTTTTTAATTGAAAAATTCTTTGGAAAGAAATTTAAATTTTTATTTATGCTTTTTTTAGGTTTCTTTTTAATTTTAGTTGGGGCTGTTTTTGCAATGAATCCAGCCTCAATGTTGGCAGATGTATTTCAAACGGATTTTGTTTATTTAATTGTTTTAATTTTTGGATATTATTTTTTAGCAACGCTTTTACCAATTGATAAAATTATTGGAAGATTTTATCCTTTATTTGCTTTGTTGCTTATCGGAGTAACCGTTAGCTTAATATATTCACTTTTTGCTTCTGATTTGATTTTTTATCCTGATTTATCTCTTTCAACACAACACCCTGAAGGAAAAAGCTTTTTCCCAATTATGTTTGTGACCATTGCATGTGGAGCAATTAGTGGATTTCATGCAACACAATCTCCCATGATGGCAAAATGTATTCAAAATGAAAAATTTGGTCGACCCATTTTTTATGGAGCAATGATAACGGAAGGTTTTGTTGCGTTGGTTTGGGCAACACTTGGCATTGCTTTTTATCAAAACACAGAAGCATTATCAAATGTTTTATCAACAGTTGGTCCTGGTGGTGCTATTAAAGAAATTGCAAATTCTTTATTAGGAAAGTTTGGCGGCGTGTTAGCTTTAATTAGTGTTGTTGTTTTATCTATCACATCTGGAGATACGGCTTTTCGCTCAGCCAGGCTTATTTTTTCAGAATGTTTTAACATATCACAAAAAAAGTTTAAGAAGAGATTATTTGTATCTATATTAGTTTTATGTTTGGGAGTTATACTTTCTTTTTGGGATTTAACATTTATATGGACCTATTTTGGCTGGGCAAATCAAATTTTGGCAACAGTATCTCTATTTGTTGCAGCTATTTATTTAAGAGAAAAAAAGAAAAATTATTGGATAGCTCTTATTCCAGCCCTTTTTATGTTAATCATATGCTGTTGTTATATTTTAAATCAGAAAATAGGATTTAATTTAAATTTGATGGTTTCAAGTATTTTTTCAATTGTAATTGCAGTTTGTGTTTTGATTATGTTTTTTAAATCAAAAAATCAAATAAAAAAATCATAAAATTTCTTCTTGCAGGGCAAAAATTTTTATGTTATCGTCAAAAAAAAGAAGGTGGACATGAACGAAAAAAAAGAGACTCAAAAAGAAAAATTGCCCTCAATGGCAGCAATGAACAAGTATGCAAAAGAATCAATTAAGAAATTGATTTCATTACAGAATACTGACAAGAAGAATGTTAATGGCTCACGCTTAGCCATGCAAAAAAAGATTATGTCACGCTTGGAAAAAGAAGCTTCAAAAGGAAGCGCAGTTATGGGTCTTGCCGTGATGAAGGGAATGGTTGTTACGGGTATAGATTTTAGCCGTTTTTTTGATTACACAACGCCATATTCTGACAATCGTGGATTTGATAAAGTAGAAGAGTTTGCGGTATTTGAAAATCTTGTTCCTTTAATGATGCAATATAACACCATTCAAAAGGCCGATACCGTGATGCAATTTATTCGTATTTTACCTGATTTGAATGAATTGCCTTTTTCGCCAGAATTATATGATGTTTTAAATGAGTCTGTTGAAGGGAAAAAAAGTTTTCAAGAAACGTTATTTGATAGATGGGCGCAAGAATATCGTTTGGCAGATTCAGAAGTGAAACCTGTTTATTTAACTATTTTGAAACGGGCAGTAATGAAAGGATATTCTGGTGCTGCGCTTGCTTATGCAGATACACTTCAAAAAGAAGAAAAAATAAGTTCAGCAACAGTATTTAAAATTTTAAAATCTGTTCAAAAAAACAGATTTTCATCTGATGCTGATCGAACGATAGCTCATAAAAAACTTTCAAGGCATTTATCCTTGAAATCAAATCAATATTCTTTAGTTCATTGAATGATAACTTGTTGACATAAAAGGATATTATTTTTCTTCTTTGACTTGAAAGACGAAAAAATAAGGCTTACTTAAAAAGTGGATTTTAAACTTTTTTTGGAGGCTTTATGGATCAAAATATTTGTTCAAATAAAATTTGGTTACTGATTATTTCACTTTTACTGATTGTGAGTGGTATTTACGTCTTTTTTAACCCATTTAGTGCGTTATTAACCTCTGCACTTTTTGTTGGAATTATTCTCATTATTATAGGGAGTGGTTATATTTTATCTTTTGCACAAGGAGATTCTTATGCCATTTTGGCCTTAGGTGTTTTAGATATTTTTGTTGGTATTTTATTTTTAACGAATTTAAGTTTATCAGCTCTAACTTTACCTGTGATTTTAGCTTTTTGGATTATGGCAAACAGTGTTGTTCAATTGGCAATGAGTTTTGAATTAAAAAATGACCCAGGTTTTCCAACAAAGCCATGGGTTGTTGGAAGTTGTTTAGGTCTTGTTTTATCAATTTTAATTTTTACATATCCTGTAATTGGAACTTTAGCAATTACTATTTTAGTTGGATTTTATTTAATCGGGTATGGATTATTTGAACTTCATCGTTTTATTAAATGTTCTAAAAAATCAGTTATAAAGGAATAAGTTATGTCATACTTAAAAACAAAAAAAAGAAAATCGCTATTGCAGTTTTCAGACTCTCAAAAAGAAGCAAGTTTTCAAACGCTTAATAAATATCTTGTTGATTTTTCAAATCTTTCTTTGGTTACAAAGCAAGCGCATTGGAATTTGCAAGGAAAAAATTTTATTAGTGTTCATGAAATGTTAGATGATTTTTATGAGATGTTTCAAAAGTATGTGGATATTTTTGCAGAAAGATTAATTCAAATTAATTTTCCAGCTATTGCCACTGCTGAACATTTGGCAAGAAATTCTTCATTTCAAGAATATCCTTCAGAAATTTCATCTTCTGAAGAACATTTATATTCTCTTTTAGAACGATATAGCCAAACAGCAAACTCATTAAGATCTGATATTGATAAAGCACAAGCAGATGCTGCAACAATTGATTATTATACTCAGGCAGTTGAAGAACTTGATAAAGCTGTTTGGTTTATTGAGGCACACTTAAATTAATTATCAAAAAAAAGCGAGGATCTTCCTCGCTTTTTTACTTATATTCATGTTAAATTTGATATTTAAATATCTCATATAAGATTACACCTAGATTAAAAAACGAATTAATAAGAAATAAACTTAGCAACAACGTTATAGCTATTGCAATTTTTGATGCTGGTTCAGGTTTTTTGCCAAATTTATTCTCTTGTTGTTGGCCGGGGAGTACTCCAATTATAAAGTAGGCAAAAACAAAAATAATGTATGAAACAGTGCAAATTGGATTAATCAAAGCTAATGGATTTAATAATCCAAAAACAAAAAGGAAAATAAGAATGCTTAATGGGGTAGGGCATCCTAAATCATGAAATCTTCTGATTGTTAAAGTGAAAAGAGCAAATAAAACAATTAAAGATAAGCAGATGCAGATATAATTAATCCATGATACTTCAAATACAGGATTTAATAAAAAGAGAAGGGGTAAGCTTAAACTCCAAAAAGAAAAAAATTCAGATCGGTTAGCTCTTCCATTTATTGAAAAAAATTTTTTCCAACCTTCAAAATAAATTTGAAAAATATTTCTTGTTTTTTTTGTTGATATATTTTCTGATTCTTTAAAATCAGTTTCTTTAATAACTAGTTGTTCGGATATAGGCTCTTTAGATATTTTTTGATCAATTACTCTTGACTTTTTTGTTGTTTTCTTTTTAGACGTGGTTGTTGATTTTTTTTTCTTTTGAGTTGATTTAATTTCTTTTGATGGTTTAGTCATTTAAGCCCCCATTTGTGTTATATTTTTAATATAAAGAATGTTTGTTAAAATAACAAGAGATAAAAAAAGCGGATTCAAATTCGAATCCGCTTTTTTGCATATGGCGATTAAAATTAGTTTCTTTCAAGTAAATTTAATCCGTTAAAAATCGCTTTAATGCTTGCTTTTGTTGTTGAGCGATCAATTGCTCTTGCAATAACAGATTTAGATTGATTTGAAATGGTTATTGTTGCTAATGCATCAGAGGCAGCTTTATCTTCTGGTGTCATCATTTGTTGCTCATATTTTGCCACTTCAATTGCCACGCCTAATGCCAAAAATGCATTAATACAAGCATTAATAGGACCATTCCCTTCGCCGGTTTTTTCAAAGATTTCGTCTTCTTTTTTATAAGAAAGTAAAAATTTTCCATCTTTAATTCTATCAAAAGAAGAAAGCTGATAAGGCCCTTTAATATCGCAAAGATGTGTACGATAAAGTTTATCTAAATCTTTTGGTTTTAATTCACTTCTTTTTTCTTCAGCCATTTTTTTTGCGAAGGGCATTAAATATTCTGCTTCTTGAAGAGTGATTGGATAACCTAAATTTTGGAAGTTAGAAAAAAGAGCTGATTTGCCAGATTGGCTTGTGAATCCAATATGTTCACCATCATATCTTCCAATGAGTTTTGGATCAAAAGCAATATATTGACCTTTTTTTAATCCTTTGGTTTTGTTAGATCCATCTTGATGAATTCCACTACGATGAGCCAATACATCAGAACCAATAACAGGGGCTTTTTCATAAATTTTAATGCCAGACATTTCGCTAACAAGCAAAGAAGTTTCTTGAATTTTTTCCATTTTAAGTGGTATGTTTACATTTTTATTATAAAGTGCAACAGCAACTTCTTGCATATTTGTGTTTCCTGCGCGTTCACCAAGCCCGTTGATTGTTGTTTCAAGTTGGGTTGCTCCTGCAAAATAGCTCATAGCCGTTGTGGCGGTTGCCATGCCAAGATCATTATGGCAATGAACAGAAATAATGGCTTTATCCCCAATTCGATTATGAACGGCTTTTACCATGTCAGTAAAATCAGTTGGTAAATATCTTTCAACGGTGTTTGGCAAATTAATAACATCTGCGCCAGCATCAACAACTTTTTCAATAGCATCTACTACATCTGGTAAATTTTCAATACAATCTCCAAAATGTTCTACTGAAAATTCAACTTCAGCCTGAGGAAGCAATTCTTTTGCTTTTTTAACGGCTTTGACCGCCATTTTTGTAACGGTTTGAATATCTTTTTTAAGGACATGTTCTAATCCCAAAGGATTCATAGCAATAAAAGTATGAATGCGTGGTTTTTTTGCAAATTTAACAGCGCTAACAGCTTTTTCAATGTCTTTTTCATTGGCTCTGGCTAAAACGCTGATAACAGTGTTTTCTGGTGCACGTTTAGCAAGGGCTTCACAAGCAATAAAATCCATTTCATCTGAAGCCGGAAAGCCAATTTCAATTCCTTGAACACCCAATGCAACCAATTTATCAAAGATCACTTCTTTTTCAGTTAAGCTCCATGGATTTTTAAGAGCTTGGTTTCCATCTCTTAAAGTGACATCATAAAAAAATGGTTGGCGGGAATTATTTGCGGAATTTGAATTGATATTTGTTTTCATGTGAAGTCCTTAATTTTATTTGAAGATAAAAAAAACACCCTCCTAAAAGGGTGTTTAGAATAAATTATTTATATAACACTACCCTCTTAGGAAATGCGATTCATGTCCTAACAATAAGTTTGATAAAAGAAGTAGAGTTACATTTTTCATATTTTATGAAATATCATTTTTCCTAGTAAATGTCAATAAAAAAATAATCCACCTTTAAAATGGCGGATTATTTTTTGTTTTTTTTATCTTTTTTAAGATCCGAATTTGTTGCTCCTTGGGAACCCAACAGGAGGAATTTTTCCAACAGCAGCCCGTTTTGTTAACCAAAGTGAAATATTTTTCTCGACTCGGATGCCATTTCCTGAAGGGAATGCTAGGCCATCCTCTAAGTTGAAGAATTTGGCGTCACTTAATTTAGCTTCTTGATAACGTTGTAAAATAACACCGCTACCCCTACTCATCATTGGAATTTCATCTGTTGTGAAAACAATCATTTTTCGGTTTGTTCCAATAACGGCAATATGAGTTCCTGCAACTGGTTTGCATAAACAAGCTTTATCATCATCAGCAACATTTAAAATGATTTTACCTGCTCTTGTTTGAGCAATAATATCATTAGAGTTCACCAAGAAACCTTTTCCTTTTTCTGTTGCTACTAAAAGTTTTATATCGCTTTGATAAATAAACATAGTGATAACATCAGCATCTTGAGTGATATCTACCAATAATCTTAATGGTTCACCAAAACCTCTTCCACCAGCAATCATATTTCCTCGTAAGGTGAAGAATCGACCGTTCGTTGTGAAGAAAATGATGTTATCCGTTGTATATGTTTGGATAAAGCATTTTAAATCATCACCTTCTTTATATTTAAGGTCGGCAACATCTGTATGTCCTTTAAGAGCTCTGATCCATCCTTTTTTAGAAAGAACAACGGTAATAGGTTCTTTTTCAATCATAGCTTCAATTGGAACTTCTACGCTAGTAGCAGCTTCGATGACGGCGGTGCGTCTGCATCCAAGCTCGGTTTTTTGCCCAAATAATGTTTTAATTTCTTTAATTTCAAGCGTTAATTTTGCATCACGTAATTCTTTTGATTCAAGTAAAGCTTCTAAACCTTTCTTTTCTTCATCAAGCGCTTTATGTTCATCTTTAATTTGGTTTTCTTCTAATTTTCTAAGAGATCTTAAGCGCATATTTAAGATAGCTTCAGCTTGAATTTCCGTGAGATTAAACTCCTTCATCATCAGAGTTTTTGGTTCATCTTCATTGCGGATAATTTCAATGATTCTATCTAAATTTAAGAAAGCAATTAAGAATCCTTTTAGTAATTCCATACGATGAATAATTTTATCAAGTCTATATTTTGATCTTCTAATTAAAACTTGATCACGATGTTTTAAAAAGGCTTGTAACACTTCTTTTAAATTCATTACTTTAGGCGTATGGTCTGCATCTAACACATTCATATTCAAGTTGAAATTAACTTGTAAATCAGTGTTTTTATATAAATGCTCCATTAATTGCTCTGGTAAAACAGCTCTAGATTTTGGCTCCAAAATAATGCGAACTTTATCAGATGATTCATCACGTATATCAGCCAAAAGAGGCAATTTCTTTTCGCTGAGTAATTTGGCAATTTTCATGATTAAATCTGATTTTTGAACCAAATAAGGAATTTCGGTTACAACGATTTGATATTGCCCATGAGAAAGATCTTCTTTTTCCCATTTTGCGCGCACTTTCATGGCGCCTTTGCCTTCTTTATAAGCTTTAATGATATTTGCCCTTGGTTCAGCCAAAATACCCCCAGTTGGGAAATCAGGTCCTTGAACAAATTCCATTAATTTTTCAACCTCGGCTTCTTGATGCTTAATCAGGTAAATAAGAGCATCGCAAACTTCACCAACATTATGTGGTGGAATATTTGTAGCCATACCAACGGCAATTCCAGAGGAACCATTTGCCAATAAATTTGGGAATGCTGCAGGCATTACAACAGGTTCATCTTCTTCCCCGTCATAGGTTTTGTCAAAATCAACTGCATTATCATCTAGGCCATCCATTAATTTAACGGCAACGGCTGTGAGTCTTGCCTCTGTGTATCGCATAGCAGCAGCTTTATCGCCATCAATATTGCCGAAGTTTCCTTGTCCATCAACTAAAGGGTAACGAACGGCAAAATCTTGAGCTAAACGCACCATTGCATCATAAACAGAAGAATCCCCATGAGGGTGATATTTACCGATTACATCACCAACAACGCGCGCGCATTTTTTAAATCCAGAGACAGGGTCAAGTTTTAATTGGCGCATTGCAAAGAGAAGTCGGCGATGAACAGGTTTTAACCCATCACGCACATCTGGCAATGATCTTGCAACAATTGTGGATAACGCATAAGCTAAATATCTTTCGCTTAATGCATCTGCAAGTTTTGCTTCTTTTATATTTTCGTTTATTTCAATATTTTCACTCATAATATAGGGATTATAGGCATAAAAAAAGAAAAAACGCAAGTGTTTTTTAATCCTTGTAATTTTTTATAAAGTTTGGTAAAGTTATGGGCGAAAGAAAAATATTTTTTAGAGGAAAGAAAATGCGTTTTTTAGCTTTTTTAACAGGTTTGATTCTGGTTTCAAATGTTTCTTTAGCAAATGAAAGTGTTTCTCCAGAAGGATATTTTGGAAATTGGCGAGTGTATACGGCGAAAGAAGGAACCGAGACGCTTTGTTTTATGGTTGCTTCACCTCAGCATACATCAAGCGAGAGAGAGGGAAATTTTTTAAGTATTACCCATCGCCCTTATGAAAACTCTTTTGATACGATTGCCTTGATGTTTGGAACAATGTTTCATAAAACATCAAGGCCAACGATTGAAGTTGATAACCATAAACCTTTTGAAATGAAAACAGCAGATGATTCTTCTTTTATAATGAATGAAAAAGATGAAAAAGTTTTAATTGATCAGATGATCATTGGAAATGTGGCCAGAACAAAAGGCAAAAGCCATAAAAAAAATGTTTTAAGAGAAACATTTTCGTTAAAAGGTTTTTCAAAGGCGTATGATATGTTGAATGAAAAATGTCCACGTCCAACGGAAAATGTTTCTGAAAAAGCTGAAGAACAACTTTCTTCTAAACAAGAAGGTGGAGAAGTTAAATGAAAAAGGAATTAATTGGTTTAAGTGTTGACGCTCTAAAAGAAGAAATGGAAAGTTTGGGTGAAAAGCCATTTAGAGCAAAACAATTGTGGCAATGGATTTATAATAAGGGTGAAACAGATTTTTTCAAGATGACATCATTGGCAAAAACTTTTCAGTCACGTCTTGATGAATTATATACTGTTTCGCATCCAAAAATTGTAACAGAGCAAACGTCAACTGATGGAACGCGTAAATGGCTTATGGAATTTCAAGATGAAAAACAAGTTGAATGCGTTTATATTCCAGAATCAGATAGGGGTGCTGTGTGTTTGTCAACCCAAGTAGGGTGTGCACAAGGATGTAAATTTTGCCATACGGGAACGCAACGGATGATGCGTAATTTAACGGCAGGCGAAATTGTGGGGCAGTTTATGTCTGCTAGAGATAGTTATAATGAATGGCCAACTCCAACTGATGAAACAAGAATGCTTTCAAATATTGTTGTGATGGGGATGGGTGAGCCATTATGTAATTTTGAAAATTTAAAACAAGCGCTGTTAATTTTGATGAATGGTGATGGTATTGGGATTTCAAAAAGAAGAATTACAGTTTCTACATCAGGAGTTGCAAATCATATCCCTGAACTTGCCGATTTAGGAGTCAAATTAGCCGTTTCATTGCACGCGCCAACAAATGAAATTAGAGATAAAATTATGCCAGTTAATCGTAAATTTCCATTAGAAGTTTTGATTAATGCTTGTAAAGAATATCAAAAACGAAGTGAAAGACGACAATTTATCACGATGGAATATGTGATGCTTAAGGATATTAATGATTCTGAAAAAGATGCTGAAAACCTTATGAAATTGGTAGATGGTCTTGAAGTGAAGTTTAATTTAATTCCTTTCCATCATTGGGAAGGGGCTCCATTTGAAGCTTCTAGTATGAATAAAATGCATAAATTTGCTAAAAAACTTGAAAGCAATTATTTTGCAGCCCCGATTAGAAGATCTCGTGGAGAAGATATTATGGCTGCTTGTGGTCAACTTAAATCGGCTAAAGGAAAAATGTAAAAAAGGAAAGGGAGTTAAATGGAATTTTTTGATGTATTAAAAGAAAGACGTTCTATTCGTCATTATGAAGAAGGTTTTATTGTTCCGTTTGAAGATATTAAAAAGATCATAGAGGCTGGGATGTATGCCCCATCTGCTATGAGGCGGTTCCCATGGGAATTCTTAGTGATAACAGATCAAGTTTTGCTTCAAAAAATTGAAAAAGAACATAAATATGCCTCTTTTGCAAGTTCTGCTGGGGTTATGATTGCTGTTTGCGAAAAAGAAAGTGTTTCTCATGCAGGAATGGGGGTTATTGATGTGGCAATGGCATCTCAAAATATGATGTTAGCAGCATATGCTTTGGGATATGGATCTTGTTTTTGTGGCGTTTATCCTGAAACACATGAAAAGTTTGCTGATGTGTTGCAAGTTCCAAAAGATGTGCGTGTTATTGGGTTAATTTCGCTTGGGAAGCCAATTGAAACAAAAGGAGTGCCAGAACGATATGATGAGCTTAAGGTTCATGTGAATCGTTGGTAAAAAAAACACCGCCTTGAAAAAGGCGGTGTTTTTTATTAAACTTTTTTTATTCAGACAATTTGAATTGAGATAACAATTCGGCTGATTTTGCTGAATTTCTTGGATTGATCATTGCATTTTTATGATATCCAGCATCTACATGAACGATTTCGCCTGTAATACCTGCAGCTAAATCAGAGCAAAGGAACATACCTGTTCCGCCAACATCTTCAATGGTGACGTTTCTACAAAGAGCGGAGTTGTTTTCTGTCCAACCTAAAATTTGACGGAAATCGCCAATTCCAGCTGCAGCTAATGTGCGGATTGGGCCAGCTGAAATGGCATTAACGCGAATGTTTTGATGTCCTAAATCAAAAGCAATAAAGTGAACAGAAGCTTCTAAAGCAGCTTTGGCAACACCCATCACATTATAGTTTGGCAAATATCTTTCTGCGCCTAAATAAGTAAGTGTTAAACAAGCGCCTCCATCTGTCATCAATTCTGCTGCACGTTTGCAAACATCTGTAAATGAATAACAAGAAATAAGCATAGAATTTGTGAAATTATCTTTTGATGTATCCACATAACGACCTTTGAGTTCATTTTTATCAGAAAAGGCAATTGCGTGAACAACGAAATCTAACTTGCCCCATTTTTCTTTTAATGTGGCAAAAACATTATCCATTGATTCGCTGTTTAATACATCGCAAGGGATTAAAATATCTGAGCCAATGCTTTGAGCTAAGGGGCGAACGCGTTTTTCAAGAGCTTCTCCTTGGTATGTAAATGCAATTTCAGCACCTTGGTCAGCCATGGCTTTTGCAATTCCCCAAGCAATTGAATGGTCATTGGCAACGCCCATAATAAGGCCTTTTTTCCCTGCCATAATTCCTGTCATTTTTTTATCCTTTCCGTTTATTTTTATCGAAATTTTAAAATTTATACACTTCTAACCGATAAAATATATGAAAAGAAGAAAAAAATCAAATGACACTTTTGTTACAAAGTTTAAAAAATGGCTTTTTAAAAAGGGTTTCTTGAAATTTTCATAAAGATGTGATATGCTATTTTTAATTTTAGTGCGGAGAATAGCATGCTTGGCGCGATAACAGGTGACGTTATTGGATCGATTTATGAGTTTCATAATATAAAAACAAAAGATTTTCCTTTGTTTTTAAAGAATAATACGTTTACTGATGATACAATTTTAACCGCGGCAACGGCCCAATGGCTTTTAACAAATGGTAATGCAAAAGAAATATTTTTAAAATGGGGAAGATGTTATCAAGCGCGTACATTGGAAAATGGTAAAATTCCTGCTTTCGGGAAAGGTTTTATGACTTGGCTTGAAACAGGGCGCGCTTATGGAGCCAAAACAAACGGATGTGTGATGCGGATAAGTCCGATCGGATTAATGGAAAAGGATTTAGAAATTGCTCTTAAAAAAGCATTATATCTAACAAATATGACTCATAATCATCAAGAAAGTTTGAAATATACAGCAGCTTATATTGAAACAATGTTTTTGTTGAAAAAGGAAAAGTCAAGTGATTTTATAAGAAGTTATATTTCAAAAAAATATGATTTTGATTTATCAAAAACAATAGATGAAATTCGTCCCAATTATAATAAATTTTATTGCAGTTGTAAAAATTCTGTTCCACAGGCAATTCAATCTGTTTTAGAAGCTTCTTCTTTTGAAGATGCAATCAGAAATGCCGTTTCATTAGGTGGAGATAGTGATACTTTGGCAGCTATGGCTGGTGGGCTTGCAGAGGTTAAATTTCCAATGCCAATTTGCATTCAAGAAAAAACGTTATCATATCTCGATAAAAATATTAAAAATATTGTTTTTGAATTTTATCAAAAAATCAGATAGTTATATCCTTGTTGTTGATAAAAATCCGATTTTGTGGTATACTTTATATATCATAAAAGAATGGAGACAAGAATGACTCATCCCTTATCATTGTATGAAAAACAAGCTTTATTAAAACGATTTGATTTATCAGATCTATCAGCCTCTGATCAACAAGCTTTTCATAGCCTTTTGTTTGATTATTTGAATGAATTTCCCGTAATGAATGAAATGGCTCGTGAATTAATTGACACGGGGTTTCGCTCTATTCATATCACAATACAAGATGATATGGCAGGAGCCGTAGGTAGTCAGTTTGGCAATAACATTAATTTTGATACAAAATATTGGGATCGGCATGCTTTTTCAAAGCAAGGAAGAAATCGTTTGGCAGCAACATTTTGGCACGAAACATTGCACTATCTGCAAGAAAAAAAGCTTCCAGCTGCAACCAGTAAAAGAGCCCATATTATTTATCGTCAGTTTATTGAAGCAGAAGCAAAAAGTATTTCAAATTTGATTAGACCTGATAATAGGTTTGAAGAAGAACTGTATCGTGTGGCTTTAAAAAAATTTAAAAACATAGAAGCTGCTCAACGGTATTATTTGGGTATTTCGAGTCGATTGCGTTTGCACGCAGATAGGGATTTAGCCAAAAATGAGGCTAAAAATATAATGGGATCGTCTTTTAGTGATCATTTATGGCATGATTCAGAGAAAAGCGCTGTTAAGCATTGGCAAGATTTTTATTATAAGTATCATAACAGTCATATTGCTCGAGGTGGATATAAATCAATTTTTTTCAAAAAAACAAAATATGATGCTAATATAATAAGAAAAATGGAAGATTATTTCTTTAATAAGTATGGTATTAGTATTTCACCAAAATCTTCTATTTCAGGAGAAGTAATTGATCAATATGGGATGACATCTGGCATTGATAACACGATTTTGGTGGACGCTAGAGGGAATGAAATTTTTGATATTTCTAAATGGAGAAGAGTATCTGGGGGCGCTGGAACAAAATTATATATTCTTGATTTGCCGAATATGGATAAAAATTATATAACGTCATTGCAGTATAAGCTTTCTGCAAAAGGAGTTGGTTCAAGGATAGATGTTGTTAATCATTCGGATGGAAGTGTAAGTCGATGTTTGGTTATACCAGATGATGGTTCAAAAAATGCACAAAGATTTTTGAATCTTTGTGGTGTAGGGGGTAATGAAATTGAACAAGAAAAAACACGCCCACCTATGCCACCCAAACCTCTTAAACAGGTGAATTTAAAAAAAGGAATGAATGTTGCAGTTGATATTTATAATCCCCCGATTTTGAAAATGGGAGCAAATAAAGAAACAACGTTTGATTTAAAAGATATTTTAAATCAAAAACGCATTGATTTTTTGAAAGGAGGGGGAATTATGCTTTTAGGGCGAAATCCTTTGTCCCCCCATGCAAAAATTCCAAGTGAAGTTCGTAATTATCAAGGAGTGGTAAAGTCATATCAAATTGGCGAAACAGATGGAACGGTTTCAAATGCTCAAGGGTATCTTTATATGGCGCGGGATGGTAAATTTTATTATAAAGATTGTTCCACATATGGAACACATCTTTTTTTAAGACCAGAAAAATTTATGGTTAATCAATCTGTTCAATCGCGATAAAATTTTTTTAGTTTATATTTTTATCAATGGTATCAAATTGTTATTTGAAAAATTATGATTTATTTTTTTTAACTATTAGATAATAGATTATGTTGGTAGATTTTGTGAATAATTAAAAGTTCGTATGTCTTCTTTATTGAAAAATAAAAAATCATTTATGAAACGAAAAATAATATTTTTTATGGTTTAGAAGAGATGTTTTTTTGTTAGAAAAAAAATCCCCGTTTGAAACGGGGATTTTTGTGTCGAAACCCAAAGGCAATGATTAACGTTTTGAGAATTGGAAACGTTTTCTTGCTTTTGATAAACCTGGTTTTTTACGTTCAACAATACGTGAATCGCGTGTTAAGAAACCAGCTCTCTTAAGGGCTGTATGTAATTCTGGTTCAAATAAGTCTAAACAACGGCTGATACCATGACGAACGGCATAAGCTTGACCTGATAAACCACCACCACAAACATTACATTGAACGTCGAATTGACCTTCACGGTTTGTAACAGCAAATGGTTGGTTGATAATCATTTGCAACACTGGACGTGGGAAATAATTTTCAACGCTGCGACCATTAACAGTGATTTTGCCTGAACCTAATTTAATGATAACGCGAGCAATAGCGTTTTTCTTTTTACCAACAGATTGTGAACGACCTAAAGAATCTTTTTTTGGTGTTCTTGGTGCAACAGGAGCAGCTTCAGCTGTTTCTTGTTTCAAATCTTCTAAAGTTGTTGTTTTTTTAACCATTATGCACCTCTTTTATTTTTTGGATTTTTAGAAGCAATATCCAAAACAATTGGATTTTGTGCTTGATGTGTGTGTTCTGGGCCAACAAAAATGCGCAATTTTTTCATTTGTTTGCGACCTAAAGCATTTCTTGAAATCATGCGTTCAACAGCTTTTTCTAAAACACGTTCTGGATGTTCTTCTAATTGTTTAGCAACTGAAACACCTTTGATACCGCCAACATAACCTGTGTGATGGTAATACATTTTTTGTTCTAATTTGCGACCTGTTAATTTAACTTTTTCTGCGTTTACAACGATAACGTAGTCTCCGCAATCTTGATTCGGTGAAAAGCAAGGTTTATTTTTGCCGCGTAAGATTGTTGCAATTTGGCTGGCCAAACGACCCAAAACCAAATCAGCAGCATCAATAACATACCATTTGATATCGCTGTTCGCCGGATTAATTGTTTTTGTTGTTTTCATTGTCATAATGTTTAATCCTTGTTAATTTCTTTTTTTTTGACGCCTCTTTATACATTAAAATAAATCTAATGTCAAGCTCTTTTTCATTGTTTTTTAAGATTTTTTTATCGTGGTATTATAATACCATTCTTAAAAGCCTTATGAATTAAGGGATAAGAGAATTAAAATATCTATCTCCTGCATCGCCAAGACCTGGAACAATATATGCTTTATCATTCAAGTGGTTATCAATGCTTCCGGTTATTATTTTTATGTTTGGAAAAAGATTTTGAACGTTTTGGATGCCTTCTGGGGCACTTAAAAGAGAAATGAAAATAATATCTTCTTCTTTTATATCTTTTTCTTTAAATAGTTTGATTGTTTCTATTGCTGAACCACCTGTAGCGAGCATTGGATCTAAAATAAAGATTTTTGTTTTTTCTGAAAAGTGAGAAGGTGTTTTATCATAATACCAAACTGGTTCTTTTGTTTCTTCATCACGATACATGCCAATATGAAGCACATGTGCTTGAGGTAAAAGGCTAACAGCTGTTTCTGTGAATGCAAGGCCTGCTCTTAGAATTGGGGCAATAATATAGGTATAGTCTTCGTCAATTTTTTGAACGGTGGTTAATGTTAAGGGTGTTTCAATTTCTTTATTTATTAATGGCAGAAATTTGAATCCTTCTTGAATTAATATACTTGATGCGCGTTGAAAAGCAGCTAAAAATATTTCTCTAGGTGTTTGTTTATCTCTCAGAAGAGAAAGATTATGAGATAAAATGGGGTGATTTGGAATAAATATATTTTTCATTAGTTTGCTCCATTAGTCTTTTTCTTTATATTATCAAAAATAATTAGAAGATACAACTTGCTTTTATAAAAAAGGATATTATCTTGACAAATAATCAAAAAAATCGTATACTTTTCAAGTCAGATGATCGGATAATCGCTGAAAGGAAACTTTTGGAGGAAAGTCCGGGCTTCACGGAAACACGATACTGGATAACGTCCAGCTGGGGTGACCCACGGGATAGCGCCATAGAAAACAAACCGCCAATTTTTATTGGTAAGGGTGAAACGGCGGGGTAAGAGCCCACCGCATTTTAAGCAATTAAAATGGCACGGCAAGCCCTATCGGAAGCAAGACCAAGTAAAGAGAGCCAAAGAGTAATCTTTGTTAAAATGAGCGTTTCTGATCTGCTCTCAAGAGGTAGGTCGCTAGAGGTAAGTAGTAATGCTTATCCAAGACGAATGATTATCGATTACAAAACCCGGCTTATAGATTGTCTGACATTTTTTTTAAAATTTTTTTTGTTTTTTTAAATTTTTTGCTTGCATTTATATTTTTTTTGGTGTATATAAATAACTACTTTATCAACGGGGCGTAGCTCAGCCTGGTAGAGTACTTGGTTTGGGACCAAGGTGTCGCATGTTCGAATCATGTCGCCCCGACCATAAAAACCACTCGAAAGAGTGGTTTTTTTATTTGGGCAAGATGAGAAGAATATGCGACACAGCATGTTCGGACGGAGCAATAGCGACGTAATGTCGAGCCTTGCGAGACAGCCCCTTGCGGGTGAGCGAAAGTGAATAATCATGTCGCCCCGACCAAAAAAAGACGGACTTGTTCCGTCTTTTTTTTTATGCTTAAGGGTAATAGATTTCAAGAAAAAATCAAACCCTAAATTCTTTTGTGATAAAATCCAAATCTTTATCGCCTCGACCAGATAGATTTACCAAAATAATTTTGTCTTTTGATAAAGTAGGGGCAAGTTTTATAGCATGAGCAATGGCATGAGCACTTTCAAGCGCCGGAATTATACCTTCTGTTTTGGAAAGTGTATAAAAGGCATCTAACGCTTCTTTATCATCAATTAACACATATTTGGCTCTACCTATTTTGTGTAGATAGGCATGTTCTGGTCCAACGCTTGGATAATCTAACCCGCTTGCAATTGAGTAAACAGAGGCGGGGTTTTTGTTTTTATCTAATAAAACCAAAGATTTAAAACCTTGCATAATAGCTGTTTCTCCAAAATTAATAGAGGCGGAGTGTTCGCCGATTTTTGCTCCTTTTCCTAGGGGTTCAACGCCGATTAGTTCAACTGATTTATCATCAATAAATGAGCTAAAAATGCCAATGGCATTTGATCCGCCACCAACACAAGCAATAATTTTATCAGGTAAGTGACCAGTCATTTCTATTATTTGATCTTTGGATTCTTGTCCAATCACAGATTGGTAATCTCTAACCATTAAAGGGAATGGATGGGGACCCAAGACTGAACCAATGCAATAAAGTGAATCATCAAGGTTGTTTAAATAAGATTCAAAAGCGCTATCAACAGCTTCTTTTAATGATTTTTGACCATCTGTAACAGGTATGATTTGGGCCCCCAGTAATTTCATACGAAGAACGTTTGGTTGTTGTTTTGCAATATCTGTTTCACCCATATGAACTTCGCATTTAAGACCCAAATAAGCTGCGGCTGTTGCCATAGCAACGCCATGTTGTCCTGCGCCAGTTTCGGCGATTAATTTTTTCTTTCCCATATATTTTGCTAACAGTGCTTCCCCAATTGCATGATTGAGTTTATGAGCACCGGTATGATTTAAATCTTCTCTTTTTAAATAGATTTGAGCGCCACCGATTTTTTGGCTTAAATTTTT
The DNA here is from genome assembly GCA_045614025.1 of Alphaproteobacteria bacterium. GTDB lineage: Bacteria > Pseudomonadota > Alphaproteobacteria > CAAHEQ01 > UBA3637 > RGIG4140. The sequence continues at coordinate 32,698 of JAZLCE010000017.1, forward strand.
TGCAAACGTAATAGGAGTTGGTCTTCCTTGGTATGTTTTTCTGATATATTTTAGTTGATCAAGAAATGTTTGATTTGTTTTTAATTCGTAGTAGGCTTTTTCTATTTTATTCATTTCTTTTTTTAAATTTTCGGGGATGAAAGCGCCGCCAAATTCCCCAAAAAAACCATTAGATTTTTTCATTAATTTTCCTTTTTTATTTATATGAATTTTATTGATTATTAACCGTTTTTGTATGGTTAGTCCGTTAAATATAAATGAGGTGCCTTAGCACCACCACAAATTATGAGATGTTGAATATTTAAAAAAAGAAAATTGCATCGAAATGTTTTTCATAGGTTTAATTTTATAAGAATTAACAAATAAATGTCAATAAAAAATTTGTTTAAATAATCAGTGTTGATATAGCAGTTTGTGTTTATTTTTTGCTGAATAGCAAAAAACCACTCGCAAAGAGTGGTTTTTCATTGGTAGGCGACTACGGATTCGAACCGCAGACCCCCTCGGTGTAAACGAGGTGCTCTAACCAGCTGAGCTAGTCGCCCTTTTTCAAAAGGATGATATACTTATACCATCCTTTTTTTTAAATGTCAATAAAAAAAATTATTTTTTGTTGACAATATCTTTTAAACCTTTACCAGCGCGGAATTTTGGTTGGTAAGATGCTGGAATTTTGATTGTTTCCCCTGTTTGTGGGTTGCGGCCTGTTGTTGCTGCACGTTTTGTTGAGCAGAATGTACCGAAGTTTGTGATGCGAACTTCATCATTTCCGTTTTGGATTGTTGAAGAAACAACATTGTAGAATGAATCCAATGCTTTTGATGTGATTGTTTTTGGTAAACCGGATGCTGCTGCAACTGCATCAACTAATTCTTGTTTGTTCATTATAAACTCCTTTAAAACTTTTGTTTAAGTTAAACAGGGAATCTCCCTTACAAACGCTATCTTAACGGGTATTTTAGAAAATTGTCAACACTCTTTTTTATTATTTTATAAAAAAAATGTTTTTTTTATGTTTTATTTATTAAAAGTAATGATTTATACACAATAATGTATTGATTTATATTCTTTTTTTATTAACTATATGATTCGCATTTTTTTTGATTTTTTTGCTTCAATATATTGATTTTTTGTCTTTTTGTAAAAAAAGAGGGAAAATTTTTTATTTTTCCCTCTTTTCAATAAGATAAACAGTTTTTATTTTTATTTCTTTTTTGTTGCTTTTTTTACTGTTTTTTTCTCTTTACTAGTTGTTTTTGTTTTTTTTGTTAAGGCATGTTCTAATACCACTAGGGCATCGCTTACCGGAATAATTTTTAATCCTTCTTTAACATTATCTGGAATTTCTTCCAAGTCTTTAATGTTTTCCTTTGGTATTAAAACAGTTTTAATTCCAGCTCTTAAAGCTGCTAAAAGTTTTTCTTTTAATCCACCAATAGCAAGAACACGACCACGAAGAGTGATTTCTCCAGTCATAGCAATATCTTTTCGAACAGGAATGCCTGTAAATGCGGAAACAAGACTTGTCATCATTGTAATCCCCGCAGAAGGACCATCTTTAGGGGTTGCACCCTCAGGAACATGAACATGGATATCATTTTTTTCAAATGCTTCATCATCAATCCCAAAATCATGAGCATGAGCTCTGATGAATGAAAGAGCTGCTTCAACCGATTCTTTCATTACATCACCTAATTGTCCTGTGAGTTTGATTCTTCCTTTTCCTGGTAAAGTGACTGCTTCAATTGAAAGAATATCACCACCAACTTCTGTCCACGCCAAACCAGTTGTTGTTCCAATTTGATCTTCTTTTTCTACAACACCAAAACTAAATTTTTCAACACCTGAATATTTTTTTAAATTTTTAGGTGTTACTGTAATGGATTTAATGTTTTCGAGTTGAATTTCTTTAAGGGCTTTACGTGCAATTTTTGAAATTTCTCTTTCAAGATTTCTAACTCCGGATTCTCTTGTATAACAACGAATCAGTTGAATAATCGCCTCATCTGAAATTTTAAGTTCTTTAGAAGTGATACCAGTTAAATCAAATTGTTTTTTAATTAAATGCCGTTTAGCAATTTGAAGTTTTTCATCTTCTGTATATCCAGAAAGATGAATAATTTCCATTCTATCCTTCAAAGGTCTTGGCATATTTAAAGAGTTTGCCGTTGTAATAAACATTACATTTGATAGATCATAGTCAACTTCAACATAGTTATCATTGAATGAGGTGTTTTGCTCTGGATCCAAAACCTCCAATAAAGCTGAAGATGGATCGCCACGGTGATCATGCGCTAATTTATCAATTTCATCCAAAAGGAAAAGAGGATTAATTGTTTTTGCTTTTTTCATCCCTTGGATGATTTTTCCAGGCATAGCTCCAATATAGGTTCGTCTATGCCCTCTAATTTCAGATTCATCATGCATACCACCAAGCGCGGCACGAACGAATTTTCGCCCAGTTGCTCTTGCAATGGATTGACCTAAAGATGTTTTACCAACCCCCGGAGGGCCAACAAAACAAAGAATTGATCCTTTGAGGCAATTTGTTCGTTTTTGAACGGCTAAAAATTCTAAAATGCGTTCTTTAACTTTTTCAAGACCATAATGATCTTCATCTAAAATGCGTTGTGCTTCTAATAAATCATTTTGAAGAGTTGATTTCTTTCGCCATGGAATATTAATTAACCATTCAAGATAATTTCGAACAACTGTAGATTCCGCAGACATTGGCCCCATCATTTGAAGTTTTTTAAGTTCTGAAAGAGCTTTTTCTCTTGCTTCTTTTGGCATGCCAGCTTTTTTTATTTTCTTTTCAATAGATTTAAGTTCTCCACCATCTTCGGAATCACCCAATTCTTTTTGAATGGCTTTCATTTGTTCATTAAGATAATATTCTCGATGACTTTTTTCCATTTGTCGTTTTACGCGTTTTCTAATTTTTCTTTCAACTTGTAAAACGCCAATTTCCTTTTCCATTGCTTGGTAAAGAGCTTCTAATCTTTTGCTTAATGAGTCGATTTCAAGAATTTTTTGTTTTTCTTCAACTTTTAAAGTTAAATGTGTTGCAACAATATCTGCAAATTTTTCTGGATTTTTAATTTGAGAAATGGCTGCTAATACTTCAGGGCCAATTCGTTTATTTAATCGAACATAATTTTCAAATTGAATAGCAACTGAACGGTTTAGGGCTTCAATTTCTGTTTCTTTATCCAAAACATCTGGCAAGATTTCAGCATGAGCTTCAAAAAAGGTTGTGTTTTGAGTCCATTCAATAACTTTTGCTCTGCAAATACCTTCAATTAAAATTTTAACTGTTCCGTCTGGCAATTTTAATAATTGCAAGATATTTGCCAATGTTCCAACTTTATATAAATCACCTGGATATGGCACATCAACTAGAGCATCAGTTTGAGCAACAAGTAAGATTTGTTTGTTGTTTTCCATTGCATTTTCAAGTGCGGCAATTGATTTATCTCTTCCAACAAAAAGTGGAACAACTACATGTGGAAAAACAATAATATCTCTTAATGGTAAAACAGGATAAAGACCATCAATCATTTCTGGGTTACTCATTTTTGTCCTTTCTTTATCGATTTTTGGCATTGTTATTTATTTTTCAAATAAGGTGATTATAAATAAAATGCACTATTTTTTTTAGTCTCTCAATTTATTTTTTTATAATATTATATATGTATGTCTTTTTTTTATAAAAGTAAAGAGCTGTTTTTTATTTAAAACAAAAAGAGGGTTGTTTATTATCCCTCTTTTTATTTTGTTTTTTGATATTTGTGAGTTGGTTATTTTATTTTTTTATAAATTTTGGTTTTTTCTTGTTTGTTACAACATCTTTATCAATAACAACTTCTTTAACATCTTTTTTCGCTGGGAGTGTATACATTACATCAAGTAATAAATTTTCCATGATGGAACGAAGCCCACGAGCGCCTGTTTTTCTTTCAATGGCCTTTTTTGCAATTTCTTGATAGGCTTCATCTGTAACAGTTAATGTGACATCATCCATTTTTAAAAGAGCTTGATATTGTTTGACCAATGCATTTTTTGGTTCTTTTAAAATGGAAATTAATGCTTCTTCATCTAATTCTTCTAAACTAACGATTACAGGTAAACGACCAATGAATTCAGGAATAAGCCCAAATTTTAATAAATCATCTGGTTCTAATTTTTCTAATAATTCAGAAACATTTTTTTCTTCACCAGACGTTTTTTCAGCACCAAAGCCAATGGCGTATGATTCTTCGCGTCTTGCAATAACTTTTTCAATCCCAGCAAATGCGCCACCACAAATAAATAAAATATTTTGAGTGTTAACTTTGATATATTCTTGATTTGGATGTTTGCGTCCACCTTGTGGCGGTAAAGAAGCAACAGTCCCTTCAATCATTTTTAAAAGAGCTTGTTGAACGCCTTCTCCTGAAACATCTCTTGTAATAGAAGGCCCATCAGATTTTCTGGCAATTTTATCAATTTCATCGATATAAATAATGCCTCGTTCTGCTTTTTCAACATCATAATTTGCGTTTTGTAATAATTTTAATACAACGTTTTCAACATCCTCTCCAACATAACCAGCTTCCGTTAATGTTGTTGCATCAGCAATTGCAAAAGGAACATTTAAAACTTTTGCAAGTGTTTTTGCTAAAAGTGTTTTTCCACTTCCAGTAGGTCCTAAAAATAAAACGTTAGACTTTTCAATTTCGACTTGGGAATCATCTTTTAAAGAGGCAAGTCTTTTGTAATGGTTATAAACAGCAACAGAAAGAGCTTTTTTTGCTTTGTGCTGACCAATAACATATTCATCTAAAAATTTATGAATTTCTTGTGGGGTTTTTAACGTTGGTTCTGAAGAGGTATTTGCTTCTTCTTTATGGTCTGCAGATTCAGTTAAAACACTTTTGCAAAGATCAATACATTCATCGCAAATAAAAACTGTTCGAGTTGTTCCATCAATATCTTTTTGCGGTTTTCCAGCAATTAAACGACTGACTTCATTTTGCGTTTTATTGCAAAAAGAGCATTTTAATTCCGTTGAAGAGGGCGTATCATTTTTAATCATTTATTTCTCCGGTTTTGAGATTACTTCATCAACCAAGCCAAATTTTTTCGCTTCTTCGGCTGTCATAAAATTATCACGTTCCATTGCTTGTTCAATCACAGAAAGTGGTTGACCTGTTTGTTCAACATAAATTTGATTTAATCTGGCTTTAATGGATAAAATTTCTTTTGCATGAATTTCAATATCTGTTGCCTGACCTTGAAAACCGCCTGATGGTTGGTGAATCATAACTCTAGAATTTGGTAAGGCAAATCTGCGCCCTTTTGCGCCGCAGCATAATAATAAACTCCCCATCGAAGCGGCTTGTCCCATCACAACCGTTGATACTGGACATTTAATGTAATTCATTGTATCCAAAATGGCAAGGCCAGAGGTAACAACGCCGCCCGGAGAGTTGATATAAAAAGAGATTTCTTTTTTGGCGTTTTCAGCTTCTAAAAATAAAAGTTGAGCACAGATAAGAGAAGCCACTTGGTCATTTACTTCGCCAGTTAAAAAGATAATTCTTTCTTTAAGCAAACGAGAATAAATATCAAATGCTCTTTCACCTCTGCCAGTTTGTTCAATAACAGTGGGAACAAGCATATCCATAATTGGGCTTAACTTATCTGAATAACGCATTTTTAAGAACTCCTTATTTTTTTATTGATTATTTTTTTGGTGCATCTGGATTGTATGCATACAATTCATCGGCTGAAAGATTTTCTTCATTAATTTTAACAACCGTCAAAACATAATCAACAACTTTTTCTTCAAACAATGGTGCTTTTAAAGCATCTAATGCTTGAGGATTTTTTTGATAGTATTCAAAAACGATTTTTTCTTGTCCTGGATAACGACGAGCTTCTTGCATAACTGCTTTTGTTAAATCATCTTGAGTTAAAGTGATTTTGTTTTCATTTGCAATTTCTGCAAGCAATAAGCCTAAACGAACGCGGCGTTCTGCAATGCCTTTATATTCTGTTTTTAAATCGTCTTCTGATTTTGATTTTTCTTCTTCATCCAATTGATTGTTCTTTTTGGCTTCTTCAAATTGTTGCCAAATAGAATTGAATTCTAAATCAACCATTCCTTGTGGAACTTCGAATGAATGTGTTTCGGCTAAAGCATCTAAAAGAGCTCTTTTTGTGTGCATACGAGCAACATTTTGATATTCTTTATCCAATTCAGTTTTAATCATTTCTTTTAATTTATCAAGTGTATCGCAACCAAACATTTTTGCAAATTCATCATCAATTGCAGGTGTAACCATTTGGCGCAATTCTTTAATAACTGTTTTGAATAAAGCTTTTTTACCTGCTAAATCTTTAGCGTGGTAATTTTCAGGGAATGAAACATTTACATCAACTTCTTCGCCGATATTTTTGCCTGTTAATTGTTCTTCAAAGCCAGGGATGAATGTGTTTGAACCTAAAGCAAGGTAGTAATCTTTACCTTTTCCGCCTTTAAATTCTTCGCCATCAATTGTTCCTGTGAAATCGATAACGATAACGTCACCTGTTTTTGTTTCTCTTTTTTCATCACAAGGAACTGTTGTTTTTTTTGCATTTGCTAATTTTTCAATAGCAGCATCAATTTCTTTATCTGTTGCAACAGCAACTAATTTTTTAACTTCTAATTTTGTTAAATCAGCTGGTTTGATTTCTGGAAGAGCTTCAACTTCCATTTTGAATTCAATATCTTTGCCATCTTCAAATGTTGTTAATTCGATTTTTGGACGCAAAGCAGGGCGAATTTTGTTTTCTTCTAATGTTTTAGTTGCTTTTTCTTGAACTAAATCATCTAAAACTTCACCTTTAACAGCGTTTTCATATTTTGTTTTGATAAGACTTAAAGGTGCTTGACCTGGTCTGAAACCTTGGATTTTGGCTTCTTTTCTAACTTCTTCTAATTTTGCTGTGATTTTGTCTGCAAATTCATTTGCAGGGATCACAACTGTGAAAGAATGAGCTAACTTTTGTTTTTTCATTTCATAAATCCTTTTTATATCTAACTGTTGGTGCGGATGAAGAGACTCGAACTCCCACGCCTCTCGGCAACGGCTTCTAAGACCGTCGTGTCTACCATTCCACCACATCCGCTTTCTTGATTAATCATTGAAAAATCAAAGAAAATTATTTTTTTTGTTACATGTGACTTCTTTTTTTCACATAATCAACAGACTATATAACATATTAATTAAAAAAAATAAAGAGTTTTTTCTCTCTTTTTTTTATGAAAAATTTTAATTTGCTTGAAAAACAAAGTTTTTTCTTGTATACTTTTAAAACTTTTTAAATATTTAAAATAAAATTTCTCAGAGGACTTATGCCGAATAATTTAACTGATATCACGAAAAAAAGACGCACATTTGCTATTATTTCTCACCCAGATGCTGGTAAAACAACTTTAACAGAAAAATTATTGCTTTTTGGGGGCGCAATTAATCAAGCGGGCGCAGTTAAAGCAAGAGGTGAAAATAGAAGAGCACATTCAGACTGGATGAAAGTTGAACAAGAACGTGGAATTTCTGTGGCTTCATCAGTGATGAGTTTTGAATATGGTGGGTGTTCTTTTAATTTATTGGATACTCCTGGGCATGAAGACTTTTCGGAAGATACTTATCGTGTTTTAACGGCGGTTGATTCGGCTGTTATGGTGATTGATAGCGCAAAGGGTATTGAAGCTCAAACGAAGAAATTGTTTGAAGTTTGTCGTTTAAGAGATATTCCAATTATTACCTTTATAAATAAGTTGGATCGTGATGGTTTAGAGCCTTTTAAACTTTTAGAAGAAATTGAGCAAACTTTAGCCTTGGATGTTTCGCCAGCTTCTTGGGCAATAGGGATGGGTCGTGATTTTAAAGGGTGTTATGATTTATTAAATGATAAATTACGCTTGTTTGAAAAAGGGGCAAGTAAGTCTTCTTTACCAGTAGAATCAATTGAGCTTCATGGTATTGATGATGAAAAAATGGATGATCTTCTTTCAAAAGATGTTGCAGATACGTTGCGTGAAGAAGTTGAAATGGTAAGAGGGTTATGCCCAATATTTGATGAAAAAAGTTATTTAGAGGGATCTTTAACGCCTGTCTTTTTTGGGTCGGCAGTGAATAATTTTGGTGTTAAAGAACTTTTAGATGCTCTTGTTTCTTTTGCGCCATCACCAAGACCGCAAAGTGCAAATTTGCGCCTTGTAAATCCTGATGAAGAAAAGGTGAGTGGTTTTGTTTTTAAAATTCAGGCGAATATGGATCCAAAACATAGAGATAGAATTGCTTTTATGAGGGTTTGTTCTGGTCATTTTAAGCGTGGAATGAAATTGATGCATTTAAGAACGCAAAAACAAATGATTTTGCATAATCCTGTTATGTTTTTGGCTCAAGATAGAGAATTAGCAGAAGAAGCTTTTGCTGGAGATATTATTGGTATTCCAAATCATGGGGGAATGCGTATTGGTGATTCCTTTTCGGAAGGGGAGGGGTTGCAGTTTAAAGGAATTCCATCATTTGCACCTGAATTGTTAAAAAAAGTGCGTCCAAAAGATCCATTGAAGGCTAAACATTTGGCAAAAGCATTAGAGCAAATTGCAGAAGAGGGCGGTGCAAGTGTTTTTAAGCCAACTCATGGGTTTGAATGGATTGTTGGTGTTGTTGGTGTTTTGCAATTTGAAGTTTTAGCCGATAGAATTCGAACGGAATTTGATGTTCCGGTTATTTTTGAACCAACAAGTTATTTTACAGCTCGTTGGGTGCAAGGGGATTCTTCTGAAGTTCAAAAGTTTATACAAATAAATTCTGCTTCAATGGCAACCGATCATGATGGTGCTCCTGTCTTTTTATCAAGAAATGCTTGGCATTTAAATAAAGCGGAAGAAGATTTTCCATCAATTAACTTGTTGAAGATTAAAGAATAAACCTTATCATTGTCTATTTTTTTAAAAAAATATTGAATTTTTATCGTTGGTATGATAAAATATACGAACTTTACTTTTTTATGGGCAGAAAATGATAAAAGAAATTTTAGGTGCTGAAAACAGAACTTTTACACTTCCAAGTATTCTTTATAAAGAGGAAGAAGTTTTTGTTTATAAGATTAAAAAAATTGCTAAAGAAGATGTTGCTGAAGCAAGGTTTATTTATGAGCAACTTAACTATGAAAATGATAAGCCAGTTCATGTCGTTCGAGAAATGGCAGATTTAGGCTATTTTGATGGATTGTTTAGCAATAAAGCAGTTCGTGCAGCAAAGAAAAAAGGTGTGCTCCCAGAGGGATATCAAATTCATCATATTATTCCATTAAAATTAGGTGGAAGTAATAGTGTGAAAAATCTTTGTGTTGTTGATTATGAAACACATGCAATGCTTCATCAATTAATTTATCAACCAATTATTGATAAAATGCAATTATCGGAAGAGGCTGTTTTAATTTTGCCTCCATTTGCCCGTGTGATTAAAAAAGAAGATCGTGCGAAATTCTTTTTGTTTTCAGAATTGCGTCATCATGCAATGAAGCAGGCTAAATTAGTTTCTCATCATAAAAAAGAAAACATAAATGCAGATATGGGTTTTAGAGATGCTTATTGCAGATCAGGGCGCACGCGTTAAAAAGAGGTTAAAATGTATTCAAAAGGTGGAACGGAAGATAAAAAGTTTTATTGCGTGATGCAAGGTAGCTCTAAATTATGTTTTAGATTAAAACGACCACAAAAAGCTTTGTCTGAGCAAGAACGGATGACACTTGTTCGTGAGTTTGTTAAAAAGATGGCTCTAAATGGAGAATTAGATGCTTTATTAGAAAAAGCAGATCTAAGGTTGGCTAAAAAGAGTGGGTGTTTGCCAAATAAATATAATGTACACCATTATTTGCCATTATCAATGGGTGGTTCTCATCAAGAAGAAAATCTTTGTATTATTGATAAAAAATTACATCGCTGGATACATGCATATTTGCTTGATCCTATTTATCGAGATAGTAAATTTGATTTTTTGGAAGATAAAAAAGTTTATTTAATATTACCACCTCAAAAAAAAGTGTTAACTATGAATGATGCTTCTATTTTTTTTACAGTTGAAGAATTAGAGCAAATAAAAGAAGATGAGTTAAATAATCGTGTTCCAGAATATCTTCCGCCACAAGTGAATAACAGGGATAAGGTTTCAATACTTCGATTTGTTGAAGAATTGAAAAGAGATATGGATCTTTTTGACAAAGAAACTAAAGAAAAAAATGAAGTTATTGTTGAAAATATTATGCATAGAATAAGAGCTGAAAATAAAGCTTATCGAAAAACTGGGAAGAAAATTAGCAAATTTTGGAATGAAAGACGTGAAGGTAAAACAAGAATGCCTTTAACTCGTAAAGAAAAGGGGGAAAAATCTGCAAAAAAAGCAAGGAAAGCAGCTACAAGAAGATTTTATCCTCATTTGGCAGTAAAATGGAATCAAAAAGAAAGGTCTTAAATTGTTTTTTAAGACTTTTTCTTTGACTTTTTAAATAAAAAATCATATAATTCAAATTTGTCCCCTTATATCTTTTTGAGTGGTGTTGCCAAAAAGAGGTAAAGGGTTTGTTTAACAATATTAAAGAGGATAAAAAATGATAGAAATTAAATTACCAGATGATTCCAAACTAATGATGGAATCTGGCGTTTCAGGGTTAGATATTGCAAAACAAATCAGCGAAGGCTTGGCTAAAAATGCCGTTGCCGTTCGGGTGAATAATGAATTAACAGATCTCACAACACCAATCACAACTAATGCATCTGTTTCAATTATTACCACGAAAAATGAAGAAGCTTTGGGGATTTTACGTCATACAACAGCACATGTATTGGCTCATGCGGTTACGCGTCTTTACAAGGATGTTCAAGTAACAATTGGTCCTGCTATTGAAAATGGTTTTTACTATGATTTCTTTGGCATTGTGATTAAAGAATCAGATTTGCCTGCAATTGAAGAGGAAATGAAAAAAATTGTTGCTGCCGATTATGAAATTAAACGCACAGTTGTTTCAAGAGAAGAAGCTGAAAAAGTTTTTGAAGAACGTGGCGAAAAGTATAAACTTGAAATTTTGCGTGATATGCCTGAAGAAATTAAAGAAGTTTCTTTATATACGCAAGATGATTATGTTGAATTATGCAGAGGTCCACATTTATCTAGCACGGGAAAGGTTGGAACTGCATTTAAATTAACAAAAGTTTCCGCATCATATTGGCGCGGTGATGCAACAAAAGAATCTTTGCAACGTGTATATGGAACGGCATTCTTTAATGAAAAAGACTTGAAAAATTATTTCACAATGTTAGAAGAAGCTGAAAAAAGAGATCATAGAAAACTTGGTAAAGAAATGGATTTTTTCCATTTTGAAGAATATGCTCCAGGGGATGTTTTTTGGCATCCAAGAGGTTGGACTTTCTTCCAAACTTTGATTGATTACATGCGTAAAAGACAAAGAGAAGTTGGTTATGTTGAAGTGAATACTCCACAATTAATGAACCGTGTTCTTTGGGAAACATCAGGTCACTGGGATTGGTATCAAGAAAATATGTATACAACTGAAATTGAAGGTAAAGCCTTTGCCTTGAAACCAATGAACTGTCCAGGTGGGATGTTGATCTTTAAACAAGGGATTACAAGCTATCGTGATTTACCTCAATATATTGGTGAATTTGGTCGTGTGCATCGTAATGAAGCATCTGGTGCCATTCATGGATTGATGCGTGTGCGTGCATTTACGCAAGATGATGCGCATATTTTCTGTACACCAGAGCAATTGAAAGAAGAATTGCAAAAAGTTGTCCGCTTGATGCTCAGTATTTATAAAGATTTTGGTTTGACGGATATGTCTATTAAATTATCAACAAGACCAAAAGAACGTATTGGTTCAGATGAAATTTGGGATATGCTTGAAAATTCATTGGCTGAAGCATTAACGGATATGGGATATTCTTATACAATTAATCCAGGTGATGGTGCTTTCTATGGTCCAAAACTTGACTTTAAGATGAGAGATGCTTTGGGTCGTGAATGGCAATTGGGTACATTGCAAGCGGATTTAAATTTGCCAGAACGTTTTGATGTTTCTTATATTGGTGAAGATGGTGAAAAACATCGTCCAATTATGTTGCACAGAGCTTTATTTGGATCTTTAGAACGTTTTGCTGGTGTTTTCCTTGAAATTTCTGGTGGCCATTTACCATTCTGGTTGGCTCCTGTTCAAATTATGGTTATGCCAGTTACAAATGATCAAGATGAATATGCTAAAAAGGTTGCTCGTAAATTAAATGTTGCAGGTATTAAAGCAGAAACAGATTTGCGTAGCGAAAAAGTTGGATATAAAATCAGAGAACATTCTTTGAAGAAAATTCCAGTTATTCTTGTTGTTGGTAAAAAAGAAGCAGAAGAAGAAACTGTTACTATTCGTCGTTTAGGATCTCAAGCTCAAGAAGTTAAATCTTTACAAGAGGCTATTAAAGATTTTAAAATTGAAGCAAGATATCCAAGCCTTGAATATGAAGATTAATTCTTAAAATAAAAAAAAGAGCGTTTAGTTTAAACGCTCTTTTTTGTTGCAATTTTTTTTTATGTTGATTACAAATGATATAGATTATTATAATGGGAGTTAAAATGATTTTAAAAAAGAAAATAATTTGTGTCATTGCTGCATTAATTTTTGTTATTGCAGGGAGTTTAGGTGGGTATTGTTTTTTTAAACGTCCTTATTTTTCAGTTATTGTTTGTTCATATAATTATGGTCATTTTTTGCCACAGACAATTGAGTCTATTTTAGATTCTTCATATCAAAATTTTGAATTAATTGTTGTGAATGATGGCTCAACAGATAAAACATCTGAAATTTTAAATAAGTATAGAAATCATAAAAAAATAACAATCATTGAACATGAAAATCAGGGACTTTCCTTATCAAGAAATAAGGCAATGAAAATTGCTAAAGGTAAATATTTTTGGTTTGTAGATGCGGATGATTGGATTGATGTTGATGCATTAAAACACTTATATGAAAAAACAAAAGAAACTTCTCCAGATCTTGTTTCTTTTTATACCAGTAATGTGAATGCAGATGGGATGTTTTTAGGGATGGGTGGTTATGATATGTTGCCATCTAAACTTGAAAATAATCCTGATAAAATTTTCACGATTGAAGATTTAAGCGTGGGTGATTTAATGGGATATCCTGTAACGAGCGGCAAGCAAATTTATAGAAGAGAGTTCACCTTAGAAAATGGGATTGATTTTCCAGCCAGAACGTTGTTTGAAGATGATGTTTTCTTTTCGCATCATATCTTTGCTGGTGCTCGTATTTCACCTTTGCCAATGGTGCTTTATTATAAACGTTCACATGGCAATGCGATTACTGCAGATAAACCAAAGCATTATGATTCATATATTAGAATTTGTCAGTATATATGGGAAAGAACGCACAGATATCCACAACATGAGCAAAAAGCAACTGATTTTTCAAATGTCTATATAAATGGAATTGTTCCTCGTTGGAATTGGTTGTCATCTGAAAGAAAATATAAATTTTATCCAGAGCTTTTAAAATGGAAAGAATTTCTTAAAAAACAACCAGATAATGATTTTTGGAACGAAAAGAGAGCGCATTTTGATCGCTTTTTAAATTCAGATGAAATTTTAAAATATAAACCAAATAATGAAGAAAAAACTGGTCAGTAAGACCAGTTTTTTTTATTCCATTTTCTTTTGTTGACAAGAATTAATGGATAATATATTATATGTAAAAATCAAAAAACAGCATTAAGGGATAATATAATGACAATTCTTTTGAAAACTCCAACAGAAGTGATGAAAGATGTTGCTTCGCGCGTCAAATCAAAGCGTTTGGCTCTTAATTTAACACAGGAAGGTATTTCGCTGCGTTCTGGTGTGAGCTTGGGATCTTTAAAGCGTTTTGAATCAACAGGCCAAATTTCATTAGAATCTTTATTAAAGCTTGCTCATGCAGTTAATTCGCTTTCAGATTTTGAAGACTTATTTCAAACTGATATAAGTCAGGTAAGTTTATTTAACCAAAAATCAGACAATAAAGTTCGTCAAAGAGGAAAATTAAAATAAAAAAGAGGGAACATGCGCTTAAATGTTTATTTGAATGCTTATCAAAAAAGGAATTTTATTGGTGTTTTGGAGGGGAAAGATAAAATTTTATTTGAGTATGCCTCTTCTTTTATAAAAACGGGAATTAATTTATCCCCTTTTATGTTGCCTTTAAAGGAGGGTGTTTTTTATGATAAAAAACAAACATTTGATGGTTTATTTGGCCTATTTAATGATTCGCTTCCTGATGGGTGGGGCTGTTTGTTGTTAGATAGATATTTGCAAAAGCAAGGTCTTTCATATTATGATATCACGCCATTACATCGTCTTTCAATTGTGGGGAAAGAAAGTTTAGGTGCGCTTGAATATGAACCGCAAGAATCGAATGATGAAGTTAAAATTGAAGAAATTGAATTAGATGAGCTTTCTTTGGGAGCGCATCAGATTTTAGAAGGAGCGAGTTCTGATTTGTTGGATCATTTAAAGTCCTTAAATGGCTCAACAGCAGGAGCAAGACCAAAAATTACAGCACAAGTTTCTGATGATTTTAAAATTATTCGAAGTGGAAGAACATATCAAAAAGGTTTTTCTCCTTGGATTATTAAATTTTCTTCTGACACGGATGAGCGAAATTTAGGGGCATTAGAATATATTTATTCATTAATGGCAAAAAAAGCCGGTGTTGAAATGCCTGAAACATATTTATTCCCTTCAAAAAATTCAGCAGGGCATTTTGCAACAAAGCGCTTTGATAGAGAGGGAAAAAATAAAATTCATATTCATAGTGCTTGTGGTCTTTTGCATGCATCACATCGCATTCCAACGTTAGATTATGAAAATTTAATTCGATTAACCAGTCATTTAACTCATGATACAAGAGAAGTTGAAAAAATGGTCCGATTAATGTTTTTTAATGTTAAAGCTGGTAATAAGGATGATCATACAAAAAATTTTGCTTATATGATGACGAAAAATTATGAATGGAAAATGACTCCTGCTTTTGATATTACTCCCTCAAATGGGATTAACGGAGAACAAACAGCTATGGTAAATGGAAAGGGAAGAAAAATTTTAAATGAAGATTTAATTGAAACGGCTAAAATATCGGGATTGCCATTGCAAAAAATAAAGCAAATACTTTCTGAAGTTGAAGAGGCTCTTTCTTTTTATCCTTTGCTTTTAAAAGAGTTTTTAGGTTATTCTGTTTTTCATTTAAAGTAATAAAAAAGCGGCTCAAAATGAACCGCTTTTCTCTTTATTTGTTTTGTTATTTATCTGCATCTGCGGCTACTTGCATTTTAACGATAATGTCTGGATTTGAAACAGCACCATTATTTGCACTTGTGCCAGCTTTAATCATATCAACAAATTCCATGCCAGAAGTCACTTGACCGAAAACTGTGTATTGGCCATCCAAGAAACCAGCGTCATCAAAACAGATGAAAAATTGGCTATCAGCACTGTTTGGATCCATAGCTCTTGCCATTGAAACAGTTCCTCTACCATGGTGTTTTGAGTTAAATTCAGCTTTTAATTTTTTGCCAGAACCACCCATTCCAGTTCCTGTTGGATCTCCTGTTTGAGCCATAAATCCTGGGATAACGCGATGGAATTTAACGCCATTATAAAATCCTTCGCGTGTAAGTTCTTTAATTCTTGCAACATGGTTTGGCGCTACATCAGGGTATAATTCGATTGTAACGCGACCATTTTCTGTATCTAAATAGAGTGTATTTTCTTTATCCATAGCTTTTGCTCCTGTTGTTGTGAGTAATAACCCTGCAATGAGGGAAAGTATCCATTTTTTCATATTTCTGTCCTTTCCGTTATAAAAAATAACTGACTTTGATTAAAATATAAAAAAAAGAGTTTGTCAAAAGATTTTATAATTCCTTTAACATTTCTTCCGTTAAATAAATATCATTCATATCATTGATGTCAATGCAGTATTTAGAATCAACTTCAAATCCATAGGGGATATCATTCAAACTTGTTTCTGAAGAAAGGAGCTCTGTTTTGCTTAAATAGAGCATGCCATTCACATAAACTGCTTTTGGCATATCTTGACGGCGAACGGTTGATTGTTGTGTTAAAACATTTGTAAGGGCCTCTTCTTTTTGCCAACGAACTAAGATAGGATTATATTTCACTTGATGAACTGAAAGCATTTGATTTAAATTTTTATCAATGCATTCTTTAATAATCCCATCAATATGAAAAGGTTGTCTTAATGGTGAGGTTGGTTGAAGTTGTAAAATATAATCAAAATGTTTTCCTTGTTTTTTTAATTCTTCAATTGCGTGAATAATACAGTCGATTGATTTTGATGTGTCTAAAGCTAATTCTTGGGGCCTGTCAATTACATTACAGCCGTTTTCTAAACAACAGTTTTTAATGTTTTCACCATCTGTTGAGCAATAAATGGCATCTACATAAGAACTCATCTTTGCGGCATCAATTGTGTAATTGATCAATGGTTTCCCATTAATTGGATAAATGTTTTTATCTTTAATCCCCTTTGAACCAGCTCTTGCTGTAATGATTGCGCAAATAGATTTGTTTTGATACATGCAAGCTCCTTTCTTTTTTTAAGCGCATTTTTTAACTTGTTTTAATAAATAAATTGATAATAGACAAAGTATAATCGTTGAAGTATAAAATAAATTCCACTGAAAAACGGTTTTGTTTGTTATGGTTAAGATATCAGCAAATTTGCTGAACCAATTTAGAGATAACCCTGCAATAATTGAACCCAGAGCTGCCGCAAATGATTTAAATACAGAGTTAACAGATAAATAAACTGAAGACATGTTTTGGGGCATATAGAGTAAAGATGTGTTATTAATTCCAAGAGCCAAGGCGGCGGTTGAAATTCCCAAAAGGATGTTAACAAATATTAGAGTGCCTAGTAATGCCAAACCTGTTATTGAATAAATATTTAATCCCATAAAAATAAGAGTGCATAAAATAAAGATAGGGATAGAAGCAATTAAAATTTTTTCTGGACCTTTTCTATCACTCATTTTTCCCCATTTTTTAACAATAAAGGTGTAAACAATCCATTGTAAAAGAGTTAAGGCGATAATTGTTGACATTTCAACATTTAAGTTTTTGAGCATAAAAACAGTTAAAAAGGGTGTAATGAAGTTGATTGAAAAGTTTAATACACTTAAGGCGGTTAATAATTTTGAAAATGGCTTATTTTGAAAGGTGTGCGTCACTTTTTTAATAAATGGGATATCTTTTTTAGTTGGGATTTTTTTATCTTCAATATGAAAAAAAGTGCATGCACCATAAATGCTAATTAAAAAAGCTAAAAAGATTAAAAAAGCATAAGAGTAAAGTTCACCATTTTGATAGGGTTTAGCAATTTTTATTAGATAGAATGCAAAAATAAAGCAAATTATTTTTGCAATCATCATCCACTTAAATCGGTGAGAGAAAAATCTACCCATCATACGTGAAGGAATAAGTTCCTTCATCCAAGGCATCCAAGCCCCCCCACAAATGGATCCGATTAGATATGAAAATAACAGTGAGATAATTAATACAGGAACCGTCCAACTTGATCCTTGAAAAAAACAGAGCATGGCTGCAATTAAATAAAAAGGTCGGGCTAAAAATGAAGACCATAGGGCAATTTTTTTTGCTGAAACACCTTTTTCAATTAAATATGAAGATAGAATGTGAGCCATGTTTCCAATAAAAGGAATGGCTCCTAAAAATCCAATAGAAAGGTTCCCTGCGCCCAGTAAAAGCGCATAGGCGGTGAGAGTGTTGCCAACGGCCAAAGAATCCATGGCTGATGTTGCAATTCCCCCTCTAAAAACATAATCTAAAGATTTGTGGAGATGATTGTCTTTAGTCATTTATATTTTTGTATCCCTAATAATTTTATGTATGGAACATGTTTAGCATAAAGAGATTTTTTATGCAACCTGTTGTTATTAATTATTCCTTGATTTTTTGCTAATTTTTAAGTATCCTTTATCCATTAAAAGAAAGGAAAATAATGACTGAAACATTAAATTATGATTTTAAAATTTTGCTTGATCCTAAACATGTTCCTATTTTTGAAGATGTTTTATCGGAAATTGCGGCAGCAGTACTCACAGTGATGATTGAAAAAGGTGAAAATAAAGGGTTGTGGGAGTTGCAAGCAATTTTTGAAGGAAAGCCAGATGAAGGGGAAGTTTTGGGTGCTATTCAAAGAGCATCAGATATCCTTCAAATCAAAGTTCCTGCTGTTAAAATTGAAGCAATGGAAAATAAAAATTGGCTTTTGGAATGTTATCAAAGTTTTAAACCAATCACAATTGGTAAATATTTTATTTATGGTTCGCATATTGACGAAGTGCCAAGTGATAAGATTTCTCTTCAAATTGATGCTGCAACAGCTTTTGGTACAGGGGAACATCAAACAACTCATGGGTGTTTAGAAGCTTTAAATGAACTTGATTTTGTTCCACAAAAAGTGATTGATGTGGGATGTGGATCTGGTATTTTATCAATGGCTTATGCAAAAACATTTAATAAAAAAGTTGATGCTGTTGATATTGACCCAGAATCTGTTCGTGTGGCAACTCAAAATGCTTCTATTAATGGATTAGATGGTTTAATGAGGGTTTGGCATAGTAATGGATATGAACAAGTTCAAGATAAATATGATTTAGTGTTATGCAATATCTTAGCTCGCCCATTAATGGATATGGCTGCGGATTTAAAAGATCATTTAAATGAGGGCGGTGTTGCTATTTTATCTGGGTTTTTGAATCGTCAAGAACGTTGGGTATTAAAAGCACATACAGATATCGGTTTTAAACTTTTAAAACGTTATCGGATAAATGGATGGAGCACATTAGTTATTCAAAAAGGCGAATAAAATGACAACTCTTTTATCTGAAATTCAAGATGATTTAATTCAAAATGATTTAGATGGTGTTTTAATTCTTAAAAGTGATCCATTTTTATCAGGGTATTATGCTCCTTATAAAGATCGCCTGAAAGATGTTAGTTCTTTTTCTGGATCAGATGGAGTTGCCCTTGTTTTAAAACAAGATGGCATATTGTTTGTTGATTCAAGATATACAGAGCAAGCTAAAATCCAATCTGATTTTAAAGTTTTTGAAGTGCCATCAGAAACAAGACTTTCCCTTTGGATGAAAGAAAATATGAAAGGGAAAAAAGTTTTATTTGATGATAAAGTTCATTCACTTGAATGGGTTGAACAAATGAATGTTCTTTTAAAAGAATCTCATGTCACTTTGATTTCAGATGAAAAAAGATTGTTTGATAAATGGTTTAAACCTGTTTCATTTAAACAAGATTTATTTGATTATGATATTTTGTTTTTAGGAAGTTCTTCTGATGAAAAAATAAAAAAAGTTCAAGCTTATTTAAATGAAAAGAATTTAGATGCGCTTTTTATCCTTTCTCCTGAAAATGCATCTTGGTTATTAAATAAAAGAGATAAAAACAAAAGTGATTATCCAGTTGTTTATAAAAGATTGATTGTGATGAAAAATGGGGATGTTTTAGATTTTGATGAAAATATTAAAGCATTAAAAGGTTTAAAAACAGCGGTTGATTTAAAAAAGGCAAGTCTTTATTTGGTTAATGAACTTAAAAAGAATAATGTTTTTATTCAGCATGAAACGGAAATTATTGATGAATTAAAAGCGCAGAAAAACAATATTGAAATTCAAAACATTAAAAATGCTTGTTTATTTGAAAGTGTTGTAATTTCAAAATTTTTAGCATTTGTTGAACAGAATAAAAAAACAATCACGGAAATAGATTGTGATGAAAAATTAAAAGAATTGCGTTCCTTATCCCCTCTTTATTTTCACGATAGTTTTCAAACAATTGCTGCAAGTGGATCTCATGCTGCACAAGCTCACTATGCTGCAACAAAAGAAACAAACGCAAAAATTATTGATTATCCAATGCTTTTGGTTGATACGGGTGGGCATTATTTAAATGGGACAACGGATATGACAAGAACAATTGCTATTGGTTCTGTTACCCCATTGATGAAACAAAGGTATACAGAGGTTTTAAAAGGGCATATTCAAGTGGCCTTATCTTCTTTAAAAGAAGGTGACTCAACAGCGTTGATGGATGAAAAAGCGCATCAATATTTGCGTGATTCCGGGGTTGATTATTATCATTCAACGGGGCATGGGATTGGAATGATGCTTGGGGTTCATGAATATCCACCAGCCATTCATGCAAAAGATGAAAAAGGGTTAAAAGCGGGAATGGTATTTTCAAATGAGCCAGCCTATTATTCAGCTGAAGAAGGATTTGGTATTCGTTTGGAAAATATGCTTTTTTCTGTGAAAAAAGAAGATGGTGGTTTAGAATTTGAAAATTTATTGTTTATTCCATTTGATTATCGTTTGGTTGATTTTGAATTATTATCAGATCAAGAAAAAGAATGGTTAAAAATATATCATCAAAAAATTAAAGATATTATCTTGCCAAATTTAACGGATGATGAAAAAGAAATTTTAATGTCATTTATATTGGCATTTGTGAAAGGATAAAAAAGTGGCAAAACTTATTTCAACAGGAACGGTTGCAACAAATAGAAAAGCCCGTTTTAATTATGAAATTTTAGAAACATTTGAAGCTGGAATTGTTTTAACTGGTGGGGAAGTGAAATCTTTGCGGGCAGGACATGCCACAATTAACGAAAGTTATGCAGATACTGAAAACAGAGAGTTGTTTTTGATTAATGCGCATATTGCTGAATATTTGGGATCAAAAGGTGGTTTTGTGCAAGAAAAATCATCTCGTCCACGTAAGCTTTTATTGCATGAAAAAGAGCTGAATAAAATTTTTGCAGCTATTGAGCAAAAGGGAAAAACGGTTATTCCTTTAGAGCTTTATTTTAACTCTAGGGGCGTTGCAAAAGTTAAAATTGCGTTGGCAACTGGTAAAAATATGGCAGATAAGCGCGAAGACATTAAAAAACGCGATTGGAATCGCGATAAGCAACGCATTTTAGCTCATTATAATAATGGAAAAAGATAGTTAAAAAATTAATAAAGACCCTTGTTTATAAAAAAACAAGGGTTTTTCTTTGACTGTTTTTAATATTGACAAAAAAGATTGACAATTTTGTTATTTTATGATATAATTGCAAAAATTTTAGAGGGGAATCATATGAAACAACAAAATTTTAATGCGCTTATTCATGGATTAAAAACTTTTTTACCAAGTGTTGATTTAAGGTCTGCACAAAAAGATATTTTTGAAGAATTTTTATCAAGAACAGATGAAAATTTAACCAAAGGCTTTTTTGATCTTGCCACTGGTTTTGGCAAAACCAGAATGATGAATGTTTTGACCGAGGGGTATTTATCTCAAAATCCAAAAGGAAAAGTTGTGGTTGTTGTGCCAACCCAAAGTTTGATTAAAGATGAAAATGGCGAGGGGATGATTAAGCGCTTTCAAGATTTTCATCAAATGTATCATTCTGAACCATTAAGCATTGGTTCTTTTTATTCGTATGGTAAAGATACAACCAGCAATGTTATTGTAACAACTTATTCTTCACTCAATACCTTTGCTAACAACATTAACCCAAAAGAAGTTGGCCTTTTGTTGTTGGATGAAGCTCACCACTCATTGTCTGAAAAAAGAATGGATGCGATCAAAGAATTTTCAAATGCTTGTTGTTATGGTTTAACGGCAACGCCAGCTTATTCCCCAGATAAAAATTTGGAAAATTTGTTAGGTTCAGTTATTGCTGAAATGAATACGGTTCAAGCCGTAAAAGATGGATTGCTTACGCCTTGTAAAAATGTTTTGCTTTCATCTAAAATTAAGGTGGACTTGAGTTCTATTTCAAAAACAAGAACAGGTGAATATAATGAAGCCGAACTTGAAAAAGTGCTTTCTCAAGCTCTGAAATCTTATCAAGAAAATGGAAATGCAAAAAATTGGAAAAATGTGCATGAGTTAATTGCAAATGAAATTGCTATGTTTTATCAAAACTATGTGGATGAAACGGTTGGTAAAGTTCAAGGTAAAAAATGCATGATTAACTGTCGCTCTCAAGCAGAAGCAAAATTACAGGCCAGAGCGTTAAATAAATTGTTTGGGAAAACAGTTGCAGGTACTTGGACAACGGATACAAAAGATAAAACAATTTTGAATAAATTTGTGAATGGTGATTTACCTATTTTGTGCCAGGTTGGGAAACTCTCTGAAGGGTTTGATATGCCTAAATTGGATATGTGTATCAACTATCCAACTTGTTCCAGAGTGGTTGAAGCACAACGTGGGGGGCGTGTTTTGCGTCTTAATCCAGAAAATGAAAATAAGTTTTCTCTGATTGTGGATGTTGTTTTTGCGCATCCAGATTATGATAACCCAATTTTGTCTTCGCATACCAATGGGCAAGTGCTCTATCGTGATATTACAAATAAAAGTGTGATGCTAAAAGATAAAAAGTTAGAGGATCGGGCGGGTGTTTTAAAAACACAAGAGAGAAAAGAGCGAGAGTCATCCAATCTATTACTTGAAGCTTTTGATATTTTTTCCAATATTGAAGAGTTGATTACACTTGAAAATGAGGCAGATATTGAACTTAAAGATCAAAATCTTCCATTAAAAAGAGACGGGATGAAATCATCTCTTGATTTAAAACGTTTGTTAGGTAAAACCGATGTTTTTTACAAGAAACAGTTACAAAAATATTATGATGAAAATAGAACTTTTGAAGTTGATGGTGTCCAATATCCATTGGTAGAAAAAGTAAAGTCAGGATCGAAAATAGCCTTGGTTTTGCATGAACACAAAAATGCTCTTGAAACATTTAAAAAACTGTTGAAAAAAGATGGAAATGATCTTGATATTCCAGTAAAAAGAGACGGGATGAAATCTACTACAGAGTTAATTTTGTTGTTTAAAAAAAATGGTGCATTTTTTGCAGAAAAACTACAAAAATATTATGAAGAAAATAAAATGTTTGAGGTTGATGGGATTCAATATCCATTGGTAGAAAAAGTAAAGTCAGGATCGAAAATTGTATTGGCTTTGCATGAACATGAAAATGCATTAAAAGTATTCAAAAAGCTTTTATTAAGTAGTGTTTGTAACGTTCCTGAAAAAAGAAATGGTATGAAAACACGATATGATTTAGCCTTGATGTTGAATAGAAGTCGTTTCTTTTTTTCAAAATGGTTACAAAAATATTATAATGAAAATAGAATTTTTGAGGTTGATGGAGTTCAATATCCGTTGGTTGAAAAAGTTAAATCAGGTGGGTGCATTACATTAGCTTTGTCTGAGCATACAAAGGCTTTTGAAATTTTTAAAAAACTTTTGGAAAAAGAGGGTCTTGTTTTTGATGTTCCTGCTAAAAGAAAGAAAATGAAATCCAGCTTTGATTTAACAATATTATTTCATAAAACAACAGCTTTTTTTCCAAGGTGGTTGCAAAAATATTATGATGAAAACAAAACTTTTGAGGTTGATGGAGTTCAATATCCATTGGTTGAAAAAGTTAAATCAGGTGGGGGCATTACATTAGCTCTTCATGAACATCCATTGGCACTTGAAACATTTAAAAAGTTATTAGAAAAAGATGGCATTGTTTTGAAAGAAAGAAAAATTGCTTCTCAAAAACAAAATCTTTTACCCATTCAAAAGAAGCAAAAAAGGCGATAAAAAGCTACTGATTTTTGTTAACAAAAACCCACTGAAAGTAAACAGTGGGTTTTATGTTTATTTGCGTCTTTTTTCTCTATGCAAAGATTTTGGACCTTGTTTAACTTTGGATTTTGGCTTTGGTTTGCCTTTTGTTTGTTTTTTTTCCATAATCTTTGCCTTTTTCTTAATTGAGGCACGTTCTTTGGCTTTTTCAGCATAAGGGTTTTCGCGTTTTCTCATATGAATTCTGATTGGCACACCAACCAAACCATAGCGTTCTCTCAACCCGTTTGAAAGATATCTTAAATAAGATTCTGGCAATTGATCTGGATTGCTTGAAAAGATCACAAAGGTTGGTGGGCGTTTTGAAACCTGTGTCATATATTTCATTGGAATGCGTCTACCATTGCTTGCAACAGGGGTTGGGTGTGCTTGAGTCATTTCTTGTAAGAATGTGTTAAGTTTATGCGTTGGCACACGTTTGTTCCAAAGTTTATACATTTCAAACACATCGCTCATCAATCGGTCTAAACCATAACCTGTTTTGCCAGAAATTGTGTGAACAGGAATGCCTTTAACCTGTTGCAATGATTCAACCAATTTTTCTTTTAATCGATGTAAAACTTGTTGTGGATTTTCAATGGAATCCCATTTATTTAAAGCAATTAAAAGAACGCGGCCTTCATTTAAAACTTTTGAAGCAATAATCAAGTCTTGTTTTTCCATTGGAACATTGGCATCTAAAACCAAAATAACAACTTCGGCAAAATCAATGCTTGTATTTGTATCTTGTGCAGAAATTTCTTCTACTTGATTAGTAACTTTTCCTCTTTTTCTAAGACCAGCGGTATCTGTTAATAAAATTTCATTTCCTCTCCAATTCCAAGGAATTGTAATGGCATCCCGTGTAACGCCAGCTTCTGGTCCTGTGAGCAAGCGTTCTTGACCCAAAAGTTGGTTCACAAGAGTTGACTTTCCAACATTTGGACGGCCAACAATAGCTAATTTTAATGGTTTAATTTTTGGTTCTTCTTCAACAACTTCTTCATCTTCAAAGAAATCATCATCCTCTTCGTCTTCATCGCCTTCTTTTGGAGGGTTGATCAGCATTTTTAATTCTTGATATAAATCGCTGATACCAACGCCATGTTCGCCAGAAATTTTAAGCGGAGATCCAAGGCCAAGCGCATAAAAATCACCAGTGTGTTGTTGCCCTTCTGCTTTGTTGGCAAGTAAAATAACTGGTTTATCAACCATTCTTAATTCAGTTGCCATTTTTTCATCTAAAGTTGTTAACCCACTACGCGCATCCACAACAGCTAAAATAATATCAGCTTCCTCAATTGCCATTTGTGTTTGTCGCCACATGGCTTTTGCTAAAGATGATGAATCTTCAAGACCTGCCGTATCAATTACTCTAAACGAAATATCGCCGAGTGTCGCTGTTCCTTCTTTTCGGTCTCTTGTAACACCTGGTTCATCATGAACAATCGCAAGCTTTTTTTTGCAAAGTCTGTTAAAAAGCGTTGATTTTCCGACGTTTGTTCTTCCTACAATCGCAACTGTTTTCATTTTATTCCTTTATCTATACATGATTAAATCGGCTTTATCCGTATAAATCAACACTTGATTGTCATAGCAAATTGGTGTTGAAAATGGTTTATCGGATAATTCTTTTAAAACTTCTTCTCCCGTTTTCATGTTGAAAATAATTCTATCCCCTTCGCCAGAATAAATAAGCAAATGTTCGTTTGCCATAACTGGAGTAAACCAGCGAACTTGTTTTTGAGTTTTGCTATATAAATCTTTTTCCCAAATGAGTTTGCCAGTATATTTATTTAAAGCAACAACGGTATCTTTATTTGTTATCATAAAAAGAATATCTCCTGAAATAACAGGTGTTGTTTGCCCGCCAATTGGTTGAGTGAAAATTTCTTCACCAGTATCTAAATGGAAAGCTCCCATTTGATGCGCATTTCCAATCAAATAAACAACTTTTCCTTCAATAACTGGAGAGGCTAATACATGTCCTAAATCTGCAATCTTATTAAAGGTGCGATAGGAAAGCAAAATATTTGACCATTTTGGTTCGCCTGTGTCAGTGTTAAAGGCAATGATTTCTCCATTGGAAAAAGGAACAACAATAGTTTTATTTTGAATGGCTGGAATTCCCATGCCAAGCAAATTTGTTTCTGTTTCCATGTTTTTATAATTCCAAACAAGTTCACCATCTTTTGTGCTTAAAGCTAACAATTCGTTATTTGCGGAAAGCACAAACAATTTGTTATCATAAATAACTGGTGAAGAACGAAGAATCTTTTCAGTATCTTTTTGCCAGATGATATCGCCTTCAGGTTCAACGGCATAAATAATTCCATCGCCAGAAACAACATAAATCAATTTATTATAATAAGCAAGTCCAATGCTTGCAACAGCAGGCATATCTTTATCATCTCTTAAAGACATGTCCCAAATAACATCGCCATCTTTACTTGTTTTTGTTAATTTTAATTGACTGTCTAATGTATAAATCATCCCATCATGAATAACAGGGGCTGGCAAATGAATGAAGCTTGATGAAATTCCTTTGCCAACATTTTCATCCCATGATTTTTCTTTCCAACCGCTAATTGTTGCATGAGGGACCTTATTTTGAATATTTTGATTTAAAAAATTCCATTCTGTTATAATTTTAGGGTTGCCTAAATTTAAAACAGATGTTTCTTTTTCAATCTGTTGTGTTTCAAGTTTAACTTGAATGGCTTCTCTTCCTTCTTTTGGGGCTCCTTTTTTTGTTTGCGCACACCCAGAAACCAAAAGAGCCATAGCACAGACGGCAAAAACAAGATGTTTCATAAAATCTCCTTTTTTACATGCCGGATAAAAGCATATTCATCCGATCGGTTGCGTTTGGTGTTAAATTAGGATTTAAAAGAGCGTCTTGCAATATTTTTAAAGCTTCTTCTTTCTTGTTTGCTTTTAAAAGAAGAGCGGTTTTTAATTCGATTGCAGAGGCAAAATAAGCACTGTTTTGATTTAAAAGAGGTGTTAATAATGAAAGAAGTTCATCAATATTTCCTGATTCAACTTGATGACCAACATAGCTGAGTAATGCAACATTTTTAAGGGCTTCAGGAGCGTTCTTTGTTTCAAAAACAGCCTTTAAAATTGTTAAAGCTTCTGTTTGGTTATTATTTGATAAATAAATGCCAGCTTTTTTGAGCTCAGCTAAATACTTATAATCAGTTTTTGCTGTTTTAGAAAGCAAATTTAAATCATTTAAAGCAGCTTCTTTTTCGCCCTTTGCATTTAAAACTGCGGCTTTTTCAAATAAATTTGATTCGGTTAAACGAACTTGTTTATGCCAAGAAAGATACATTTCTGTTCCCGCAACACTCACAATAACTGCAACAACACCGCCGATGAGCAAAAAACGATATTTGTTCCAAAAATTAAGTAATCTTTCTTTTTGAAGCTCTTCTTCAACTTCGCGGTCTAAAATGGCTTGTTGAATGCGCTCAATTTCATCTTGGGTTTGTTGTTTTTTCATCTTCTAAGTCCTTTTTATTGTTTAAATTTTTTATGGATTTTACCAAAAAACATTTATAATTGCAATCTTTTTAATAAAGAGCTGTTTAAAAAGAAGGTAATTTACTTTGTCTTTTTTTCCTTTTGAGGTAAATATTCAAAAATTGGATTGGTTAAAACACGGGGTAGGGCGGTAAGTAAGGCAATTAAAAAATGCATAATCATTGGAAATGCAATAATGCCTTTATTTCTTAAGATTCCTCTTTGAATAATGACAGCGGCTTTTTCAGGTTGCATTAAAAAAGGCATTTTGAAAACATTTTTATCCGTGAGAGGTGTTTTAACAAACCCAGGGCAAATAACGTTTACTTTAATATTGTTTGGTTTTAATGCGCCTCTTAAAGCTTCACCCCATGCTTTAACAAAGTTTTTTGATGAAGAATAGGCAGGGCAATTCATTAATCCTCTAAATCCGGCAATGGAGCTCATAAGCGCAATTTGACCAAACCCTTGTGTTTTAAAAAGATCAATAACGGGTAAAACTGTGTTGATAACGCCATAAATGTTTGTGTCAAAAATTTGTCGGATAGATTCTTCAGAATCTTCTTTTCCAAGAACGCCACCTGAAACGCCAGCATTTGCAATTAAAAGTTCAATCGGTTTGATTTTGTGCGCTTCTAAAACCGCGTTTTTGGAAGCTTCTTTATCGGTTGCATCAAATAAAAATAAATGAACAAAAGCTCCTTTTTCTTCGCATATTGATGTTGTTTGTTGAAGGCGTTCTTTATTTCTTCCACATAAAAAAAGCGTGATGCCTGGTTCGGCAAATTGAATGGCAATTGCCTTTCCAATGCCACTTGAAGCACCAGTGATAAAGATTGATTTCGGTGAAGTAATAACTTTTTTCATTTTTTTTATCCTTTTTTTTAAAAAACGCTTGACATTGAATTATAAATAAGTATAATGAACTTGTCTAGCAAAAAAGATGCCTCTATGGCGAAACTGGTAGACGCGACAGACTCAAAATCTGTTGACCGCAAGGTCATGCTGGTTCAAGTCCGGCTAGAGGTACCAAAAATTAAAACCACCCACATCGGGTGGTTTTTTTATTCCTTTTCAAACGCTTATGCCGGTTCGATAATAGTTCGATTGTGGAGGGCTTGTTTTGGAAGTTTATCGAACTTTTAGGAGGATATTTTGCTATAAAACAGGCGCTTGTTCTGAGTGAAATTTCAGTTGAGATCCCATGATTAAAATGAGAAATATATAAAAAAATAATGAAATTAAAAAAAATACATGCTATGCTTTCTCAAAATCAAAGGCAAATTGTTTTAAATTTCGAAAGGAATTGTCCATGAATAGATGTTTGTACCATAGCAACTTTTCTACTTTTTTGCATATGCCTGATGGGGAGGTATTAGGCATACTTTGTGAAGCTTACCATGGTGTGACTCTTACCACTACAATTGAAGCTTGGAAATCAGAAATATCTATAATAAAGAATATTCTTAAAAATATTGATGATGAAAATGGACAGATTATTTTTGAATATGATATTCCTCGTCTTGGTAAACGTATCGATGTTGTATTATTAACAAAAGGGATTGTATTTTGTTTAGAATTCAAGGTTGGTGAATCTGAAATATTAGAAGTTAATATAGATCAAGTATTAGATTATGCTCTTGATTTAAAAAATTTTCATAAATATAGTAAAGATAAATTGATAGTTCCAATATTGATTGCAACTAATTACCAATACTCATCGTCAGAAATAAAAATGTCAGTATATGACGACCGTGTCGCAAATCCTCTTGTTACTGGTGAACATAATTTATTACAATTGATTAATGATGTTATTCAAAAATATCCAGATGAATCAACTGTTGACCTCAATTGGGTTATTAGTCCATATGCCCCAACACCTACGATAATTGAAGCAGCAAGAACTCTTTATGAAAACCATTCTGTTGGAAATATTACACGTCACGAAGCTGATAAAGTCACTACTGATCAAACCATTTCATATATTATGAGTGTTATTGAAAAAAGTAAATTAAATCAGGAAAAGAGTATATGTTTCGTTACAGGGGTTCCTGGTGCAGGGAAGACATTAGTCGGATTAGATGTTGCAATTAAACAAACTTATCATAATGGAGACAAACCTAATAAAGAGGATGGTGCTGTTTATTTGTCAGGAAATGGACCATTAGTTGCAGTATTGACTGAAGCATTGGCACAAGACAATTTTATGAAATGTCGTTCAAGAGGAGAAAAAAAGAAACTATCAGATTCTCGTAGAGAAGTTTCTAAATCAATCCAAATGATACATCGATATAGAGATAATATGCTGGCTAAGATTGTTAATCCAGTCCAAAACGGTAAATTGGAAATTGATCCACGAAAGGCTGTTGAAAATGAAGAATCTGGGTTTGGCGAAGTTGAGCATATTGCCATTTTTGATGAGGCTCAACGTTCTTGGACACATAAAAGACTCGCCGATTATCTTAAAAGAGGTGGAACGTATGGAAATAAACTGAAAGTTCCAAATTTTCCAATGTCTGAGGCTTCTTTTCTTATCTGGTCACTTGATCAAAGAAAAGATTGGGCAACAATAGTGTGTCTTGTTGGGGGTGGTCAAGAAATAAATACGGGAGAAGCCGGTATTTCAGAATGGATCAAGGCTCTCAAAGAAAATTTTCCTTTATGGAAGATATATATATCTCCTAAATTGACTGATGATGAATATGCCGAAGGAAAAGTAAATGAACTTTTAAAAGATAATTTAAATGTTAAATACGAGGAAAAACTACATTTGGGAGTGTCTTTAAGATCTTTTAGAGCGGAAAAACTATCTGCATTCGTTCATGCATTGTTGTCTTTTAATAGCAATGCTTCAGTTCTTTTTGACGACATAAAATCTAGATATCCGATAGTTATTACTCGTGATATGGAAAAAGCCAAAAGATGGGTACATGAAAAAGCAAGAGGAAATGAACGTACAGGTGTTTTGGTCTCTAAAGAGGCAGCTAGATTTAAACCACTTGGAATTCATATTTTGCCCTCAGGAGATGAAAATGCTGTTCATTGGTTCTTGGAGGATAAAGTTGACACCAGATCTTCAAATTATTTAGAAGATGCAGCTACAGAAATTCAGGTTCAAGGATTAGAATTGGACTATTCATGCGTTTTATGGGATGCAGATATGCGATACGAAAATGGTAAATGGCATTTTTATCGTTTTAATGGTAAAACCAAATGGAATGAACAGACTGGAAAAACAGAAAACAATAGAGAACTTCAAAAGTATATGTTAAATGCATATCGAGTATTGCTTACCCGAGCTAGATTAGGAATGGTAATCTGTGTCCCTCAAGGCAATTTGAATAAAACTGCTAGTGGGTTTTGGGAAGATAGTACCCGCTTACCAGAGTTTTATGATAATACGTTTAATTATTTAAAAGGGCTAGGTATCCCAGAAATATGATAATGTATGAAAAAAGCTTATAGTGCTATACCGAGTCTATGTTCTGAATTAAAATTTCAAAAGATCCGCTGCGCCAACTTTTTGAAATCCTCTAAATGTTTGGCTCGATATTCGCTAAGTATGCTGTACCAAAACATACAACTCCCATCTCGGGAGTTGTTTTTTTATTTGTTTCCAAGAGCTTGTGTTGATTCGGTAATGGTTCGATTTTGTAAGTGCTATTTTGGAAGTTTATCGATCTATAGGGATGATATTTTGTTATAAAACAAGTGGATATATCAGTTTAAGTTCAACTGGTCTCAAAATTTATTTTAAATAAAATAACATATTGAGTTTTATCAAATGCGTTGATATAATGGTCAAAATAAGACTAGAAAAGGGAGTGAAAAATGAATTACATCATATTAGGATTTTGTATTGGTTATTTTATTTCAAGTGGGTTGATATATTTTTTATTCTTTAAACACTTTTTAAAGCCAGATTCTGATATTGCAAAACGTATTGAGTGCTTTACAAATGACATAAATAAACAGAAAAGAGTTGGATTTTTTAATGTGTGGGCATTCTGCTTTTCTTCATATTACTTTTTATATGCTAGATTATCGAGGATGTGTATACTATTTTTTACGCTTCCTTGGATATTAGCTATACTTTTGATTTTTGTTGTTGATCCTGATATATCACTTTTAATTGGATTTATAATTTCGCATCTTATTGCAGGTTTTACAGCAAATCGTCTTTGTCAAAAGTATAAGAAAAATTACATTTTAAAGTACAAAGATGCTGATCCAACAAAGCCTGTGTTATATCGTCCTGTTAGTATTAAAAGATTGATTATTATGAATTTTTTGACGTCAGGTATATATTCGATCTATTGGAGTTATAAAAACTGGCGAGCATATCAAATTGAAACAAAAGATGATGTGAGTCCTTTTTTTCGTTCATGGTTTTGTAACTTAACCATGTGCGATTTATTCTTCAAGATGACAAGAACAATGAAGTTAAAGATAGCGTATAAAAAATATGGTTTTTTGTTTTTTATTTTGACTGCCTTAGAGGTTTTTCTGGTTCATTTTTCTAAAAAAGGTGAATTTAGTATCGAAGTGCAAGGATTGTTAGTTTTAATATCTTTGTTTTTTATGCCTATCTTAATCACTTTAATTTGTCTTGTGCCTGTACAAAAGATTATTAATCAATATGCAAAACAATCTTTTAAATGTGATGTTGATAAAAAGTTTTATATAAGTGAAATTTTATGGTTGATATTCGTCATATCAGTTAATTTTATTATTTTGTTTGGTAATCCATTTCTTGAAAAAGAGTTAAAACAGACAACGCAACTCTCTGTTCTTGCTACTAGTTTTTCTGGAGATGAATTGAAAAAAGTTTCCTCTTCTTTGGGATTTATTCATAGGCATGTTAATGGATACGCTGAAGTTTGTTTGAAGGAAAATTATGAAATGAAAAAGTATCCGAATGATTTTGTTAAATTGTTGAGAGATGATATATTTGAATTGCAAAAAAAATTAGAGAAAAAGGGTGTGTCATTAGATCAAGCTTTGAATGAATTAAAAGGAGTAACTCAATTTTCTAGAATTATGTATCAATCTATTTATGCGGAGTTTAATTTGTTACAGCGTTATGAAGTAGCTAAACAGAAAAATATACCTGTTGAAGAGGTTAAATGGAATGATGAATTAGATAATCAGATGTCTTTTCAGGATGTATGTAAAATATTTGATGAAGTTGGGATTGAATTTCTTAAGAAGAATGAAAATAGATATTTTTTAAAATCAAATTATTAGCTCGGTATTCATAAAGCCGGCTGTACCAAAAATTAAAACCACCTATTTGGGTGGTTTTAATTTTATGCAACGTTTTCTTTATTTTTTTTGTAAGCTAAGGCGTAATTTTTTTCCTCTTTTTTTCTGGTGTATTGTTTGCTTTTTTTAAGCAATTCATCAGGGTCTGAAATCGTGATTTTTTTATCAACGATATCTGTTTGCGTTGGTTTTTGATATGGTTTTGCATATGAGATATTAGTTTGATTTTTAATTTCATTTTCAAATTCTGTTAATGAGCGTCCTTTTTTTGGTACTTTAACATTTTCCGCCATTTTCTCGGCATTTTGTTGAACGCCTTTCCAATTGATTTGATCTTGTTTCTTATGAAAATCAGTTAATATTTTTTGTTTTTCTTCAGGGCTTAAAGAATTTAAAAATTCATTTTGTAAAGTTTCTTGTCTGGTTAATGAATTCATTGTGAAATCATTATTTTCTTTTCGGATTTTTTCTGCAACAGATGGCTTGAAAAATCCTTTTAATCCATCGATGCCCTTATCCACGGCAACAGCTAAAGCACCACCAACAACAGGAATGCTTGTTAAGGTTTTATCAATAAATTCGCGAATAACACCTTTTTTATCATCTTCATTCCATTGAGATTTTTTTTCTTCAAGATATTCGTTATGAATGGTTTGAAATTCGGATTCTTGAGCATCAAATTGTTTTTTAATTTGTTGATATTTTTGATTGGAATTTAAACATTCTTCCATTAAATCCATGGCTCTTTTGCGAACAGCAATTCTTCCTTTTTCATGTTGATGTTTATATTCCCTATAATTTTTAATAGCTTTAGGAATAGAGCAAATAGCTGTTACCCCCATGATTGTTGATGGAATAACTCCCAAGGGCAATAAAGAAAAGTCGCTATAAAAAGGAGTAATCTCTAATGGAGTGCCCCAAAAACCATTACTAACAACTGAACCTAAGTTATTGTTTCCGATAAAGTTTTCAAAAAGGCCAAAGTTTAAAAGCATGCCGCTTAACCACATGCCAGCAGCAGCTGCTGCAGTGTATTTCACAGGAGTGGCGCTTCCTTTTAAGGCTGCTTTTGTTTTATCCCATATATTGGAAAAGAAGCCAGGGTCTTTTCTATAGTCTTGTTTTTTATCTTTCATTGCTATTTCCTCTTGAAGTTTGTTGATTCTCTTGCCCTGATACGTTTTCTCCAACCCGTCTTAATATCGCATTGAGTTGAGCTCCACATTCTGCCGTTCCATATCCAATGGCAACCAAGGAACCGATTATAGTTGGATTATTTGTGGAAACGGCTGCATATCTTGTTGCAGTTTGAAGTTTAAAACAAGCTGTTCGAATTTGACGGTTATTTTCTGTGAAGCATTCGGATATTTCTCTATGTGTTGGTGCAAAAACAAGAGCAACGGATCCATCTTCTCTGATTTTTGGCTTGAAAAGTTTTCTGAAATTATTGGCTTTTTCTTCAGCGGTATTTCCTTTTAAATGTTGGATGATTAAGGAATAACTTTCGTGCTCACTTTCCCTTGTAAACAAATTGCCAATATGATTGGTTAAGATTGTGAAATTTTCAAGAGAAGGATCTTGTGTGAAGTTTCTTAAGTCTTCTGAATCAACTTGTGTTGCATCGACAACATTTTTCACTTCTTGAGGGATGCTTTCGGTGATATATTCGCGTATTATTTTTCTGATTCTTTCGCTTGAAGCTGAAATGCCATTGCGAACTGAATTGGTGAGTCTATCAAACATATTCCCCTCCGTATTTTTGTTGCATATATCTATTATACCACATTTTTTAATTTTTTAGTGTATTTTTTTTAGCTTTTTAAAAACAACTTGATTATTTGACAAAAAAAGAGTATGATTTTAAAAAATTTTGAAAGGGTTTTTGAATGAAAAAATATATTACAACGCCGATTTATTACACGAATGGTGCCCCACATATTGGGCATGCATATACAACGATTTTAGCTGATGTTTTTAAAAAGTTTGAGCAAATGAAAGGAAATGATGTTTTCTTTTCAACGGGAACGGATGAACATGGTCAAAAAAATCAACATACTTGTGAAGAAGCTGGTTTGCCAATTGATGTTTTTTTGGAAAAGCAAAGTGGTTTGTTCCAATCTGTTTTTGATCGCATGGGGATTGATTATGATTATTTTGTTCGAACATCAGGAGAGCCTCATAAAGAAGTTGTTCGCTCTATTTTAATGGATTTATATGATAGAGGGATGATTATTAAAAAGTCATACGAAGGGCTTTATTGCGAAGGGTGTGAGCAATTTAAAAAAGAATCTGATTTAGATGAACAAGGTCTTTGTCCTGATCATAAAAAAGCACCAAAAGTGATTTCTGAAGAAAACTATTTTTTCCGTTTGGAACCATATCGCGAATGGCTTAAAGAATATATTCAATTGCATCCGGATTGGATTAAACCTCAAAACTATGCAAAAGAAGTTTTGAAAATGCTTGATGAACCATTGGATGATTTGTGTATTTCTCGTCCAAAATCAAGGGTTTGGCTTGGAATTGAATTGCCATTTGATAAGGATTTTGTAACATACATTTGGTTTGATGCTTTAATTAACTATATTTCAACTTTGAAATTTGGTTCTAATCCAGATTTTAATTCATATTGGGCAAATTCATATCACTTGCTTGCCAAAGATATTTTGAAACCGCACTGCATTTATTGGCCAATTATGCTTAAAGCTATTGGAATTGAGCCTGTTGGTAAATGCATTGTTCATGGATATTGGATTGGGGAAGGGGGCGTTAAAATGTCTAAATCCCTTGGAAATGTTGTTGATCCAAATGAAGTGATTGATATGATGGGTGTTGAACCACTTCGTTTTTATTTGATTAATGCAATGAGTATTTCAAGCGATTCTCCGATTAGTATTTCTCTTTTAAAACAAGGATATAAACAACTTGCAAATGCGCTTGGAAATCTTCAAATGCGTGTGATTAAAATGGTTGATAAAAACTTGCAAGGCGAAATCCCTGCTGATGTTTCTTTGTTGCCTGAAGATATGGAAGTTTTGGAAAGTGTTTCAAAAAGTTTTGCTGATGTTTATAAAAAAGATATTGACCTTGAAACGGCAATTGATTTGGCGGATAAAATTATGCAAGCTTGCAATAAATTAAATATGTATTTTGCCAACAATGAACCATGGGTTTTGGTGAAAGATGAAACGAAGTTTGAAAGATTTAAACAAGTTGTTTATACAACACTTGACTCTCTTCGTTTAATTGCAACGGCAATTTATCCGTTGATGCCAAAAGTGGCGCATGCGATTTTAAGCTCATTATCCTCAGATAGTGAAACATTGAAAGCTGAATTTAATCCGAAATCTTTGGGAGCAGGGAAGGTTATTGTTCCTGAACCATTGTTCCCATATTTAGGTTAATTAAAAAATAAGAAACGCTGAAGAAATCTCTTCAGCGTTTTTTTTATTATCCAAAAACTTTAAAATATTATCTATAAATCAAGGGGGATTGGAGTAAAAAAGAAACCCGAAAGAAAATCTTTCGGGTTTTTAAATTCTTTAACAAAACAAATTAGTTTTGTGGGAATTCGTGTTCAATAGATTTGCCTGTTGCTTCGTTAACAATGGCAGCATAAGCATCTTGAACGCCAGTTGTTGGGAAGTTTGAAACGACTACAACAACGCCAGTTTCAGTAACGTCTTCAACTTCAGACAAGATTGTAACGCCATCTGGAGCTGTAATACCAAGAGCATCAACTGATGGTGGAACACATTCTTCTAAAGCTTGTTGTTCTGTTGCTAATTGAGCTTGGCAAGAACCGAAAACCAAAGAAGCATATTTGTTAGCAGCATCAACGATAGCGTTTGCACGGTAACGGTTCATTGATAATGTGTAACCAGCAATACCACCAATTGAAAGAACGCCGATAATTGCCAAAACGCCGAGCATTTCAACCATTGAACGACCTGATTCATTTTTTCTCATTTTTTTAGTCTCCTATAGTTATAAAATAATTCCGTTCACTGAACAAAATCATCGAATTTATGGGTTGTTACACCATAAAAGAGAAGAGATTACCCCTCCTAAATTTGAAATTAAACAATAAAATAAATCTTGTCAATATCTTTTTTTTGGTTTTTTTGAAAATGTTACTCAATTTATTTTAATATTTCTTTTGTCTAATTATTTAAAGTGATTTAAAAAAAAGATTGCTTATGGCTTATTTATCTTGTTTTTTTATAGATAAAAAGAAACCCGAAAGAAAAATCTTTCGGGCTCTTAAATTTTTTAACAAAACAAATTAGTTTTGTGGGAAAGCGTGTGCGATTGTTGCGCCTGTTGCTTCGTTAACAATGGCGGCATAAGCATCTTGAACACCAGTTGTTGGGAATGTTGTAACTGAAACAGTAACGCCAGTTTCAGTAACGCCACCTTTTGCAGATGTAATTTCAACGTTATCTGGAGCTGTAATACCAAGAGCAGCAACTGTTGGAGGTGTACAATCAGCTAATGCTTGTTGTTGTGTAGCTAATTGAGCTTGGCAAGAACCGAAAACCAAAGAAGCATATTTGTTAGCAGC
>JAZLCE010000018.1:0-16785 GCA_045614025.1 Alphaproteobacteria bacterium
CATGATGAGGTTAATCTGCCAGATGAAATATTGTTATCTTATTGACTCTTTATTTGTTGGCATATAGCTGGGGGTGGGGCTCTCTTTTGGAGAGGGCAAAAACATATAGTTGATCTTTTTTTTGTTTTGGGTTGATTGAATGTGTAAGGGTAAAGAAACAACCGTTTGATTTGTTTTGGCATCATATCGGGCGGTCATGGTTGTTTTTTCTTATTTTTATGATATACTGAAAGTATGGGGTATAAAAATATCGGGGGAATATAATGGTAAGAAATAGACATGATGAGGTTAATCTGCCAGATGAAATATTGTTATCTTATTGACTCTTTATTTGTTGGCATATAGCTGGGGGTGGGGCTCTCTTTTGGAGAGGGCAAAAACATATAGTTGATCTTTTTCCCCTTTGGGACTGATTGAATGTTTAAGGGAAGAGAAACAACCGTTTGATTTGTTTTTGCATCATATCGGGCGCTTATGGTTGTTTTTAAATTTCGAATATATTGAATGATGTCAGGTTGATTGCCTTGAAAACAGAGCTTGTTTTTTTCTTTTTCAAGAAGCGGAGCATTTTCAAAGTATTTCAATAAGTTGGTTTGAAAGAGTTTTCTTTGAGAGTTTGATCTAATTAAATCGCCAGATAACGCATTAACGGTATTAGCTAGATCATCTAAATTTTGAACGCCGTTTTCTTTTGATGTGTCAATTAAAATTCTTTTTGACGTGGCAAAATAATTTCTTGTGTCAATTTTTAAGGGCAGGTCTTGGTTTTCAAAAAACTCGTTTTTGATATCCTGATCAATGGGGTGCGCAAATGTTACCTCGATGCTACGGCCATATTTTTTGAAAGTGACCTCATCAGAGGAGTGTTCTTTGCCCGTTAAAAGGCGAGCCAATCTTGTGAAATGTGGGGTGGAATTAGCTTCTTTTAATTTTTTGACAAAGCTGTTTTGCACTTTGGTGCCGAAAAACCAAGCTTCTTTTTCAATCGGTTGCCCCAAGTAGCTTCGAAAGAGATCTGGTCTTTCCCATTTTTGCATGTTAGAGTTGGTTGAAACATAATAAAGACGGCTCAGCCCCGTAAAGTTATCTGTGTTTGTTGTTTGTCTTGTATGTAATGCTTCATGAAAAAAAGTATCCAATAACTCGTGAATGTTTGAGGCTTTTTCAACTTCTTTTTTGTTTACATAGATGGCATCGTTGGTGAAATCATGTTTTGTTTGTTTCGTGGCATATCCGGCAAGTGTATCGTTCAGTTCTTCAATATTCAGTTCTACATTTGGAATTCCAGTTTGAAAGGGGCTTACGCCTGAATCACGCATCATATAGACGGCCAGGTTTTGTAACAGGTTTTTTTTATCTTCAAAATCCAAGGAGGCGAAATTCAATATTTGATTTCGAAGCTCACTATTCAGCGCAATGCTTTGAACACTTTCATCAATGACGCGTAAGAGTTCTTCTTTCCTTTCCGCTGTTAATTGATAGTCAGCATAAAGAGCTTTAAAAAGAGAGGGATTGGAGCGGACAATTGCATGCCGATTGATGATTTTTTCTTCTTCGGTTTTTGAAGTTTTTTGAACATATTCCTCAATGTGTTTTAAATAATTAAACTTTTCTTCGGTTGAGGAAAAATGTGTCGGTGTGTTTTTAAACTCGATTATTTTGTCAATCATGTCCTGCCTCCTTTTTTTTTCATATTTTTATTATACCACAAAATGAAAAAAAAGAATATTTTTTTGTTTTTTTAACTGAAGGGGGTTCTTTTTGCCGTCTGATTGTTTGACAAGGTAATGAAAGAGGATAGGGGATTTAAGTGTTTGAGGGAAATATAAAGGGAGGAAAGGTTAAAGAGAATAGGAAGTTTGGTTATTTTTTTAATCGCATAGCAATTGGTAATTCATAAAATATTATCCTGTTACAAAGGGGGATATTAAAAATCAAAAACAACAAGAAATAATTTAAAAATATTAAATCAAATAGTATCAAAAGGTTATTAAAGATTCTTAAAGTATTACTTAAACGCGAAGGAAGAGGGAGAACCGATTAGAGAGAGGGAGATTTTTGGAAGTTGAGAGGGGGGGGTGAGTTGGAGGTGTGGCGTGGGAGTGCACGAGGCAGAGGTTGGACGCGTGGGAGTTAAAGGGTGTTGAGTTGGTGGGGGCAAGGTGTGGCTGTGGAGTGGCGAGGGGGAGGTGATATTGTGGCTATGGAGTGAAAGGTGTGGGGTTGTGGAAAGGTGTGGAGCAAGGAGAAATAAAAAAAATTTTAAATTTCAAAAAAATATGATATAATAGGGGGTATGAGAGACGTAAGGAAAAAAGATTTATTGGGGCAAAGTTCTTTTTCGGCTTTAACTCATTTAGGGGGAGCTGAGGTTTTGTTAGCGCCTGTTGGGGAAAATCAAAAGTCGGCACTTCAAGTTTATTTTGATCAAAAAGGCAAGGAAATGAACCTTGATCGGCCTTTTGATGATGAGGCGCTTTTATTTTTGGTTGAGTCTTTAATCATTGAAGGAGAGGGCAAGGAACGAGCTGATTTTAAAGAAATTGAAAGCACTTTTAAAGCCAAATTATTGCAAGGGTTTAAACAATTAAATAAATCAAAAACAGCCAGACAATTAATGATGATGGTGCCTGATAAATTATCCGTTGAATTATTTGGTGCATCTGAAAATAAAGAGGGGTTTGGCGGTGAAGAAGAGGATAGCCATAACTTTTTTGTTTTGAACCAGATGAAAAAGATTTTTATTCCGATGAATGGTTTTCAACACTTAAAACCCAAGAGTTTTGGGGTTGAGTTTTTGCACGAAACGGGGCATATTTTGGATCATGAGGGGTTGAGGCCTTTCTCGCCTTTTAACCATGTTTATAAAAATAAAGAAAATCAGGTTATTAAAGGATTGCCAACAAACAATTTTTCGGGCGAAGAGGCTTATCGGCTTGATTTGATTTTGGAAGCTGAAAAACAAGGGCTTTCTTATCAAATGAATTGGGAAAGTGCTTCTTTTTTTGAAAAAATGGGGCTGGTGGTTCAAGGCGTTGCCAAAGGCTTAAGTGAGGCCGTTATAGGGGGAATGGTTCCTTTAAACCAAGCGCCTTCGCGTTCCTTAATTGGCTTACATCATGGATTATTATATGAAGGAAAAAAATTAAAAAGCTTTTTGAAAAATCCGCTTTCTTTCTTTAAAAAACAAGAAAAAAGAAGGCAAGAGGATCAAGCCAAAAAAGAGGCGATTTTTGATAGGATGACCTCGCTTTTAGCGCCCGTTTCAAAGAAAAAAGGATTTTTAGGGCGATATAAATTGCTTTCAATGCTTTTATTGGCAGGCGGTCCCTTGCTTGTTGGCTTATCGCCTTTATTAGGGCCACTTCTTGGGGGAGGGGCCTTGCTTTCTTTTGCAGGATATTTAAAAGAAAATAATCAAAAATTTAAAACCAAATGGCAACAAGCATATCAACAATATGGGCTTGAAAATTTAAGCCAAGGCGCGTGGCAAGAAAATTCTTCGCACAAGGATTTTAACCTTGTTTTGGAAAGTTTGGGGCAAAAATATAATCAAACAACAAGGCTTGATGAATTACAAACGGCTCAAATTGATGAAGAGGGGTATTTTAATTTAATTGAAAGTAAAAAATGCTATCAATCGCTTTCGCCTGAAGGAAAGAAAGATTTAAATTTGTTGGTTGAATTATTTTTTGATGAACCAGAAGATAAAGCTTCAGAAGGCATGTTAAAACAGGCAAAATGCGTTCAGCTGATGAGTTTATTTTTAGATGAGGAGGCTTTGGCAGGGCGCAGAGCTGGTGTTGAGAATGGATCTAGCGTTGGGGCGAGAGCCGAGGGGCGCAGAGCTGGTGTCGAGAGTGGAGCTAGTGTTGGGGCTGGCGCAGGGCTGGGCCGTGGTCGTGGTGCAGAGGCTGAGCCTCAAGGAATGGAACAGCGCTTTTTTGCATGGCTCAAAAAAGAATTATCCGATCATCAAGATGATATTTTAATGAATTTAAAAGAGGTGCCTCTTTCAAAATTAGCCACAATTCATCATAAAGAATTATTAACGTTGATTTTAAAAATGAAAACATCAAAAAAACAGGCATCTGATCAAAAAAACGCTCTTTTGAATATGAAAAAACAAACTGAAAGATAAGAGATTTTCTTTGTTGAAATAATTTGTCTTCTTTTTTTTCAAAAAACTTGAAAAAATATCTTTTTTATGCTATAATATTCGCCATGTTTGAAGAAGATATTATCGATAGAATTTATGCATCATCCCATTCAAAAATCTTTTTGCCAACCAGGTTGAAGGGGGTTTTTGTTGGGTCATTAATTGAGGGGCAAGACTCTGCTTATAAAGAATATTTTAAATTGCATAAAAAAGAAACGCCAGAATCTTTTGGTGAGCCAATTAAAAAAGAAGTAATTGATTTTATTGTTGATTCTTTGGTTGTTGAAGAAGGCAAAATTTTTGGGGATATTAAAGAAAAGTTAAGACAGGGCTTTCATCAAATTAATCGAAATTCAATTACGGGGCGGGCGTTATTAAAGCATGTGCGCTTTAAGCAAATTTTAAATGCAACAGAAGATTTGCAAGGGCCGTTGGGGTGCGTTTATCGGATGTTTGATATTATTTTTA
Organism: Alphaproteobacteria bacterium; assembly: GCA_045614025.1. Lineage (GTDB taxonomy): Bacteria > Pseudomonadota > Alphaproteobacteria > CAAHEQ01 > UBA3637 > RGIG4140. The sequence goes on from JAZLCE010000018.1 coordinate 4,628, forward strand.
TTGATAAGGCATTGCATCATCGGCAAAACCCCCTTGATTTGGCCACAACGTTTTTGCATGAGTCTGAACATGTGATCGATGGGTTTCAGGTGCGCCCTTGTTTTATGCAAGAGCAAGGATATTTTAATAAATATAACGTTGAGGTGAGAGATGGCGATGGGCCTTATTCGGCGCAACATGATTTTATGTTGTATCGTTTATTTGAGGCAGAAAAAAGAGCGCAAACTTATCAACTTTTATCTGAAAATATGAGCTTTTTTCAGTATGTTAAAGGTGTTTATTCTTGTTTGGGAAAATCATATTTTGATTTTTGCACCTCATTTGTGCAGAGCATTTTTTCGCTTTTTAAGAAGAAAGAGGCTGGGCTTTTGTTACCTCCCAAACCACCTAAAGATACTCAGGTTCTTTTAGGGTATAAAACAAAAGTTGTTGGGCGCGAGATTTTGGCTTATTTAAAAAATCCACTGGCTTTGTTTAAAAAACAAGCAAGAATACAAATTAAAAAAGAAGTTGCCCTTCAATCCATGGCAAAGCATATTCAATATTTGATGATGCCAAATCAACAGAAGATGAGCTTTTATTGGGTGGCAAATATATTAAGTCTTGGCTTTTTAGGGTTGGGGTGCATGGTGGCAAATCCTTTTTGCTTATTAGCGGGATTAATGGGGTGTGCAACGGTTTATGGGATTTATTTTGCAGATAAATATTATCGCTTAGGCAGGGATGGTTGGTGCGATAGCTATAATAAAAATGCTTATAACTCTTCAAGAACAAGGCCTGTTTATGAAACAGAATCTTGCAAAAAATATCGTTTAATCTTAAAAGTTTTTCAAGATAAATATCAAGGATATTTAAAGGCCAAAGAGCTTGAAAAAAGCCAAACAGATCGGGGCGAATTTGAAAGCATTTTTAAAACAAAGAAAGAAATTGAGAATTTGCCTGCCTCTTTAAAGGCAGATGTGTTATTTATTTCAAAGTTATTTTATGATCATGCCACGGGGAAAAATAAAGCCATTTTGCCCGAATGGTGGAGTCATGAATTAATGGTGAAAGCCAAGCAAGTTCAACGGCAAAATAAAGGATTTTCACTTGAAAGATCTGTTCAAGAATTGGTTTTATTAAGGTTAAAAGAATCAGATATTTTTGATTTAATGATTCAGCAAGCCAAGTTAGAAGATTTTTTAAAAATTAAAACCCCTTGTTTAAAAGAGGCCTTTCTTCAAAAAAGAGCGCTGTTTTTTAAAGAGGAAAAAGGTTTGTATCGGCAAAAACCAGTGAAGATTTTATCGGCTAAAAAGCGCCTTCAACAAAGAAGAAAACAAAAGGAATATTCAAGATGAGTGAAAGAAAAGAAAATTTTTTAAGGTCAGCATCTAAAGAGGCTTTTCAATTTGTTGGTAATGGGGTTTATTTAAAAAGCATTGAGCCCAAAAGGAAAAGCGCTTATGAAATTTATTATGAAAATCATCCAACAGAGCCAAAAACAGGCTTTGAAAAGAAAATTCCTTTAAAAGTGATTTATGAAATTATTAAATCTTTTAAAGTTGAGCCAAAAGAATACGAAGAAGACTTTCGAAGGCAAGCAATTGCAGGGTTAATGACCTTAAATCGGCAATCAAAAACAGCCAGAAAGTTAATTATGCAACTTTATCACGGGCAAGAAATTTATGTTAAAAAGATGAGTGATGCAAGAGGTTTGGTTCGCAAAAGTGAAGATAAGATTTATTTAGATAGATATCATTTATTATATAATGATTATAAAGATTTGGCGCTTACAATTTTGCACGAAACAGGGCATCTTATTGAGAATGATGTTTTAATACCATTGGGTTTTTCAAATAAGATTTATTGCGATCAATATGGAAAGTCAATTCAAGCTCAAGCAAAAACTTTTTCAACGCAAGATGTTTTTAAATGTGAGCGATTGGTTGAAGCTGAAAAATTTGTTTTAACAGAGCAAGTTTGGGCAGAATGTTGTTCGTTTAGTGATGTTTTATTTACAAGTTTATGGTGCTGGTTTAAAAAAGGGGTTTCATATTCAACGCTTGTGAATGCCATTTTGTTATTGGGGCCATTTGAAATTGATTATAAAAAAGAAAGAAAAGCAGCGCAAGCTTTGCGCGCTATGGCAAATAAAATTAAACGGGCGCGTTTTTGGATGAAAGAAGCTTTGAAATCGCCCCGTTCTTTATTTAGCAAACAAGGAAGACTTGAGTTAGAAGAAAAAGCTTTTAACCAAGCAGTTGCCCATCGGGTAAAAGAGCTGATTTTACCACAAAAAGAAGAAAAGGATTTAGGAAAAAAAGCAAGAAAAAGAACAAGTTTCAAAGAGATCTTTTTTGATGTGCTCACAGGGAATGAAATGATGTTGATGTATTCTTTATTTATCTTGGGTATCAATGGGGTGCTTATGAATTGCTGGCAAGATTATGAAACAGCGCTTTTAAAAATAACTAATATCAATGGGTTCGAAGCGAAAAAAACACTTGAAATGGGTAGATGGTTGAGTTTTGCATCTTTATATGGGGCTGGGTGTTTATTTGCGAAAAATATTATTAAAAAAGCTTTAAATATTGGTAATCATTTTTTAAAAGAAGTGCGCGATGGGTGGTGTGAAGATTATAATGAACAAGCTAGAAATAATTCAAAAAGTTTATCCTTATTGCGCAAATCAAATAAAAAGGGAATGGATTTATTTGTGGAAGCATTTTGCCATAAATATCAAAATGCTTTACAGCCAGAAGATATTAAAAATAGCAAAACGGATAGTGGTGAGTTTGAAAAAGAAAATCAAAAAAAGCGTCTTGTGACCAGTTTGAAAATTGGTACGCAACATGATTTAATGGAGGTAGGTTGTATAGCTTGGTTTTGTAATGGAATGGTATCAGAGGATAAATTTAATCCTGAAAAATTTCAAGATAAGTTCCTTTTTGAAGCCAGAAAAATTTATTTAGATCAAAAAAAGAAAGTGCCGTTTCAAAAGGTTATGGAAGATTATTTGGTTCAACAAATCAATGAAGGGGAGTTATTTAAAGAGGTTGAAAAAAATATGTCGCTTAAAATGTTAAAAAACATACAAACGCCCTCAATTAAAAAAGCGCTTTGTGCCCGAGTTTTAAAATATTATCAAAAAGAATTCCGAGAATATAGAACGATGCTTTTTTCCATACAAAGAGATTATCTTAAGCTTTTAATTAATCAAAAGAATGTTAAAGAACGCTCGTAAATAAGATTTTTTTTCAAAGAAAAGAGGATTTTTTTGAAATTTTTTCTTGTGAGATATTAAAAACCATGGTATCCTAAAAGATATGATGGTTTTTTTTATTGCTTTAGGGGAGCATAAAAAAAAGGGGGGGAAGATGCAAAAAAATAAAAGTTTAACAGATAGATTGTTGGATTTTTTTGGATTTAAAAGTTCCGAAAATGCTTCAACCACCTCATCAACCAATTCAAATGCTTCCAGTTCTTTAAATCGGGTCTCTTCTTTTATTGATAAAGATCTTGCTGATACGGCGCAAAATATGAGTTGGCGGGATTTATTTCGCCCCACCCAATTTTTAACACAGCTTTTGCATCCATCTTCCATTGAGAGAGAAGAAGCCAAACAATCTGGTGGCTTATTAGATGTTTTTTATAAGAATTCTGCAGGGGCCGTTTTAAGTGATGCTGAAAATGCTTCTGCGACCCAAGTGCAACGAAATGAGCCTTTTTCTTGGCGTGGGTTATTTAATGATTGGATTTATGGACCTAAAGAAAATAACAGGGCTTCAAGAACGCAAGCTCCAGCAAATCAACCAATGCCCGCTCAAAACCCAGCTTTAGCGCAAGGCGCTCAACCCATTCAAGCGCCAACCCAAGGGCAAAATATTTCAAAAGATCAAGAATTGATTCAAGCAATTGAAAATAAAGATGAAAATCAAGTGACCGCTCTTTTAAATGAAGGGGCAAATCCAAATGCATTGAATCAATATGGGGAATCTGCCTTGCAATTAGCCGTTGAAAACGGATCAATGGAAATGGTTGATGCCTTAATTGAACATCAAGCAGATGTGAACAAAGTTTCGTCAACGCCTGAAGCAAGATCGCCTTTATTGGTGGCCGCTGAAAGAGGGGATGAGGCCATGGTTCATCGGCTTTTAGAAGCGGGCGCTGATGCGAAACAAAAAGATGAGCAAGGCAAAACGGCTATGCATTATGCCACAAGCAGGGGTATGGTTGGCGATTTAATTGAACACGGGGGCGATTTGATGGCCGAAGATTTGAATGGCAGAGCGCCTTTGCATGATATGGTTGCCAGAGGGGAATATGAAGTAATTGATGAGGCGCTTTTTTATGGGGCCGATCCATCAAAAGCAGATATAAATGGCAGAACGGCTTTGCAAGAGGCAGCTGAGGCAGGGCGCGAAGAAATTTATCAAGCTTTGAAAAATCATGGGGCTCTTTCTCAAGAGGGAGCAAGGGCCAATGATCCAAATTTGATAGATGCTTTGCAAGAAAGGGGCGCAGAAGTTGTTCAAGCACAAGAAGGTTCATCTGTTGGCAAAGCAAGAAATCAGATGGATCAGCGAGATAACGGATAAAAAAGGAGGCGTCTCATGAGTGAATATATTCAAGAATTGCGAGAAAAAAATCGACGTACGAGAGAAGACACTCAAAGAATTTCTCAAGCAGATTGGTCTGAATGGGAAGAAGCCATGCGAGAAACAACGCCTGAATTGAGAGCGAAAGCTTTAACAGATGGAGAACAGATAAGGCGACATGCTCAAGAAGGGTTAGAAATTACGAGAAGATTAAGACCAGAGGATATGGCTCCTAAGGAAAGACGAGGCAATTTATCTCGAGAGGAAAGAGAGTTATATCGGGAACGAAGAGAATTATATATTAACCACTTGGAAGCTGCAATTGAAAGTGCAAATGCCAGAATGGCGTTTTTAGAACCGCTTATTAAAGCCGATCAAGAACGGGCTGCTTTAGAGGAAGAGTTAGCGGCGGATAGTAGGCAAGCTGAAGAAGAGGAGGCAAATCTTCAAGATCAAGAAGAGGAGGAAGATTTTCAAGATCAAGAAGCGGGGGCAAATCTTCAAGCTGAAGAAGAGAGGGATGAATGGAATGGTTTTGATTGGACCGAGGTTGAAAATGCGCTTGAAGCTGCGGCTAAAGAAGAATCAGAGAATCCGGCGTCAACTCAAGTATATAGAGATCGGGTGGCTGCATCTAGGGCAGCATGGGCAACAAGGGAAGAAAGAAGTCAGCCAGTAACACCAACTAGCGCAGGGGTTCAACCTGCGGTGGCTGAAGTGATCGCAGAGCAACCGTCTGAATCATTAACTGGTGCAGCGCCTCAGCCCATGGAGGCCGAAAATACCACACCGCAACCAGTTGCTGTTGAAAGATCTCGGCCTTTGTCACCAACAAGAGAAATGCCTCAACCAGCGACAGAGGATTCAAAATCTCGAGCCGAGTATCCTGAAACCCGCTCTTCAGTAAGAAGGGAAAGAGAAACGCCTCAAGAAGAAGCGCCCAATATGTGGCAACGCTATATGCCAGAAAGACTTGGTGGTTGGTCAAAAGAAAAAGTTGCTGATTGGGATCGCAGGCATCCAAAAGAGGCAACTGACTCTCAAACTCAAAGCGCTCAAGAGAACCGCGAAGTTTTTAAAGGCGTGACAGTAGGGGAATTAAGAGGGGCTGGTTATACAAACGAACAAATTCAAAGGATGGATGAGATGGTAAGCCAAGCTCAAAACCGATCAAAAGGCTTAATTGCAACTCTTGGAGAGGCATCGCAAGCAACTTTAACAAGAGATGATTATCAACAAGCTGGCCTTAATAATCAAGATATGGCCACGATTTATAAGTTATCGCAAAATGATCGATAAGTTTTATTTTAATTTTAACTAAAAAAAAGGAGAAGACCCATGACTGAAGAAGAAAAAAAACAAGAACTTCAAAATTTTGAAGAGTTGGTTCGAACGACAACGCCAAGTGGCAGAGGAGTTGTATATGAAAGTTTAAAAAATGAAGAGGCTGCACTCATAGAAGCTGAAGAAAACTTTGCTAAGGCATCGGATGTGCTTAGTGAAGAAGAAAGAGCAAGCCATAGTGAGCTTTTAAAAGCACGTCGTGAATTATTCGATGCACGAATGGAAATTTTAGAGCCACTTGTTGAAGCTGATGAACAACGAGCAGAATACAATGCAGGTAGAAGAAAGGCAGGTGCTGCTTATGATGAGCAATATGGAGTCTATACTGGCGCTAACACGGCTGGTTATAGAACAACTCTTGCCCGAGGAGCCGAATTTGATAAGCGCACAGTGGAACTTCAACAAGCCCGTGATAATGCGCAAACACCCGAAGCACGAAAAGCAGCTCAAGAAGCATTGGATGCACATTTGAACAGTGCTAATGCTGAACAAAGACAGTATGCAACAGATGCACTGAATTCTTTTGCTGGGCAAGTTAATAGTACACGTGATGCTGTTGAAGATATTTATTCTGATGAATTAAGAGCTGCTCGTTCGCAACGTCATGATTTTGAATCTGCTCCAAGTCCCTGGGATATGATTATGCCAAGTTGGTTGGGAGGTATGTCTTCTGAAGAATTGGGGAAAAGAGCCCAAGAACGTCAAGCAAGAGGTTATGCCCCTTCATTTTGGGAAAGATATATGCCTGAAGGATGGTTTGGCGGTTGGTCAAGCGAAAAAGTTGAAGAATGGGATAAAGCTCATCCAAAACAAGAAAATTCGCAAGCTCAAACTCCAGCTAATAATGCCCCTAAAGGACCTCAACGTTATACATGGTGGGAAAGAATGGGAAAAGAAGATCATGAAATTCTTGCCAGAGATTTAGAAGTTGAAAATGCCCGCGAAGTTTTAAAAGGTGTAACAGTTGGGGAATTAAGAGCGCAAGGTCTTTCAAGAGAAGAAATTCACCAAGTTGAACTGATGGGTGCTAATCTTAGACATCAAAAAGTTGGAGAAGGTCAAACACAAGGAGGCGGAGCAGCAGCTTATTTGCGCCAAAATGCCATGACCATTACTCAAGCTGAAATGGGAAATTATTTGAACGAGGAATTGGGTCAAGAAAGAGGTCAAGCTGTTTTAAATGCTATTAATGCAGCAGCTAAAGACAATCGATAAGCTTCTTTCGCTTTAACCAGAGAAAAAGGATTTTAAGGAAACTTAAAGTCCTTTTTTCTTTTTTTAAGAAAGGTGCTTGACAGGGGATTTTAATTGTATTATACAATAAATTATCATACAAAAAATAATTTTATATGATGATATGTTAATAAATATACAAAAAAGGCGGTTTAATATGTCTAAAGATTATGCTCAATCACAAAGAATGCTTCAATGTCGGTTACAATTGGGGTGTCGAGATGCGATGGATTTTTATAAAAAATATGCAGATGGGGGAAGGCTTTTTTCTTATCAAAAATATCAAAAACATGAATCAGGCGAACGTGCCTTGAATGAAAAATCCGCTATGCTTTATGCCGAAATTTATCGCGTTGATTGGAAATGGCTTTTAAATGGGGGCGAAAAATCAGATATGATTCAAATTGATATGGTTGACGCGGTGGCTTGTTGTGGTAATGGCGTTGTGAACTTTGAAACAAATGTGATCGGCAGACAAAGCTTATCTTTAACGGCTTTAAAAGAATTAACACCCGTTGCCCCAGAGAATATTAAAATTTTAAAAGTTGTGGGTGACAGCATGGAACCAACGATTTCATCTGGCGATTTTGTTTGGGTGGATATTTCAAGTCAATCCCCAGTGAGTGATGGCATTTATTTATTTTGCATTGGCGATCGCTTAGTTGTGAAACGTTTGCAAATTAATCCATTTGATAATTCGGTTGAAATTATGTCTGATAACACGAAATATAAACCTTTAAAAGCCATGGATTATCAGATGGTTAATGTTGTTGGCCGTGTGATATCATATACCAAAATGATTGGATAAAAATGACATTGAAACGTTTTTTCAGCAAGGATTATTTCTTGAAAATCTTGCCTCAATTATTATATGTGACGTTAATTCCATTTTACATGTTGGAAATCACATATATGCTTTCTCTTGGGGGTGGAAAAGATTTAACCAACCAATGGTTAATCACGCCACTTTTATGGGGAACAATTTGGTTGCCAGCTTTTTTTGGGCTTTTGTTTAATCAACTTTATAAACGATATAAAAATGGCGAAATGGCGCGCAAGTGGGATCGAAATTATCCAATTATTTTTATCTCGGTTTATTCGTTTTATTTCTTTTGTTTAAGTTGCATTTCTTTTGGAAGGCATTATTTAACGGCGTTTTTTTCAAGTCTTATCTTAATTTTCTTTTTGTTTTTGCTTAAAAATGCGCAAAAAGAAATGTTTTATTTGCCTCCGCCAAAAGAATTTTGGTTTTATGTTTTAACGTTTATTCCGCCAATTGCCGTTTTATTTTCAACGGATGTTTATTTCTTGATTATGAAAGAATCGCCTTATTTTATTTTGTTGGCGCCTGTGAGTTATTTGCCAGAAATATTTGGGTTTTGGGTCTTTTGCCGATTAAGAAGATTATTTTTCAGCAAGAAAAAACGCGGGAAATTAACCCTTTTTCAGGCCATTTTTATTATGCAAATCATGAACATGGCCACTTCATTTTATTTTGGATCTTTTTGGGGCGATCGCGTGATTTGGATTTCGTTGACCTTTAGCTTGGCCTCTTTATTAGTGGCGCAACATTTTTCAAAGTATCGCTAAAAAAAACGAGGCAGTTAAAGCTTAAAAAAAAACGTCTTAAAGAGCCCTTCTTTTTAAGGCGTTTTTAAATATAAAAATTCCTATTTTACTTGAGCATACAGCTTCTTTTTTTTTAACACAACTCCTTATTTTTGACAATTGTGACAAGAAATAACAAAATCTGTGGATATGTGAATAAATCTGTGGATAAGAGGGGGGAAGTAAGATATTAATAATAACCTATACATGCGCTTGCAAGTGCGCGCGTAAACTCTTTCCGTTTTATTCTCGTTATATGAGTTTGATACAAACGTTAGAGTTTTATTTTTAATATTTTTAAATATAAAAAAATAATAATATATTTATAAAATTCAAAGAACAAAGTATGCGCGCACACGGGCGAGGGGTTTTTAGGGCAAATTGTTAAAATTGTCAAAAAAAAAGGAAACGAGAGGCTTGAATTAAAAAAATCAATGCTTATACGCGCGCCTTTAAGAGGCGTTTTTTTTAACCACACATAGAGCGAAAAGAAACGAACAAGCTTTTGTTTTGCAAAAGTAATTAAATTTTTTAAAATACTCTGTTTTCTTTATTTTTTAATATCAATAAGTTAAAGTGCATTCTTAAAGTATTACTTAAACGCGAAAAATATATCAATTAGTTCAATTAAAACTATTGGGTGGGGGACGTGAGACCGGGGAGTAGGGTTTGGGCAGGTTGGAGCTGTGGCGCGTGGGGTTGGGGTGCGGGCATTGTGGTTGGTGTTGAGGTCGGTGTTGGTGGGGAGTGGAGGTGGAGCTGTGGCGTGTGGTGGTGGGAGAGTTGAAACGCAGGAGTTGGTGGAGGTAACGTGTGGCGAGGTGCGAGGGGTTGGCATGGCACGGTGGACGTGGCGCGTGGGGTTGTGGTGCGGGCGTTGTGGTTTGGAGCTGTGGCGCGTGGTGGTGGGAGAGTTGAAACGCAGGAGTTGGTGGAGGTAACGTGTGGCGAGGTGCGAGGGGTTGAAATGGCACGCGAGTGGGTTGTGGCGTGTGGTGGTGGCGGATGTTTAAATGGGAGCGAGGGTGTGGCGTTGAGGTTGGTTTGAGTGGAGGTGGGGTGGAGTGTGAGGTTGGGTTGTGTGAGTTTGTGGTTTTTGAGTGTTGGGTGGGGTGAGAGTTATTGAGTTGGAGGGGATAAAATGGCAATATCACATAGTTCCTTTAGATAAAATCTTTTAATCTCTTAAAAAAATTCTCTCTTTTATCGGGTTTAAATGCGAAATTGGGGTGTTTTCTTCTTAAAAAATGGTGAAAAATCCTTAAAATTTGGCTCAAAAACCGATTTAAACCAGAAGGAAGAGAGAGAACCGATTAGAGAGAGAAGGATTTGGAAAGTTAGAGAGTGTGTGACGAAGTGTGGGGGATTTGAGATGTTGACGCGGAGGTTGGAGCGTTGAAGTTTGCCCATAGGTTGGGCGTGTTGGTGCGTGGGTGGTGGGAGTGTTGAAGCGCAGGAGTTGGTGGAGGTAACGTGTGGCGAGGTGCGAGGGGTTGGCATGGCGCGCGAGTGTTGGGGGTGGGTTGAGTTGAGGTGGCGGAGGCCTAAAGGGTGCGCGTGGTGGATTATATCACCATTAAGAACGCAAGCTCTTATCACACATGCCTTGCTTCAAACTTCCCTCCCAACTTCCGAATCAACCACCCCCACACGCCTTACCTCTACCAACTCGCCACACCACCGCACCACCCAAACACCTTTCTATCACTAAATACTTCTCCTCTCTAAATCTTTCTCTCTCTTCCTTCGCGTTTAAATTCGTTTTTAATCAAAAAACATCTTGCAAATCAAAAAGGGATATGATAGATTTATTAATGTCAAAATAAGCCAGTTTTGACTCGGGTGTCACGACCCTAAAACAACAAGGGCTTTTAGGATAAATGTTTTGTATCCTAAAGTTATTATGGCATCTGTTTCTTTTGTAAGAGGAAACTCTTATATAAAAGGGCGGATGCCTGCCTAATAAGGTATCTTGCCCCAATAAGCAGGACTATTTACTTGTTGTTATAGTTGTGAACATCCGCCCGCCTTTTTTTGCGGGCTTTTTTGTTGGCCATAAAAAATGGTGTTTTCATGCAAAAAGTTCTTAAACTTCTTTTATTTTTCTTCTCGTTTTTTATTTGTTTATCAGCCTTAGCCGATGGAAATGAAAAAATAACCAGCTTTTATAAAGCAAAACAAGAGCTGTTAAAAATTCATTTGAAGGAACCATATACCTTTTATTGTAAGGCATTGTTTTTTGAAGATAAAAGATTAATTTTGCCAGAAGGTATTGTTATTCAAAAATATAAAAATAGGGCAAATAGAATTGAGTTTGAACATATTGTGCCAGTGGAAAATTTTGGCAGATTTTTTCTTGAATGGCGAGAAGGTCATAAAGCTTGTGTTGATTTAAAAGGAAAGCGTTTTAAAGGACGTAAATGTGCGTTGAAAGTATCAAAAATTTTTCGCTTGATGCATGCAGATATGCATAATTTGGTTCCTGTAATCGGGTCTGTTAATGCAATACGATCGAATTTTAATTTTATTCATTTTGAAAAAGAGGTTAAAAATTCATTGGGCCATTGTCCAATGAAAATTGAAAATAAAAAAGTTGAACCGCCTATTTGGACGCGTGGTCAAATTGCCAGAACGCACCTTTATTTTGAGTCAGTTTACCCAATTTTTAAATTAAGTAAGGGACAAAAAAAATTATTTTTATCATGGCATAAAATGTATCCGCCCACTTTATTCGAATGCGAACGAAATCAAAAAATTGCTCAAATTCAAGGGAATTTTAATCAATTTACAAAAGAATCTTGTTACATTTATAATATTTAATAATATCAATAAATTAAAGCACATTCTTAAAGTATCGCTTAAACACGAAGGAAGAGAGAAATTATAGAGGGGGGTGGGCTTGAATAGATGTTGGGTGGGAAGTGGTGTTGGAGCTGTGGTGCGAGGGGTTGGCATGGCACGTGAGTGGGTTGGGTTGGCGTTGGTGTTGAGGTGCGGGGTGTTTTCTTTTTAATTTGTCACAATTGTCATTTTTTCCTTATTGCGTTTTTTTATTTTGAGGGATAAAGTGAGATAAAATCGAAGTTTTATAAATTTTTTTAAGCTCTGAAAATTTTTTTTCAGAGTTTTTTTAATGCTTAACTGAAAGGGGGCAAAATGCCATTATATCGAAAAATGAAATCCCCATTGGGATATCAAAATTTAACAAACAGTTCTTTTGATTCTTATGGAGTGGATCATTCTGGGTTTACCACTAGAGATGAGCTTGAATATCAATTCGCTCGCCAAGAACGAGAGACCGCGAAATAAAAACAAGAACAATTTCTTGTTTTTATGAGGAAAGGCAATGAAACTCAACGAAGATGAATGAAAAGCTTTTCGTTCAGATGAGTT
>JAZLCE010000019.1:0-15606 GCA_045614025.1 Alphaproteobacteria bacterium
CGCCAAGTGAAAATAATTTTGGATTTGGAAGTTCAAATATTTCAGAAAATATTGAACGCTTAAGCAAACAATTTATGACTCCACCTTCTTCATCCACTAGCTTTTTGGATCAATCACTTATTGAAGAGCCTCAAGCAACTGCCAGTCTTTTGGATACGCCAGCAGGATATCAAAGTTTACTTGATGACAGTTCAAATAACTTTCTTGAAGAATCAACAAGTTATCCAACATCAAGCTATAATTCGTTAACTTCAAGCACCCCGCAAAGCTTGGGACACTCTTCAGTTAGAACGCCCGCAACCACAAGTTTAACTGGTGGATTATCGCAAAATACTTTTGATTCAAGCTTAAACAATTTTTCTTATCCAAACGCTCTTGGAACGGGTGGAGGCACATTAACTGAACGAATGGCCGCCACTTTAAGTGCAAGAGAAACGCCTTATAACTCTTCATCAGGTGACACAACAAGCTCAATGAGTGAATTATCAGGCAACAGTTTTAACTCTTCGCTGTCAAGAGACTTTTCAAACAACGGGTTGCATCAAAATGATTCGGTGTGGCAAAAATTAAGCTCTTATTCAATTGACCAGTTAAATAAATTGGGAGAATTGATAAAAAAAGCGAAAGAAGAAGAGCGCTTGTATGGTTCATCCCCCATAAAACAAAGTTTGTTCAACCTCTTGGGTGGTATAAAACAAGCTCATGCCAGCACTTTGTCAAGCATGGGTATTGAGAATGAGACTTATCAATTTAGCGGATTTGAACCATATAAAAATAACCAACAATCATTATTCCAAAATACCTTTGAAGAAGAAAATTCTCTTGACTCATCAATAGATCAATTACAACAAAAAAAACAAATTCATCCAGGTAAATCTTCTGATTTTGCATATCAAACATTAAAATCAACAGGAATGCTAAATAACCTTGATTTAACAGATGATATTAATCGACACATGGATGCTTTAAAAGCATTTGAAGGAAGAAAACTTCATATCTATTTTGATGCCAATGGAAATCCAACTATTGGAATTGGAAAATTAATTGATGATTATCAAATTGATAAAGATAATATTTGGATATTAACACCAGAGCAAAAAACTCAGTTAAAAGCTGATTTAGAAATGATTAAACACCATTTTAATCCTAAAACAGGTGGCTTAAAGAATCTCAATTCTAATAAGCAAATTCAAATTTTTGAAGATTTGGTAAGAGGTAAAGATGTTGCAACTGTAACAGACGGGAAAATAAAATCTTTATCTTCAAAAGAATTAGAGGCATTTAAACGTATTTATTCATATCAACTAACAGGAAATCGACCTGAAGAGTTAGTTCATGAACATTTTGCAATTATCAAACCAGCAATAGAAAAGTTTTTAAAGCAGAATAATCTTAAATGGCATGAGCTCAACAATGCTCAAAAAGATATGATTTTAGATATTTCTTATAATCCGGGAGTACCTTTATCTTCATGGACAAATTTTGGAGAATCTTTAAGATATAACAATCCTGGCGCAACCGGTGTTGAAACACATCGAAAAGGCATTCAGGCACTTCGAAATAATTATAATCTCTTACGGGGATTACCGGAATTTAAAAATTTATCACCTCAAGAGTTGATAAATAAGCTACAAGTATTTGGAAATATTGAATTAACAAAAGATAACGTAAATTTTTATATGAATAAATTAGGAATTAAAACAAATCCGTTTAAAGAACGAGAGTCATGGGAATTTGAAAGGCTTGTGAAAAGGTTATAATATTAAAAATAAGGGGCAACAAGCCCCTTATTTTATCTTTTTAATAATTAAAATTCATAGAAGTCCAAGCATCAAATGATTCATTATATTTTTCAATTTTACCAAGCCAATCTTTTTTTTCATAAAATGAATTTGAATCAACACCGCTACAGTCTTCAGCATCACATTTTGATGTGAACTCAAATACTTCTTCATCATGATCAGAAGAATTTTTGCATCTTAAAACAGTTAGATGAACCTCATCTGTTTCAACTATGCAATTTGTTGTCAACACATATGTCCAATCTGCATTTGAATCTATTTCATAAATGGCATTTTGTTGAACATATCGATATACATTAGAATTAGAACGGCTAACTCCACTTAATATATAATTTAAAGCACTTTGTTTAAATTTAAAAGAAGTGTCAATGTTAAATTTTTCAACCATACGCTCATAGGCTTGCTTGATGGTTTCTTTTTTCACTTCTTCAGCCAAAACGGGCATTGCGCTCCCAACCAAACTCGCCAATATTAATCCCCAAACAAATCCTTTTTTCATGTTTATTTCTCCTTATAAAGAAAGGATAAAACGCTTTAAAATAATTGTCAAGGATGTTTGTTTTTGAAGGCGCTATTTAACCTAGAGGGGGAGAGGTGATGAGGGATGTGTGGTGTTGGTGGTTGTGTGCGCGTGGGTGCGGGAGTTGGGGTTGGTGTTGAGGTGGGGTGTGGTGGGGTCCTGTGGGGCGTTGGCGGGAAGTGGCGTTGGAGCGGAGTGCGCGTGAGTGTTGGGTTGGGTGTGGTGTTTTCTTTTTAATTTGTCACAATTGTCATTTTTTATGTGTTGATTTTCAAAAAAAAGAGGGGTATTTTAAGGTAAAATAGGAATTAAAGTATTTAAAATAAGCTTTGAAAAGAAAAGTCTTTTCAAGGCTTTTTTTATTCTTAAAAAAAACAGGCAATTATGCCATAACAACAAGGAGAAAATATGAACATTCTTACACTTGCAAGAGAGGCTGCCGCCGTTGTTTCAACGGATCAGCCGGATACATTATTTGATAAACACAATGCGCAAAGTCAATTGTTTTTATCTCTTCTTAATGATTCATTGGAATCTTTAAAACGCTTTGGGGATTGGCAACAGCTTCAAAAAGAAGCCTCTTTTTTTATTTTGGAGTCTTGTTATGTTTATCCACTTGAAGAGATTGCACCAGATTTCTTTTCGCTTGTGCCAGACACGATTTTTATTAAAGATTCTCAAGAAAAGGTGATTGGTTCCATTTCGGCAGAAGAATTTATGAAATCAAAAGTTTTTAAAACATCTTCAGGCGATATTGAATTTTATTTAAAAGGCAATGCGTTTTGTTTTACCGCTCTTCCAAAAGTGGGCGCGCGCGTTGTTTTTCATTATCGAACGAATAACCTTGTGAAAGAAGCAAATAAAGTGAACGGCGAATGGGTTTATAAACCTTATCCAACAAAAGATACGGATATTGCTTTATTTGATCCTTATTTGATTAAGCTTTCTTTGATTTGGCGTTGGTATAAGCGCAATTCATTTGCTTATAATGAAGAGTTTCAAGAATATCTCACCGAGGTGAAAAAAGCTTTTGCTGAAGGGATTTGCTTGAAAAATATTTCATTGACGGGTAAGGGGGGTAATGTTATTTTTGGAGGGCCAAATGTCTGTTTTATTCGCAAAAAGAACGATTAACCGTTCGCTCAACCGCTTGGTTGATTTTATTTTTCCTTCTCCTGTGGGGGGATTGAACACAACAACAAGTTATGATTCAATGCCATTAAATGAAGCCATTGTGATGGATAATTATATTCCATACACCAATCACGTTTCGTTAAGAAAAGGATATCGCCCCTATGCCAAATTTAAAGCGCCTGTGAAAACATTGGCGCTTTTTAAAAGCCAAAAAGGCGAAGAGCGGTTGCTTGCTTTTTCAGGCGGGGAGGCGTTTGATATTTCTTCCCCAAAAGATTGCTCTTCTTTAACAGCGCAAGAGTTAGAAAAGCAAAAAAATTTGATGAACAAAAACTTTTTATCAGATGAATGGCAATTTGCTGAGTTTAAAAACAGGCTTTATTTTGCTAATGGCGTTGACCAAGTTCAAGTTTATGAAGAAGATGAAACGCTTGAAACATATGGCTCTTTAAAACCAGCAGAGTTTACCTCTGGGCAAGAAGAAGTTTCATTAGATTTAACCAAGCTTGAAAATGTTTTCGTTGCTAAACAACGGCTTTGGTTCATTGAAAAAGGATCCATGAAAGTTTGGTATAGCGAAAATGCTGGCGAAGTGAAAGGCAAGCTTTTATCTTTTGATATGTCGGCCGTTTCTTCGTTTGGCGGATGTTTGGTGGCCGGCGCTTCTTGGACACAAGATGGGGGCGCTGGCATGGATGATTTAACCGTTTTTATCACGTCGCAAGGCGAAGTTTTGGTTTATAAGGGAACAAACCCAAATGATCCAACTGATTGGTCTTTGAAAGGCGTTTATAAAATGGCTGAACCATTGGGAAAGAAATGTTTAATCAAATATTTAGGCGATTTGGTTTTAATTTCAAAAGAAGGGTATGTGCCCCTTTCAAAAGCTTTGCCGTTAGATGGCGTTAACGCTTCTCAATTCGCTTTTAGCAATAAAATTCAAGAGCTTGTTTCAGAACGCGCCAAGTTTTATGCTTCAAAAAAAGGCTGGCAAGGTATTTTATATCCCAGAGGCGGGTGGGCGCTTTTTAATGTTCCCCTTTCTAATGGTTTTGAACAACATGTGTGTAACACGGTGAGTGGCGCTTGGTGTCGTTTCACGGGGATTAAATCTTATTGCTGGGAAGTTTTTAATTCAAGGCTTTATTTTGGATCGGATAATCAAGTTTATCTTTTTGATGAAGGGTCAACGGATGATTTAAACCCCATTCATGGCAAGATTCAACAAGCTTTTTCAAACCTTGGCACGCCGAGATATAAACGCGTGACGCTTTTAAATCCTTGTGTGAAATCTTCAAGACCTTTTGCCCTTAAGATTTACACGAACACGGATTTTGACACGACCATGAAACCTTATCGCACCACAATTGGCGAGGCAGGGGATAGCCGTTGGAATGAATTGAAGTGGAGCACTTTGAAGGCCGTTTCTTCCTCAGAAGGCACTTCTCATGCCAAATGGGCGCGTTTGGCGGGGATTCATCGCGCCAATTGGATCAGCAATTTGGCCAGCGGTGTTTATTTTTCGCTTGTTTTGGAAACGAAAACAAAAGGCGTTTCAATTGATTTCTTTTCAACTTCGGTGCGCTATGAATGATTTTTAAAGGGATTAAAAAGTTTCGTTAAGTTTTTTAGCGGAACTTTTTCCTTTTAATCAAAAAGGGGGAAGGGGGTGTTTAATTTGTCACAATTGTCATTTTTTCCTTGTTGCGTTTTTTTATTTTGGGGGGTAAAGTAAGATAAAATCGAAGTTTTATAAATTTTTTTAAGCTCTGAAAGTTTTTTTCAGAGGTTTTTTTAATGCTTAACTGAAAGGAGGCAAAATGCCATTATATCGAAAAATGAAATCCCCATTGGGATATCAAAATTTAACAAACAGTTCTTTTGATTCTTACGGAGTGGATCATTCTGGGTTTACCACTAGAGATGAGCTTGAATATCAGTTCGCTCGCCAAGAGCGAGAGAACCTATTGATGGATCAAGAACAACAAAACGGAGTTACCGATCATTTTACGCAGTATGGCCATAACTTTTGGGGAACGCCAAGTGAAAATAATTATGGATTTGGAAGTTCAAATATTTCAGAAAATATTGAGCGATTGCAAAAAACATTTAGGACACCTCCTGTTCAACCAGTTGTTGAAACACCAAAATCATCAGGAAGTTTGTTAAGTGATGATGAGAGTTTATCATCAAATTCAATGTCTTCAACGGGGGATTTAAGCGCTGATAATTCAAATTCTTCATATCCAAAGTATTGGGGAACGCCTGAAGAGGGAGAAGAAATCTATCAACATGTTTTGCAAAAGGAAGGCTCTGAAAATAAGGGATCATTTTTTGACCCAACTTATATGGGATTATATTCTCTAGGTGCGATGAAAACAGCAAAATTAGCTTCTGAATTGTGGAATCAGAAAATGACGGATAAATTCAAACATGCACTGATTAATTGTGAAGTTTCACAACTTGGAGATGGGGCTGCTGATGCTGTTGCAGCCATATCAGGGTTAAAAGAAGGATTTGATATTTTAACGCTTAAAAATACAGTTCCTGCAAGTCTGGCGGATAACTATGCCAATAAAATTGGACGATTGTTGGGAAGAAAATATCCAAATATTGATTGTGAAGAACTTTTAAAACAATATATAAAAAAATAGGATATTATTCTAGACAAAAACATGAAATAAGGTTAAACTAAAGGAAAAGAGGTAGTGAATGAATATGAAAAACAAAATATTTTTTGTAGCAACTATAGGCTTTTTCTTTTTAAGTTTTTCTGCTTTTTCAAAGTATTATGAAAACAGCGAAGTGAAAAATTGTGTTGAAAAAGAATTTGTTTGTGACTTAAATGGAAACAAATTGACGGGTGTAGTAAAAAATTATTATAAAGACGGTATATTGTTTTCAGAAGTTCCTTATAAAGAAGGGTTAATAGAAGGGGAAGTAAAGGGGTATTATCCAAACGAATCAATTCATATGATAGCCCCTTTTAAAAGCTCAAAGTTGGATGGTGTCTTGAAAGTTTTTTATGAGACACAAGAAGTACAACTTGAAAAACATTTTGAAAATGGTGTTGCCGAGGGGATTGAAAAAGCATATTACAAAAACGGACAACTTCGAAACACAGTTTCTTTCCATAAAGGGCTAAAAGAAGGAATAGCCATTTTTTATAATGAAAACGGATCTCTTATGTTTGAAGAAAATTATTTGAACTCTTTATTAACAGGAATAAAAAAGGTGTATGATGAAAAGGGAGAGCTTGTTTTAACTGCAGAGTATGAAAACAATAAATTAAATGGTTTATTGATTTTATATGAGCAAAAAGAAGAGGCGGTTCGTATTGTTTTTGAAAATGGAAAGGCAATAGAGGGATACATCAAACAAAGAAAGGTTTCTTCTCAAGAATTAATAGAGCTAACCAAAAAAATTCCTGTTTTTTAAGGCTTTTTCATTTTGTCACTTTTGTCTTTTTTCATATGTTGCATTTTTTTTATTTTGAGGGGTAAAGTAAGATAAAATCGTAGTTTTATAAATTTTTTTTAAGCTCTGAAAGTTTTTTTCAGAGTTTTTTTTAATGCTTAACTGAAACATATCCGTCATTAATTTATTCTTATAAGCTTGTTCAGACAATAAGCTTTAAATGTTGGGCAAAATTGGAGTCAAAGATGAATGAAAAGATTTTTGTTCAGATGCCTTGTTATTTTTAATTGAAAGTATGGAAGAATAAATATTGAAGTGTTAAAAAACGATTAATATTCAATAAGATATGCTTTTTTTTAGAAAAAAATAAAAAAATATGCTATAATATCCCTATAAGTTCAATTATTTTATGGAGGGAAACATGACAATGGGACTTGGCGCATATTATTTAAGAAAAGCTGTTGAGTTAGGTGATGCAGAACTTTTAAAAGAGGTTTTATCGCCCTTTTTATCGGAAAAACCAGTTAAACCAACAAAGATTAAGCCAACTGAAGTTATTTCAGCTGAGGATTTATCAGCCATTCTTTTGCATCCAGTTCCAGGGGACTTGCTTTATAAAGCAGCAAAAAATGATAATCCAGAAATGCTTGAGGTTTTTATGAAAGGGATTAATCAGGCATTTAGTTCTGATTTCAGGCATAGGGTTTGTTTTTCTGCTGTTAGCTCTTTGAATCATGAAAATGATATTAAAAATATTAAACGTTTTTGCGAAAATGGATATGAACCCAATTTTTTTGATTTAGGTAACGTATTGAGTTATTCATATAATCCAGACGCATTGCAAGTTTATATAGATAATGGAGCTGTTGAAAAATCAAATCCTGTTGATTTGGCTTGCACATGGATGACAGGTGTTACTAGACATAATGTTCCACAAGAAGAAAGAACAAAAATTCTTAATGATCTTATGGCTCATGGAATGGATATTAAAAATAATTATATTTTATTTCATGTGTTGAATGCCAGTGCTGATTGGAGTAAAGAGCCATTTAAAGATTTGATTAAAGCAGGGGCGCCAATTGAACAAGATTCTGAAATTCCTTCACTCCATTTGGCTTTGGATCGTTCAAATACAGATGCTGCTGAAATTTTGATTCAAGGTGCTTCGAAAGAAGCGTTAAAAAATCCAGATTTTTATGGGGCAACTTTGTTGATGAAGGCAGCTTCAGAATATTATCCAAGATCCGTGAAATTGATTGATATGTTGCTTGAAAAAGGCGCTGATATGAATGCTGTGGATAAACAAGGACGCAATGTTTTAATGTATGTGAATGATCAAAGAACAGCTGAAGCTTTAATTCAAAGAGGCGCCAATGCTTCTCATAAAGATAATGGCGGGCTTTCAGTTGCCGAGTATTTAGAAGCTAAAGCTTCTTTTTCAAGGAATAGAATGAATGTTTTAAGAGCAGCAACATATATTAGAGAGTGCGCTCAAGATCAGCAACCAAAAATGGCCGCAGTTTCTCAAAAACAAGGGGGTCGTGATTAATCACGTTTTGAAAAATAAAAAAAAGGAAAGCGGTGAGGGTAGCTTTCCTTTTTTTTTGCCTTTTTTTGAGGGTGTCAAAGCTTTTTTAGCTTAAAAATTTATTAATGATAAGAATAGGCAGCTTTTCGCCGTTGTTCAACAATTGAAAGTTCTTCTGTTTCATTTGAAGGCTCTTCTTCAATCGCTGTTGTTGAGCTTTCTTGAGCTGCAAGAGGCGTTGGCTCATTTTGGATGAGGCCTTCTGTTTCTTGATTGATGTGCTCTGAAGTGGAAGAATTTTCTTTTTCAATGGGTGTTGCTTCTTTTGGATTCATCATTTTTTCAAGAGCCAAGAGTAAATCTGCATCTTTTTCTTTTTGAATCATCTCAAGCGCATTGCGCCCCACTTGGTCTTTATAATCAATTAAAATATTTGGGGTTTTTAAAAGTTCAAGCGCGGCTTGTTTTTTCCCATGCGAAATGGCTAAAATCAAAGCAGTTGTTTTAAATTCAGCCTTGTTATCGTTCACATCAAATCCCTTTTTAATTAAGGCTTGAATGAGTTTTGGGTTATTTCTCATGGTGGCTAAAGTTAATAAATTCCAACCATTTTGCGTTCTGAACTCTGGATTAAGGGTTTGTTGTTTTTCAATAAAAGATAAAGCTTTTTCATCTTCATTTTTGCTAAAAGATAACATCACAAAAAATTCGGGGTGTTGGTGCGCAATAAAAGCATTTAGATCTTCTTCACTGATTGTTTGTGGCGCAGATGCTTCATCTTTTGGAGCTTCTTCTTCCTCTTCAGCTTCTTCATGCGTGGTATCAATAGCGCCAGCTTCAATTAAAATCGCTTTAATTTCATCACTTTGCGTTAAATAAATGGCATTTTGAAGCATTTCTTGCTTTTTTTCTTCATCAGGAATGTTGGCTAAAATATATCTAACCGCACCCACTTCATTTGAAATGGTTGCAATATCAAGCGCATTTTCATGATAGGCATTTTCATGATAAATATTGGCGCCATTTTCATGCAAAAGTTTCATCATATCCACATGCCCCGCATAAGCTGCCCATAAATAAGGCGTTAACCCAGCATGATTTTTGGCTTCAAGATTTGCCTTTTTTTTCAAAAGTTCTTTTGCAATTTCAACTTGGCCTAATCGAGCGGCATACATCAGAGCTGTCCACCCATCTTGATCAACAATATTCACATCTGAAAGATTTTGAGCTTCTTGTAAAGCTTGATCAAAGTTGCTTTCCCTAAAAGATTGAAAAATATCTG
Source organism: Alphaproteobacteria bacterium (assembly GCA_045614025.1). GTDB lineage: Bacteria > Pseudomonadota > Alphaproteobacteria > CAAHEQ01 > UBA3637 > RGIG4140. The sequence goes on from JAZLCE010000019.1 coordinate 9,684, forward strand.
CTTGCGCCGAAAAGGGGCTGAACATAAGGCAAAATAGGGTTGAAAGCAAAAGTTGTTTCATGAGAAAAACTCCTATAGGTTGATTAATTAAATCAATATATAGCATAAGGAGATTCAAAAATGCAATCATTTATTTTTGATGCTTTGGTTGAAGAGAGGGATTTTATTTAAACCAGTTTAAATTTTGAAAGGAAAGGGGCTTAAAAAAAACAAACCTCTTTTTTTTATTGAACCCATTTTTTTGATGGGTTTTGAACAGGGCTCTTATCTTTTTAAGAGTCTTTTTTTTAACTTTTATATGAAAGGAATTTTCTATGGCAGAAAAATTAAAATATGATTCTCTTTTTGCATTTACGGTTGAAAGTCGATCCAAACAGTTGGCTGATAATATGAGCCAAAACAATGCGCTTATCAACCGATTGAAAGAAAAAGGCAAAATTAAACCCATTTCAGGCGGAACTAAAATTTTAGAAGAACTTGAATATGGGGAAGGGGATGCATTTTGGTATTCAGGCTATGATACCATTGACTATGCCGAAAAACAACTTTTCACAGCGGCAGAATATCAAATTAAACTTTGCGCTGTGCCAGTTGCCGTTTCAGGCGAAGATATGCTTAAAAACTCTGGTAAAGAACAAATTATTGATTTGTTTGAAAAAAGAGTTGATAACGCTTGCAAAACCATTGTAAACCAAATGGGCAGAGCCGTTTATTCAGATGGCACAGGCTCTGATGGTAAAGAAATTGGTGGTCTTCGTTTATTGGTGGCTGATTCGCCTTCAACGGGAACAGTTGGTGGCATTGATAGATCTGTTGCCGGTAATGAATTTTGGCGCAATAAAGCCAAAACAAGCGCTTTAACGGGCGAAAATATTTTATCAGAAATGAATAAAATGTATTTATCTCTTTCAAGAGGCGCCGATAAACCAGATTTAATTGTTGCTGATGAAACGCTTTATTCTTTATATGAAAATGCGCTTCAACCTCATCAACGATTCACAAATCCAAAAACAGCTGAAGGTGGCTTTATGAACTTGAAGTTCAAAGGCGCTGATGTGATTTTTGATGGGGGTCAAGGTGGTCATTGCCCAGAAAACCATATGTATTTCTTGAACACAAACTATATCTATTTGCGCCCACATAAAGATCGCAATATGACAGTTGTTGGCGGTGAACGTATGGCTGTGAACCAAGATGCATTTTATAAAATCATTGGTTGGGCTGGGAATATGACAATGTCTAACGCTGCGCTTCAAGGCGTTTTAATTAACGGGTAAAATCTTTTTGGATTTTGTTCATTTTGTTTTCCTTTAAAAAAAAGGTGAAAAGGGGGTTTAAAAGACTCTCTTTTCATCTTTTTACTTGCATTTATTTATTTTTTTGATTAGATTAGAAAAAACAAAAAGGTAAAGGAGGGCGACAATGGCAACAAAACAAAAAGCAATTCCAAGATTAAAAGGCGCATCTCACCGTATCGAATCGGCTCTTTTAAAAGAGGCTGTGATCGGATATGATGAAAATCAAACGCCACGCTCTCTTCAATTGAAAGGTTTGGGCCTTAAATGCGCGCAAGCCCATCAAATTAAAATGGAAGTGGATAAAACCATTCGTTTATTTAATTATAAAAAAAAGTGAAAATTATCTAAAAAATTTAAGATTTTCTATTGATTTTTTTTGAAAAAAAGTGTATAAGAAAGCGTCTTCTTAATTTTAAGAGGGCGTTTATTTTTAATTTTTAATAAATACGCATGTAAGGCGGCGGTTCTTAAAGATCTTTTTTTTATGAAGCGCTTTCCGGTGTAAGAAGCTTTTTTCTTATATCATGCTTTACAGAGGTTTAACCGGAAAAAGAAAGGAAATATTATGTCTTTACCAACAATTACAGTTCGTCAATTAATTGAAAACGGCGTTCATTTTGGTCACAATGCTCGCAGATGGAACCCAAAAATGGGCCCATATATTTATGGGGTTCGTGAAGGTGTTCATATCTTGGATTTAACACAAACTCAACCAATGCTCACACGCGCATTACAAGCTGTTCGTGATGTGGCAGCAAAAGGCGGCAAAATCTTGTTTGTTGGCACAAAAATGCAAGCTCAAGAAGCTGTTAAAGATGCAGCAACACGTTGTGGTCAATATTATGTGAACCACCGTTGGCTCGGCGGTATGCTTACAAACTGGAAAACAATTTCTTCAAGCATCAAACGCTTAAAAGATATTGATGCCAAAACAGAAAAAGGCGAATTAAACGGGTTGACGAAAAAAGAAAAATTAAACATTTCTCGTGAACGCGAAAAATTGTTTGCTTCATTGGGTGGTATTCAAAACATGAATGGTCGTCCAGATTTAATCTTCGTTATTGATGTTCCAAAAGAAGATTTGGCTATCAGCGAAGCTAAAAAATTGGGCATTCCTGTTGTTGCTATTTGCGATTCAAATGCAAACCCAGATGGAATTGATTTCCCAGTTCCTGGCAATGATGATGCTTTACGCGCTATTAATTTATACTGTGACTTGGTCAGCGCTGCTGTTTTAGATGGTATGCAAGCTGAACTTAAAGCCGCTGGTGTTGATTTAGGCGCCGTTGTTGAACCAGTTGCAACTGAAACAGTTCAAGGCTAATTTTTTTATAAGGAGGTGAGGCCTCTCATCTCCTTTTTTTAATAACCTACATATATTTTATAAGGAGCAAAAAATGGCAGAAATTACAGCAGCTTTAGTTAAAGAACTGCGTGAAAAAACAGGTGCCGGTATGATGGAATGCAAAAAAGCATTATCCGAAACAGGCGGCGATTTAGAAGGAGCAATTGACTTTTTGCGTAAAAAAGGTCTTTCAGTTGCTGAAAAGAAAGCTGGTCGCGTTGCCTCTCAAGGGTTAGTTGGTGTTTGCGTTGAAGGAAACAAAGGCGCTATCGTTGAACTTAACTCTGAAACAGACTTCGTTGCAAGAAACGCTGAATTCCAAGCAATGCTCGGAAAAATGCTCGGCGCTGCTATGACAGCTAACGGTGATGTTGAAGGCATGAAAAAAGAAACTGTTGATGGTAAATCAATTGAAGATACATTAACAGAATTGATTGCTAAAATCGGCGAAAACATGAGCTTAAGAAGAGCTGCTTGTGTTGAAGTTTCAAACGGTGTTGTTGTTCCATATATGCACACAGCTGTTGTTCCTAACCAAGGAAAAATCGGTGTGTTAGTTGCTTTAGAAAGCACTGGCGATAAACAAGCTTTAACAGAACTTGGCAAAAAAATCGCTATGCATATTGCCGCTTCTTCACCACGTTTCTTAAACGTTGCAGATGTTGATGCTGAAACACTCGCTCACGAAAAAGCAATTTATGAAGAACAAGCAAAAGCCAGCGGTAAACCAGCCAACATTATTGAAAAAATGGTTGAAGGCCGTATTCGTAAATTCCATGACGAAGTTGTTCTTTTGGAACAAGCTTTCATTATGGACCCAGATAAAAAAGTTAAAGATGTTGTTGCTGCAACAGCAAAAGAATTGGGCACTGATGTTCAATTAACATCTTATGTTCGTTTTGCTTTGGGCGAAGGCATTGAAAAGAAAAGCGAAGATTTCGCAGCTGAAGTTGCAAGCTGTATGAAATAGTCAAGACACACGAATATCGTGAGTAAAAAAAGCGGTTTTAGAAAGGAATCTAAGGCGCAATTGCCAATCTCAAGTATGGTTTTATACTAGTCGATTGTCAATTGCCTCCTTATCTTCTCTTTTAAAACCGTTTTTTTACGGCATCACAAAGCATTTATGATTTGTCGCCAATGCCAACTCACAACAAAAACGCCTCCTTTATGTATAATCCATATACTTACAGGAGGCGTTTTCATTATTATTTTAATAGAAGACCTTTCTTTTTATTCACGAGTTCTTTGATAATAGCCTTGTTCCCAAGGATGTTTAGCATCTCTAAAGCGTGGCTTATAGCCTTCAATTACAATAGCCTCGGTTTCAGCTAAAAAATCCTCTATTTTTTGCTGGCGTTCAGCCTCTTTTCGTTCTGCTTCAAGGCGTTCAGCTTCTTCGCGCTCTCTTTGCTCTTCACGGCGACGGCGTTCCTCCTCTTCCTCTTCACGGCGACGACGTTCTTCTTCCTCTTCACGGCGACGGCGCTCTTCTTCCTCTTCACGGCGACGGCGTTCTTCTTCCTCTTCACGGCGACGGCGTTCTTCATATTCATCATCCCAAGACATTTTGTTCTCCTTTCTTTTTATTCACGAGTTCTTTGATCATAGCCTTGTTCCCAAGGTTTAGGTGGTCTAAAGCGAGGGTTAAAGTTGTCAATTCTAATAGCCCCGGTTTCAGCTAAATGATCCTCTATTTCTTGTTCGCGTTTGGCTTCTGCTGCTGCGGCGGCAATGCGTTCTTCTTCATCATCCCAAGACATTTTGTTCTCCTTTCTTTTTATTCATGAGTTCTTTGATTATAGCCTTGTTCCCAAGGTTTAGGATGGAGTTTATGGCTATCAATTCTAATAGAGTCTCTTTCAGCTAAATGATGCTCTATATATTGGCGGCGAATTTTTTCTTCCTCTTCTTCTTCCTTTTGGTGTTGGCGGCGCTCTTCCTCTTCACGGCGACGACGTTCTTCTTCTTCATCATAGTCTGTTATTCTTATACCTGGCCATGCGAGTTCTTCCTCTATTCGTCGTTGGCGTTCAGCTTCTTCGCGCTCTCTTTGCTCTTGCAGGCGGCGTGCATCATCATCATCATCCCAAGACATTTTATTCTCCTTTCTTTTTATTCACGAGTTCTTTGATCATAGCCTTGTTCCCAAGGTTTTGGTGGTCTAAAGCGTGGATTATAGCCATCAATTCTAATATGTCCTCTTTCTGCTAAAGCGTTTTCTATCATTTGTTGGCGTTCTTCATATTCGCGGCGGCGACGTTCTTCCTCTTCACGGCGACGATCTTCTTCCTCTTCACGGCGACGACGATCTTCTTCCTCTTGCTGGCGACGGCGTTCTTCATATTCATCATCCCAAGACATTTTTTTTCTCCTTTCCTTTTAGTTAAAAAAAAGACCGCTAACACCAAAAGGGAAGCGGTCTGTTAAAAAAAATAAATTGACGAATCAAAAATAAAAATCTTAGTCTAAGGGTTTTGAAAATCAACCCCATTCTTAGAATCCAGAATTTTAAACAAATTTTATTCATCATCAATTACCCATAAATGCATTGTTATTCGCATTCACTCTTTTTATATTTTATTTATTTTATATTGTCAAACAATAAATATGGATAAAAAATTAGACATTTGAAAAAGGAGGCAATAGGAGGTTTTTGATTTTATGTAGTGGTCAAGATAAGAAATAAAAGTGAGAGAAGGGGGAAATGAAAGAGGATTGTTTTGTCACAATTGTCATTTTTTCCTTGTTGCCTTTTTTTGTTTTGGGAGCTAGAGTGGGATAAAATCTAAGTTTTATAAGTTTTTTAAGCTCTGAAAGTTTTTTTTCAGAGTTTTTTTTATCATTTAACTGAAAGGAGGCAAAATGCCATTATATCGAAAAATGAAATCCCCATTGGGGTATCAAAATTTAACAAACAGCTCTCTTGATTCTTATGGCGTTGACCATTCTGCTTTTACAACAAGAGATGAGCTTGAATATCAGTTCGCTCGCCAAGAGCGTGAGACCGCGAAATAAAAACAAGAACAATTTCTTGTTTTTATGAGGAAAGGCAATGAAACTCAACGAAGATGAATGAAAAGCTTTTCGTTCAGATGAGTTGTTAGTTGGAATTGAATCATGCTCATGGATCAAGAAAAACAAAACGGTGTGACTGATCATTTCACTCAGTATGGCCATAACTTTTGGGGAACGCCAAGTGAAAATAATTTTGGATTTGGAAGTTCAAATATTTCAGAAAATATTGAACGCTTAAGCAAACAATTTATGACTCCACCTT
>JAZLCE010000020.1:0-2367 GCA_045614025.1 Alphaproteobacteria bacterium
GGCTGACTTTTTAGAGATGCGTCTTTTTGACATGTTTGAAATGTTTGTGTTTAACAATGCGCCATACAAATTAACTGAAGTAATTGAGATTAATGGGGTTGAGTATGCAAATAAGGAAATGAGAGGAGTTTTAAAAACTGAACTTGACTTATCTGGAACTGTGTTTGCAGCTGAACCAAAAATGCTTGGATTGAATCAAGATTTATTTGAAGATTTAAAAAAGAATAACCTGGTTTTGTTTTTAAAAAGAAATTATAGAAATGATTATATTTTTAGAGAAAACATGGCTTTTAAATCTCAATCGGATAAAGACTTTTTTAGGCTGGAAATTGATGAGTTAACAGAAAATGCAATTAGCATTGAAAATAATTTAGCGGATATTGTTATTGATATTGATGGGTTGAATTTTGATCAAATCAAAGAAAAGATTTTAAATACTTTAGAATCTATTGCTGTTTAAAATAAACAATAAAAACGCAAAATTATTAAAAACCATTGAAAATTTCAGTATTTTGTGTTAATTTTTAAGTATAAAAGGAGAAAATTATTATGATTGGTGTTTTGTGTGAATCAGCTGAAAAACAAGGCTTTAATGTTAATTTAACAAGTGTTTTCACTTTTATTGGAATGGCATTTAGTATTATTGTTTCTCTTGTTGCTTTGGTTTGGCTTACTTGCTTTGTTGTTAGATTTTTGATTAAAACTTTCAAAAAACAGGTTCAAAATTCTTATGATGTGTTTGTTGAAAACAGTGAAGCAAAAACAAAAAGTAAGAAGGAAAGAAATGCGATTAAAAGACAAGCTAAAGATGCTAGAAAAATGGAACTTTTAAACTTGAAGGAAGATTCAAGAGAAAGAATTCACAAGATGAAAGTTGATAAGCTTTCTATGAAACTTTTGGAAAATGAAAATAAAGCAAAAGAAAAATTTGGTGTCGTTCATGAAACAAAGGAAGATAAAGTTTCTGAAAAAATAAAAAAACAACAAGCTCTTGAAAATCTTGAAAAAGAAAATTCAAAAAAAGAAGATGTTGTTGAAGATTTGTCAAAAGAAGAAAAATCTAAAAAAGAAACAAAAGAAGATAAAGAATAATAAAAAAATCTAGGAGGTTAGTTACAAATTTTTGAAACTAGCGAAATAAAAAGAACTTTATCAATTATGATAAAGTTCTTTTTGTGTTCAATAATTTAAATATTTTTTATCGGATGTAATTCAATATATCCTCTTGTTACATTAGGTTCTAATTGAATAGGAGGATTATCATCATCCCAATTAAATCCATTGATATTAGGATTGTATTTTTTAATTGCATCACATACTTGACCAATTGCCTCACAAAAGTTTTCCTCTTCAAATGGTTCACCCTGGAACATAATATATTTGCATTTAGGTAGTTTAATTACATCAAAACCTTCTGGAATTTGGCCCGTATAATCCATTGGAACTTCTACACCTTGCACATATTCAGATGTGTTTTCCTTAATATACTTTTTAGGAAGCCACAAACATACTGGTTCGCCACAAATGGATTTGATACTACTTAACAGACCCCAGACATCACACCCAACTTCCTCACAATACTTAAAGTAATCTGTAGCCTCTTTTCCTCGTTTGATAATAACTTTTCTTTCTGGTTTCTCAATTACTTGAATAAAAACATTTTTCACTTCACTCATATTTTTCTTTTCCTTTATATTTGTATATTTAACTCCATAAGGTGTAAACAGGTAGATTGGAGTATGACAAATAGCATATTCATGTGGATTACAACCAAACTCCTTGTAAAATGCTCTTTGATATCCATCTACACTATCAAATCCAGTATCAAAAGCAATATCAATAACTTTTATTTTTTCATCTCGTAGTCGAAGTGCTGATTTAGATAACCTCAATCGCCTAATATAAACAGATGGTGTCATATGAAGCAAATCCACAAATAATCTATAAGAATACCATGGTGAATATTGTGATTCTTTTGCTAAATCTGTCATTGTAATATTATTATCAAGATGTGCTGCAATGTAATCCTGCATTTTTTGAACTGCTTCGATATGTTCATTCATTTGTGTTTACTCCAAACATCCTAATTATATAAAAAATAAAATAATTTGTCTCGACTTAATTTGCTAAATTTTATTCATTTATAATTTATAAATTAAAAAAAGAGTTAGATGTTTATCTAACTCTTTGATTTTAATAGTTTAAAAAATTCTAGACTTTGGGGTCACTTTTTAATTTAAGTGTCATATTTTAAATATCAAAATCAAATATTTCATTTGGAGAAATATCCAGTATATCACAAATCAACTTGATTTGTTGATAACCAAGTTCATGTACACCAGTTTCATATCTACTATATTGTTGTTG
>JAZLCE010000021.1:0-65278 GCA_045614025.1 Alphaproteobacteria bacterium
ATTTTTATCAGATGATAATCTTTCAATTATCTACTAAAAAAAATAAAATATGATTAATTTATCAAAATTTATAACTTAATCTTATTTATTTCTTTTTTTATTAAAAATATTCTGTTAATAATATATTTAAAAGTATAAACACAATGGGAGGCCATCTATGGCATTTTTTTCTTCATTTAATTTTCAAGAATTTTTAAGCGCTTTTTTGGTTATTTTTGCGGCAATTGACTGTATCGGTTCTATTCCAACCATTTTAGCAACCAAGCGCCGCGGAGCTATTGTGAATCCTAAACGAGCAACCATTTGCTCAATGATTATGTTGTTTGGTTTTTTCTATATCGGAGAAGCATTTTTATCTCTTTTTCATCTAGATATTTCCTCTTTTGCCATTGCTGGTTCTTTAATCATCTTTCTTTTTGGGCTTGAAATGATTTTAGATGTTGAAATCTTTAAATCAAACGGCCCATCAAATGTGAAAGATGCAACATTCATTCCTATTGTATTCCCTCTTTTAACAGGGGCTGGCGTGCTTACAACCGTTCTTTCAATCCGATCTCAATATAATGACATTAACATGTTACTTGCTATGTTAATGAATATTGTTGTGATTTATTTTGTTTTAAGTTCGGTTGAAAAAATTGAAAAGCGTCTTGGCAAAAATATGATTTATATGCTTCAAAAGTTTTTTGGCATTATCTTGATTGCCATTGCTGTTAAACTTTTCATCGCAAATGTTACCATTTTAATTGCAAACACTAGCATTCAATAATAAAATTTTGACAAAATAGCCTTTTTATGATATTCTTTCCAACATTCAATTGGCTAAGGAATATTTATGCATAAAAAGAAAACGCTTAAAAAAATTGTTCAAAAAAAACTTTTTGCACAAAGGTTTTTACTTAATACTTGTCTAGCTGTTTCAGGTCTTTATTTATTAAACACAGCATTAAATGTTGCTTATGATATTAAAAACCAGATTGAAAACAAAGCAAAACCATCTCAATTCACTTATTTAAATGTAATCAATCTTATCTTGTTTTCTTTTTTATTCAAAACTGGGTTAAAAATCAGAAGAAAAGAACCTGATATTCTTTTAAAACAACCCAGTGTTTCAAAAACAGTTCTCAATAAACTTTGCTATCTTTACGAAAATGAAGAAAAAAAAGATGACATTTATTCTTCATTAACACCAAAAGATATTGAAAATTTATGCAAACGAATTGATTTTTCTGATCTTGCCATTTCAGAACAGCATTATATTTTGCAACGCCTTATTTTAACAGCAAATACAAATCCTGTTGTTTCAAAAATTTTAAAGAGCGATCTTTTGCCTTGTTCTTTAAAAATTGATGACACCATGAATTGTGGCGGACATATTACCCATGCCTCACAAGTTATCAAAAGAGGAAGTATTTATATTCATGATTATTTAGATCCGATTTCCGTTACTCACGAGCTTTTGCATGCCAAACAAATTATGGATGGATCTTTTTTACTTAAAGAATTAAGATATTATGGTTCATTGATGAATGAAGCTCAGGCAAAAGCTTTAAATTTAATCATTGAAAGCAATATAAACCCAGAATATTATCCTTTTCATTTTAATCCCGAAGAAAAAGTTTGGCCAAAAAAAATAACAAACCATTTTCTTCAAACTGATGAAAAAGAAAATATAAATCTTTCAAAACGCGCAAAACTTGCTAAAGCTCAAGAAAAAACAATGGGTGTTATCATAAAATGCTTGCAGGAAGAAGATGATAAATTACGCGAAAATATGATTCAATCATTCTGCGATAATAAATTATCAAAACAAGATCTTGAATATATGAATCAAACAATAAATTCTTGGAGGGATTTTTATATCAAAGAGGATTACAAGGCTAAAGAAGAAATAATCCCTCAAATGATACCAACACTTAAAAATGAATTAAAACTTATTCCTCTTATGGATGAATATTTTTCAAATGAAACTGGGATAAAACAATCCATTTCAGCCATTAAAATAAACTCTTGCAAAAACAATGCAGTTTATGATTATTTATCCAGTCAAAAACAAAAAACAAAATAATCACCCTACCCTCTTGATTTTTTGAAAAAAAAAGAATAAAAGTGGGGCATATTTATTTACCTTAAAGGAGTTTTATATGTCTTATTATCAACCGGCAGAAATTGCCACTCTTTTTGCTGACGGCTCAAAAGCCAAAGCCGATATGCCTTTTTTAAAATTTTTTCTTTTCGCTGTTTTAGGCGGAATTTTCATTGCACTTGGTGGGTTACTCACCGTTGTTGTTGCAGGTGGTATGCCTGTTACTCTTGATATGAATCCAGGTCTTGTTAAATTTACAGCAGGTGCTCTTTTCCCAGTTGGTTTGATTATGGTGAGCGTTGCGGGAGCTGATTTGTTCACAAGTGATTGCGCTGGGATGACTCTTTCAACGATGCAAAAGAAAACAACTGTTTTTGCTTTATTAAAAGTTTGGGTGTTAGCTTATGCTTTTAACTTTATTGGCGCTCAACTCGTTGCCTTTTTTATGGCTCATAAAACAGGTATTATTGCCAGCGCACCATACAGCGATTATTTACATTCATTAGCCTATGGGAAACTTAAATATCCATGGGATACGGTGTTTTTAAAAGGCATTGGCGCTAACGCTCTTGTTTGTCTTGGCACATGGATGGGTTATGCAGGCAAAGATATTGTTGGAAAAGCTTTAGGGATTTGGGTTCCTGTGATGCTTTTTGTTACTTTAGGATACGAACACTCAATTGCTAATATGTTCTTCATTCCTGCAGCCATGTATACAGGAGCAGATATTACTTGGAGTCACTTTATTATTGATAACTTGATCCCAGCCACAATCGGAAATATTGTTGGTGGCGCTGTTTTCATTGGCCTTATTTATGGATATATTTATAACAAAAAATAACCGATTCTTTAGTCAATTAAAAAGGCGACCTCTCGGCCGCCTTTTTTGTTTTTTTAAACTCTTCCTGCTAAATTCAAAACAAGTTTTTCGGCATCAATTCAGCCAAAACAAACACCTGTCATTGACGTATCATAAATTCCTGGCTCAACTTCTTGATGTCCTTCTTTTAAATAACTTTCACCCATCAAACCTTTTACAAGTTTTTTTAACACAGGATTATCAGCCCGACTTTCAATCACATTATAAGCAATTCAAGGTTGTTCTTTATAATTTTTCTTAAGATATTATGATTGCCCGTCACAACAATAACCAGATTTTAAAGAGTTTATTATATTTCTCTTTCGTTTTGATTATTTACCAAGCAGTTAACTTCTTTTTTCACAACACATTCCGCTCTAAATGAGGATTTATTCTCCTTAAAATCCCGATAAAGAGTATTTATAATAATCAAAGGAACAATCATTTCTTCTTTTGTAAAACCGGCATGCTCTGATTTCATAGGCCATTCCGGATCAAATTTCCATGTTAATGAGCGATTCTTTTTTGCTAATGCAACATAATCGCCCACAGCATCCTTAATAAACGGATGCTCACTGCCTCCCAACAATCGAATAAAGGCTTTTCCAGTCATTAAATGAAAATCTTGGAATGTTTCTTTAAACACCAACGGAAATTCTTTTTTATATTCTTCTTTAATATGAAAAGCCGCACATCTGGGTTCCAAAGAATTCGGCTGCGCCATCATTTTTGTAATATGCGGATAATCATTTGATAAATACAATTGTTCAACATCATGATGCCCATGGTCTGCCGTAATAATCATTACCGTATCTTTTAATTCTTCAGATAAAAGAGTCAATTTTTTTTCCAATTCATCAACTGTTTCTTGAACCTTTTTGGATCCTATCCCATTTGCATGCAAAGCAGAATCCAATTCACTCCAATAAGCGTAAATATATTTTTTTTCATCTTTTTGACACAACATTTTCAACCGGTTACACCAATCATCAAAAGTTTTGCAACCATTGTCAGCCCAAGCCGGCATCACCTCATAGGCTGGGATACCGTTCGCTTTTATCCGTTCAACAAGAGTCGGCACTTGCAACTCACCTGCTGGCTGCGATAATTTTGAAACTTCATTTGTGTCAAAATTCGTGTTTGAGAAAATATTTACAACTTCATCAGATTCTTTGAAATATTGCGACCAACCAAGCCACCCGTGTTGATGTGGCAAAACACCCGTTTTTAAAGTCGTATTCGCGGCAACCGTTGTTGCGGGAACAACCGTATTTAAAAGATCTTTTTTGTGTTTTTCAAAAAAACCGGTTGGCGTATGTTTTTTCAAAACAACCTCCCCCAAAGCATCAATCACAATCAAAACAACATTTTTTGGTTGCTCTTTCAAAATTTCATCTAATTTAGGATGCGAAATATGATGTTTTTGAAGACCAAAAAAAGTTTCAACTGCTGAGGTAATTGAAGTGATATTAAACATAGATTTCCTTATATTTATTTCTAATTTATTGATAAAAAAAACCTCCCGTTTGGGAGGTTTTAGATGGTGGATGTGGCAAGACTCGAACTTGCGACCCTTACGATGTCAACGTAATACTCTAACCACCTGAGCTACACATCCATCTTAAGATAAAGCTATTTATACTCTTTTTATTTTCCAAAAGCAAGCATTTTTTTTATTTTTTATTATTTTTTTTATTTCCCTTTATTTTTATTTACTTTTTTACTATTCACACACAGTTAAAACAACCCCTAAAATAATAAAGAAAAAGCAAATTAACTTTTTCAACATCTCTTTCTTATTTAAATTTTCTTTAAACTTACTGCCAAAAACCTTATATAAAAGAACACTATACAATAAAACAAAAATGGGGGTTGTTGAGCTGATCCCCGCTCTTACCATAACAGGCAATAAAGAAAGGGCAAAAATCCCCGTTAAAACAGCAGCTCGATCCACAACTTCCATTAACATTAACAGCCAAAAATTCTTTTTAAACACATGAAAATCTTTTTTAACCATTTTTAAAAAGTTTGGATACAGCAAAGCTAAAAATAAGAATACGTCAGATAAAATAATATAATAAAAACTAAAACTCAGCCAATTCATTTCAATTAATGCTTTTTTTGAAAAAATGGTGTTTAATGTTATCATCAAAGATGCAATAACCATTAAATAAAAAGCCATATTAATTTGAAAAGTTACCCCTTTTTTCAAGTTTAACAATAATGTAGATGCAATAATAACAAAAAAGCCAATATATTGCCAAAAATAAAGTTTTTCCCCCACAATGATATAAGCAAAAACAGGAAGCAAGATTTTCCCCAATGAAAACATTGCTCCAACAACAGAGGTATCAATTCTTTTAAGCGCTTTAAAATAAGGAATTTGATATAAAATTTCAAATAAAGCAACAACAAATAAAATCGGCACCATTTGTGGATGAATATTTAAAATATCTACACCACCAAATAATATTAAAAAAGGTAAAACAAATAAATTTGTTATCCCCAAATAAAAAATTGTGGAAGCATTTGTTTTAAACATAAAATTTGATACACGCGCATCCAATATATTCGAAACCGCATGTAACATCGGAGCAATAAAGGAAATTAATAAAGCAAACATAAAAATTCTCTTTTCAACGTTGTTTCTATCATATCTATGGGCAATTGTCAAATTTCAAAGATTACCATTCTTCTTTCAATAATTTTTTATTCAAAGAAAAAGCATTAATTCCCATTCCAAACCAAAAACAAAACAACAACAAAATAAAATACTTTAAAGATTCAAACCCACCAATAGTGGAAAACAATAATAAAATTAAAAAACTGACAATCCGTCCAACATTTAAAAACATTTCACGCAAAGCAAAATATTCAATTTTAAAACGGCGTTTTACTATTTGAGTATTCGCCGTATTAAACATATTAACTTCAGCAGTTAAATCAAACAACTTGACTGCACTCGCACAACAAAAATTATAAAAAATGAATGTTCCCTTTTCTGGTGCAATCACAAACAACACTGTTCCCACAAAAGCCATTAATAAACTCCAGCTTATAAGTGAAGTAAATTTTGTATAAGATCCATATTTTGCAAATAATAAATTGGTTAAAACTGCCACAAAATTAAAAACAGCGGTGATCACACCCAATTTAAAATCCGTTTTAAAAAGATAAACAATATAAAGAGTTACAATCGCATTTAAAGATCCAATTAACGACAAGCCGTTAAAAAATTCCATTCTGTATAAATTATTAATAATTTTATCTTTTTTTGTTCTTTTATAATATCTTAACAAAGAAAATTTAACCCTTCTTTTAGGCTTTGGCATTTTAAAACGAATGGTGAGCAATAATTCCACCAACATTAAAATAAGCAAAAACAAAATCGTTCTTGAAATAGAATCAACTGTTAAAAAATACCCTAACATAATTGGTGATAAAATTTTAACTGCACCTTTAATCGTGTTTAAAACTCCTCTAAATGAAATCATTTTAGCTCGAGAGATATTTTCAGAAACCATTAAATTCCATGTAAAAGCTTTTAATGCAGTTGCAGATCCCAGTAATATTGCTGAAAGAGGCAAATAATTAATCACATTTTCTTTCAAAACCATAATCAAGCACAATGCAAAAAAATTAGTTATAATTCCTATACGATATAAAAATAAGCGATATCCTTTTTTTATAGTGTTTCCAGTTAAAAAAGCTAAAAACAAAACAGCCGCATAAAACATTATAAAATATGCAGAAATTGCCAAAACATTTTGATCTGCAGTTTTAAAAAAATAGGCAACCAAAAAAGTTGTAATAAAAATATTTGTAATCGTGTTTAAAGAATCTGCCAACATCAAAGAGGCGGTTAATGATTTAAACGGATTTAACTTTTTCAGTTGCCCAAGCATCTTTTATTTTACCAAAGCATTTAATAAACGAACACCCCAACCGGTGGCACCCTTTGGGGTCAATGGTCTAGATTTTTCATATTTATCAACCCCTGCAATATCAAGGTGCGCCCAAGAAGTGCCTTCTTTAATAAAACGATTTAAGAAGCAAGCAGCCGTGCTCCCTCCGGCTAAACGCCCACCAATGTTTTTCATATCAGCAATATCAGAATCTATCATTTTATCATATGCTTTATTCATCGGTAATCGCCACACTTCTTCATCAACAGAGCGTCCCGCAGATGAAATTTCTTCAACTAAAGCGTCATCATAAGAAAACAATCCAGCATACTCCTCTCCAAGAGCAGCCATAACTGCTCCTGTTAATGTGGCTAAATCAATAATTTTTTTCACGCCATAAGTTTCTTGCATATACCATAAGCAGTCTCCCAAAACAAGACGCCCTTCTGCATCCGTATTTAAAATTTCAACCGTTTTTCCAGAAAGCGATGTAACAACATCTCCAGGACGCGTTGCCGAACCTGATGGCATATTTTCAACAAGACCCACAATCCCGATAACATTGCTTTTCACCTTTCGAAGAGCCAATGAGCGCATAGAAGCAACAACAACTGCGGCCCCTGTCATATCTTGTTTCATATCGCCCATTCCTGCTCCTGGTTTTAAAGATATACCGCCTGAATCAAATGTGACTCCTTTGCCAACAAATCCTATATCAAATGCTTTTTTCTTAGGATTTCCTTTCCATTTCATCACAGCAACTCTTGGTTCATTAACGGATCCTTGTGCAACAGAAAGCAGCATTCCAAATTTTTTTGCTTTTAATTCTTTTAATGTTAATAATTCAATTTCGAGCCCTGTTTCTGATAACTTTTCAATAATTTCAGAAAAAATCTTTGGTGTTAAATGATTTGCTGGCTCCGCGCTTAAAGCTCTTGCAAAACAAACGCTTTCTAAAATTGCTTTTGTATCATCAAACAATGCTTTCATTTTTTTAGGATCTTTAGTCTCAAAAGAAACTTCTTTTAATTCCTTATCCTCTTTTTTCTTTGAAAAATATTTATCAAATTTAAAAGAGGATAAAAATAATCCTGTTGCAACAGCAGTTATTTCTTCTTCAACAGGCATTTGACCATTTAAAGGATGATATACAGCTTTTTCATCTTTAATTGCTGATGCTAATTTTCCACCCACTTTTTCAAAAGCTGTTCGATCTGGAGTTTCTCCAGTCCCAACAATTAAAATTTTACTATCCAAACCCAAAACAGTAACTATCTCCCCTTCTTTTGCTTTAAAATTTGATTGTTTTAAAGCTTGAGCAACATATTTTTTTTGAGTTGTTGTCAAAACAGAAGTTTTTAATATTTCTTTATCGGTTGCAAAAATTTGAACACAATTTTGATCAATCTCTTTTTTAAAATTAATTTTAATCATTTTTTTAACCCCTTTGATTGTTTATCTTTTTTCATCATAGCAAGCTAATCAAAAAGTTAAAAGTTTTTTTTATCAGTTTTTAAAAAAACTTTCTATTTGTGGATCTTTATATTTTTTTGCCAAATCAAATGCAGTATCCCCATTTTTATCTTTCAAAGTTAAATCCACACCATATTCCATTAAAACACTTATAAAAGAAGGGTATCCCAAAAGAACTGCAATATGAAGCAGTGTTTCTTTTGTTTCTTCATCAACCGAATTAACATCCGCACCAGCATTTAAAAGAATTTTAAAATATCGCATATCGCGTTGAACCAACGCTTGGCGCAAAGCCTCATATCCAAGATTTTTAATTCTATTAGGACCACAAAAACACTTGTGTCGCATCATAAGAACAACAACTTCTCTATCTAAAATAGTTAAAGCTAGTTCAATCGGCGTCTTTTTATATAAATACACTTCATTTAAATGAGCTTTTTTTTCAATTGCTTTTTCTACAAATTCAAGATTATTCGTTAAAATGCCATGAAACAACAAACATTCATAAACTTTTTTTTCATTTTCATAAGACTCAAAAAAATCTTTTATTCTTTTTGATTTTTCTTGAATTAACGAAGCACAACTTTTCCCTTCTTTATTACAAAGATATGGATTTGCTCCCTTTTGAAGAAAAAATTTAAAAGCCTCAAAATTATCGTTTTGAATAGCCAAATGGAGTGGTGTATTCAAATTTTTATCTACTGCATTAAAATCAATATCAGTTTCACTTAAAAACGAAAGACAGGCAGACTTTTGACTTAAAGCAGCAAAATGTGCCATTGTTTTAGAATCAAAATCTTTAGCATACAATTGCTCTGTTTTATCCAAAAGTAATTCTATAATTTTTGAATTTCCTGTTTCAAAAGCTTTCATTAAAGGCGTTTGTCCTTTATAGTCAGATATAGTTTTATCTGCATTTAAATAAAGAAGTGATTGAACCATATCCTCTTTTTCGTTACAAACAGCAAAAAAAAGTGGCGTTTGTCCTTTAGAATCTATGGCATTCACATCACAATGCAACTCATTGATTTGATCAACTGTCACTTTTATTTTTTGTTCAGCTAAATGATGCAAAACACTTCTTTCTTCTTTTTGTTTAGCATTTAAAGGTAATTCTTTTAATAAAATCCTATGCAACAAAAAGCAGTTTTGAGCTTCTAAATCAAGTTGATTTTGAATCGATACTTGCATTTCTTTAACTGCAATTTTTACCATAGAAAAAGAAATATTTGGCATCAAAATAATAAAAACATTCTTTAAAACAAATTTTAGTAATTTTTTTAAATGTGTTTTTTCAAAAGCTAAAAACTTATTTAACTCAACTATAAATTTATCTTGATCTAATGAAATTGTTTTTAAAGGTAAAACTGAAGAAAATAACTCTTTTTTCAAAAGATACTTTACATAATCCATATAAGCAACTTGCAACTGTTGAGATAGTATAAATTTATTTTGTAGACTTTTCCAATCCGCATTCATCTGGATAACATCTTGCAACTGAACAGATAAAGAAAATTTCATCCATGCTTCACCCCATTCTTGTTTTTCAGCTTCAGAAACAGCATTCAGCACTTTATCTTCTAAAATATATTCCTCTTTTGCCGAACCTTTTTGCTCAACTTCCAAAAATTTTCGTCTTAAAGATATAATTGAGTCAAAAACATCACTAAAAAAATCTTGAAAAAGAAGATCATTGTTTTGATTTTCTACACCATTATTAAAATTGTTATTTTTTTTAAGTAAATTACTTTTTTTTTGCACCACATCTAAAAAAGATTGATACATTTCTTCCGAATAAGAAAGATTATACCCTTCTTCACAAAGAAATTTTTTATTTTGATTTTGCAACCTTAATGGATATAAATAAAACTTTTCTTCTTGTTCTAAAAAACTCTTATAATTTTCAACTTGCCACTCAAAAGTTGTTTCATCATATTTGTAACTGCCATCAATATAATTTTTTTGAAAACGATCAACAAGATAATTTCTCATTCTTAAAATACAATCATATAAAACAGCCTTATATGTTGAATTTGTTTTTTTTAAAATAGTGGCAACAAAAAAAGCATCTTCAAATTTTTTTAACGTTATCAAAATTTCATTATATTTACTAATTACTTTTAACCAATCATATAATGAATGAGAAGTTCCTTCCTTTAATAACACATAAAGCTCTTCTTCTATTTGATAAAAATCCAAAACATTTTTTTCCAAAACCTCAAACTTACTGTCTTTATCTAAAAAACTATCCAGCTCTTTTAAACGGCTTTTTTCTTCTTTTTCTTGTAACAATACGCCATTTGTTTGAAAGTCATTAAAAGAAGAATTAAAATTTAATGCTTCATGTAACATAGGAAGATCTCCAAAAAAACAACCTATGATACATAAAATCTTATGATTTGTCAATAAAATTGAAAAATCCCCCAAAAAGCAAAACCTTTTTGAGGGAACATGGTGCCGATTGGGTGATTCGAACACCCGGCCCACGCATTACGAATGCGTTGCTCTACCAACTGAGCTAAATCGGCGTTAAAACTTTTATACGCGATCTAAAAACAAAATGCAAGAAAAAAATTATCTTCCTTGATTTGCCATTTTTACAGAAGGTTGAACGAGGGCAACACCTAACATTTGAGCACATTCAGAGTTAGCAAGAGATTTTTCATTATACCCTGTTTTTGCCACTTCAACACCATTAACATAACCTGTTGCATTTTTAAATGATTTTTTAAATTCTGAAGTGTTTTGAGCGTCTTGAAGTGTTTCATTTACAGTCATAGCATCTTCCTTTGTCTAATTTTTTCTTAACGAGGGGAGCATACCACGATAACTAACCTCTGTCAACCCTTTTTTTATGAAAAGATAAGAAAATTTTATGTTATTTAAAATTAAACAATGTCAACTGGGCTTTTTGCTCATCATAATTCTTTTTAAACATATCATCAAAAACCAAATCCAATGCCTCTTTCATCAATGGAATGGTTACGGCTCTACCCTGCCCCAAAGACATACTATCTGCCTTATCCACCAATTTTTGAGCAAGCGAAAAACTCATAGGTAATCTTTTAAGCGTATATTCTAAAACATTTGGTTGCAAATGAATATGCTTATCTAAAAATAATTTAATCAAAAGCATTGATATAACATCTTGGTCTGGCATGCAAATCACCGTTCTTGGAACAGTGTTCATCCTTGTAACCAAATCACGCAATTTAAAAACAGGCTCATTTGTTGCCGTCATAAGCAAATAACGCCCTGTATCATGAATCATATTATAAAGGTGAAATAAAGCTTTTTCATCTCTTAGTTTATCCACATTTTCAAGAACAACCTTGCGGGCATAATCTGGTAAAATAAAATCTTCATCCAGAAACCTTGCATCAATATGATAATCAGAGAAAATTGAGGCCAAATGTGTTTTACCGCTACCTGTTTCTCCACAAATTAATAAAGCAAAATAAGGCCAATTTGGATACCTATCAATCCAACGAACAGCTTCCTCATTGCATCTTGCAACAATAAAATCATCCCGACCGAAAGCTTTTCGGTAGGATAATAAAAGTGGCAACTGTTCAAAAGACTTCATCATCTCTTTCAACCTACTTTTTCTTTTTAGCTCCTTTTTGTGTTGATAAATATACTGGTGTTGAACGATACCATTTTAAAATTCTTCGAACAAGGACACCAATAATTGCAGCCACAGGAACAGCCACAAAAACACCAACAAAACCAAATAACACTCCACCAGCTAAAAGTGCAAAAATTACCCAAACTGGATGTAATCCGACCTTATTTCCAACCAATTTGGGAGTTAAAACATAGCTTTCTAAAATCTGACCAAATAAGAAAACCAAACCAATCCCTACCCAAAGTGAAAATGAGGCTTGTTGCACCAATGCCAATAAACAGCTTAAAATCACGCCTGTTAAAAATCCAAAATATGGAATAAATGATAAAATACCCGATAAGAATCCAACCAACAACCCTGAATCCAAACCGATTAATGAGAGGAAAACACCATAAAACACCCCTAATAACAAGCAAACAGAGGCCTGACCGCGGATAAATCCTGAAAGAGCCGTATTAATCTCTTTCAAAATAGAATGCACCTCTTCTTTTTTATTCAAAGGAATCAAATCTGACATTTTTTCCTCCACAGAAACCCAATCTCTTAACACATAAAATAACACAACTGGCGTAATTAAAACAAGAGAAATTATATTAAAGAAGACCAAGCCGCCCGTCAATACTTTTAATAAATTTGTTCCCATTGTGTTAAACAAAGAAAAAACTGTTTTTGAAACCGCTTCAGAAATCTGCTTTAATTGATCTTGAGGCATATTTTCTTTTGTATACAATATAAGTGTTTGAATTTTCAGCCATAGCACATCAACAAACTGAGGAACTTTCACCATTAAAGCCAAAATTTGAGCTTGCAAAATTGGAACAAAAATCAAAAAAACAGCCACTATAAAAAAACAAAATAAAAACGTTATAAAAACACTTGCCAATGATCTAGAAAAATTCTTTTTTTCAAGATAAATGGCTAATGGATGCAAAAAGTATGCTAAAACAAACGCCAAAACAAATGGCAGTAATATAGAAGAAATTTCAACAACAAACCATGTTAAAATTCCTAAAATCAAAAAAATTAAAATGAGTGCTTTTTGAAACTTAGTCACCTTAAACTCCTTTAATTAGAACTCACCACTTATTGATCCATTCTCTTGTTCCGATAAATTTTCAAAGGGTAATGCATTTTGCTTTGTTTCTGAAGCATTTAATTTTTCATCAATAAAAGTCAATAGATAAACAGGCTCTTCTGTTTCAGACATATAGGGCATTAATCCCATCTGATTTAATAATAATTTTTTTTGCAATTCATCTAAAGATCCTTTAAAAGCCATTTCAACTGAAAGCATCTTATTTTTAAAGCCCTTAATTTCCACTTTTTCAACAAAATTAAGCTTAGCAATTTTATCCTTTATTTTTTTCAACTCGGATACTTTTGAAACAGGCGTCAACAAATGATAAACGCTAACAGGCGCCACATTCTTTGTCATTAAATAAATCCATTTCTTCTCCATATTTGAAAAAGCATCTTGAATTAAATCCTTCACAACAAAATGAATATCTTCTCTATCATCCATTACTTGAAAATTAACCATTGCTTCTAGCATACTTTCTTCAGGAAGAACTTTTGTTTCAACTTGATAAACGTCATCTAATTTTTTTATTTTAAGAATCAAAACGTTACTTACTTCATATTCATTTAAAAATGATGTTTGCTTTTCAATTAAACCTTCTTGCCAAACTTTTGAAGCTTCTTGCAACTTTTGAACGTTATCTGGCACAACACTTATTTGAAAAAATTTATTCTCAGCTTTTGTTTTATAAAAATAATCTAAAATTGGATTTTCTTTATCAAAAACAATCTCTGTTCCATTATTTTCAAAAACGGGAACTAACAACATTGGTTCTGGAAGAGAAGTTAAAAAAGGTTCATTTTGAGCATCCAACAACTCATAGATTGGCTCGGCTTTAAAACGAACACTTAAATTTCCTTTATATGTAGTAGCAGAAACTTTTTCATCAGAAAGAGAAACATCTTGAACAAATGGTGTTACATCAAAACCTTCAAATTGAGTTATATCCACTGTGGGAGATATTTTTTCAATCAACATTAAAAAGGCTTGTTTTTGCCCCTGAGAAACAGCATTTGTTTGCGCTTCAAGAACGTTTTGCCCTTCTCCTGCAACTAAAATATTGCTTTGCACATAAAAATTTGATGCAAAAGCATTTGCTGAAAAAAACGTTACAAGAGCAATTAATATTTTTTTCATTCTTTTTCCTTTTTTGTTGAAGATTAAAATTTTGACTGATATACTCTTTTAAGATAAAGATTTTAAACTCTCACCTTTAAAACGGGTTTATTTTAGCAAATTGAAACAAAAAGAGCAACAAAAAAGAAAGGTAAAATAATGGAATATAATGCTGATAATGTGTTTGCAAAAATCATTCGAGGAGAAATTCCTTGCAACAAAATTTATGAAGATGAATTTGCCTTGGCATTTTACGATATTGCCCCAAAAGCAAAAATTCACGCTCTTGTAATTGCTAAAGCAATGGTTGTTAACTTTGCTGATTTTATTGAACACTCAACTGCTGATGAAATTGAAGGATATATGCGCGCAATTGTGAAAGTAACAGAACTTTTAAATGTGAACGAAACAGGCTATAGAATTGTTTTTAATTCTGGAACAGATAGTGGACAAGAAGTTCCTCATTTACATGCCCATATTTTAGGTGGTGAAAAACTTCAAACAGAACATCTTTAATAATAAAAAAAGCCGCTTTTTAAAGCGGCTTTTTTTATTATTCTTTACTTTAAATCTTTACTAGAAGCAAACTCAATTGCCAGTATTTTATTATCTTGATCGCTTAATTCCTTATTAGTACGATATTGAGAAACTTCTAATTCTTCAAAATATGAAACAACACGGCTATCTAAATCTGTAAAAGTAATTCGATAGCAATATTGATTACGTTTTGTTTCTAATTCACAAGAATTTATTTGAGAGGAAGAAGCATTAACTCCTTTCATTGATTGGCTCAAGAATCTATCAAGCGCCTTCATTGTTTTCACTTGAGATCCTTCGACCACTAAAATTGTTTTTAACAAAGCATCTTCCATTCCTGAAATTTTCCATTTGCTTGTTAAATAATTATACCCACCAATTGAAGTGATTGATAAAAGGCTGATAATGGAAATAACCCCCATCATCTCAACCAATGTTCTTCCTTTTTCATTTTTATTTAATACTTTCATTTTATATCCTTTTTTAGTTTTTGAACATTCATTTCATTTTTCTTTTTGTTTTTTTCTCAAACAAAGTTACTGATTTATTTTTATTCCAATAACGTTCCACAATTGTTTGGAAAACAACATAAAGTGCAGGAATGAAGAATATTCCAACAAATGAAGAAATAAATAATCCACCAAAAATTGAAGACCCAATTGCTTTACGAGCCATCGCCCCTGCTCCTGAAGAAATTACCAAAGGCAAGAATCCTAAAAGAGCAGCAATAGCTGTCATCATAATAGCTCTAAATCTCATATGAGCGCCGTTGATAGCAGCCTCCTCAATAGACAATCCTTTAGCATGTTCTTCTTTTGCAAACTCAACCAAAAGAATAGCATTTTTAGCTGCCAAAGCAATCAAAACAATAATCCCTGCCTGTGCATAAAGATCATTTGTGATGGATCGAATCCACAAAAAGCCCACAGCACCAAACAGCCCAATAATAATTGAAACCATAACCGGAACAGGAATAACCCAACTTTCATATAAGGCAACTAAGAAAAGATATGCAAACAAGAAAGCCAACACAAAGATAATAGCTGTTTGCGCACCAGCTTCTTGTTCTTGCAAACTCATACCAGTCCATTGATATTGGTATCCAGATGGTAAAACTTTATTAGATATTTCTTCCATTGCTTGAATAGCTGAACCAGAACTTAATCCTGCTGCGGGAGCAGCCGTAATTTTAACAGATCGATAGTTATTATATCGTTGAATAGATTGAGCACCAATCGTTCGTTTCACAGTAATTAACGAACGCAAAGGAACCATTTCTCCTTTTTTGTTTCGAATATTGATTTTATAAATATCTTCTAATGTTCGTCTATCTTGAACATCTCCTTGAACGTTAACTTGCCAAGTTCTACCATAAAGGTTAAAATCATTTACATATGTTCCACCAAGCATGGTTTGCATGGTTGAGAAAATATCGGCAATTTCAACTCCTAGTGCATAGGCTTTTTTTCGATCAACAACCACTTCAACACGCGGTGAATCAACGGTATAAAACGTTGTAACCCGTTGCAAGCGCGGATCTTTATTCCCTTCTTGAATAATTCGATTTGCCACATTTAAAATTTGTTCTGGCGAATCACCTTGTGTGCTTTGCAAAACATATTCCGCATCTGATGTCATACTAATCCCAGAAATAGCAGGCATATTAAAAGGGAACATTTTGGCTTCTTTAATATCCATTGTGGCTTGATAAACTTTTCCAATCAAACTATCAACATCTTGCCCTTTACCCTTTCTTTCAGAATAAGGTTTTAACTGAACAGCAAAAAAGCCATTTGATGAAGATTGAACACCACTCATCATACCATAACCAATAATGGCCATGTATGACTCAATTTCAGGGATTTTTTTAAATCGTTCAGCAACTTCTTTCATCACTTTTTCTGTTCTATTCCAAGAAGCACCAGATGGCAATTGAACTTCCATTAAGAAAACACCTTGATCTTCAGCAGGCAAAAATCCAGATGGTGTTATCTTCATAAATCCCCAAGCGGCTAATCCAAATAAAGCAACTGCTACGATAGAAAAAACAGAATAATGTATTGTTTTTTTCACAATATTTGAATATCCATGTCTAAACCAATCAATTGCGTTCATAACTTTTTGAACCAATTTAAATGGCTTATCATTTGATCTCATAATAACTGCAGCCACAGCTGGAGATAAAGTTAATGAATTAATCCCAGAAATCACCATTGCTGCCGAAATAGCAATAGCAAACTGACTATAAAGAAGACCAGAAATTCCTGGTGTAAACGCAACAGGAACAAATACTGCTAATAAAACCAATGTAATAGCAATAATCGGAGCTGTAATCCGATTCATTGATTTTGAAACAGCTTCATGCGGTGTTAATTCAGGGTTTTCATGCATCACTGTTTCAACATCTTCCACAACCACAATAGCATCATCTACAACAATACCAATTGCCAAAACAAGAGCTAATAATGAAATCGTATTTGCGGTCACACCAAAAAGCGTCATCCCCACAAAAGCACCAATTAAAGAAACTGGAATGGCAATTGTTGGAATAATTGTTGCACGAAAAGTTCCCAAGAAGAAATAAGTAACTAACACAATCAACAAAAATGCTTCAAAAATTGTTTGAAAAATTTCAGCTAATGAATCTTCAACAAATTTTGCATTGTTAAAAACCGTATTAAACTGAATTTCTGCTGGCATTTTCTTTTGAAGCTCAACAACCTTTTTATTTACTGCACTTGCCACCGCAACAGCGTTTGATCCTGGCGCTTGGAAAATGGCAAGACCAACAGCCGGTTGCCCATTGTAAAGAGCCCGCATTTCTTCTGATTTTGAAGCCAATTCAATACGCGCAATATCTTTTAAATATAAATAAGAACCATCTGTATTTGCCCGAATAACAATTTCTCCAAACTCTTCAGGCGTTGACAAACGACCTTGCGTTGTTAAAGAAAATTGAAATTGTTGATCAGGCGTTGAAGGCATAACCCCAATCCGACCTAAAGAACCTTGTAAATTTTGACCTTGAATCGCAGATAAAACTTCATTTGTGGATAATTTCAAACTTTTAAGTTTATCGCTATCTAACCATACACGCATGGAATAATCAAGAGTTGAGAAAACACGAACATCCCCCACACCACTTGTTCTTGAAAGTTCATCTTTAATATTAATTAACGTATAATTTGTTAAAAACACATCATCATAAGCAGGATTTGAAGATGAAACAGTGAAAATTTGCAACATAGAAGGCATTTTTGATTGAACAATAACCCCCTGCTTCAAAACTTCGGCTGGTAAGGTACTTTCAACCTGCTTCAACCGATTTTGAACATTAACTGCAGCAATATTTGAATCGGTTCCAATATTAAAAGTAACAGATAAATTATAGGAACCATCGTCACTACTGGTTGAAGACATATAAAGCATATCTTCCACGCCATTGACAACAGATTCAATTTGCTGTGCTACTGTTGATTCAACAACATCCGCACTTGCCCCTGGATAAACTGCCGAAACTGAAACAGAAGGAGGAACAATATTTGGGTATTGTTCAACTGGCATGGCATACATACAAAGGAGCCCCGCTAAAACAATAACAACTGATAAAACTGTTGCTAAACGCGGGCGTTTAATAAAAGCATCTGAAATCATTTATTATTCTCCTTTTTAAAACTGAGGATTAACGCTCATTTGTGGCTGGATTTTTTGGAATCCTTCAGTCACAATTACATCACCCACATGTAATCCCGAAACAATTTCAACCTTGAATCCTTCTAATTCAACACCACGAACAACAGATCTTTTTTCAATTTTATTTTCTTGATTTATAACATACACATATGTTCCTTGCATATCTTGTTGAACCGCTTTCATTGGAATAACAATTGATTGAACTGGCTTATCACTCTTAATCAAAATACGTCCATATTGTCCTGAAATTAACTGATTTGATGGGTTTGGAAATGAAGCTTTTATTTTAAGTGTATTCATTGCCTCGTCAAGAGCTACATCAATAAAATTAATTTGACCTTTTTCAGGATATACAACACCGTCAGACATAACAAAGCGCACATCAACCCCTGTTCCATTTTTAAAATTTTTACGTAACACTAAAAGATCATTTTCACTCACAGAAAAAACAGCATCAATCGGATTAACCGCCACAACCTCTGCTAATGTTCCAGAACTCGGACCAATTAATTCACCAACCGAATAAACCGATTCTCCAATCTTCCCATCCATTGGAGAAACAATAGTTGTATATTCCAAATCTTTTTTAGCCAAATCAAGTTTGGCTTCAGCTTCGGCTAATGATGCTTGAGCAGATGAATAAAATGCCTCATCTTCATCCAATTTTGATTCAGAAACATCTTTTGTTTTATAAAGTGTTTGAGCACGTTCATACTGAGCTTTTTTATTTTTAACTTGTGCAGCAGCTTTGGCAACATTTGCTTCAGCTTCACGAACAGCTGCTTCAAAATTAACCTTTTCAATCACAAACAATGGTTGGCCTTTTGTCACCAAATCCCCTTCTTTAAACAAACGCTCTTGTAAAAAACCTTGAACACGAGCCTTTAAAGAAACTTTATCCTTCGCTTCAATTTTAGCAACAAAACTACTTTCTGGGTAAATTTCAGACATCTCCACTTTCATTGCATCAACCGCCATAGTTGGCATTTGCTGAGTCACCGTTGGAGCAGAATAATGATAAATCCCATATCCAGCCAATAAAGCTCCTAAAAGTGCAAAAGAGAGTAAAATTTTTTTAAAACGAGAAGATTTTAAATGTTTTTTTTCAGCCATGTGAAACTCCTTTTTTTCATTCTTTTAAAAAAGATGTAGCATTTTTTATTTAAAAAGTCTATAAGTAATTATACTTTTTTATTGGGGGTAAAATGAAAACAACAGCCAAAACAAAAACAAGAGCAAAAACGTTATCTGGAAACAAACTTTCATTAACTAGAGGATCCGCACTCATGGAGCGCGAAGCCAGAAAAGAAAAACGCCCTTTAAAAAAAAGCAAGGCTGTTAAAGCTTTTATTGACCAAAACAAAAAAGGGTTAACCAGGGTCTTTGTTGCTGGGGGCTCACGCTCAGGAAAAGATAGCATTTATGAAGAAGAAGCGTTTGCTCTTGGAAGACAAATCGGCAAAAAGAAGTATCGTCTTGATTTTGGTCTTTCCTCAAAAGGAATTATGGGCGCAGTTGCAAGAGGTGTTTTAACAGGATGGAGTGAAACAAATCAAAAAAATGCCACTGATAAAGTTATCCATGCGGTAACAACGAAAGAATATTTAGCGCTCTATCAAAGTGACAGCGTTATTGATGAAGTTTCAGATATTATTGTTTCTCATACTCTTGAAGAAAGAAAACAACAACTTTTGGGCGCCGATTTTGTTATTTTTGCACCAGGTGGCGTTGGAACTTTAGATGAATTAGCTTACGATTGCGTTGCCATGCAAGATGGTTTTTTAAACTTCAAACCATTCATTCTTTTTAATGTTCAGGGATTTTTTTATCACTTACTTGAATATTTAAAAGAAATTCAAAAAGAAGGTTTTGCCAGCAATATCCCCTTTATTGTGGTTGATGATAGCTTTGAAGCTTTAGTTGCTTTTGATATGATCGATCTTTTTTATAAGAGAGAAATTGAAAAAAATCCAACACATGCAAAGTCAATTTTAAACAGATTGGTTTATTTACTTCCTTATATCATTCACCAAAAATTATCTGATCCATCAAAAACAACCGAAGATGTTTTTAACTATATTGAATCTACAATCAATCAAAAAAACACTAAAAAACAACTAGCTTTAGAAGATGAAATTGAAAAAGCTTATTTAAGTAAAGAAATTGAACGCCTTTATGAACGTTTAGCTAAAGCAGGGAAAGATACAGCCAATGTAAGTGATAAACTTCAAAAATTGAAAAACAGGTATAAATTAAAAAAAACTATATAATTAAAAATCCTTCCCTTATTGACAAAAAATAAAAGGAGATTTTCATGCAATACATTAAAATCATATTTCTTTGTTTTTGTTTAATATTTAGCTTTCAATCTTTTGCAGAAAAAGAAAAAAACCAAACAAATCAAAAGTCTTTGAATGAGATTGTTGCAACTCTTACCAAAGGAATAGAAAATCCATTAAAAAAAGCTAAAGTTTTAGCCATTTTTATTGCAGAACATTATGAAAGAGATGGCTTTCTCAAAAAAGAAAAAGATAATGCCGCCAAAAAAGGAAAAACATATTCTATTCCTTATGAAAGCAACCTTTTTGAAGATAAAATTGGAGATAGTTATGCTTTTGCAAAATTATACCAACAAATGTGTCAAATTGCAAAGTTAGAGTCCGTTATTATCGAAGGGTATGCTGGCAAACGCATTGAATCTTTTGGTGTTAAAAGAAAAGAGCAAAAAGCAATTAAACAAACTTTTAACACTCTTTTAAACAAACAAGACACATCTCTTGACCGATATAAATCAGCTTGGAATGCCGTTAAAATTGATAACAAATGGATTTTGGTTGATACATATTGGATGATTAAAGGGGAAAAATATTCTTATAAAAACATTCAATCAGAAAAAAAAATGAAACGCATTTTAAAACAAAATAAAAGCAAAAAAATTTCAAAACAAAACTCCTCTATTGACATGGATTTTTTTAACGCAAAACCAAAAGAGATGATTAAAACACATTATCCTTTTAATGAAACTTATCAACTTTTAAAAAAACCATATTCACTTAATCGTTTTTTAAACCAATAAGTTTTAATTTTTGAATTTCCTTGACGAAAAACAAAAAATAGGATATAATTGTTAAAGAAACAGAAGAAAGGGTAAAAAAAATGACAACGGGTGCAGTTCAATCAAGATGGCAACAATTTAATGGAACTCAAATGCTTGTTTTAACACGTGAATCAGGCCAAGTTGTTGCGCTTTCAATTGGTCAAGTTTATCAAATTTTAAACCCCGTTGTTGTTGAAAATGGTTCATATACTTATTTGGTTAATGTAACGGATGCAACATCACCAGAAGCTAAACAGGCACTTTACCTAACACAAAACCCTCGTTTTGCCGAAAATGCTTACCATATGACCTATAACGAATTGGTTTCCATTGCACAAACTGGCGCCCCTGTGATTCAGGCACTTCTAGCTCAAAACACGCAAACACAGGGCGGTGCCTCAGGCATAAATGTAGCTGGAGCAATGACTGGAGTTGCAGGAGTGGCTCGATTAGGCGCCAGCAGCACAAACAGCATCACAAGTGGAGCCAATCAATTTGTGCGTGGCATTAATGGATTTCAAAATGCAGAAGATATCGCCGATCTTTCTCGTGCTGCTGGCCAACTTTCCAATGGACTCAACCGCTTTGATGGATTAGCAAATAAAGGAAACGCCGCCGTTGATGCAACACAAAGCACGGATGATCGCAACTTCTTTTTATCAGCAGGAAACTGGCTTGATAATTCTTTATTTGGCAGCATTGCAGACATGATGCCTATTGATATGCTTAAAAAAGCATTCAAAATGGTTGGTGGTTGTTTTTCTGGTCTTTTCAAAACAATTGGGTATATGGTTGAGGGTGAATGGGATAAAGTTGGATCCGTAGGATTAAATTGGCTAAAAGATGCAGCCATTACAGGAGCACTCACTTACGGAGCTTATTATTTAGGAAAAGAGTTCAATTTGTTTGGAACAGGTGATGAAAAAACAACAACCTCTTCTTCTAGCGGTAATTCTAACAGCAACTCACAAACTGTTGACGTTTCTGTTTCAAAAGACGCTTCCTTATCATTAGAACATAGACCAAGTAGTAATAGCACACCTGTTGCTGTGTTAGATCAAGCAGGTAAAATTATCACAACTGGTAACAGTCATTTATCCAGAACGAGCACCATTTTAAATGAAGATCAATCATCCACCGTTTTTCAATACCAAGTAAATCAAAAAGTGGATTCAAAATAAAAAAAAGCGACTTGAAAAAGTCGCTTTTTTTAGATCTTGTGCATTTAGATTTGTTTAATTTCAACTTCTTTATTTTTTAAAGCATCATCTAAAGCTTTAATACCTTCATCCGTTAATTTTTGAATTTCTGTTTCATAACGTTTTTGTTCATCTTCTGTAATAGCATTATCATTTTTAAGCTTTTTAATTCCATCTAACGCATCACGACGAAGATTACGAACTGAAACACGAGCTGTTTCAGTGTATTTTCCAGCAATTTTAATCAATTCAATACGACGTTCTTCAGATAATGGTGGAATTGGGATTCGAATTACCACGCCATCATTCATTGGATTTAAACCAAGTCCTGCTTCAACAATGGCTTTTTCAACTTTTTTAATCATTGACTTATCCCAAACAGAAACAGTTAACATTCTTGCATCTGATACAGCAACATTTCCAACTTGATTTAATGGAACGATTGCCCCATAAGATTCAACCATAACACCATCTAAAAGAGCGGTTGTTGCGCGGCCTGTACGAAGACCTGAAAAATCCTTTTTAAGAGAATCTTGTGTTTTAAGCAAGCGCTCTTGCATATCTTGTTTAATTTCTGAATATGACATAATAATTCCTTTTACTAAAATAAAAAACAATAACTATATTTTACTTATTTTCAAAAAAAAATCAACCGATTTTTTTGGGTTAAAAATGCTTGAAATTTTATTTAAATCAAAATAAACTTTTATGTATGAAAAAAATATATTTAAAAATTTTGCTCATCTTGATAGTTTGTTTTGTTGTTCTTCATTTAAGCAATAAAAAACAACAACTGCACATTTACCTTGATCCAGCAACAACTCCCACTCTTTTACAAATGGTTGATTTCATTCAAAAGCCAACAAAAGATTTTAAAATTATCAGCTGGAATCGATTTGATCATTATATCAAAAATAAAGAAAATTTTCAAAACACTTTTTTCATTCCTGTTGATAAAAATTATATTTCAGAAGATTCCTATTTCTTTTTTCAGATCAAAAAACTTCTCAAAAAAAATCCAAACACAGATATTCATCTTCATTTTAATTTAACGCATCCTACAGCTTATCACTTTCTTGTGAATCATCCTTTAATCAAAAATAAAATCAAGTCTGTCCACATCTACGAAGATGCAAGTGGTCATATTTTTAGAGACGAAAACGTATCTTTTTTTCCAAAATCACCTATTCCAAAACCATTTTTTTATCATTGGGGCAACCCTAATAAAATATGCGCGCCAGATTTTTCTTCTGATAGTTGCAAAAACTTTAATACAATTAAGCTATACACCATACCTATTCAAATTGATTTTAAAAAACTTACAAAAAGCCTTTCTGAATCTGACAAAAAAAAGATCTTTGATCTTGCAGGATTTGATTATGAAAAAATGAATCAATTATTAAACAAAAAAAATCCTCATTTTTATATTCTTGGCTATAATTGGAGAAGTAGTTTTTATGGCGCACAATTATCCGCGTTAAAAGAACTTTGCAATTCCAAAACAAATAAAAACATCACCTGGTTTTATAAAAATCATCCAAACAATAAATTTGTTCCAACTCATAGAACTCTTCAACATCTTTGCCCAAATATTGAACCGATTGACGCGCATATACCTTTTGAACTTTTATTAATTGGCGGATTTAAAAATATAAAAGTTTCTGGATACTCTTCAAGTTTATTTTTTAATCAAGAAAAAGAAAATATCTCAAACTATATGTTACGGGAAAATGATCCCTATATTCAAATTTTAACAAAAGCAAAATCATTAAAGGAAGATCAGATATGGGATATTCCAAAACAAAAAGTATCTCTTGAAAAAAGCAATATTTTTGAGCTTGTTTATGATCAAAAAAACGAAAGAGCTAAGTGGTATCTTAAAATAGATGAACATACCTTATTAGATATTTTCAACGATCACACTATCAAGATTTTAAACCAAACACCAACAACTCTTTTGATTGAAGATGAAAATAAAAAAGAAACATATAAAAAAGATGAATTTTATCGTTATATTCTGACTGAATAACCAAAAAACCCTTTAAACGCACATTTTTCCCTTGCGTTTTAAAAAGAATTTAAGTAAGATGAACCTATGTCTGATTTATTTAATGCTACACAACAAAAAAATGAATACTCCGCTAGAGATATTGAAGTTCTAGAGGGGTTAGAACCAGTTCGTAAACGCCCAGGGATGTATATTGGCGGGATTGATGAACGCGCCTATCATCATTTGGTCGCAGAAATTATTGATAATGCTATGGATGAAGCTGTGGCCGGATATGCCACAAATATTGAAGTAAATTTATCAGCAGATGGATATGTAACCGTGAAAGATAATGGTCGCGGGATTCCTGTTGATCCACATCCAAAATATCCTGATAAATCCGCATTAGAAGTTATTACAACGACCTTACACTCGGGTGGTAAATTTGGCGGCGGAGCTTATGGTGTTTCTGGTGGATTACACGGCGTTGGTTTATCTGCTGTTAATGCCTTATCTTCACATATGATTATTGAAGTTGCCAGAGAGAAAAAGCTTTATCGTCAAGAATATAAACAAGGCAAACCAATCACGGATCTTGTTTGTGTGGGAAGCGTTAGTAATAGACGGGGCACAAGCGTTTCATTTATTCCAGATACTGAAATTTTTGGGGAAAACACTAAGTTTAAACCATCAACTTTATTTAGAATGAGCCGCACAAAAGCTTTCTTATTCCGCGGGGTTGAAATTCGTTGGACATGTGATCCACTTTTGATTGGAAATGATGATAAAACACCTTCAGAACAAATTTTAAAATTTCCAAACGGGGTTGCAGACTTTTTAGATTATTTAACTAAAGACAGATCTGTTGTTACACCAAAGCCTTTTACTGGAAGAATTGAATTACCTGATAATGAAGGGGCCGTTGAATGGGCCATTTGTTGGATGGATGATTTTAAAGATGGCTTTTCTTATTCTTATTGTAACACGGTTGTAACGCCTTTAGGTGGAACACACGAAACAGGTTTAAGAGCTGGGTTAACAAAATCTTTGCGTGCTTATGCAGAAATGTCTGGCAATAAAAAAGCTTCAGATATTACAGCTGATGATATTTTAAATACAGCTGGCGTTATGCTTTCCGTCTTTATCAAAGATCCTCAATTCCAAGGTCAAACAAAAGAAAAATTAGTCACAACAAGCGCCGCTCGTTTAGTTGAAAACGCTATTAAAGATCCTTTTGATCATTGGCTTAGTCGGGATATTAAATCTTCAAATATTTTGCTTGATTATATTGTTGAAAAAGCAGAAGAAAGAAAAAGAAAGAAAAAAACACTAGAAACAACACGCGCAAGTGCAACGAAAAAATTGCGCTTACCTGGTAAATTAGCCGATTGTTCCCATAACAAAACAAATGGAACAGAACTTTTCTTGGTTGAAGGAGATTCAGCTGGTGGATCTGCAAAACAAGCAAGAAATAGAGAAACACAAGCTATTTTGCCTCTTCGTGGTAAAATTTTAAATGTTATCAGTGCTTCTCAAGATAAAATTTTGGCTAATGAAGAAATTAAAGATATGACTGAAGCCCTCGGTTGTGGTCGCCGTGATAAATATAATGAAGATGCTCTTCGTTATGAAAAAGTTATCATTATGACAGATGCTGACGTTGATGGCGCCCATATTGCTTCGTTATTAATGTCTTTCTTCTATCAAGAAATGCCAAAACTGATTGAAAATGGACATTTATTTTTAGCATTACCTCCACTTTATCGTTTAACCCAAGGAGGTAAATCTGTTTATGCAGCTGATGATGAAGAAAAAGATAAAATTTTAAAAACTGTCTTTAAAAATGCTAAGAATGTTGACATTTCTCGATTTAAAGGTTTGGGTGAAATGCCTCCTCAACAACTTAAAGAAACTACAATGGACCCTAAAAAAAGAACATTGTTAAAAGTTGTTGTTCCTCATAAAACAACCGAAGAAGAAGCCGAAGAAGCAGCCTATACAAAAAATGTTGTTTCGCGTCTTATGGGAAATAAACCTGAATATCGTTTCCAATTTATTCAGGAACACGCTCGTTTTGTTGAGAATTTAGATATATAATCGGAGAAAAAATGAATTTCATTATCACTCTTTCTGGACAATTGGGCAGTGGAAAATCAACTGTTGGGAAGCTACTTGCAAAAAAACTTGGATATACTTTTTATTCCACAGGAAATGCCCAACGCAAAATTGCAGCAGAACGAGGATTAACAACTCTTGAACTTAACAAGCTTTCCATGACGGATTCAAGCATTGATGCACAAATTGATTCTATTTTCAAGGAATTAGCCTGCCAAGATGATAACTTTATTGTGGATTCTAGATTGGGTTTCTTTTTTATCCCCTCTTCCTTAAAAGTAAAATTAAATGTTGAAACAAAGGTTGCAGCTGAACGCATTTTTAACGATCCAAATCGATCAGAAGAAAAAAAATATTCTTCTGTTCAAGATGCCGAAAGTGCACTTTTAAACAGACGCGCATTAGAAGTTGAAAGATTTAAAAAATTATATCATGTGGATATCGATAATGAAGCAAATTTTGATTTGATTATTGATACCTCATATAAAACGCCAGAAGAAATTGCTAATTTAATAATAGAAAAATTTCAAAAATTTCAAAAAAGACGACTTAAGGAAAGTTAAAATAAATAACAAATAAAAAAACAATCAAATTAAAGATTGTTTTTTTTATATTTAACTACACATTAGCACATATAAATTATATTTATTTTGATAAAGCAACTTCTTTAAATTTATTCACGAATAAAATTCGTCATTTCCTTTTTTTCATTTTGAGGCGGATAAATATTATTTTCTTTTCCAATTTGAATAAGATTTAAATAATAAGCCATATTCTTTGCTAAATGACGCATTGTTTGAAGACCTTCTTTATCTTTTAAAACATCTTCTGGCTTTGAACCATGAACCATATTCCAATAACTAGAAGAAATAACAGGCATTTGATTAATTAAAAAATATTTCTGGATCACATCTAAACTTGATGATGTCCCTGCTCTTCTTGCGGAAACAACAGCTGCAGCAGGTTTATGAACCAAATTCTTTCCCGCTGCAAAAAATAATCTATCTAAAACGCTTATTAATCGTCCTGAAGGATGCGCATAATAAACAGGTGAACCAAATATAAATCCATCTGCCTCTTTTGTTTTTTCAATCAAATCATTTACCACATCATCATAAATGCATTTACCATTTAATTTTGAACGACAAAGACCACATCCAATACAATCATGATATTCTTTTGCACCCAACTGAATGATTTCAGTTTCAATTCCTTCTTGATTTAAAACTATAGCAACTTCATTTAATGCTGTAAATGTGCACCCATTTTCATTTGACGAACCATTAATTAATAAAACTTTCATCTTATCTCCTTATTTCTTTTTTAAAAGAACAGCATAAAATCCATCTTGTTGCCCATTTACATTTGGCAAAACTTGAACAGCTCCAAATTCATTTAAAAATGGCTTCAATATTATATTATTTGGTGTTAAACGTTCTATATCCATATGATCTTTTAAAAAAGATTGAACAAGAGCTTCATTTTCTTCTTTTTGAAGCGAACATGTTGAATAAACCAGTTCTCCCCCTTTTTTTAGTAATTTATATGCCTTATGAAGCAATGATTTTTGAAGTTCCGATAAACGAATCACATCTTCTTGTTCTCGTATATACATTAAATCAGGATGGCGTTTAATGGTTCCTGTTGCAGAACAAGGAGCATCTAATAAAATAAAATCATATTTTTCTGTGCCCTCAATTTCAAGAGCATCAGAGCATATCACCTTTACATTCTCTTGCATATTAAGACGATCTAAATTTTCTTTTAAACGCTCTAAACGATTTAAAGAAATATCATAAGCATCAACTTTTGCTCCTAAAACAACTAATTCAGCTGTTTTTCCACCTGGAGCTGCACAAAGATCCGCACCTTTTTTTCCTTTAACAGAGGAAAATAATATTGCAGGCAAAGCAGCAGAAGCTTCTTGAACCCACCACTCACCTTCTTTAAATCCTTCTAAGGAAGTAATATTTTCAGAGTAATGACAACGAATTGTATTTTGATTTATCAAAGTTCCATTTAGTTTTTTTGCCCATTCTTTTGGATTTTCTTTTACTGAAATGTCTAAAAATGGTTCCGAATTAAAATAACGCACAAAAGATCTTGTTTGTTCTTCCCCATAAACAGATAACCAACTATCTTTTAACCACCCTGGTAAATTTAACAATTCATCTGGTAATTTTTCCAGCATCTTATTACAAACAGCATGCAAAACCCCATTCACAAAGCCAGAAAAAAACTTTAGTCTTAAAACCTTTGTTAAATCAACCGATGTATCAACAACAGCGTGTGGTGGCGTTTTTAAAAAATAAAGTTGAACAATAGCTAAAATTAAAATACGCTCAACTTCCTTTTTTTTACCTGAAAAATTTTTTTTCACATACTGTGACAAAATTTCTTTAGCCTGACCATATCGTCTTAATGTTGTTAACACAAGAAGACGAACAAATTTTTCATCCGCAGAAGACATCTCTTTTAAATTTTTGCATCTTGCAAATGAAAGTGTTACTGTTATTTTATTATCCAAAACATCTTTTAAAATCTCAAGAGCAGCCGCTCTTGTTTGAAGTGCTGGTTTCATCTGTTTCATCCTATAAAAAAGAGAGGCTGGGCCTCTCTTTTATTTTTTTATTAACCCCGTCTTAAAAATGCTGGTAAATCATCTGTATCAAATGGATTCTCTGTATTAGAATCATCTTTTAATCCAATAGAAGATGCCGCCATAGGAACTTGCATCTTATTCTTCTTACCTGAACTAAAAATATCTATCCAACTACTACTCTTTGTATGTTTCACATTGTTATCAACTTTTTTAGATTCAATATCAATTGGTGGTTGGATATCCGCTTTGAGAGGAACATGAACAGGTGCTTTCATTGGTGGAACTTCCTCATCAATCAAGAGAGGTTGTTCATTTTGAGGTTTATCAGCCAAATCAATTGCAAGCTCTATTCCTTTATAAGCTTCCTCACCAACAGCTTCTCTGACAACATTTTCAAAACGTTCACTTTCTGGCAATTCATCATTATCATTAATTAATGACAATTGCTCTGGTTTATTTTCAAACACAGGTTTAACAGCAGATTGTTGATTTGTTTCATCAACGGGTACTGCAACAATTTGCTCTTGTGCGGATGTTTCTTTTGATTTAGAAGTTTCTTCAACAACAGGCAATTCATCAATACCAGTTGCAACGATTGAAATGCGAATCATGCCATGCAAAGCTTCGTCTGCACAAGTTCCAAAGATGATATTTGCATCTTCTTCCCCTAATTCTTCTCTAATACGTTCGGCTGCCAAATCAACTTCGGCTAAAGTTAAATCTAATCCACCAGAAATATTAAGAAGAACACTCTTGGCTCCACGAATAGAAGAATCATCCAAAAGAGGATTAGAAATTGCTTTTTCAACAGCAATTTCGGCTCTATTTTCCCCAGTTGCCTCGCCTGTTCCCATCATAGCTCTACCCATAGAGGAAAGAACTGTTTTAACGTCTGCAAAATCAAGGTTAATCATCCCTGGGCGAATGATCAAGTCTGTGATAGAACGAACCCCTTGACATAACACGCCGTCAGCTGTTTTAAAAGCATCGGCAAATGTTGTGCTATTTGAAACAACTCTAAATAAATTTTGATTTGGGATTACCAAAAGGGTATCAACATATTTTTTAAGTTCTGCCAAACCATTATTTGCTGTACGCATGCGTTTGTTTCCTTCAAATTGGAATGGTTTAGAAACAACGCCAACTGTTAAAATTCCCATTTCCTTAGCAATCTTTGCGATCACTGGCGCAGCACCCGTTCCTGTTCCTCCACCCATGCCAGCAGTGATGAACAAAAGATGCAAGCCTTTTAAGCATTCTGTAATTCTTTCAACTGTTTCTTCAGCAGCAGCTCTTCCAACTTCTGGATTAGCCCCTGCCCCTAAACCTTGTGTTAAAGCAACACCCAATTGAATTCTTTCAGAAACAAGAGATCTAGAAAGTGCTTGAGCATCCGTATTCGCAACAAAAAATGAAACACCACTTAACTCACTTGCAACCATGTTATTAACGGCATTTCCGCCTGCTCC
Source organism: Alphaproteobacteria bacterium (assembly GCA_045614025.1). Lineage (GTDB taxonomy): Bacteria > Pseudomonadota > Alphaproteobacteria > CAAHEQ01 > UBA3637 > RGIG4140. The sequence goes on from JAZLCE010000021.1 coordinate 30,845, forward strand.
ACCAACACCAATAACGCCAATGTTTGGTGTTAACAAAACTTCTGGTGGAGGTGTAACCAATCCGATTGACAAGCTGTTTTCATTTGAATCTAAAAATTCTGAACTAACCATTGCGAAACCTTTCCAAATAAACCCTTTTTTTGCTCTCCTTGTGTTGAAAATTTTTCATTCAACAAACTTTTCTCTTTTATCATTACATATTTTAACAAGCCAATGCAAGTGGAAAATGTATATGGCTCAAATTGTTTTGGCAAACCACGAATATTATCTGGTTTTCCTTGACGCGCAACACCCCCAAATGTATTAGTTATCTTATCTTTAAGCCCCAATAACATACTTCCGCCACCATTTAATACAATATGCTTTGTTGCAATGACGAATCGAGGATATTTTTGAAAAACCTTTCCAACATTTTCCAAAACCTCTTCTAATCTTGGTAAAATAATTGAAATCAAATCAGACTTAGGCACTTGCACATTTTGATTTTCTTCCCCTAATACAGGGACGATCAAACGATCCATGCTGTCGCGAATAGATTCAAATGCTGCACCATGCAATGTTTTAAGCCGTTCTGCAACTGAAAATGAACAACCCAAGCCTCTTGCAATATCTTTTGAAAAAATAGTTCCACCTTGCGGAACAAGATCTAAATGAACTAATCCACCTTCTAAAAAAATTGCAACCGAAGTTGTTCCCGCGCCAAAATCAATAACCGTTGCCCCAATTTCTTTTTCTTCATCTGTTACTGTTGCTAATGCAGAGGCATAAGGTGTTGCAACTTTCATATCAATAGAAACATGATGTCTATCAAGTGCTGCCACCAAATTTCGTGATTGACTTTCTGGCAACACAATCACATGCATATGAACCCCTAATTTATGACCATATAATCCTCTTGGATCAGAAATTCCCGGTTCTTTATCTACAGTATAGCTTAATGGGAAAGCATGGATTACTTCATCTCCTTCTGAAAGGCAAGAAGCCACAACTCCATCCACTAATCGTTTTACATCATTTGCAGAAATGGGACGTCCATCACTGATATCAACTTCTTTATGGATATGGCATGATTTAAGTTGGGTTGAAGAAATATTAACAACAACACTTCCAATTTGTCTTTCCGTTTGTTTTTCCAACTCAGATAGAGCTGCTCGAATAGATTCAGCTGCCAAATCTAAATTAACAATAGCCCCCGCATTAATTCCCCTTGCTGGTGCATATCCTGTTCCAATAACCTCTGGATGCCCATCAGAGTTAAAACGAACAGACATACAACATATTTTACTTGTACCTACATCTAATAATGTTATAACTGATTTTAATTTATTTTTCTTTGCCATTTTGTCTCTCTTTTTTTTATTTCAAGGAAGTGCTACTTTTAACAATTAATCTATCTGGCAATTTTAAATCAATTACCCTTATATCTCGATTTAAAATATCACCTTCTTCTTTAAATTTAGTTAAACGAGTAAGAGCTTCTTTTATTCCTGTTTCTGGCAAACGAATTTCAAGCCCATTTTCAGCATCATTTAAATAAAGATTCCATCTTCTTTTACCAACTCTTACCGCTGATCTTGTAATTGAAAAAATCTCTGGATAATCTTTTAAAATTTTTATTAATTCAGGCGTATGTTCTGGCGCATCCTCACCCACAACTAATAACACATTTTTAAGCAACGTTTTATCATCTAAAATTGCTTCTCCATTTTCATCAATTGGCCAATATGTTTTTTTATTTTGCCAAACAGCAATAGGTGTTTTTTCTGTTACACTAATCAAAATTTGTGTCGGCAAATGGCGTTCAACACGCGCTGTTTTAATCCATGGCAACTCTAAAATCGCTTGTTTTTCTTTTTCTAAATCAATTTCAAAAATGGGCATACCTTGTCTTAAATTCAACTTTGAATTTAAGTCATTTAATTTGGTTCTAATATGACCTTCAACAACCACTCGCTCTAAATTAAAATGCGCCTTTTCAACACATAAATTAACAGTTTTTTTCCCAACACGTTGAATATCTTTTCCAACAGGGGATAGCAAAAGGGCTCCGATTGCAAATAAAAAGCTAACTACAATAAACCCAACAATTTTTAATTTTAAAAATTTATTTGATTTTTTCTTTTGTCTTCTTTTTTTCATTTTTCAAAATCCGCTCGTTCAATAAGATATTCAATAAGTTGATTATAAGTAATGCCTTTATTCAAAGCCAATTCAGGTACCAATGATAAATCCGTTAAACCAGGGTGTGTATTAATTTCTAAAAAAACAACCCTATTTTCTTTTTCATCATAACGAAAATCACATCTCGTTGCGCCTTTACACCCTAAAAAAGAATGGATTTTTAAAGCTGCTTGATGTAATTTTTCTGTTATTTCATCCGTTAGATTTGATGGAAAAAGATGCTCTGTTTTTCCTTTTTCATATTTATGTTCATAATCATAAAAACCATTTTGGGGAACAAGTTCAATAATTCCCAAAACATGGGTATCCAAAACAGCAACTGAAAATTCCCTTCCTGGAATATATTCTTCCACAACAAAAGATTTTCCATTTAATGCTTCTTGTTTAACCTCTTCAGGAATTTTATCTCCTTTTTTCAAAAGAACAACTCCAACTGAAGACCCCTCTTGATTTGGTTTTATAACACAGTCAAAATCCGTTTTAGTTGTTGTTAAAATCCACTCTTCAGCAGGAACAATTCCTTTTGCAACATCAATATGTAAAGAAGCGGCCACTGCTTTAGTCATAATTTTATTCATACCAAGAGCTGACGCAAAAAGCCCCGAATGTGTATAAGGAATTTTAAGCATATCTAAATAGGCGGGAACATGGCCATTTTCTCCCCAACCGCCATGTAATGCATTAAAAACAACAAAGGGTTTTTCCTCTTCTATTTTCTTTTTTAAAGCTCCTACCCCTTCATTCATATCAAAGGAAACAACTTTGTAACCAAGTTCTTTTAGTGCGTTACGAACAGAACCTGCACTTTTAAAAGAAATCTCTCGTTCCGATGAAGATCCACCTTCTAAAAGCAAAACTGGAGCTTCTTTTTTATTTTTATTCATCTTCCACTCCTAATTTCTTTACTTCCCACTCTAAAGAAACGCCTTCTTTTTCTAAAACAGTTTGACGAATTTTTTCCCCTAAGGTTTCAATATCTTTGGCTGTTGCTTTCCCTGTATTAATTAAAAAATTAGCATGTTTATCACTCACAACAGCACCACCCACTTTTGCATTTTTCATTCCAGATCTTTCAATTAATTTCCAAGCTGATAATCCTTCTGGATTTTTAAAAGTTGACCCTGCTGTTCGAACACCTTTTGGTTGACCTGCTTCTCGCTTTTGTTTATTTAAATTCATTCGCTCAGTAATCAATTGATTATCTGATTCTTTCTTTCCTTTTAAAACGGCTTCTAAAAAAATCCAATCCATTGGCAAATGACAACAACGGTATGAAAAAGCATCTAATAATTCTTCTTTTTGAAATTCCTTAATATGACCTTCTTTTGTTAAAACAGTTAATTTTTCTAAAACATCAAACAAGGAAGAACCATAAGCTCCAGCATTCATCCTAATACCACCACCAAGAGATCCGGGAATACCACATAAAAATTCAAACCCACTGATTGCATTTTTTTGAGCCACACGAGAAACTTCCATAACCAGCGCGCCCGCTTTTACAAGAAGTTTATCTTCTTCAATCACTTCTATGCTTGAAAAAGCTTTACCAAGGCGAATGGTAAGCCCTGGAATACCACCATCCCTAATCAAAACATTGCTTCCGGCTCCTAGCAAAGTTATTGGAACAGCTTTTAAATTTACAATCATCTCTTTCAAATCATCCATATCAGCTGGTTCAAAATAAACCTCTGCAGGACCACCAACTCCAAACCAATTTTTCTTTGAAAGCGGCTCATTAAACAACAAAACACCCCTTACTTTTGGTAAAGAAGAAACTAATGACTCATTTTTATTTTTAAATTTTTTAAAAAAATGCTTCAAAAAGGAATGTTTTACCATTATTTCTTCAATCCTTTCTCTTTTTTCAAAAGTTGAGTTATTTCAGAGGATATTGAACCTGCACCCAAACAAACAATTGTATCTAAAGAACTTAATGAGGCTGCCTTTTCTTTTAAATTTTCAATTGATGGCAAATATGAAGCATTTAGCCCTTTTAAATTCAATCCTTGAACAAATGCTGGAGCGGTCACCCCTGGAATCATGCTTTCTCCAGCCGCATAAACATCCAATACCAAAACTTCATCTGCCATATCAAAACAAGTTAAGAAATCATCCCATAAATCACTAAATCTGGAATATCTATGTGGTTGAAAAACAGCAACAATTTTTCCTTTTACAGAACTTTTCACAGCATCAAGTGTAGCTTTAATTTCAATCGGATGGTGCGCATAATCATCATAAACTTTCACCTTATTTAAAATCCCTCTTAAAGTTAAACGCCGTTGAATTCCCTCAAATTTTGCTAAAGCTTTTTTAATCACAGATTCAGAAATACCCAATCTTAAAGAAACAGCAATAGCTGCTAATGCATTTAAAACATTATGACGACCAAACATCGCTAATTTAATATCTTTAATTTTTTTAAATTTAGATCCATTTCTCACAAAGACATCAAAAATAATCCCATCAGATCCCATTCTGATATGATCTGCATGAACATCTGCTTTTTTATTTAGCCCATAAGAAACAATACGACGCGTATCAATATCTTGAATCACTTCTTTAACTGTTTCATGATCGGTACAAACAACAGAAAAACCATAAAAAGCCGTATTTTCAATAAATAAACGATACGCTTTTTTCATGTTATCAAAAGTTTTATAATGGTCCATGTGTTCAGGATCAATATTTGTTACAATGCTAATTGTTGTTGGTAACTTCAAAAAGGAACCATCTGATTCATCAGCTTCAACAACAACATAATCCCCTTTTCCAAGGCGTGCATTTGAAGATTGAGAATTTAAAATACCACCAATAACAAAACTTGGTTTTAATTTTGCTTGCATTAAAATGCTTGCTACAAGAGAAGATGTTGTTGTTTTCCCATGTGTCCCTGAAACACAAATGCTTCTTTTATAATTTAAAATTTCAGCCAACATTTCAGAGCGATGACCAACAGGAATACCAAGTCTTCTTGCTTCAACTAATTCAGGATTATCTGGTTTAATTGCACTGGAAATAACAACAGCATCTACACCTTTTAAATTTTCTTTTTTATGGCCAATAAATACTGTAATTCCACTTTTTTGAATTCGCTTGGTGTTGGCGCTTTCTTTTGCATCTGAACCTTGAACAAACAAACCTAAATCCACAAGCATTTCAGCAATGGCACTCATTCCAATGCCACCAATACCAATAAAATGAATCTTTTTTAATGGACAAGAAAGTTTCATTTAAAGGCCTCCTTCATGATTGCTATTTTCAATAATTTTTTTAACTTCTAAGACAACACTTTCTGCCGCTTGAGGCATTGCTCTAGAATAACTTTGTGTTGCAGCAATTGAAAGTTCTTTTGGATTTTTCATTAATTCAGCTAATTGTTCTGAAACACGCAATGAGCTAAAACCCTTTTCTGGAATCAGCCACCCAGCTCCACTATCGCAAAAACCAGCGGCATTTTCTGTTTGATGATCATCTGCAGCTGTTGGTAAAGGAACAATCATCGCTGGACGCCCAATAATTTCAAGTTCAGTAATTGTTGATGCCCCACCTCTTGCAACAACCAAATGCGATTGCTCCAATAATTCTGGCATATTATCAAAAAATGATTCAACAGTTACCTTTTTAAAAGGTTGTCCCTTATAAATATTTCTAACATATTCAATATCTTCTGGACGAGCTTGTTGAGTTAAAACAAGCTTTTCTTTAAGTTCAGTTGGTAATTGAAGCAAAACTTCAGGAAAAACGCGACTGAAAAAAGAAGCACCTTGACTACCTCCAAAAACAAGCAGGTGAAAATCTTCACCCTTTGGTGGATAAGGGGCATTTTCTTTTTTTAAAATTTGGTTTCTTGCTGGCATACCCACTCTTAATGTTGGAATATTTGCAGGTATTCTTTTTGTTGGCATAAATGAAGTTGCGATTAAACAAGCTCCTTTTGCCAAAATTCTATTTGCGCGACCTAAAACGGCATTTTGTTCATGTAACACAACTGGAATGCGCCATAAATGTGCCGCTAAAACAGCAGGAAATGAGGCATATCCCCCCACTCCAATAACAGCTGCAGGTTTTAATTTTTGCAACAAGCAAAGAGCTTGAACAGCCCCAAGAAATAATTTCGTTGCCGCAATTGCTTTATGAAAAAGCGTGCGTCTTGCAACCGCTTCAGACATAAGTTTATATGTTTCAACACCTGGAAGTGAAGTAAAAGCTTTTCCTCTTTTATCCGTTACAAATGCAACTTGATAGCCATTTTTTAATAATGCTGAACAAATGGATTCAGCAGGGAAAATATGCCCCCCGCTTCCACCTGTTGTCACCACAACAAGTGGCGCATTTTTTTTCTCATGAGTTTTTTTCTTTTCTTGATTTCTGTATCTTTTATTTCCCATTTTTCATCCTTTTAAAATAAATTATTCTAACCCACGAGAAAGTGTATGGCACCTTGTTAAACTTAAAATAATACCAAACGCAAACCCAATTGAAACCAATGAAGAACCGCCATAAGAAATAAATGGAAGCGTCATTCCTTTTGTTGGCAATAAATTCAACGTTGATCCCATATTAACAATAGCCTGAATTGCAATTTGTGTCAACAGACCAGCAACAGCAATTTGACAAAAATGATTATTCGACTGTCTTAAAAGACGAAACCCTTTTAAAACAACAAATGCAAAAACCATAATTAACAATGTTGTTAAAATAAAACCAAACTCTTCGGCAGAAACGGCTAAAATAAAATCTGTATGCGCATCTGGCAATTCATATTTTACAATTCCTTCACCAGGGCCCTTTCCAAACCACCCTGCATTTTTAAGTGTTTCCATTGATTTTTCGACCTGATAAGCTTCTTGCCCTTCAGTTGGATTTAAAAATCTATTCACACGCGTATGAACGTGATCAAACATAAAATAAGCAAAAATACCTAAACTAATGGCCCCAGCCCCTAAGAATGAAACAACCATCATTGGAATACCAGATAAAAACAGCTGAACCCCAAAAATGGCCGTTACTGTTACCAACATACCAATATCTGGTTGCCCCATTAATAAAAGAGCAATCACACCATAAAGTGCAAATGCAAGCCAATAACCTGGAAATTGCTTAATTAAACGACCTGATGCTAATAACCAAGCACAAACAACAGCAAATGCTGGTTTCATAAACTCAGAAGGCTGCAACCCAATTCCAAGGAAATAAATCCACCGTCTTGCCCCTTGAATTTGAGTTCCAAACAAAACAACATATACCATACATACAAGTGAACCGATTAGAATCAATCCTGATAATCGTCTGATATGTTTAAATGATAAAAATGCCGTTGAAAACAACACCAAAACAGTTGGAAACAAAAAAATAAGCTGACGATTAATAAAATAAAACGTCTCACGATTTGTTCTATATGCAACACCGGGACTTGCTGCAAAAATTAGGAAAATACCATATAAAATAAGCACAACTGCTGAATAGAGTAATTGCCGGTTAATATCCCTGAATCGCTCTGAAAAAAAGAGTCTTGTTTTTTCAAGAAAACCACCCATTTTATTCTCCTATCTAATTTTAAGTGTTGATAATGCAATGATAGCAAGCAAAACAGAAATAATCCAAAAACGAACAACAACTGTTGTTTCAGACCATCCTTTTTTTTCAAAATGGTGATGTAAAGGAGCCATTAAAAAGACTCTCTTTTTTCTAAGTTTATATGAACCAATTTGAATAATATCAGATAACGCTTCTGCAACGAATACTCCTCCAGCAATTGCGAGCAATAATTCTTGTTTAGTAGCAACACTTAGGGCGCCTAAAACACCACCTAATGCCAAAGAACCCGTATCCCCCATAAACACTTGAGCTGGATGAGCATTAAACCACAAAAAGCCTAAAGTTGCTCCAATAACGGCTCCACAAAATACAGCCATTTCCCCTGCTCCTGCGACATAGTGAATATGCAAATATGCGCTATAATCCACACGCCCAACTAAATATGCAATCACCATAAACACAAAACAACACATAATAACAGGCAATGAAACAAGGCCATCTAACCCATCTGTTAAATTTACGGCATTTGAACTACCGACCATCACAATTAAAACAAAAGGAATATAAAAATACATTAAATCAATAGACAAATCTTTAAAAAATGGGATGGTTAATGTTGTTCCCATTGGACCAGTTTCCAAACAAATCATCCAAAGACAAGCAACCAAACTAATTAAAAATTGCAAAGATAATTTTTGTTTTGCAGAAATTCCATTTGAAGAATTTTTTGTTAATTTTTTATAATCATCAAAAAATCCAGCTAATCCAAAACCAGCTAAAACAAAAGCCATTACCCAAATATAAGAATTTGTTAATTGTGCCCAAAGGAATGTGGAAATTAAAATTGAAATAATAATTAAAAGCCCACCCATACAAGGTGTTCCACGCTTTAAAAAATGCGTTTCGGGTCCATCTTGACGTATCGGTTGCCCTTCGCCTTGCTTACTTTTGAGCCAAGCAATAAATTTTGGACCACAAACAAGCATAATTAAAAAAGATGTTGCAAGAGCACCGCCCGCTCTAAACGTAATATATTTAAAAATATTTAAAAAACTAAAATCCATTGATAACAATGACAACAAATATAACATATTCTCTCCCTAACTCAACTCTTGCAACATTTTAACAAATTTATTCAATCTAACACTATTTGATCCCTTTACCAAAACAATGTCATTTTCTTTAATTTCTGAGATAATACCCTTCATAAAATCATCAACAGTTTCAAAATAACCGCCTTGAAGATGAACTGGCAATAACTCATATAAATATTTCATTAGTGTTCCTATGGTATATACCCGATCAATTTGATTTTCAAGAATATTTTTTAATAAATCTTTATGCAATTGAATAGAGTGCTCTCCCAATTCCAACATTTGCCCCAAAACAGCCACTTTTCGACCACCTGTTTGTTTTGATAAAACAGATAAGGATGCTTTCATAGAAGATGGATTTGCATTATAGCAATCATCAATCAAGGTTATTTTTTTGTTTCCATTTAACATTAATTGTTGCATCAATCCTCTACCTTGAATTGGCTTTGTGGTTTGAATAACATCTAAAACATTTTCAAAATTAACACCCAAAGCATCAACTCCCGCTAAAACAGCCAATGAATTCATCGCAAAATGTTGCCCTAAAAAATTAATCTGATAAGAATATTTTTTATCTTTTCTTTCAAATTCAACCAAACATTTATCAGAAATATGACAAGAAATTAATTTAAAATCAGCCTCATTATTTTTACCAAATGAAACAACTTTTAATCCCATTTCTATTGCTTTTTTTTGCATAATATCAAAAAAAGGTGAATCCCCATTTAATATGGCAACACTTCCTTTTTCTTGTCCTTCAAAAATTTCAGACTTTGCCAACGCAATTTCTTCTTCTGAGTTAAAAAACTCCCTATGCGCAGAGCCGATCATTGTGATAATACTGGCATGTGGTCGAAGTAATTTTGTTAATTTTGAAATTTCACCTTTATGATTCATCCCTAATTCAATTACAGCATATTGTGTTTTAGGATGCATAGCAGCTAACGTTAAAGGAACACCAATTTCATTATTAAAATTGCCTTTTGTTGCATGCGTTTTTCCATATTTTTCAAAACAGGTTTTCAACATTTCTTTTGTTGTTGTTTTTCCTGAACTTCCTGTGACGCCGATAACCCGTGCCGCAGTATTTGCTCGTCTATATACGGCTAATTTTTCAAGGGCGTCCATCACATTTGGAACAATAATTTGCCTTTCTTTTTGAACAAATTGAACTTCTTTTTCAACTAAACAAGCTCCTGCTCCTTTTTCAATGGCAACTTTAACAAATTGATGGCCATCAACTTTTTCACCTTTAAGCGCAAAAAATAAATCTCCTGGAACTAATGTTCTTGTATCAATTGAAACACCTGAAATACGGATACTTTCATCAACAAAAACTCCTAAAGCAGCTTCTAAAGAAGATTTATCCCAAATAACTTTATCTGCAGCATTATCTGCAGCATTATTTAAAGCAGCCAATGCCTCTTGTTTATCAGAGAACGGATAGCAAACACCATTTATTAATTGACCTGTTTCATGGCCTTTACCGCATAAAACCAATATATCATTTTCTTTTAATGAGGAAATCGCTTGGTAAATGGCTTCTTTTCTATTCGGAACAAGCAAAGCTTTTGGGCAAGCCTTAAAAATCATTTCTCTTATTAAAGCTGGATCTTCATATCTAGGATTATCATCCGTTATAAAAACCTTATCAGCTTCTTTTTGAGCAATTTCTCCCATCAAAGCTCTTTTCCCCGTATCTCTATTACCACCACACCCAATCAAAGCCACTAAATTTCCTTTTGCATGTGGTCTTAAAGAAGAAAGAACATTATGAAGCGCATCAGGCGTATGCGCATAATCAACAAAAATATGAGCTCCACCTTTATGCCCAATGCATTCTAAACGTCCTTCAGGTGCTTTTAACTGAGGTAAATATTCAATCAAATCATCCATTGGAATCCCTAATTTAGAAACAAGACCTAAAGCACAAAGGATGTTATGCACCTGAAATGCCCCAAAAATATTCAAATGTATTTTTTTTGTTTTACCTTGATATGTTATTGACAAAAGCTGGCCATTTGGCAATGGATCTAACTTATTAATTTTTAAATCTACTCCATTAAATCCATATGAAAAAACAGGAATATTTCTTTCTTTTAAAATCAAACTTAATTCTTTAGAATAAGGATCATCAAAATTTAAAACACCAATACCTTCTTGCTTTAAAAGATTTTGAAACAAAAGTTTTTTTGCATCAAAATAAGCTTGCATTGATCCATGATAATCTAGATGATCTCTTGTTAAATTTGTAAATCCAGCTGACTCAAACGAAAAAGAAGAAAGTCTATTTTGAATAAGTCCATGACTAGATGCTTCTAACACAACATATTCAACATCTTTCTTTTTCAAATTAGAAAGCGTTTTTGCAAGTGTGATACTATCAGGGGTTGTCATCTTCCCTTCTGTTAAAACATCTTCAACATATACACCTAATGTTCCAATAGAAGCTGCTTTATGGTTAAATGCATTCAAAAGCTGATAAACATAATAAGCTGTCGATGTCTTCCCATTTGTTCCTGTAACAGCAATTGTTTTGATACCCTGACTTGGATATAAAATTGAAGCAATTTTTGCCATATCCACACTTAAATTCTTACTCTTAATAACAATTAAATCAGTTTGAATTTGTCTGTCTGTTAAAATAGCAACAGCCCCTTTTTTAGTTACTTCATCTAAAAAATCAAGACCATCTACCTTTTCCCCTTTGATAGGCACAAAAATATGCCCTTCTTTAACATCTTTAGATGAAACAGAAATCCCTTTAATTTCAATATCATCCTTAAAGTCACATTCTAAACAACTATCTTTTAACAACTCAGACAACAGCATTTTTTTACCTTCTTTTTTTAGCTTCAAGCGATAATTCAACTGATTTTTTCATATATGAGGGTTGCTCCCACTCTGGTTGGGTTGCAACGCCTAAATAAGAAGCAATTTCAAGAACAATTTGAAGCCCTGTTGGTTTGGCATTCCACCCAGCTGTGCTTGCATATTGTCCTTCTAATCTTTTTGGATTTTCAAGAACAACTAAAACAGCATATTTTGGCGCATTCATTGGGAAAGCACAAACAAATGTAGTTCTCAACGTTCCTTCTGTATATCCTCCATTTACCAACATTTCAGCTGATCCTGTTTTTCCACCAACATGATATTTTTTAATTGGATCAGAATCTTTTAAATTCCAATTAATAACCCCCCACATCATATGACGGATTTGTTCAGAGACTTTTTGAGAAATCACTTGATATTCGGCTTTTCCCTTATTCCCATTTTTAATAAAAGTTGGCACACGATAATAGCCTCCATTCACTAATGCGCTTACTGCGGAAATTAAATGAAGTGGAGAAACAGCAATCCCATATCCATAAGAGATGGTTGCACTTGTCATATCAGCCCATTTTTCTTCTAAAGGATATTGGGTTCTTGTTTTTTCAGGCAATTGAATCGGCAGTGGTTGATAAAATCCAAAACGTGATAAAAACTCTTTTTGTTTTTGATATCCTGCTTTTAATGCAATTTTAACTGATCCAATATTAGAAGAATGAATCAAAATTTCTGGGACCATTAAAGGTCGATTTTGCCCACGATAATCTTCAATTGTTTTACGCCCAATTTTAAATGAAGTCGTCGCATCAAAAATATCATGTGGGCGGATCACTTTATTTTCAAGTGCCATTGCTGTATTAAATAATTTAAAAACAGAACCAAATTCATAAGCCCCCAATGTCGCTTTATTAAATCTGGCATCACTATCTGCATCTTGTGGAATATTTGGATTATAATCTGGCAATGAAACACTTGCTAAAACTTCACCTGTATGAATATCCATTACAATACTGGTTCCACCTAGTGCACTATATTTTTTAATATTTTCACTTAATACTCTAGCAACCGTTTCTTGAACAGACATATCTAATGATAATGTTACATCGTTTTCTTGCAATTCTTCTTCATATGATTTTTCAAGGCCTGCAGTTCCTTTATTATCAATATCAACGCTCCCTAGCAAATGAGCAAATAAAGATCCTTGTGGATAAACCCTTTTTTCTCCATCTGTTTCTTGCAAGAAATAATATCCCAACCAATTAACATCTTTTTGTTCAACTGGTGTAATATTTCGTTTAATATATCGAAAAGAGCCCCCTTGATTAATCTTTTTCAACACATCATCTTTTGTAACACCTGGTAAAACTTTTGATAAATTTTCAGCAACTGTCAACCGATCTTTTTCTTTTACCTCTTTAGGATTAATTGACAAATCTTTTGTTGGAACACTTGTTGCCAAAATCATTCCATTTCTATCTAAAATATTGTGTCTATTAATATTTAAATCCGTTTTCAAAACAGAAGGAACATACGTTCTTGATTGATAAGATAAAACTGTTAAATAAAATAATTTTCCAATAATAATCGAAAAACAAAGAGCAAAAACAAACATAATAAAAGCAATACGGCCACTTGCTTTTTGTAAAACACCTTTTGTTGCATCATCTAAACATTTATATCTATCCATTGATGTTAATGGCGGAACTTCAAGACCTGCATAGTAAAATGTTTCTTTTTTGCGCTTAAACATTTATTCTCCCCCCTCCTCTGATAATGACTTTGCTTCAGATTCTTCCAATTTAATCGGCAAATCATCAACTCTTACCAATTGTTCAGATTTAATTACCTGCCAATTTGTTTGATTTGTAACAATAGCTTTTAAGCGTTTAGGATCATTTAAATGCGCCCATTCGGCTTCTAACATATGCAAATCTCTTTTTGTTTTTAAAATATTAACATGAATTCTTTTTAACTCTGTTTCTTTTTCTTTCACCTGATACTTAAGCGTAAATAACGCCACACCAGAAAAAATAGCAACCATTAAAAAAAACACATTAATTAAAAACTTTTTCATCTATCCCCCTTATTACCCTAACAAATAGGCTGCTCGCAATTTTGCTGAATGTGATCTAAAATTTATTTCCAACTCTTCTTTACTTGGCAATACTGCTTTTTTTGTTAAAACCTTAAAAACAGGTTTTTCATTCAGCATAAAACCCATAACATCATGTCTATTTTGATTGGGTTTTAAATCCGAATTTTGAATCATAAAATTCTTCACAATTCTATCTTCTAAAGAATGAAAAGTAACAACAACTAAACGACCATTTGGCTTTAAAACACGCTTAGCTGATTCTAAAACACGTTCCAATTCACCCAATTCATCATTTACAAAAATTCTTAACGCTTGAAATGAGCGCATAGCACTATCAGATCCATCTTTCGGTTTAGGCATAACTTGATGAATAATTTCTGCCAACTCTCCTGTTGTTTCAATTTCTTTTTGCGAACGCGCTTTTACAATATTTTTTGCAATCCGACGAGAAGCCTTTTCCTCGCCATATTTAAACAAGATATCTGCAATATCGGCTTCTTTAAAGGTGTTAACCACCTCTTTAGCTGATAATCCCTCTGTGCTCATACGCATATCTAAAGGGCCTGAAAATCTAAAAGAAAAACCGCGTTCTCTTTCATCAATCTGCATAGATGAAACACCCAAATCAAGAACCAAGCCATCTAAAGGTTCTGTTAAATAATTTTCAAGATTTGAAAAACAATCTTGAACAAAGCTAAAACGATTTGGATATGCTTTTTTTAATTCATTAACTGTATGCTGAACAGTTGGATCCCGATCAAAAGAAATAACTTTATTTGAAGCATTGGCATTTAAAATTGCCTTTGTATACCCACCTGCACCAAACGTTCCATCCATATAAAGACCTTCTTTTTGACAGTCTAAATACTCTAAAACCTCTTTAAGCAAAACTGGAAAATGCAATTCAAACGCCATTCTTATCCCCTTTTTTATCAAAAAAAGCCGAGCAATAGCTTTCGCTTCACCCAGCTTTTTTTACTTTTTATACAAGACCTAGCCAACAATTTCGTTCAAACTAAACCATTGAGCAATTTCTCTTTGTGCTGAAGCTGGTGAATCTGAGCCATGAACAGAGTTACGACCTTTGCTTTCAGCAAATTCAGCGCGAATTGTTCCTGCATCTGCTTCTGCTGGATCTGTTTTACCCATAACAGTGCGGTATTTAACAATTGCATCTTCGCCTTCTAATACTTGAACAATAATTGGAGCTGAACTCATAAATTCAACTAATTCTTCAAAAAATGGTCTTCCATTATGTTCTGCATAAAATGTTTCTGCTTGTTTTCTTGTCATCCATACGCGCTTTTGAGCAACAATACGAAGACCTGCTTCTTCAATTTTTGCATTAATTGCACCAGTTAAATTTCTTTCTGTTGCATCTGGTTTAATCATTGAAAACGTTCTTTCAATAGCCATAAAAAACTCCTTTTCATTTTTAGCATTTTTAAAATCAACTTTATTCAAGATAAACCTACCATATTTGAAAAATATCGTCAAGTCATCTTTAATAAATTTTTAACTTTTTTAAACAATTGTATTCCTTAAAACAGGCAACTGTTTTAAGCCCGCATGATGAAGCAAAAAATAAGCCGTTGTTGTTAACCCATCTTGCAATGACTCTTTATCAATCAAAATATTTTTTTTATACATAAATTCAGGTAATGGCAATAACTTATCTTTATATGGTTCGCCCATTTTCCTTGAAACTGATCTTCCACTTTTAGGTGAAACATAAGCCAGATCGTTCACATCCCCACCACCAGCGCATTTTGAAAAATCAAGCCCAAACCCTAATGCTTCCAAAAGTTTTGTTTCCCATAAAACATAGTGCGCCTGAAAATCATTTTGTTCCAATCTATTTAAAAATCCTATTGTTTCATTATAAAAAAAACCATAATCAACACGTTCTGGCAACAATACATCTAATAAATAACAAACTGAGCTGATTGCACTTAATCTTTTTGAATCTTCTAAAAAAGAAAGATGCAAAGAACATTCCTCTTCAATGAAATAAGAGCCCATCTGTTCTAAAAGTCTTGCTTGCCAACGTCCCGTTAAAAAAGAAGCTGTCATCGGTGGTGTTTTTTTCTTCACAACACCTAAATGACGTCCCTTTTCCTTTGTGAATAAACTCACAATAAACTTATGATCACCCAAAGGTTTTGAGCTTAACACTAAAGCCTTTGAAAAAGAAAACTCAGGCATTAAAATCCAAACCCCAATCTTTATATTGCGATGGATCTTGCCGCCAATTTTCTTTAACTTTCACAAACAAAAAGAGATGAACTTTTGTTTCAAAAAGTTTTTCAAGTTCTTTTCTTGAAGATTCACCTATCTTTTTAATCATCTGCCCATTTTTACCAAGAATAATAGGCTTAAGACCTTCTCTCTCAACATAAATTGTTTGTTCAATACGTATCCCTTTTTCCGTTTCTTTATAAGAGTTTGTTTCAACAGAAAGTGTATAGGGCAATTCTTTTTGAAGCATCAAAAAAAGTTTTTCGCGTGTCACCTCAGCAGCAAACAAGCGATTTGGTAAATCGGTCAACTGATCAGCTGGAAACATCCAAATTCCAACAGGAGCATTTTGAACTAAAAAGTTTTTCAACTCGTCAATTTTTTCACCCGTTTTAGCTGAAATCATAAATGTATCTGTAAAAATTTTAAAATTATTTAACTCTTGAATCAATGGCAATAATTTTGCCTTTTCAATCATATCAATTTTATTTAAAACCAATATGGCCTTTTTCTTTTCTTGTTGCAAACGAGCTATAATTTTCTGAGTATTTTTATCCAATCCTTTTTGAGCATCAATTAAAAGAAGGCGTTGATCAGCATCATCTGATTCCGTCCATGCAGAGGCGACCATTGCTCTTTCAAATTTTGCTGAAGCAGAAAAAATCCCTGGAGTATCTACCAAAACCAATTGTGTTTCTCCTTCAACAAAGATTCCTCTAATTCTGGACCTTGTTGTTTGAACTTTTGGAGAAACAATACTCACTTTAGAACCAATCAACTTATTAACTAAAGTTGATTTACCAGCATTTGGCGCTCCCAAAACCGCAACAAACCCAAATTTCATTTTTTTATCCACCATTTACTCTATCTCTTTTCTTTTTCATAATCCAAACAATCTTGCAACAATAACTTTGCCGCTTCAATCATTGCTTCTTTTTTACTTGCGCCTTGCGCTCTTCGACTTTTCAGATCTGGCAAACTCACTTCCACTTCAAAAACAGGATCGTGGTCAGGACCTTTTTTTGAAATCACTTCATAAATAGGAATCACTTTTTTGTTTTTTTGAGCCCATTCTTGTAAACGACTTTTAAAATCTTTTTCATTTGAAACACCTTGCTTTAAAAAAGGATCCCAAACAGATTCAACAAATTTTTTAACTGTTTCTAATCCTTTTTCAAGATAAATCACCCCTAACACAGCCTCACAAACATCTGAAAGAACAGAAGAATTATCCCTTAAATATTCCTCATTAGTAACTAACGCAACATCTAGTTTTAAACTTTTTGCAACAGCTGCCAATGTTTGTTCTTTAACCAAAGAGGTAAATCGAACAGCCCACTCTCCTTCTTTTTCTTTCGGAAAACGGTGATAAAGAATATCGGCAACCACAAGACCCAATACTCTATCTCCTAAAAATTCGAGTTGTTCATAAGCCGCAGCTTTTCCCCCAATAGCTAACGTAACCGCTTTTTTATAATTTTTTGATTTTTTTATTTCTTCCAAAATAATTTCAGCTTGATTAGACATAAATCCTCTTATTTAATCTTTGTAAATAAACGTTCCGTTCGAATAAATTTTGGCCATTTCCAAATTTGCCACAAGGCACCAGTTCCATTATTAGAATAGAAAATTATTTCAGCTTTGCCTTCTAAATGCGTTAATGGAACAACTCCAAAAAACCTGCTATCAGAAGAATTATCTCTATTATCCCCCATTGCAAAGAAATATCCTTCTGGAACTTTAACTTCAGGTGTATCATCCGATTGCATCATATCATTAATTTCATAAATTTCATGAGTAACGCCATTTGGGAGTGTTTCTAAATATTTTTTGTGCAAAATTTCTCTTCCTTCATTTTCAATTTTAACTGTTGAAAGATATTTTCTTTCAACTTCTTTTGAATTTAAATAAAGTCGCCCATTTTTCATTTGAACCGTATCTCCTGGAAGAGCAATAACCCGCTTGATGTAATCAACAGAATGTTCTAAAGATGGTATTAATTCAGGCGTTACTCTAAAAACAACAACATCACCCACTTTTGGACTTTTTTCAAAAATTCTTCCTTTTGGAATAAGAGGTAATGAATATGGGAATGAATGTCTTGAATAACCATAAGCATATTTTGAAATAAACAAATGATCCCCCACTAACAATGTTGGAAACATTGATCCAGAAGGGATATTGTATGGCTCAAATGTAAAAGCTCTCAACACTAAAGCCAATAAAACTGCAAAAAGAAGACCTATAGCAGAAGAGTGCTTATTGTAAAAACCAGTACACACAAATAAAAATTCCCACATGGCAGCAGCCACCAAAAATATTAATACTGCCCAACATACCCATAATTTGGTTGGGCTCATATTTACTCCTGCAAAAAGCAAAAAACAACCTAAAACATTGGCAATAGCAAATATAATCAACCCTATTTTTATCTCTTTTTTCATTGATATTTTATCTCCAATATGATATGATAATTAAAAATTGAAACAAAGTTTAACACAGAAAGAAGTATTTGTCTATGCTAAAATTTCAAATTAAAAACATTGAAAAGAATGCCAGAAGAGGTGAACTTAAAACTGCTCATGGAAAGATCCAAACACCAGCCTTTATGCCCGTTGGAACCGTTGGAACCGTTAAAGCCATGCTTCCAGAATCTGTTAAACAAACAGGGGCTGAAATTATTTTAGGTAACACGTATCACTTGATGCTTAGGCCAACAGCTGAGCGCGTTGCTTCTTTTGGTGGTCTTCATAAATTTATGAACTGGGATGGCCCAATTTTAACAGATTCAGGTGGTTTTCAAGTTATGAGTCTTTCTTCTTTAAGATCAATCAATGAAGAAGGCGTTACTTTTCAATCGCATATTAATGGCGCGAAGCATGTTTTAACACCTGAACGATCCATGGAGATTCAACACCTTTTAGATTCAAATATCACAATGGCTTTTGATGAATGCGTTAAATTTCCATCTCCAAAAGATGTGGTCAAAAAATCAATGGAACGCTCTATGCGCTGGGCTAAACGATCTAAAGATGCCTTTATAGATAGAGAGGGCTATGGTATTTTTGGCATTGTTCAAGGTGGGATGCATGAAGATTTAAGAATGCAATCCATTAAAGATTTAACAAACATTGGATTCGATGGATATGCCATTGGTGGTCTTGCTGTCGGCGAAGGTCAAGAAATTATGTTTTCTGTTTTAGATTACACAGCTCCTGCTCTTCCAGATGATAAACCAAGATATCTTATGGGTGTTGGAAGACCAAGTGATATTGTTGGCGCTGTTAAAAGAGGTGTTGATATGTTTGATTGCGTTATGCCATCAAGATCAGGCAGAACAGGGCAAGCTTTCACCTCTCATGGCGTTTTAAATATTCACAATGCTTGTCATCGAGATGATCATTCTCCACTGGATGAAAAATGCGATTGTCCTTGTTGTTCAAATTATACGAGAGGATATTTACATCATCTTTTTAAAGCAGGTGAAATCCTTGGTTCAATGTTATTGACTTGGCATAATATTCGTTTTTATCAAATTTTAATGCAAAATATTCGCAAAGCAATTGAAGAAAATCGTTTTGAAGAATTTCATGATAATTTTATGTCCACTTATCAAAATGATAAAAAAATGTAAATAACAATGCCAGTCAAAAGTCAAAAAACTCCGCCAATAACAGAAAGACGCCGCACTTTTGAAGGGCTTGAACGGTTAACACTGGAAGTTAAACGCTTAACCCAACCTATTTTAGGGCAAAGAGGCTTTGCAGGCACAGATATCCTTGAATCTTGGAATGATATTGTCGGAGAAAATCTTTCACAAGGTATTCGTCCTGAAAAGTTAACCTTTGAAAAAGATAACCGAACCAATGGCACCCTTCATGTTAAAAGTGCTGGTGGGGCTTTTGCCATTTTATTCGAGCATCAAAAGCAAAAAGTTATTGAACGCATTAATACCTTTTTTGGATATCCTGCAGTGGCAAGAATTAAAATAACTCAGGGAAAATTAAGCTTAAAAAAGCAACCAATTATGCAACCAAAAAAATATATCAGTGAAAAAGAAAAAGATATTTTAAAAGCTAAAGTTGCAGATATTGATGATAGAGAATTAAGAACACTTGTTTATCAAATGGGGTTAACGAGATTAGAAAAGAAATAAAAAAACCTTCTGTTAAAAGAAGGTTTTTTTTACTTATTTCCAGTAATCTAAAATCCACTTGCTCGGTAAAACATGCTTATATATTTTTTTATACCCTCGTGGATATTTTCGATCATTTGGATTTGAACACCAAATCCCATTAATAGCATCTTGAAGACCAGGATTTCCATGAAAAGCAATCATCTTCATTCCATCAACTTTTGGCATTTTAGGTGCCATAAAATACCTAAATAACGGAAAGGGCAAACAATGGAATCTAAAACTTTTAAACCAATTATCTGGCCAAAAATTTAAATGCCCCCATCTTTCAATTACTTTAGAGGACAGATATTCTTGTGAAGCAGTGAAAAACTTATCAACAACTTCTTTTGGATGATCTTCAAAATATTTTTTAATAAACCCTAATGTACCAACAACCCATGAATAGCAACTTGCTTGTCCCACATGATGACCATTTGTATGCCAATCATCAATGATATAGAACTTATCATTTTCTGGATACTCAAAAAATTCATCTAAATTTCCAACAATAAGGGAATCTAAATCAAAAAAGAAAACGCGTTGTCCTTTTAAACCACCCAAATTATCATCACAAAGAGCTGCTTCTTTTCGGTAGGCATATTTCATTGTATATTCTTCTTCACCTTTTTTGATGTTTTCAAAAACAGGTAAAGGTCTTACAATCACATCATCACGAAGCCCTTCTGTTTTATCCGTAAAGCAATAAAAATCTATTTCATGCGAGGTATTTCGTTTCACCATAGAGCATAAATTATTTACATCTTTTGCAGTATAAAACTCACCCCATTTAATGCATATTACATTATATTTTGCCATAATTACTCCTTTTAAAAAGGTTAACAATACTCAAGAATTAACACCTTTTAAAACTTTTGGCAAGCATATTTTTTTGATTTATATACGAACTAAATGAACTTCAATAAGAGGTTTTTTACCATAAAATTCTTTTAAGAAACGACGAACTGCTGTGCGAACTGCATTTTCTGCACAATCGTCCCGAACAGAATCTTTCCCTAATTGTTGAACTTCTTCAACAATTTCTTTCTTTAATCGTTCTTCATCATCTGTTCCTGCTTCAATTAATCCAAAAGATGAAATTTTTGGTTTTCCTAAAACAGCGCCTTCATTATCCATAACCAAGGTCACAACCAATGTACCATCTTCAATCATTTTACGTCGTTTTCTGATCACTTCAGCACCCAATGACAAAATCTTTTTACCATCAACTGCCAAAATACCACTTTCAACTTCACCTAAAATAACTGGTTTTTCAGATAATTCTAAAATTTCACCATCTTCCAATGCGAAAGCATATTTTGCACCCCATTTAAGCGCTAAAGAAACATGTTCATTCAATTCTCTTGCTTCACCATGCACTGGTAAAGCAATTCTAGGCTTAATCCATTTATACATTTGTTGCAAATCTTTACCAGAAAAATGCCCTGAAACATGAATATCAGCATCTTTATTCGTAATAATTTCAACATCTTTTGTTTTAAACCGTTTTTGAAGAAGTGCAATTGCTTTTTCATTTCCAGGAATAATACGAGAAGAAAAAATAACAACATCTTCAGGAGCAAAGAAAACAGTATTTTTTTGTGGCGTTAAGGCAGATAAATTACTCAAGGCAGAACGTGGTTCACCTTGCGAACCCGTGCAAATAAACAAAACAGATCCTTTGGGTTGTTCTAATGCTTCTGATTCAGATAAAAATTCTGGAACATCATCAAAATAACCACAAGCTCTTGCCGCCGCATCCATTCGCCATAAACTACGGCCCAACAAACAAACTTGTCTATTATTCTTTTGAGCGGCATAATAAATGCTCTTCACACGGCTCACATTAGATGCAAAACAAGCTACTGCAATTTGTTTGCCATCATACTTAGCAATCAATTTTTCAAGTTCTTTACGAACATCCATTTCTGTTAATTTATTTTCACCACTAAAAACATTTGTTGAATCACAAACAAGAGCCAAGACCCCTTCTTTTCCTATTTCTTTTAAACGTTTTTCATCTGTTTTTTGATTCAAAACTGTATCAGGAATTAACTTCCAGTCTCCTGTATGTAAAACAGAACCTTTATCTGTTCGAATACACAAGGCATTTGATTCTGGAATAGAATGGCTCATTGAAATAAATTCAATTTCAAATGGTTTTAAATCGATTAATGATCCTAAGGAACAAACTGTTACCTCTGCTCTTCCAAGCAATGAATTTTCAACTAATTTGCTTTCCAACAATTCTGCCGCAAATGGTGTTACATAAATTGGGCATTGTAAGGAACGCCACAAATGACCAACTGCGCCTAAATGATCTTCATGTGCATGTGTAATCACTAAACCTAAAATATCTTTTTTATTTTTTTCTAAAAAAGAAACATCTGGTAATAAAACATCAACACCAGGCAATCCATCTCCAGGAAAACCAACCCCTAAATCAACAATTAACCATTTGCCTTTGTATCCATAGGCAAAGCAGTTCATCCCAACCCCAGTTGCCCCTCCGATAGGAACAAATACAAATTTTTCTTTATCGATGACAACATCTTTTCTTTCTTCAATCATTTATTTTTCTTTCATCTATAAAAAACACATCACCTGCCGTTATAAAACGACAATGCAAATCTTTTGTTTTGATTTGAACGGCACCCTCATCCGTTAAACCCATAAATTCTCCCTTTATTTCTTCATTCGGCAAGCGAATGACAATTTCTTTCCCAACCCCTTTTGAATAGGCTAACCATTTCTCTTTAATTTTTTGAAATCCTTCTGTTTCAAAAAGACGAATATTTTCATCTAAAGAATTTAAAATATTTTGCAAAAGTTCATCATTTTTGATTTTTCCAAACAAAGAAGTTGTTGGATATAAAACTTCTTCAATTGGGGCTTGTTTTGTATTAATACCCACACCTGCAATAACTTTATCCCCAAGATTTTCAAGCAAAATACCTGATATTTTTTTACCCTCAAGTAACACATCATTTGGCCATTTAAGCATAACATCAAACTCTTTTAAACATTCTGCCACACTTAATGATAAAACAAATGAGAGCAAAGGTGTTTGCATTCCATAATTTTTAAGAACAAGTGAAAAAAACAAATTTCCTGTTAAAGAAATCCACTTACGCCCCATGCGACCACGTGCTTTTGTTTGTTCTTTTGCAACAACACAGGTGTTAAGCGGCAACGAAGCTGCCACATCATTTGTGCTTTCAACTTTATCAAAAAAAATCAAATTCCATTTCATTTAAAAGGGGTTATATCATAAAATAAAAAAAAAATAAAGAAAAACATTGATTTTATTTTTTTTTCGTTCAAAAATAGACCAAAATTAACAAAAATAAAGTAAAAATGAGTTAAAAAAATGACAAAAGAAGAACTTTTAGAAAATTTTTCATATCTCAGTGATTGGGAAGAAAAATATGCTTATTTAATTGATCTTGGAAACACCCTTCCTCCATTTAGCGAACAAGATAAAACCGATAAAAATAAAGTTGATGGTTGCATGTCTCAAGTTTGGTTCACTCATGAAAAAAAAGATGGATTAAACTACTTTAATGCAACAAGTGATGCCATTATAGTTAAGGGACTGGAAGCCATCTTAATATCCCTTATCAACGAAAAAACAGATGAAGAAATTTTAAATTTAAACATCCTTCAAATTTTTGAAGAATTGGGTTTAAAAGATCATCTTTCCCCCACTAGAAGAAATGGCTTTTTTTCTATGGTTGATAGAATTTTTTCACTTATAAAAAAATAAGAAAAAAGCACCCTTTCACTTGACCATTCGAGCAAAATATGTTATCCTCACCTAAAAGTTTGATAAGGAACAAAAATGAAAAATTCGTCACATGTTTTAGCCAGAAAATACAGACCTCAAGTTTTTGATGATTTAGTTGGTCAAGAAGCACTTGTTCAAACCTTTAAAAATGCCATTGAGCACAATAGATTAGCCCATGCATATATGTTAACTGGAATTCGTGGTGTTGGAAAAACAAGTTCTGCGCGTATTATTGCCAAAGGATTAAACTGCATTGGCGAAGATGGCAATGGAAATATGACTGCAAACCCTTGTGGCAAATGCAAACATTGCATGGAAATCGCTTCAGATTCGCACATTGATGTTATTGAAATTGACGCAGCTAGCAACACAGGTGTGGATAACATCAGAGAAATCATTGAAAGCGCAAAATATAATCCTGTTTCTGCTAGATTTAAAATTTATATCATTGACGAAGTTCATATGCTTTCAAAAGCAGCTTTTAACGCTCTTTTAAAAACCCTGGAAGAACCACCAGAACGCATCAAGTTTATTTTAGCAACCACTGAAATTAGAAAAGTTCCTATCACTATTTTATCTCGTTGTCAGCGTTTTGATTTAAAACGTTTAGATGAAGAGTTATTAACAAAACATCTTCAAAAAATTGCTCAAAATGAAAATATTGAAGCAGAAGAAGAAGCATTAAGATTAATTGCTAGAGCCGGAGATGGATCTTGCCGCGATTCCCTATCTCTTTTAGACCAGGCTATGACGCAATTTAACTACAAATTGCAAGCAAATGAAATCCGTCAAATGCTCGGCGTTACAGATCGAACCATTTTATTTGATTTATATCAAGCCATTATGAAAGGGGATGTCAAATCAGCTCTTTCATACTTAGAAGAACAACACTCTTCTGGATCAGATCCATTAATGACAGCGCAAGATTTACTTTCTTTAACACATTGGTTAACAAGAATCAAAATCGTTCCCGATCTAATCAATGACAAAACAATTCCCGAAGCTGAACGAACCAGAGGAAAAGAAATGGCAAACTCTTTGTCAATGGCTTCATTAACAAGTGCTTGGCAAATTTTATTAAAAGGATTAACAGAAATCAAAATCGCAGATAATCCAGCCATGGCCTTAGAAATGATTTTAATTCGTTTAGCATTTTTAAGCGAATTACCTTCTTTAAATAATTTAATTTCAGACATAAAAAAAAACACTATAGTAGCTAATCAAACAACACAACCTATAGTAAAAAACACCCCATCAGAACCAACGAGAGAACCTATTTCTATAAAAAACACACCTCAAAAAGAAACTGATGCAGAAACAGAAACCATTGTTATTAAAACCTTAGAGGATATTTCAAATCTTGCAAAAAAACACAAAGAACGCCTTTTAGCATTTAATATCGAAAGTTATATCCGCCCTATTAGCATTGAACCGGGCAAATTAATTTGCTCTTTTACAAAAGATGCCCCAAGAGGATTCAGTGCTGAACTTGCCAAATTTTTAACTTTAAAAACAAAAACACAATGGGAAATTTTAATCAAACAGGATTCCTCTTCCCAAACATTGAAAGAAAACAAAGCTGAAAAAGATGGGCTTATTCTAGATGAACTTAAAAAATTTGAACCACTTAAAAGTCTTTTAACTGTTTTCCCCAAAGCAACCATTGGTAGAGTAAAAGAGCCCCTTGATGCACAACAAGAGGACTCTGATTTAAATGATCAAATTTAAAAGTTTTATATTTTTAGATTAAAACTTATTTTTTAAAATAAGGGGCCATTTTGGTAAACTCTTCGGCAAGCTCATCTGCCCATCCCATAAAATGATTATCTTTTACAATAAATAACGGGGTAGCAATTTGCGTTCCCAAATTATATTGTTTTACTGCTTTTAAGAGTTTTTGATGTCCCTCTTCTTTTGAAACATCAATCATCTCAACACGAACAGATGAAAGATTATTATTGAAAAAATCGATAGCATGATGACAATGTGAGCACCCTGGTTGCCAAAATAAATAGATTGTATCGTCACGAAACTCTTTTTTTTGACAAGCAGATACACCTAACAAACAAAAAACAACCGCAATTAAACAAACAACTTTTTTTAACATCCCAAGTCCTTTTAACATAACTTACTCCTTTTTGTTGCAATTTTTTTCTTTTACTAACATAAATATTAAAAATTGACAACTTTTTTATTAAAAAACAACATTAAATTCTTTTTTGTTTGACCTTTTTCAAAAAAAACAGTATGATAATCAAAATATTAAAAAGGATAATAAAATGAAGTTTTTAGACGAAGCAAAAATTTACATAAAAGCAGGTGACGGTGGTAATGGCGCTTGCTCATTCAGACATGAAAAATTTATTGAATTTGGTGGCCCAGATGGGGGTAACGGTGGCAATGGTGGAGATATTGTTTTCAAAGCGGTTGAAAATTTAAACACACTGATTGACTTCCGCTATCAACAACACTTTAAAGCCATGCGTGGAAAAAATGGTGCGGGCAGAAATTGCACTGGTGCTTCAGGAGATGATTTAATCATCAAAGTTCCTGTTGGAACGCAAATTATGGATGAAACTGGCTCTATTGTGTTAGCTGATATGTTAAATGATGGAGATACTTTTGTTGCTGCAAAAGGCGGAAAAGGAGGCAGAGGAAACGATTCATATAAATCCTCAACAAATCAAGCTCCAGAACAAGCAGACCCAGGCACTCCTGGTGAAGAGATGTGGGTTTGGTTAAAATTAAAAATCATTGCAGATGCAGGATTAATTGGGCTTCCAAATGCTGGAAAATCAACATTTCTTTCTGTGATTAGCAGAGCAAAACCCAAAATTGCGGATTATCCATTCACAACTATTCACCCAAATTTAGGTATGGCAATGGTTGATGATAATGGTATTTTAGTTGCAGATATTCCTGGTTTAATTGAAGGCGCTTCTGAAGGCATTGGTCTTGGAACAAAATTTTTAAAACACGTTGAAAGATGTAAAGTTCTTATTCATTTAATTGACGCCACTCAAGAAGATGTTGTTGCACCATACAAAACCATTCGAGCTGAGCTTAAAAAATATAGTCCTCTGCTTGCAAAGAAGCCTGAAATCATAGCGCTTAACAAGTCAGATGCTCTTTTAGAAGAAGAAATCCAAGAAAAAGTTGCCTTACTGAAAAAAGCAACAAAGAAAAAAGTTCACACTATTTCTGGTGTTGCCAGAATTGGGTTAACCGATATTTTACGATTAGCATATAAAGAAATTTTAAAAGCAAAAGAAGGAGAAGAGTAATGCCTCAGGCAAAGAAAAAAACATCCATTAGCTCAACACAAGCAGCTGCTAAAAAACAAGCTCAAAAAAATGAAGAACGCTTAACAACAAGTGAAATTAAAAAAACACCAGCAAAAAGAAAAGCTTGTTCAAAAAAGAAAACAACAAAAGCAAAAAAAGCCGTATTACCAACAGCTCCTGGGGCTCTTTCAAAAGAGCAAGTTAAAGAATTAATTGCCTTTGTTGAACAAAAATTAGATGATGGAAAAGCAGAAAACATTGTTACCATTGATTTAAAAGGAAAAAGTTCTTTTACAGATTTTATTATCATTGCAAATGGAACTTCTGGCCGTCATTTAAACGGTTTAGCCAATAATTTAATTCAAGACATTAAAAAAGCTGGTTATAGAGCCCGTATTTCTGGGGATAATTCAGATACTGGATGGATTGTTATCGATTTAATTGATGTTATGATTCACTTGTTTACTGGTGAAATGCGCGATTTCTATGATTTAGAAGGCATGTGGAAAGATCAGTTAAAATAAAAAACAGGGGGTTTTAATGATAAAAAAAATCGGCTTTTTTTTATGTTTAACCATATTTGTTTTTTGTATAGGAGCAAAACAAGTATCGGCAACACAACCCCTTCCTAAAGAATTTGAAGAAATTTATGAGGAAATTTTAAAAGATCCATCTTATGCTTCAATGGGCAATCCTAAAGGGAAATATGTTATCATTGATTTTTTTGACTATCGTTGTGATTTTTGCAAACAACTTCATATAGATCTTTACAAACTTGTTCATTCGAAACAAGGCAAAAATATCCGTTGGATTTCCATTGAAGCCCCTGTTTTTGGTTATAAGTATAACTATATTTCCGATATTATTTTAGCAACCAGAAAACATGGGGTATATAATGAAATGTTTGAAAGAGTTGCACAAAAAGGAAACGTATATCAAAATGAGGCATACAACATCTTTAAAGAATTAGGTGGAAATGAAGCTCAACTCAAAGAAGATGTTAAAAACTCTGAATTTAGGCCTATATATAAAAAGCATTTTAACATATATCGTTTGTTTAATACAACCGCCGTACCTGTTATCATTATCAATAAAAAATATCAAATTGGTGGATTAAAAGAGGGCCAATTAGATGAGATTATCAAAGAAGCTAAACCCATGCACTTTTGGGAAACACTTTTTCTTAGATTTTTTTAGTTTCTAATATATTTAAGATATATGTATCAGCTTTTGCTTTAAAGCTATTATCTTTTCGAGCCTTATCAAAATCAGGCATTCGAATTAAATTAATTTTCTTTACTTCATCAAAAAGACGTAAACTTCTAATCTCAGCATCTCCTAAATTATCAAATTCTTCTTTATCAAGCAATTTTCCACGGCCATATATATCTGCTTTACAAACTAAAAAAAGATTTTCTAAACTTTCTTTTCGTTTAAAACCACGACTCACTTTTGAAACAAAGCAATACAAATCTATTAACGGCATTGTTGCTGCTTTTCGAGCCACCATATGATATTCGCAGCCCAATAATGCCATCATTTCATATTTTTTAGGCACTTTTAACCGTGAACAAATATCTTTAATTAAAGAAACGCCGTTTGTATCATGACCATAATGACTTGGCAAAATAATTTGAGGCGTTAAAATTTTTCCGACATCATGCATCAAAACTGCAAATTTAACAATAGATTTATATGTTTTTGCTTCCTTTAATGCCAATAAAACATGTTCCCCCGTGTTTTTTTCTGGATGAAACTCTTCTTTTTCAGGAATACTAAACAGCTGATCAATTTCAGGTAAAACTTCTTTTAACGCACCACATTCTTTCATTTTTAAAACAAACACATCAAAACTATCTGTGTTTAAAGCTTTTTCAATTTCGTTAAAAATTCTCTCTTTACTTAAATATGAAAGAGATCCGGCTTGAACCATTTGTTTTGCCAATTCCATGGTCTCAGCATCAATTTCAAAATGAAGTTGCGCAGCAAATCGACACATTCTTAAAACTCGTAATGGATCTTCTTTAAAATGATCGGCATGAATATGACGAATGCGTTTTTCTTCAATATCCTTTTTACCACCTACATAATCAATAATTTCGCCAGTTTCTTCATCAAATGCCAGTGCATTCATGGTAAAATCTCTGCGCAAAACATCTTCTTCTAAAGTAACTGTCTTATCAAAGATAAATTCAAAATCTGTATGCTTGTTCCCCGTTTTAATTTCTTTTCGCGCCAAAGCATATTCAGCTTTTGTTTTAGGATGCAAAAAAACAGGGAAGTTCTTCCCAACTGACAAAAAACCTTTATCAATTAAATCTTGCGGTGTTCCACCAACAACAACATAATCAAAATCTGAGGCTTCTTTTTCTAACAACCGATCTCTAACAACACCGCCAATCTGATATATCTTCATCTTAACTTAAATCCCATTAAAAACATTTTTAAAGCTTTTAACAGTATTTCTTCAAAATTTCAACACTTCAGACTATTTTTTTTTAGATTTATTCAGATTCTTTTAAAAATTTCTCAACATAGGGCATAATATTTTGAACAATTAATCCAATTCCTTGAATATTTGGATGCACTTTATCTGATAATGTGTATTTTGAAATTGGCAATCCATTTTCAAGTTGAACAAGCCCTTTCATAAAAAAAGGATATAAAATTAAATTATATTTTAAAGCTAAATTTTCATACATTTTATCAAAATTTTTTTGATATATAATCCCTGCATATGGCGGAGCCTTCATTCCCGCCAACAAAACAAAAATCCCTCGTTGTTGACATATTTCAATAATTCTAGATAAATTTTTCTCAATAAATAAAACTGAATTTCCTTGAAAAACATCATTAATCCCTAATTCTAACAAAACTCCGTTTGGTTTCACCTTATTTAACACGCTATTTAAACGCAATAAAGCACCAGAAGTTGTTTCTCCAGATTTACTTTGGTTCATAACAATTACATTCGTATATCCTTTTTTATGCAATTCAATTTGCAATAAAGAGGCAAATGATTTTTTTTCACCGACCCCATATCCTGCACTTAAACTATCCCCGAAAACAAGAAGTCGATAAGGATCAGCAGCAAATAAAACTCTTGAATATGCACATAAACATAAAAACAGAACAACAAATAATAATTTTTTCATCATTAAACCTCCTTATTTTATTATAGGTCAAAAAAATCTTATTTCTACCATTCATCTTAAATTAAAGTATAAAAAAAAGAGCTTTAAAAAAAGCTCTTTTTTTTGTTTTATTAAATCTGAGGTAATTTCAATGCTTTTCTCAAAGCATTTTCAATCATTATCGGATCAACTGTTTGCTCTTCAAGTGGCGTTGTTCGATAATTTGCAACACTTTTTACTGTGCTAAAATACGTTGGATATTCGATAATAACTGTTTTTGTCATCTGTCTTGTCACAGAACCATCCTCATGATAAATCACTTGCATATTTGCAAATTTTTCTTCTCTTCGTTGTTCTTGAGAATAAGCATTTTCATTTGGACGAGAGATATCAATTTGATTTGGTTCATAAAGAGGAGATAAAACAGAACGTTTTTTTGGTTCATAAAGCGTTGGAGCTTGTTGTTCAATATAATCAGAATCTTGTTCAATTTTTTGTGTTTCTTGATCCTTTCTATCTTTTGCTTTTAAAGCTGCCAATTCTTTTTTCACGCTTTTTAATTCAGCCAATAACTCATTTTGAAGCTTAAATGCTTTTTGGGCAATTTCGCGTTCTCTAGCTAATAATTTTTTCTGTGTGGCCAAAATTTCTTGAGTTGCTTTACGTTCTGATTTCAACAAAAGTTTTTGTTCAGCTTCTAATAATTTAAGCGCAGCTTTTTGACGAATAATCACTTTATTCATATCTTCTTTTGTTTTTTCAAAATCAACACGCAATTGTTTAATTTCAATCTCAAGTTTTTGATTTTTTTCTTTTTGAGATATTAATTCTTTTTTGGTGTTTGCTAAAATAACATCTTCAAAAACATCATCTAAAGAAGCTTTTGCTTCTTCAAACTCTAAATCAACCTTTTGATTGGAGGCAACTGAATTTTCTAAATCAGCTTTAGCTTCTTCATCAGCGATTTGTTTGGCATTTTCAAGATGTTCAGTCACCAAATCCTCAGAAGTATTTTTTTGTTCATCCATTGTGTTTTTCACAAAATTATTTTTATTTTTTGACTCATCAACAGGATAAACAACTTCTTTTGATGTTTCAGAACTAACTTTTGGATCTTCTAAAACAGCGGGTGTTTCATCTGTTTTAAAAGCAGCTAAATTTTGAACAGGTTGCACCTTAATCAAAGAAATTTCGCTTGGTGCAAATAAACGCATCTGTGGACCCCATTGCCCTACTCCACGTGTAACATAAAGCATAGATCCATTTTTATGATATAATCCCGCTAAATAACCATTTGTTATTTTTGAAATGATATGGAATGGGAAAATTTGTCCACCATGCGTATGTGCAGAAATAACCAAGTCTGCCTCATTATTTTTTATTGCTCTAAATACTTGCGGACGATGAGCCATTAAAATTTTGTAGTCAGCAATTTTTGCACCTTGTAATGATTTGGCTATATCTTGAGTTGATGCACCAGCTGTTTTAAATTTTTCATCACTTACACCTGCTAAATAAACATTATTTTTAACAAAAACTCCTTCATTCACAAGGTAATGAATACCCGTCATCATAAAGGCAGTTTTTAACTGATCCGCATCAATATGGAACTCATGGTTACCAGAAACACAATACATTCCTTTAAATGCTCTAATCTTTTTCAATTCTTTTAAAATTGGTTCAATAAAAAAGATATTATCATCAATTGTATCACCAGCGAATAAAACAATATCTGGTTCTAAAGCATTTACTTTTTCAACAATTTTTTTCACTTTTGAAAGACTTGTTGTTCTGCTTAAATGCATATCCCCTAATACAACAATATTAAGAGGAGCTTCAATTTTATTTGAAGGCAAAATCGTTTCCTTCACAACAGGTGTTTTTAACCCAGAATATAAGCTAACAATAGATAAAATGAAAGCAATTCCTAGTAATAAATAATTTGTTCTTTTCAAAAATAACGGATTTTTCCATTGATATTTTCTTGGCAAAATATTTTTTGCCATTTCACGCACGCATAAGAAAAACCAAATAACATCTCTTACCAATATTAAACAGAAAAAAAGTGCCCCACAAATAAAAATGAAATAGGCACTGATATAAATAAATGTATAAATGGCACCAGAATAATCTGAAATTCTTTTAAGCAAAAATGGAATTGAAAATAAAAATAAAGAACCCAATAAAATCAATAATTTTTGTTTTAAAGAGTATGCGCCCTGACCGATCAAACGATAAGCCGTGTAAAGAGCCGCAACAAGACAAACAATTAAAATGGCTAAAAACATCTCTTCACTCCTTTTTTAAGTCATTCTTCAAAGGGAACTATACAATATTTTTTATCAAAAATAAAGTGTTTTTTTGCATATATAAAAAATAATAGACAGAGCAAAAAACAAGTTGATTTTTAAAAATAAAAAATGATATATTCTTATTTTCAAATCACTATCAAAAAAAGGGGATTTATGATGCGTTTTTTTCTTTTCTTATCTGTTTTTCTTTATATTTCAAATGCTTTTTCTCAAAACATCATCCTAATGATTGGCGATGGAATGGGAAAAAATCATATTAACTGCGTTCAAAATAACACGCCATTATTTTTAAAAACACTCACTCCAAAAGGTGAAATCAAAACATATTCTGCAAATAATGAAGTCACCGATTCGGCTGCCAGCGCAACAGCATATTCTTGTGGCATTAAAACAAATAATGGTTATTTAGGATTAAATCCTCAAAAAGAAAAATGCGAAACATTAGCTGAAACAAGTTATGCTAAAGGATATAATGTTTTTATCAGAACAACAGATAAAATCACAGGAGCAACCCCTTCTGCTTTTTATGCACATCAAGAATCGCGTCATCACACAAAAAATATCTTAAAGGATTTAGAAAAAGCAAAAGAAACAATGGATATTAAAGCTGTTCAAAATATTGAAACAGAAACAAAAGAATTGTTAAGCACTTTACAAGCAAGCGAAAAACCCTTTTTTGTTATGATTGAAGAATCCGAAATTGATAAACAATCACACCTCAACCAATATCAAAAGATGAGCCAAGCCCTTGTTCGATTTGACAAAGCTATTGAATCGGCCGTTCAATTTGCAAATAATCGAACAGATACAACCGTTATTATTGTAGCTGATCATGAAACTGGAGGGTTAACCCCTTCTTGTGAATATACAAAAAATAATCACACTGGTGAAAATGTTTTTTATTACATTGAAGGCAACCAGGGATCTTTAAATATCAACCCTCTTATTGAAAATACCGATATTCATCATTTGATTAAAGAAATATTATAAAATCTACAATAAAACCCATTTTTTTAAATAAATTTCGTCCGCAGAACCATCTGCAAACCAAATTTTTGGAGCAATGGTGATATTGTTTTCATTTTTATTTAAAAAAGCACCCCACCATGAAAAACTTGAATTAGCAATAATGTTATGCTGGCATAAGCTCATTAACCACATATCCCATGGTGACTTTTCATTTTTATTAATATCAACAATAAGATAAGGGTGATTTAGCTTTAAATTTTCTTTAATCCAATTTGAATCATCAGAAAACAAAAAGAAGAAGGGATTTTCAACATGCTTTTCTATAAAATTTATAGCTCTTTGATAATAACTTAAATCACAAACGCCATGAAGATTTTTTAATGCTAAATAATCTCCTCTGCGAATATGCAAAGAAACACTATTTGTTGATAAAATTTTCTGAATTATTTCTTTATTTTCGCGATTTGGTTTTTCTTTAGGATATAACTCTTTTTGAAGAAATGGTCTTATTTTTTCATAATAAGCCCCCACCTGAAAATAGCCAGATACATATCCTTTTTTTAACTGAAGTAATTCTTCATTATATTTATTAATTGGCTTTTCGCGAACACGTTTAATCTTTTTTAATCCAATTAATTTCAAAAAGCGATTTTGGGATAAATATTTTTGTTTTTCTTTTTCTGAAAGAAGAGGAACTAAACAATTAAAAAAATCAAGCTCAAAAAAACGAGGTGTTTCGCCTTCTTTTCTTTCTTGGTGATACCAAGAATCATCGTAGGCAACAATCCTACCCCCC
>JAZLCE010000022.1:0-7874 GCA_045614025.1 Alphaproteobacteria bacterium
TGGGTCAACGTATACCATCAATGGCAAAGCGCTTGATAGACTTAGCACAACAGTTGTTGCTGGGTTTGGGATGGATATAGGTGAAAATGCCACACTTAAACTTGAATATAACGGCAACTATCGAAAAGAATATCTTGATCATTCAGGTATGATCCGTTTAGAAATGAAGTTTTAAGTGAAAGGAAGTAACAAAAAGCCCTCAAATTGAGGGCTTTTTGTTAATGCATTAGTTTAAGAATTTTTATTAACCTATTAATATAATTTATATTTTGTTTTTTTTAAGCGCTTTCTTGGGTTTCGATAAGAGATTGCGGAAGGCTTTGAATATTAAGTTCGCCACCATCAATTTCAGTATTGGCATTTTCCGTAACTCCTCTTAGTTTTCTAGCAACAGCTCTTGTTCTTGTGTCTGCTTCATCAATGGTTTTATAAGCTTGTTCTAAATTACGTTTAACCTTTTCAATCCAAGTTAAATATTTTTCAAATTCTGTTTTTACTTCACTTAATGTTTTCCAAACTTCGCCAGAGCGTTTTTGAATGGCAAAAGATCTAAATCCCATCTGAAGTGAGTTCAAAAAGGCACCTAATGTTGATGGGCCAGCAATTGAAATGCGATATTTAGTTTGAATTTCGCTAGATAATCCTGGTTTCTTCATCACTTCAGCATAAAGGCCTTCAGTCGGCAAAAACATAATGGCAAAATCCGTTGTTTTTGGAGGATAGATATATTTTGAAGAGATGCGTTTTGCTTCTAATTTAATGCGTTTTTCAAGTTCACTGGCTGCAAAATCAATTTGATTTGTATCGCCTTTATCTGAAGCTTCAATTAAGCGCTCATAATCTTCAATAGGAAACTTTGAATCAATTGGAATTAAAACGTCGCCATCTGGTAATTTAACGGCAAATTCAACAACTTCAGCTGATCCTTCTTGAATATGGGCATTTTTAACAAATTGGTCTGGGGAAAGCATTTGTTCCAATAAAGACCCCAGTTGAACTTCACCCCAAGTTCCACGAGTTTTCACATTGGTGAGAACGCGCTTTAATCCGCCGACATCAGAAGCAAGCAGTTGCATTTCTCCCAAGCCTTGATGAACTTTTTCTAAGCGTTCTGAAACTTGGGAAAAAGATTCTCCTAGTCTTTTTTCAAGAGTGACATGCAATTTTTCATCAACGGTTTCGCGCATTTGATCTAATTTAACAGCATTTTCAGTTGTCATTTTAGTGAGTTGAGTTTCAACCGATTGGCGAATGGAATCATTAAATTGCAAAAGCGATTGAGCCAATTCTTGGCGAAGGGCTTTTGCATCTTCACGGGACATTCGCTCTAATCGTTCAATCTCTGCGCTTAAAGAAGAGCTTTTTTTGTTGTTTGAAAAAAGTTTCAAACAAACAGTTAAAATTAAAAGTGTTAAAATAATGCCGACAGCGCCAGCAAAATAAAGAAAAACCTGTGCTTGCATAAAAAATCCCCTTTACATTGTTTATTAAAATTATATATAGTGTATCAAAGAAGAGAAAAAAAACAATTCTTTTTTTATCAGGAGGAGCAATGAAAAGCGTAAGTCGTTTATTTGATTTGTTTTTTAATTTAATTAAATGGCCAATAGCAATTATAACACTGATCCTCTTTATTCCTTCATTTTATGCAGATTTAATTGCCATTCAAAAGTTAACAAATGCGGATGTTTTGCTTGAATTTTTTCTTCCTTTTGGCGCAACGGCCGTTTTATTCTTGTTTATGCCAATGTTAGCAGGTTCTTTTTTTGCGATTATGGAACATGAATTAACGCATATGTTATTTGCGGTTTTAACTTTTCATAAACCACGAGGATTAGATGTAAACCAAGATGTGGGCGGTTCTTTTTCATTTGAAGGGAAGGGGAATTGGCTAATTGCTTTGGCGCCTTATTTCTTTCCAACATTTTGGTTTTTTATTGTTCTTTTGATGCCGATATATAAAGGAATTATGGGTCATCTGCCAGAGTTTTATATTTCTTTACTGGGTGTTTTTTTAGGGTACAATTTTATTGTTACTTGTCTTTCTATTCACCCCAAACAAACGGATTTTAAAGTTGCGGGTTATCCATTTACAGTTTGCTTTTTGCCAGGGATTACCTGTTTAAAATATGGGATTGTTTTTTGCTATTCCATTAAAGGTTGGTCAGGCGTTGAAGCATATATGAATCTTTTGGTGCATCGCACGGAGCTCTTTTTAAACCCTATTTTATCATTAATTTAAAAAAAACGATAATAATCCTTGCTTTTTGGTGTGAAATTTTGTATTTTATCTCCTGCTAAATTGGTTTATTTAAAGGAGAAATATTTATGCACCAATACAGAACACATACATGTGGCGCGTTAAGAGCCGAAAATAAAGGTCAAACAGTTAGATTATCTGGTTGGATTCATCGTAAACGAGATCATGGAAATTTATTATTCGTTGACCTTCGAGATAATTACGGCATCACACAATGTGTTTTGGATACATCAAGTGATTGTTTCCCTGTTTTAGAAAAAGTTCGTCCAGAATCTGTTGTTAAAATTGATGGAACAGTTATTTTAAGAGAACCATCAACAATTAACCCTAAAATGTCAACAGGCGAAATTGAAGTTCAAGTTTTATCTGTTGAAGTTTTATCTGAAGCAGAAGTTTTGCCAATGCAAGTTGTTGCTGATACGGCGGATTTATCTGAAGAACAAAGATTAACATATCGTTTCTTGGATTTAAGACGCGAAAAACCTCATTCAAATATTTTGCTTAGAAATGCTTTTGTTCGCTCTGTAAGAGAAAGAATGTGGAAAGCTGGTTTCAGCGAATTTCAAACACCAATTTTAACGGCTTCTTCTCCAGAAGGTGCTCGTGACTTCTTGGTGCCATCTCGTTTGCATCATGGAAAATTTTATGCTTTACCTCAAGCTCCGCAACAATTTAAACAATTGTTAATGGTTTCTGGTTTTGATCGTTATTTCCAAGTTGCTCCTTGTTTCAGAGATGAAGATGCAAGAGCCGATCGTTCTCCAGGGGAATTCTATCAATTAGATATTGAAATGTCTTTTGTAACGCAAGATGAAATTTTTGCAACGGTTGAACCAATTATTCAAGGTTTGTTTGAAGAATTTGCTCCAACTGCAGCTGTCACTCAAGCGCCATTTGTTCATATTCCTTATTTGGAATCAATGTTAACATATGGAACGGATAAGCCAGATTTAAGAAACCCACTTGTTATTAAAGATGTTTCTGAAGTTTTTGCAGGATCAAGTTTTGGATTATTTGCTTCAAAAGTTGCTGAAGGTGGATTTGTTCGTGCAATTAAAACGCCAAATACAGCTTCTCGTCCACGCAGCTGGTTTGATAAAATGAATGCTTTTGCAGCAGAAGCAGGTTTTGGTGGTTTGGGTTATATTTCATTTGCAGAAGATGGAAATAAAGGCCCTATTGCCAAGAATTTAGATGAAGAACGCATTCAAAAATTGGTTGAAATCACTGGCGCTCAAAAAGGAGATAGCGTTTTCTTTGTTTGCGGTAAAGGTGATAAAGTTGTTAAATTCACTGGTCAAGTGAGAACGATGTTAGGTCAAGAGCTTGATTTAATTGAAAAAGGCGCTTTCAAATTCTGTTGGATTGTTGACTTCCCAATGTATGAATTGAATGAAGAAACAGGAGCGGTTGAATTTTCACATAACCCATTCTCAATGCCACAAGGTGAAATGGATGCCTTGTTAAATAAAAATCCGCTTGAAATTATGGCATATCAATTTGATATGGTTTGTAACGGATATGAAATTTTATCAGGAGCCATTCGTAACCATAGACCAGATGTAATGTATAAAGCATTTGAAATTGCTGGATATGGTCCTGAAGTTGTGGAACAAAAATTTGCTGGCTTATTGAATGCCTTTAAGTTTGGCGCTCCTCCACACGGTGGCTGTGCTTTCGGTATTGATAGATTGGTTATGTTATTAACAGATGAAGATTATATTAGAGAAGTTATTGCATTCCCGCTCACACAACAAGGGCTTGATTTATTGATGAAAGCTCCTGCTGAAGTTACAGAAAAGCAATTAAGAGAATTGCATATTAAGATCAGATAACATCTGAAGTTCTAAAATAAAATCCCCATCTGAGTGATGGGGATTTTTTGTATGCTAAAAGAATTATTTTTTTTATTAAACTTAGCCATCTTCTAAATGCAATAAAGCAGAAACGGATAGCAAAATTGCAATAACGGCAGGTCCCCAAGCCGCCAAGAAAAAGGGCAGGTTTTGGCTTAATCCGGCAACGCCTGAAATTTGCCCTAATGAATAAAGCATAAACCCGCTTAAAACGGCTAAAACAATTCGAAGCAATGTTTTGCCTTGTCGCATAGTGGCTGGAAGAGAAAAAACAGCCGCAATAAAAAGCATAGCAAGCATTGTAATCGGATAAGCAATTAATTGATGAAAATACATTTGGTGAACGGTTGTTGAAAAACCTGATTCTTTCAAAAATTCAATAAATTTTGGAAAGCGCCAGAAAGACATTGTTCTTGGTTCATCAAAACGTTCTAAAATTTGAGTTAATGAAATATTTGTTTTAAGGCTTTCAACTTGTTTTGAATAGCTATCTTCCAAAATTGGATCAATAATAAATGCATTTGGAAGAGTTAAAGTGTTATTTGAAAGTAAACCATTTTCTGCTTCAATTTGGCGTAAAAGTTGATCTTTTTTATCGAGCTCAAAAATGGAAATATTATCTAAAATAACGTGATCTTTTTCCTGGCGAACACGAGAAGCACGCACAACAACCGTCTGATTTTCTTGAGCATCTCTGAGCCAAAGGCCTTTTTCTGTCCATGAAAAAGGGGTTGATTTGGTTATCCCAACTCTTTCTTCAAGGCGTTCATATCTTTTGGCAGTTAAGGCTGAAAAGGGGCTAAAAATCGTTACATCAAAAACGCCAACAAGCAAAACAAATGTAACAATTGGAACCATGAAATTCCAAGCTGAAAAACCAACGGCGCGCATCACAGTAAGTTCAAGTGAAGCGCTGTATTTTAAAAAGAATATAATCCCCGAGATTAAAACGATAAATGGGAAGATAATATGAATCATTTGAGGAGATTTTAAAAATGCAAGAGCTAAAACATCCAAAAAAGCAATGTTTTCGCGTTTTGAAGCAATGCGCAATAATTCAACTGTATCAAATAACATAATGATAACAGCCAAAGAAAACAAGGTTGCGAAAAAAATCAATGAAAAATGTTTTAAGATATATCTAAATAAAATTAAATTCATTTTCTTAGCCTAAAAATAAATGATACTTGTTTCTTGTAACTTAATGAAAGAAATTTGTCAAGCCATTCAAGATTATTTGTTTGTCTTTTTGCAATAACCATTTACGCAAGATGACGATGGATTATCACATTCTTTATCTGATAAACAAAGTTTAGGTTCTTGCATGTGGTAAAAAGGGGAATAGTTATAAATTTCAAAATAAAAACGAATGTCATTATTCAATTTTTTAAAACAGCAAGAGCTACTTGATCCAAAAAATTTTTCTTCATTGTTTACAAAAAATCTCATTTGAAAAGGTTTTTGGTTTTTAATAATGAAATGACATAAAAGAGGGGACATATTTTTAAAAGTGACACCAGCAAAGTTATGACGTTGCAAAACACCTCTTCCTTTTGTTCTAAAATATGTAATTTCTAAAGGTAAGGAATTGATTTTTTTGAGTATAACTGGATTTTCTTCAGCAAGGGTTGATACTTCCTTTACCCCTTTTTCAACGATAGTTGTTGTTTCTTTAAGAATTTTATTTGATAAATTCTTATTGTATTGTAACCAGAATATGCCACAAAATGAAAATAGAAAAAAGATAACTGTTGTGATAAATGTAAGCGTTTTATTCATAAGGACCTCTTTGTTTTTCCTGAGGGTATACTAAAATGCGAATAAATGTCAAACGTTTTTTCTGAAACATAACTTGATGTTTTTCATTTTTTATGATAGACTTATGGGTAATAAATTGCTTATATAAAGGGGGTTTTATTATGCTTGAAAAAATTCAACAATTAATCAAACAAAAAAAAGATTTGAATCAACCAGATGAAAATGGAGAATTGTTATTGCATCAAGCAGTTAGAACTCAAAATTTGCCAGCCGTATCTTTATTAATTGAAGCAGGAGTTGATATTAATCAAAAAGACGAAATGGATATTTCAGCTTTGATGCAAGCGGCTTGGAGGGGATCAGATGATATTTTGAAATTATTAATTCAAAAAGGCGCTTTGGTTGATGAACAAAATAAAATGGGATACACGCCTTTAATTTGCGCAACATTTCAAGGGAATGCTAAAAGTGTTGAGTTGCTTCTTCAAGAGAATGCGGATGTGAAAAAAACAAATTATGAAGGGGAAACGGCTTTATTGTTAGCTGTGAAAAATAATGATTTATCAATTGTTTCAAAATTATTAGAAGCAAATGCTGATATTCACCATCAAAATAATAATGGAATGGATTCTTTGATGTTGGCCTCTTTATTGGGATATAAAGAAATGGCTCATTTACTTCTTGAAAAAGGAGCTGATACCTCCCATGCGGATAAAGAGGGGAATACGGCACTAATGGTTGCCTCTTCACAAGGGAATTTAGATATGGTTCGCTTGTTGGTTGAAAAAGGTGCCAATATGTCCCAAACAAATAAAAAAGGGTTAAAGCCTGCTGAAATAGCGGTTGAACACTCGCATTTTGATATATTAAATTATTTCATTGATGTGATGGGAGAAGATGTTTTAGATCAAAAATATAAAAAATTACCTAAGCGTTTTTTAAATGCGGTTGTAAGTGGCAATTTAGAGATGGTTCAGGCAATGATTGAGTCTGGAATTGATGTGAATGCTTCGGATACGAAAGGGGTAACTCCTTTAATGGCTGCTTCATTTAAAGGGCATGAGAAATTGGTTCAATATTTTATTGATTATGGAGCTGATTTAACCCAAAAAAGCAAAGAAGGGTTAACGGCAATGGATTATGCCATTCAAAAGGAGAAATATGAAATTGCAAGAATAATCAAAAAAGCCATTGAAAATGAGCAAAAAAATCCTCGTATTTTTTCAATTATTGAAAAAGGAAATGTTCATCATTTAGAACGCTTTATTGAACATGGATTTAATGTTAATATGGTCAATGAAGAAGGAGATAGCCCGTTAATGAAAGCCATTGGGAAAGCGGATTTGGAAATGGCAAAGATTTTGCTATCTGCTGGGGCCGATATGAAGATTCAAAACAAAAAAGGCGAGGGGATTTTGCATCAAATTGAAAAATCAAACGCGTTGACTTTTAAAAAGGTTCAAATGGTTGCATTGTTAAAAGAATTTGGCTTCCCTGTAAATCAAGAATTACAAAATCCTAAACGAACAATGTATGATGTTATTTTATCTGAAACGAAAGAAAAAGAAGAAAAGAAGATGCTTCAAAAACTTTTAGCCTCATTAGGGATTAAAGGCGCTCAATCTGCGAAAAAGTCTCAAACAAACGATAGAGATTAGTTTATTTTAATTAAAATTATATATTTTTCAAAAGGTTATGTCTTGTTTTGAAGTCGGTAATCTAAGGGCCGATAGATTTGCTAGCTAATTGGCAAAAAATGATGCCTTAAAAATGGCTGTTTTTGGTTGAAAAAATAAGGTGAATTTGCATATTTTTCTATTTTTTAGCAATTTTTATGCAATTTTTTAATAAAAAATAATTATTTAAAATCAATTAATTACAAGAAAAGAGAGAAAAAAGGTATATTTTTTTTGAAAAATTTTCGGCTCAAAATTCAAAACACATGGTATAATGAAAGTATAGGGGGATGAAAATAGGGAATAAAAAACGGCCATTAAATT
>JAZLCE010000023.1:0-21952 GCA_045614025.1 Alphaproteobacteria bacterium
AACGATGCGGGCGTAGCTCAGGGGTAGAGCGCAACCTTGCCAAGGTTGATGTCGAGGGTTCGAATCCCTTCACCCGCTCCAATTTGAAAAAACCAGCTTAACGGCTGGTTTTTTGTTATGGGAAAATAATATTTTATTATCATCTTTATTTAAAAAGAGGATGATTTTATTGAATCCAGATTGATATTCTTGTATATTTAATAACAAGAAAGATTAAAGAGAGAGAATACATGAAAAAGATTGTTATTCTAACTGGAGCGGGAATCAGTGCTGAAAGTGGGTTGTCCACATTCAGAAGCGCTGATGGTTTATGGAATAATTATAAAGTTGAAGATGTTGCCACTATAGAGGCATTTGAGCATAGGCCAGACGTGGTGCATAAATTTTATAATGAGTTAAGGCCTATTATGAATAAAGCTCAACCAAATTTAGCGCATTACGCAATTACTATGTTACAATCTGAACTCTTGGATTCTGAAATAAATATTATTACTCAAAATATTGATTTATTGCATGAAAAGGCAAAAAATAAAAATATATATCATATTCATGGGCGCATAGACGAATGTATTTGTTTGAATTGTGG
The DNA here is from genome assembly GCA_045614025.1 of Alphaproteobacteria bacterium. GTDB lineage: Bacteria > Pseudomonadota > Alphaproteobacteria > CAAHEQ01 > UBA3637 > RGIG4140. The sequence continues at coordinate 587 of JAZLCE010000023.1, forward strand.
TCAAATAACAAAAGTATGTGGAAATATTGGCAGTGATAATGTATGCCCCCATTGTGAACTGATGAGTATGCTAAAGCCAAATATAGTTTTTTTTGGAGAAATGCCAAAACACTTAAATAAGGTTGAAAAATTATTAGCTGAGTGTGATCTTTTTATTGCTATTGGAACTTCGGGATCTGTTTATCCTGCGGCTGAATTTGTTCAAATTGCTAAAGAAAATGGAGCAAAAACATATTTATTTAATTTGGATAAATCAGATAATGCCGATTTGTTTGATTATCATTTTTATGGTAAAGCATCTGAAACTTTTAAACAGTTTGCAGAAGATCTTTTAATAAAACAAGAAAACTCATTGTAATCTTTTTAAATAAGTTAAAAAAACATTTCAATTAATAATGTTTAAAGCATAAAAAAAATAATAAAAACAAGCGATTGACACATTAATAAAAATAAGTTTATATGTAAACAAAAGGAGTTTTTGTTATGAAAAAAGCAATTTGTTTATTGTGTTTTATTTGGTTGTTTGCAAGTATATCAATGGCCAATGAAATAAAATGTCCTTCTTCAGCGCCCCTTCAATCATTAAGTGGTGAGTGTTTTTCATGTGAGAGTTTAAAATCTTTTGAAACAGAGACCGATATTTGCAAATCCTGTTTGAATAGGGATGTTTCTATTGTTCAAACAGTTAAAGATAAAACATTAAAAACAGTATGCCATTTAAAAGAATGTCCAGAGCAATATCCTTTAAAAAGTGGGTCATTATCTTGTTATTCTTGTGATGAAACGAAAGCTATTTTAATGTCGAATGACAAAATAAATGAAAGAATACATCGTTTAATGGAGGAAGGTAAAAAAGATTGGGTTGCTTCTGATGGGTTATCTGATGAAAATTGTTCAAATAGATGGATAAGAAAAGTTAAAAGGACTGATAGTTGGATTTCTGTTTTAAGAATTTGTCCTGATGGAACAAAACGATACGGAATGGGAAGTTGTTTAAGTGAGGATCAGATTAAGGCTCATGAAAATAAACAATGGCAACGAGGTAATGATGAATCCATAGGGATGTATATGGGTAGAATTGCTGAAAAAACAGTGGGAAAAACATTGTTGAATTTATGGCAATCTTCTTCCATTTTAATGGCGATTAGTGATTTCTTTATAGGTATTTTAGATTTTATTTTAAAAATCTTTGTGTTAGTTGTGATGATGTTTGCTCATTAATAACATTATTGATAAAAAGGTCTAAATGTGATATAATATCTAGGTTGGGTTATATAGGAGGGGGATTTATAATGGCATGTATGGATATTAAAACAGATTCGCTTGTTAGTTTTTTTTCATTATGGGGAAGTGGTTTTAATGATTTTATGAATTCCACAACTGATCGAGTTTATTCATTTTCTGATTTATTGCAAACTTTTCCAAGTAAAAATATTCCATTATTAGAACAAACATTTTCTGGCATGAACAATCTTTCTTTTGAAGAAAAAAAAGAAATTATAAACAAATTGAAAGATTTAATAATAGATGTTAATGCAGGAAAGTATAATTCTTCCAAACAATTAATAGATGATATATCAACCGCATTTCAATTGGGCGAGGATAATAAAAAAATTTTAGAAAACGCTTATACCTCATATAAAAAATTTTATGATTTAAATAAAAAAACAATTCTTCAAAATGTATCAACGCTTTCTTCAACGTATGAAAAGAAAGGGGTGTATGATTATTTTGAAAGAATGTATTCGTTTTTTCAAGTTGATAAATCAAAAAAAACAAATTTATATTTGCATCATTTTCCATCAATAATGTTAGAGACAGGGTCTTCTACAAAAGATTGTATTCATCAAAATATTTCATTAGATAAAAATGAGCCAGAAGATCATTACTTAAATAATAGTTGTATTCTCACTCGAAGAATGTTTACGCCAGTTCATGAATTAGGACATTTTTTATTTGAAAATTCTGAAAGTGCAGCGAATATTGCAAATAATTCAGATTCATCTGTACATAAACTATTTAAACATTTGGAAAGTTATTTTGCATCAAAAAATAAAAAAAATCCCAATAGATTTGCTTATGCAATTATTCATGAAGCTTTTGCGGATTCTTGTTCTGGATTTTTTAAGGAAAAACAAGACGAATCATTCAATCTTTTAAATTTGCCCAAAATTAATTCAAATTTTGCTGAAGTTGATTCGTTAGTTCGTGTTGTTTATCCGATTTATAAGCAGCATATGAATGAAAATAAACCTATTTCAGATGATTTTTTCAAGCAGGTTTTGGAGTCTCCTTTATTTCAAAATAATTTTAAAAATTTAGCCTCCACAGCACAAATTGCTGGTTCAAAATTTGATGGACGTAACTAAAAGAAAAAACGCCAAAATATTTGGCGTTTTTTTTGCTTGTGGATAACTTTTAGGAACGTTGGTTTTGTTTGATAAGGATTGTTTTTAAATCCATTAAAGAAGAGCAAACAAAATCAGGTTTTATTTCATTAAATTCTTTAGAGTTTGGATCTGTCCATACTAAAATGCCTTTTCCATTTTCATAATTATGAGCCATTGAAATATCGGATTTCCCATCTCCAATTGAATAAATTTCATCAAATGAGAATCCATTAATGGCAGAATCGGTGAATTCTTTTGAAGGTTTATCATGTTCAAAATCTTCAGCACCCACAATTTTATCAAAGTGATTTGTTAAATTTAGTGTTTCAACTTCATTTCTTAAAATTGGACCCGCCTTATTGCTGGCTAAAATATTAGTATAGCCATTTTCTTTGGTGAGTTTAGTGATTTCATAAGCGCCCTCTTTTAAAACAATTTCTGATGCACTTTTTGCATAGGCATCTAAAAAGATTTTTCTTGCTTCTACAGCATTTTCTTCACCAACAATATTTTTGATTAAATTTCTCCCGCTGCTATTCATGGCTATTTTGGCTTCATCTTTTGTCCATGGAGCAAGATTATATGCCTTTCTCATCACATTTTGTGCAGCTAAGATGGCTCCAAATGTATCGGCAAGAGTATTATCCCAATCCCATAAAATAATTTTACTCATTTTATCTCCTTTTATAGATTCTTTTTTTTCATAAAAAAAAGCACTTTACCAGTGCTTTAATTTTTTTTGGCTACACGATGTAAAAAATTACATTCCTTTAACAGCAGCTGCCAAACGTGAAATTTTGCGAGAAGCTGTTCTTTTGTGAACTGTGTTGCGAACACCAGCACGAGCCCAAGCTGATTCAGCAACTTTGAATGCTGCTTGAGCAGCTTCTTTGTCACCAGCTAAAATAGCAGCGCGAACTTTTTTTGTTGCAGTTCTAACTGAATTTAAGCGATCAGCATTCACTCTTTCTTTTTTAGTGTTGCGTCTTACACGTGTTTTTGCCGATTTGATATTGGCCATATTTTTATTCCTCAATTGAAAAATTTTAAACTTAAGGCTTTCTTTATACACTAAATAAAATAAAAAGTCAACTTATTTTATCAAGTTTTGTCAAGAAAAACAAAAGCTTCTTATTTGTCGCTTGTAAGAGAGATATCGAAACGTACTTTTGATGGAATCTTATTTTTTAAAATGGTTATGTGTAAAGAATCGTTTTGTCTTGAAAAAACACCTTCTGATTTTTCTTTCCAACCTAATTGTGGAAGGGTTGTTTGATAAAATTTCAAAATCTCATTTCCTTGTTGTTTGTTAGATGAACCTTCTAAAATAAGCAATTGTCCTGTTGGTGTATCAAAATCCATTTGTTCAGCGGCATTAATTTTAAGGCCATTCATAACGGGGATATCGCTTGTGTTAGCCAAAAAATCTTCAGCAAGTGATTGAAAAGATAAAAAGAATATCAAAGCAAAAAGCTTTAAATAAAGCATTGGTTACATCCTGTCTGCTTCAGAAAAATGAGTTATAGGGGTTCTTGTTGCAGAGCCTTTTTTTCCATTAGCTGGGGCAACAAATTTAATACCTAATATATCATCAATTTCTTTGTTGATTTTTGCAAGTTCTTCTTTTTTAGCAGATAGATCGGAGTTTATTTTTGCTAAATCGTCATTTTTAACTGCAGTAATTTTGGGCAACATATCTTTAATAGAGTTTGTTGCCAAATCAATATCTTGTGTTGAAAGTAATTGTTCAAGTGTTAAGGCCATTTGTTCGGCTTTTTTGTGACCATATAAAGAAGCTAAGAAAGACCATTTATAGGCAGCTAAATCGTTTTGTGGGAAAATAATCCCTTTGTTATATAATTGAGCCAAACGATATTGGGCTTCAACGTGCCCTTGAAGAGCGGCTGAAAGAAGGCAATAAGCCGCATTATTTTTATCTTTACCACGTTCAAGTAAAAACGTTTCGCCATAATCAAAAAGTTCTTCAGGAGTTGGTAAAAACACGCCCCCACGTGTTTCATCAAACTGTCCATCGCATTGAAGAGGGATGCTTAATTCATCATTATTTGTATCAAAAGACCAAAAGGCATTTTGAGCAAAGACGGTTGAAGTTAATGAAAAACAGGCTAAAAATAAAGCTGATTTTAATAATTTCATGTGGCGTCCCTTTCTTTTTATTCTTTGTTCAGAATAAATCCTTTTTTTTGAGAAGGCAAGCAAAAAAAGCGTTAAAATTAAAAACTTATTGTTTTTTTATATTTTCCACCATGTTAAAATATTTGCGCCCTTTATTGGAGTGTTTTGAGGCATTTTAATGTTATTTTGGAACATAAAGCGATTTTCTGGAGAATACCAGTGCGGAATCACAATTATTTCGTTGAGCAAAAGTCTGTCAAGTGCATGAACCGCAGTGATAAGTTCTTTTTGAGAATTTGCAGAAATAATTTTTTCAATCACCGCATCAATGACGGGGTTTTTAATACCACTATAATTCATTGATCCATTAGAATCAGCGGCAGATGAGCTGAAAAAATAACGTTGTTCATTTCCAGGAGAAAGAGATTGTCCCCAAACAGAAACAATCATATCATATTCAAAGGAGTCAAGTCTATTTTTATATTGCAATAAGTCAACTGTTCGAATTCGAGCATTAATACCAAGGCGTTTTAATTTACTGATATAAGGCAAAATAATTCTTTCCCATGCGCCACTTGAAGCTGTGTCAATTAAAATTTCAAACTCAAAAGGAATGTTATCTTTTTTTAAAATTCCTTTTTTATCAACAATCCATCCCGCTTGGTTTAAAAGGCTCATTGCTTGATAAAGACGTTGTCTTAAGTTTTTTTCTTCTTTTTGATAAAGTGGTTCAAACACTTCTTTATCTATCATATTTTTATAAGGTTCTAATAATTTTAATTCTTCTTTATCTGGTAAAGAAGGGGCTTTTAAATAGGAATTATCAAAAAAACTTGTTGTTCTGGTATAGAGTCCGTGAAAAAGATTATTATTCATCCAATCAAAGTCAAATGCCAAAGAAAGCGCTTTTCGAACAAGTTTATCTTGAAAAATTGGTTTTCTTAAATTAAAAACAAATCCCTGCATTCCACTTGGCATTTGGTGAGAAAAACTCTGCATCAAGATTCGTCCGTTTTGAACATTTTTTTCATTTTGAAAATTCACCCATTTTTTTGCTTCATTTTCAAGACGAACATCAAATTCTCCAGCTTTAAAAGCTTCAACAGCAACAGTTGTATCGCGGTAATAATCAAATTTAAATTTATCAAAGTGATAAAATCCCTTGTTAACATTTAAATCCCAAGCCCAATAATTTGGATTTTTTTTATAAACAATATATCTTCCTGGTTGAAAATTATCGATAAGATAAGGGCCACTTGAAACAGGAATTTCAAGAGATGTTTTTGAAAAATCCCTTTTTTCCCACCAATTTTTTGAAAGAACAGGGAGCTCACCTAAAATAAAAGGAAGTTCTTTGTTTTGAGTTTCTTTTTGGAAATAAAAAACGATAACATTTTCCCCTTCAATTTGAACTTTTTCAACGTCTCTATAATAATATCTATAAGTTGGAGAACCTTTTTCTTTCAATGTATTAAAAGAAAAAAGAACGTCTTGCGGTGTGATTTTTGAACCATCGCTAAAAGTTGCTTTTTCATTTAAACGGAATGCAACTCCTTTGTGTTTAGGTAAAATATAAAATCCATCCGCAATTAATCCATAAAGAGAAAAAGATTCATCTTCACTTTGTTTCATTAAAGAATCGTGCGTTAATCCAATTCCTGCAGCGGGAACACCATTAATTGAAAAAGGATTAAATGAATCAAAAGAGCCAAAAGCGGCTTGTTTAAGTTCCCCGCCATTAGGTGCTGAAACATTCACATAATCAAAAGAAGAAAAATCTTTTTTATATTTTGGCTCACCATACATTGATGCTGCAGGTTGAAAAGGATATTTTGCGTTTGAAGGAAGAGAAAAAGAGAAAGTTGTTGCTATAAACGAAGCAAGAATAATTGTATAAGAAAAAAAATTTAAGCGCATATTATACCCAAAGAACGTTTCGTTTTTGTTAAAAAAAAGATAAATAACTGGACTTTTTGAAGTATACAGATTATAATGAGAAAAATCAAATTATAAAAGGATTAAAGATGCAATATTTGGATTTTGAACAAACAATACTTGAAATTGATTCAAGATTAAGTCAAGTTGAAGTAGATGGCACAAGAACGCCAGATGAAAAAAAAGAAGAAATTGAACGATTAAAACATAAAAAAGAAAAAGCGTTATCTTCTCTATATAGTAATTTAACGCCATGGCAAAAATCTGCAGTGGCAAGACATGAAGCTCGTCCACACACATCTGATTATATTAACTCAATTTTTCAAAATTTTTGCATTTTATCTGGGGATAGATCTTTTGCTGATGATAAAGCAATTATAGGTGGTTTTGCCAATTTTGAAGGGCAAACGGTGATGGTAATCGGTCATGAAAAAGGGCATGATACGGAAAGCAGAATTGTGCATAATTTTGGCATGGCTAAACCAGAAGGTTACAGAAAAGCCATTCGATTGATGAAGATGGCAGAGCAGTTTAATGTGCCGGTTATTACTTTAGTTGATACAGCTGGCGCTTTCCCTGGAATGGAGGGGGAAGAAAGAGGCCAGGGGCAAGCTATTGCTGCTTCAACGGAAGCTTGTTTGGATTTAAAAGTTCCTCTTATTTCTTGTATCATTGGGGAAGGTGGTTCTGGTGGTGCCATTGCGCTTGCTTCTGGAAATAAAGTTTTAATGCTTGAAAATTCAATTTATTCTGTTATCTCTCCAGAAGGCTGTGCATCAATTTTGTGGAAAGATGCAAAAATGGCCCCAAAAGCAGCAGAAATTTTAAATTTAACTGCTGATGATTTGTTGAGATTAGGAATTATTGATGAAGTGGTGGCAGAGCCAATTGGGGGTGCTCATCGTTATCCTAAAGAAGCAATGGGGGCATTGGCAACGGCTATTAAAAAACATTTGGATGAATTAAAGCAATTTTCTCCTGATGAATTAAAAGCGATGCGGCATGAAAAGTTTTTAGCAATGACAAGGGGTTCATAAATAGTAAGTCTATAAAAAATATAATAAGGCACCTTTAAATCATTAATAGATTTTTAGGTGCCTTTTTGATTGTTTTAAAGCATTTTGCTTAGGCAATTGTTTTATAATAAAAAAGCGACCATTTGGCCGCTTTTTTGTTTTGGAATATCAAAACTTAATCAAGAGCTTTACCATAGTATGCATCTAAATATAAGTCTTTAATTTCTGAAATAAGTGGGTAACGAGCATTACATCCTGTGCATTGATCGTCAAATGCTTTTTCAGATAATGTATCAACACAAGCTAAGAATGCTTTTTCATCAACACCAGCATCTTTAATTGCCATTGGAATATTGATTTCAGCTTTTAATGCTTGAATTGCATTGATTAAGCATTGAACTTTAGCATCATCATCCCCAGCTTTAACTCCTTCAGTTAATCCTAAAATGTCAGCAAATCTGGCATAACGAGATTTAACAAATGGATATTTATATTGAGGGAATGTGCCTTGTTTTGTTGGAGCATCTGTTGCGTTATATTTAACAACATAAGGCAATAATAAGGCATTTGCTAAACCGTGAGCAACGTGGAATTCACCTCCCAATTTGTGAGCCATTGAGTGGCATAAGCCCAAGAATGAGTTTGCAAATGCTTGACCAGCTAATGTAGCGGCATAGTGCATTTTTTCACGAGCTTTTGGGTCTTCAGCGCCGTTTTTATATGAACGAGCCAAATATTTGAAGACTAAACGAGCAGCTTCTAATGCTTGACCATCAGATAAGTTATTAGCAAAAATAGATGTATAAGCTTCCAAAGCGTGTGTCAAAACGTCAATACCTGAAAAAGCTGTTAATCCTTTTGGCATGCTCATTGCTAAATCTGGATCAACAATGGCCATGTTTGGTAAGATTTCATAGTCTGTAATCGGATATTTTTGGTTTGTTTTGTCATCTGTAATAACTGTAAATGGAGTTACTTCAGAACCAGTTCCTGATGTTGTTGGAATAGCAACCATTTTGGATTTTTGACCCATTTTAGGGAATTCAACAATCTTTTTGCGAATATCCATAAAGCGCATTGCAATATCAGAGAATTTAAGTTCTGGATGTTCATACATGAGCCAAACGATTTTTGTTGCATCCATTGGAGAACCACCACCAACAGCAACAAATACATCAGGTTCAAAACGACGAACTTGTTCCAAAATAATATCAATTGTGGATAAATCTGGATCTGGTTTTACTTGATCAAAAACTTGATAGCTCATACCATTTTTTTCTAATACACCAGCAATTCGTTCTGTTACACCAATTTTTGTCATTGTGCTATCTGTAACGATAAATGCTTTTTTATGACCTTGCAATTCTGCCAATGCAAAATCAAGGCATCCACGTTTGAAATAGATTTTTTCTGGCGTTTTAAACCACAACATATTTTCGCGACGTTCGGCAACTGATTTAATATTCATTAAATGTTTTACTCCTATGTTTTCGCTGACGGCATTTCCGCCCCATGAACCACAACCCAATGTCAATGATGGTGCCAATCTAAAGTTATAAAGATCCCCAATGGCGCCTTGTGAAGCTGGCATATTGATAAGAGTTCTGGCTGTTGTTAATGTTTTTGAGAATAAGTCAATTCTATCTTTATTTTTTTCAGATGTATATAAAACAGAAGTATGTCCTGCACCACCTAAAACGATAAGTTTTTGAGCTTTTTCAACTGCTTCTTCAAATGTTTTTGCTTTGAAGAACCCTAAAACTGGAGAAAGTTTTTCATGAGCAAATGGATTTGAATCTTCAATTTTATCTGATTCAGCAATTAAAATTTTTGTTGAAACAGGAACTTTGATTCCAGCCATTTCAGCAATTTTATATGCTGGTTGACCAACGATACCTGCATTCAATTTGCCATCAACAAAAATAACATCTCTTAATTTTTTACGATCTTTTTCAGAAACAAAAACGCATCCACGTTTAATGAATTCTGCTTTAATATCGTCATAAACGCTTTCAAGAGCAACAATAGCTTGTTCTGAAGCGCAAATCATACCATTATCAAATGTTTTACTCATAATAACAGAGCTGACAGCCATTTTAAGTTCGGCTGTTTCATCGATGATAACTGGTGTGTTACCAGCACCAACACCAATAGCTGGTGTACCTGAACTATAAGCTGCTTTTACCATACCTGGGCCACCTGTTGCCAAGATAAGGGAAATATCTTTGTGTCCCATTAAGTAGCCTGTGATTGCTGGGGTGATTTCATCAAGCCAACCAATAATACCTTCTGGGGCACCAGCTTTAACAGCTGCTTCTAAAACAATACGAGCAGCATTATTTGTGCATCCTTTTGCACGTGGGTGTGGAGCAAAAATAATACCATTTCTTGTTTTTAAAGAAATAAGAGCTTTAAAAATAGCTGTTGATGTTGGGTTTGTTGTTGGAACAATACCAGCAATTAAACCAACTGGTTCAGCAATTTTCATAAAACCATGTTCTGTATCTTTACAAATAACACCACATGTTTGTTCATTTTTGTAAGAGTTGAAAATATATTCAGCAGCAAAGTGGTTTTTAATCACTTTATCTTCAATGATCCCCATTCCTGTTTCTTGAACGGCTTGTTTTGCAAGTGGAATACGAGCTGAACAGGCTGCAACAGATGCAGCTCTGAATATTTCATCAACTTGTTCTTGAGAATATGTTGCAAATTCAGCTTGAGCTTTTTTAACTTTGGCAACAATCTCATCTACAACTTTTTTTTGTTCTTCTGTTATATCTGCCATAGATCCTCCGTCATAAAATTTTCACATTTCAAAAAAAGTATACGAATTTTTTTATAATAAGCAAGTTTTTTCTTTATTTTTCATAGAAAAAAACAAAAAGGCATACATGGAAAATGTATGCCTTTTTTAGATGTAAAAAAAACTATTTTGAAACAATAACCATTGCTTCGCGTAAAACCCTATCTCCTGCGATAGTGTAACCTGATTGAAGTTCTTGAACAATTGTTCCTGGTTCTTTGGTATCATCTTCAATTTCTTGAATAACTTTGTGTAAATTAGGATCAAAAACAACGCCAAGAGCAGGCATTTTTTGAATAGTGTTGTGCTCAAATGCTGTTGTAAGTTGTTTTTGGGTCATTTCAACACCAGTCAGAAGATTCTTTAAAAAAGAAACGCATTCTTTATTACCTTCTTGTTCAAGTTTTTCAATGCCAGATTTTGCATGGTTAATAGCGCCAGTTAAACAATCATCAACGTTTAATAATTCTTTTGCAAAAGAAACAATGGCGTATTTATGAGCTTTTTCAATGTCAATTTGCGTTCTTTTTCTTAAATTTTCCATTTCAGCTTGTGAACGTAAAGCTAAATCTTTCCATTTTTGGATTTCATCTTGCAATTCATGAATGGAATTTTCTTGATTAGATGATTCTTGTTCAACTTCTTCAACAGGAGATGATGCATTTTTCAAAATGGATTCTTCTTGTTGTTCATCTTTTTTTTCTTTTTTATTCATTAATTTATAACTCCATGTTTTTTATCGAAACGAATATGCATATATGTAGATGTTTTTATCTAAAAAATCAAGAGGGCAAGGGAATACTTTTTAAAAAAAGGTTGATTTAGAATGCAAAAATTATTATAATTCAAGGCATACAATTCAAAAGGAGAAAGTTATGCAAAGACCATCAAAAAGATTGGCAGATGAATTAAGAGATATTTCACTTGAAATTAATGTGAATAAACATGCGGAAGGCTCATGTTTAATTAAAGCAGGTGACACCCATGTTATTTGCACAGCAACGATTGAAGAAAAAGTTCCAACATGGCTTAAAAATTCTGGTCAGGGTTGGATTACCGCGGAATATGGTATGATTCCCAGAGCGACAGGAACGCGTGTTGATCGTGAAGCTAAAAAAGGTCAGTCTGGAAGAACTCAGGAAATCCAACGCCTTATTGGAAGGGCATTAAGAGCGGGAATTAATTTGAGAGCCATTGAAAACATCAATATTAAAATTGACTGTGATGTGATTCAAGCAGATGGCGGAACAAGAACTGCCTCTATTACGGGTGGATTTGTTGCGCTTTATTTGGCTTGCCAAAAATTATTGGCTCAAGGAAAAATTAAAGCTATGCCGATCACAAATTTTATCGCTGCAATTTCTTGTGGTATTTTTCAAGGTGTTCCAGTTTTAGATTTAGATTATTTAGAAGATTCTAATGCTGAAACAGATTCAAATTTTGTTATGACAGATAAAGGAACATTAATTGAGATTCAAGGAACTGCAGAACATGGTTCATTTACACCTGAAGAATTTACTGAGCTTTTAAAACTTGCTCAAAAAGGCGTGAATGAATTGATTGAAAAACAAAAAAATGTGTTAGGGGTTAAATAAATGAGAAAAGCAATTATTTTTGCAACGCATAACGCTCATAAAATTGAAGAAGTTGGTTCTATTTTATCTCCGCTTGGGGTGCAAATCATAGGGGGAGATGAATGCAATTTACCAGATGTTGAAGAAACAGGAGAGACCTTTGAAGAAAATGCTCTTATCAAAGCTTTGGCGGGAGTTAAATTTTTAGGTCGCCCTGTTTTGGCTGAAGATGCAGGGTTATCTATTGAAGGATTAGATGGCGCTCCAGGGGTTTATTCTGCTCGCTTCGCGCAATCTCATGGTGGATATGAAGAAACGTTTAAATATATCGCTAATTCATTAAAGGATAAATCAAAAAAGGCTTATTATACCAGTGTGATGGTTTTGGCATTTAGTGAAACGGAATATTATGTTTTTAAAGGATATATGCATGGGCAAATGGCTGATGCTCCATCAGGAACAAATGGATTTGGATATGATCCAATGTTTATTCCAGATGGATTTAATGTGACTTTGGGGAATATTGATTCAGAGATAAAAAATAAAATCTCTCATCGTTCAAAAGCCATTCAACAAGTTTATGATTTTTTATCAACTCGTGAATAAATTTTTTGATAACAAAAAAATCCCCGTTTTTCAACGGGGATTTTTCTTAATCAACAACAATATCAGATTCTTTTAAATTTGCTTCATTTTTAATATGAAGAACACGTTGTGGATAAGGAATGTTAATGTTGCGTTCCCTGAATTTTTCAACAATTAAAGTATAAACTTCTGTTTGAACAGAAAGTTTATTTCCAACATCTGAAATGTAAAAACTTAATCTAAAGTTTAAGCTATTATCTGCTAATGCTAAAACGGCAACATATGGATTTGGAACTTGCAAAATATTTTTTGCTTCTTGAGCACATTCAAGTAAAGTTGCTTTAACAAGAGCGATGTCGCTATCATAATCTACTCCGACCAATAAATCCACGCGAGCTTGTTTATTTTTATATGTCATATTAATTAAACTTGTAGATAACAATGTTGCATTTGGAATAATCACATTAGATTTGTTAAATGTTTCAATTTGTGTTGAACGCATGTTAATTTGTTTGACAATACCTTCATATTGATCAACTAAAATCCAGTCGCCAATTTTAAAGGGGCGTTCAAATAGCAATATGATTCCTGATACGAAATTATTAACAACATTTTGAAGCCCAAGACCTGCCCCCAAAGAAAGAGCGCCAGCAGCAATAGCTAATCCTTTTAAACTACCACCCATAACACTTAAACCAACAATAAATGCAAGAATGGTTCCAACAAATCCAACAAGGGCTGCTATTGATGTTTTAACACCAATATCAAGATCAAAAACTTCGGATAATTTTCCTTCAGCTAAGCTGTTTTTAATGGTCTTAAAAATAGCATGTGTGGTAAAGAAAGCAACTAATCCTAATAAAATAGATGTAATGGATACATGCATATCTCCGATATTAAATCCAACTAAAATCTTTTTGATGTTTTGGATCATAATATCAACTGACACCCCCCAAATTGCCAAAATACATAAAGAGACAAATCCGCCAACAAGAGGAATTGTTATGATATTAAAAGTGATTTCAAGACGTTTAAGTTTATATTTTGTAATACGTAGATTTTTGCCAAAGAATTTTTTGTGGATAATTTGATGAAAAATAACAAAAATGAATTTTTGGAAAATATATCCAATGGTGATGAACATAATGCTGAGAATAAATCTATTATAAATATATTCAGCAAGTTTAACGTAACCATTCATTGAATAGCAAAGAACAATAAAACTGCCTAAAGAAATAAGAAGTGCTAATTTCGAAGATAATGATAATCCTTGAATTTCTTTTTCATTATTTAATTCTTCATCAGTGAGTGTTTTGTTATTATAAAGTAAATTGAAGGCAAGAAGAATAATGCATGCAGATTTAATAAAGTTATTCACCATTTTAATAGCATAAATGGTTTCTGTCGAAGCAGAAAGCTTTTGTGCAGCTACATGTAAAAATGAAAAGAATGAAAGAATGATAATGGTGTAAATTAAAGTATGATATATTTTTAATGCCCTTTCATTGCTCACTTCAATTAAACGCCATTGAGGTTTTTGAGGTGTAAATAAAACACTGGCAATTCCTGTAAAAAAGAATAGATAAATTAAGTAATGGGCTAAAATATCAATTAATGTTCCAAATTGGCCAACTAAAAAATCTGGATTTTGTGAACGCCAAAATAAAAATGCAATGGGAATAGCTGTAGGAACAACAACTCTTGCTAAAACCATAAAAAAGCCAGCTTTAACTTTTTGAGTATATGTAGGTTTTTCAATGGGTAAATCATATCCAAATTTCTTGCGAACAAAAATATTAAGAATAACGGCAAAGAAAAGACTGCTAACAGCCCAAAATAACAAAGATGTTAATCGAGATATAGTGTCTTTTTGAATAACATTAGTCTGTTCTTGATACCATGAAAATGGATATTGTAACAAGTGATACAAGAAAGAGCTAAAATTAAATAAGGCCATTGAAAGTTCTTTAAAATCAAAGATGGATGCTTCTTTAACCATTAATATTTCTAAGAGGCTTTTTGTTCTTAGAGATGCAATTTTTTGATTAAGAGTATCAATTTGGGTGAGAGCTAAATCTGTTTTTGAAATTTCAGCTTTTACCGTTTCTATTTCCTTAGTAAATATTGCTCGCTGTTTTGTAATTTCGGTAGTTTCTTGTTCTCCTTCTTGAAGTTCACCTAACGCCGTTACTTTTTTTTGAAGGTTTGATAATTCTTCAGTTGCATTTTCTTTTTTTAGTTGTAAATCACTATAATAGGTGTTTAGCTCTTTAATGAGTGAAACAGATCCATTTTTCAAAAGAGCATTATCTGAAATATTTTTTTCAATTTTTTGAATATGTTGTGTGATTTCAGAAATAGATAAACTTTGCTGTTCTTGTGAAGAAACATTAATTTGTTGAGCAAAAACAGGGGTGTAAATTAAGTTTAAAAAGAAAATAATTGAAAAAATAAATCGTAACATTTTTATATCCTTATACAAGTAAAAGTAATTGATTTGTTTATAAATATAAAAAAATAAACTGTCAAGGTTGATTATGTTTTTTTAGAGATAATAAATATTGAAATATAACTTTTTTAATGATATATACTGAAAATATGAAGAAAATAAATATAAAATGCTTGAAGTGTGGTGAATCACATTTTGTTAAAAATGGAACAGTTTTTGGATCTCAACGATATAAATGTAAAGTTTGTGGTTATCAATTTACAAAGCTTACTCCTGCTGGAAAATCCATATTTATCAAATTGATAAGTCATGCTCTCTATTTGTCTGGCATGTCCATGCGACAAATAGCCCCCATTGTTGGAGTAACGGGTCAATCTGTTGCAAGATGGATGAAAAAATGGCATCCTGCTTATATGAACGAAATTGGAGATAAAAGTCAAATTCTTGAAGTGAAAGCAAAAGATTTGGCTCAAAAAATGAATTTAAATTCAGAGGATGATTTAAGAATTGTAAGCACTCAATTGCCTTCTGGCGCTGTTTTTCATGCAGTGATACAATTTTGTTCCAAGGATGAAAAATCATTAAAAGAGTGACGGCTTTGATTTTAAGCTTGATTTCTTTTGTTTTTTTATATAAATTTTGCCATATTTTATATATATAAAAAGGGTTTTCGATGAAAGTTAAAAAGATTAAAAATTCCAAAATTTGGAGAAAAGTTTTTTATGCTGTTTTGTTTATGGCATGTGGTTGGTATTTACATGGAATGATGGTTCCACGTTCAATGGTTGGTAATGGTAATCAAACGCCATATGTTTTGGTAAAAGGATTAACAAGAAAAAATGTTGAAGAGCGTAAAAAATATATTGCCGAAGTTGAAGCAGTGAATAGCGTAGATATTATTCCGCAAGTTTCTGGATATTTACAAGAAATTTTATTCAAGGATGGAGCTTTTGTTAATCAAGGAGATAAAATTTTTGTTATCGAACAACAACAATATTTATCGAATTTAAAATCAGCGGAAGCGCGTCGTTGGGAACTTCAAAAAGAATATGAACGTATTAAAAAATTACATAAAAGTGGTGATGCAGCTGAGAAAAAATTAGAAACAGCTTTAAGTCAACTTGTTCAAGCGGAAGCTGATGTTGAACGTGCAAAATTAGATGTTGAACATTCGGAAATCAAATCCCCGATTTCTGGTTATATTGGAAAAAGTCTTGTAACTAAAGGAAATTTAGTAAGCCCAAACACTCAAAAATTGGCTCGTATTGTTCAAGTTAATCCAATTCGTATTGCCTTTTCTGTTACTGATAAAGAGCGCTTTAATTTTATGGAAAGAATGAAAAAAAGCGAAGAAATGTTTGTTGATGTTGTGTTGCCGGGAGGTCAAGTTAAAACTGTAAATGCAAAAGAATTATTTGCTGGTAATGAAGTGAATTCTCAAACCGCAACAATTCCAGTTTATCTTGATATGGAAAATAATGATAATGCATTAGTTCCTGGAAATTATGTGGATATTTATTTTAGACATTCGTTGGGTTCAGATACATTGTTGGTTCCGCAATTAGCTTTAGCTGCTGATGTTCATGGAACTTATGTTATGACGGTTTCTAATGATGGAATTGTTGAACAAAAATATATCCAATTAGGGGCAATTTATGAAGATATGCAAGTTGTTTTATCGGGATTAAATCCAGATGACAAAGTGATTGTTCAAGGTCTTCAAAAAGTGAAAAGTGGTATGAAAGTTCATGTTACCCTTGTTGATGTGAAAAAATAAAGGGAGGGTAAAATGTTTGCTGGCTTTTTCATTCAAAGACCAAGGTTTTCTTTTGTTATTTCAATTGTTATTGTTTTAATTGGATTAGTTGCCTTATTTAAACTTCCAATTGCTTTATATCCAGAAGTAACGCCACCTGAAATTTCTGTTCGTGCAAATTATCCTGGTGCAA
This sequence comes from Alphaproteobacteria bacterium, assembly GCA_045614025.1. Classification (GTDB taxonomy): domain Bacteria; phylum Pseudomonadota; class Alphaproteobacteria; order CAAHEQ01; family UBA3637; genus RGIG4140. The sequence continues at coordinate 17,427 of JAZLCE010000023.1, forward strand.
GTGCAGGGGTAATTGCTAAAACAATAGGGGTTCCATTAGAAGATGAGATCAATGGTGTTGAAGATATGCTTTATATGAAATCAACATCAGAAGACGGTGTTTATAATTTAAAGGTTACATTTAAAACAGGTATTGATCCAGATATTGCGCAAGTTAAAGTTCAAAATAGAATTCAACAAGCAACACCTAAATTGCCTCAAGAAGTCACAAGGCAAGGGGTTTCTGTTAAACGAGAATCATCCAATGTTTTGGGTTTTATTGTGTTTATGTCTCCAGATGGAACTTTAAATGACCAAGAAATTGCAAATTATATTTATAACAATGTTGAAAGAGCATTATCAAAAGTTCCTGGTGTTGGGGGTGTAACTGTTTATGGCTCAAAACTAAGCATGCGTATTTGGATGAATGCTGATAAAATGGCATCATTAAAATTATCGGCTGATGATGTTTATAAAGCAATTTCTGCGCAAAACTATCAGCCTTCATTGGGGAAAGTGGGTGCTAGCCCAACAATGGCATTAAATCCAATGGTTTATACTCTTCAAACAAAAGGAAGAATGGAAACACCGGAAGAGTTTGAGCAAATCATTATTAGAACGGCTGCTCAAGGTGGATTGGTTCGTTTAAAAGATATTGCAAGGGTTGAAATTGGACAAGAAAATTATTCAATCACTGGGTTATATAATGGTAAACCATCTATAACAATGTCTGTTGCTTTATCTTCGGGATCAAATGCTCTTGCAACAATGGATAATGTTAAAAAAACATTAGAAGAACTTTCAAAGTCATTCCCAAAAGGATTGGAATATAAATTGGGATATGATTCAACAAAATATATTGATGCATCTGTTGAAGAAGTTGTTTTCACTTTATTGTTTACCTTGATTTTGGTTATCGGTGTTTGTTATTTCTTTTTGCAAGATTTTTATTCAACACTTATTCCATCATTAACCATCCCTGTTTCAATTTTAGGAACATTTGCCGTTATTTTGGCATTGGGGTATAGTATTAATATGTTTACACTTTTTGCATTGTTATTAGCCATTGGATTGGTTGTGGATGATGCAATTGTTGTTGTTGAGCGTGTTGTGCATTTAATGCAACATGAAAATATGAACTCTTATGATGCTACTTGGAAAGCAATGGGTGAAATTTCAGGCGCATTAGTCGCTATGAGTTTGGTGTTGCTTGCTATTTTTGTTCCTGTTGGATTTTTAGATGGAATTGTGGGGCAAATTTATCAACAATTTTCTGTTACAATTTCAACAGCAATTTTATTTTCATTATTAAATGCTTTAACATTATCACCAGCCTTATGTTCATTGCTTATTAAGAAGATAAAACCACGTAAAAAAGGATTTTTTGCAAATGTGAATAAACAAATTTCAAAAATCATTCGTTTTTATGCTTTGGTTGTTTCAATAATCGCAAAAAAAATACCAGTCATTATAACGATTTTTGTTTTACTTTGTGGATTAGGATACGTTTTATTTTCTGTATCAAAAACTTCTTTTATTCCAAGTGAAGACCAAGGGGTGATTGTGATGAGTATGCAATTACCTGAAGGTGCTTCTAAAAAACGCACGCATGAAATGATGGATAAAGCAAATGAAATTATTATGTCTGAAAAAAGCGTTGATGGTGTTTCAAATGTTGTTGGGTTTAGTATGCTTTCAAACAGAGGGGAAAACGTTGCCATGGCTTTTATCGTTTTAAAACCATGGGGTGAAAGACCAGAGGCTTCTGAATTTTCAACTGAAATTTTAAATCGTTTAAGAGCAAAAACATCAAGTCTTCCAGAAGCTGAATTTCAATTTTTTGAAATGCCAGCAATCCCTGGGCTTGGGTCAGTAGGTGGGCTTGATATTCGTTTGCAATCTAAAGAAAGTATTGATTACCAAAAATTAGATGCTTCTTTACAAGGGTTTTTAGGAAAAATTAATCAGCTTCCAAGCATTCAATATGCCTATACAACTTTTAATGCTAAAACGCCAAATATCTATTTAGAAATTGATCGAGTGAAGGCAGAAAGTATGAAAGTTCCAATTGGGAATATTTTTGATACAATTGAAAGTTATTTGGGTTCTGCCTATGTTAATGATATTAATATTGGAACTCAAGTAAATAAAGTTATGCTGCAGTCTGATTGGAGATATCGTCAAAGTATAGAAAGTATTAATGAATTATATGTTTTGAATGAAAATGATGAACGGGTTCCTTTGCGGGGATTGATTGAGCTTAAAAAAGTTTTGGCCCCTAGATCTGTTGAAAGATATAATCAATATCCAGCCGCTGGTGTAACAGCTGTTCAAAAACCTGGTGCCAGTACAGGGCAAGCAATGAAAGAGGTTGAAAATCTTGTGAAAGAATTGCCAAAAGGATATGATATTGCATGGTCTGGGATGAGTTTCCAAGAAAAAAATTCAAGTGGTCAAGTTGGGTATCTTTTAGCATTTGCTATTGTTTTTGCCTATCTCTTTTTGGTAGCTCAATATGAAAGTTTTATTGTTCCAATTCCTGTTTTACTTTCACTTATTGTGGCGATTAATGGTGCCATGTTGGGTCTTTTCTTTTCTGGTCTTTCTTTAAGTATTTATGCTCAATTGGGTTTAATTTTGCTTGTTGGATTAGCCAGTAAAAATGCAATTTTAATTGTTGAGTTTGCAAAAGAAGAACGTTTAAAAGGCGCAACAATTGTGAATGCTGCTTTAAAGGGATTAAGAGAAAGATTTAGAGCTGTTTTAATGACAGCATTTTCATTTATTTTAGGTGTTTGGCCGATGGTTGCAGCAACAGGGGCAGCCGCTGCGAGCAGACGCGCCATTGGTGTTCCTGTTTTTTGGGGAATGTTAATTGGCACCATTGTTGGACTTTTTGTTATCCCGCTTTTTTATGTTTTAGTTCAAACTCTTTTTGAAAAATTTGAAAAACGATATAAAAAGAAAACTAAATAAAAAACAGATGGTTATAAAATAAAAAAACGGTTCTTAAAAAGAGCCGTTTTTTTGTCTTGATTTTTTACAAAAAAGATGTTTAACTAATCAAAACAAAATGGAGGACAAAGTGGCGATTATTAATGAAACAGACTTAAATTTTCAAAATGCGCTGTCGGTTATTCCTGCGGCGCAAAGTTTTGTTTTGCCGATCCCTTCTTTGAATAGTGGGACCGGTGTTTTTGCTTCTAAAGGGGGAAAATCATCAACAAAAGATCTTGTTTTTTTAAATGCAAAAGATAAGTCATGGCAAACGGTTCAATCCGATGGGGAAGGGGTTGTTGTGATTAATGATGTTTCACCCGTTCAAGGCAAGGCACTTTTAAAAAAAGTGATGCAATTATCAAATAATCAACCAGATAAATTAGATAAAGATAAAATTAAGCTTTTTTTAAAGTATACACATGCACTTGGATTAACAGATGTTTCTCAATCAAATAGAAAAGATGTTGCGGATAAAATGAATTTGATTGAAGTATGGGACACGGGATTTGAACAATTAGGATTTCATAAATATAAAAACAAATCATCTGCACAAGCTATTCGTTTTTTAGGTGCTGTTACTTTTAGCAACCCAAAACTTTCAAAACAAGCATATGATAATGGATGTATTGTTGTGAAAGATGAAGGAAAGATTTCTGTTGTGAAACCAGATGTGTTTTTAAAGAGTTATACAAAGCCAAATGGCTCTCCGATAACTCTTTTTGATGTTCCTATGCGATTAACATCTTCGCAGTATATGGGAATGTTAAATAACAAAGAAAATGCAGGTTAAGATGGATAAAAAAAGAGAGTGTTAACTCTCTTTTTTTGTTGTATAAAAGAAAACCACCAGCGAAGCCGGTGGTTTCCTTTTACTACTAGAAATGATATTTAGCTTTGATTATACCAGAGTGATTTTGATAATCTTTTTTAAATCCACCTAAATAATCCAAACTTAACTCAATGTTATCAAGTGTTGCAGAAACACCCAACCCCGTTTCAATTCCAAAACGATCTAAACTTTCGCCCTTAACTTGATAACCGGCTCCTTCTGCGAATGATACTGTTGCAACGGTATCATCACTGATTAAATCATATGTGGCATAAATTCTGGCACTTGGTTCAACAACCCAATCATTAATTTGGGTGGTTACATTAAACTTTGCTCCAACAACAGCTGTTAAATAATCTGTTTTGCCTGTTTCAATTGTTTGAACACCATCATTATAACTTTCTTGATCAACAATTAAATAACGAAGCCCAACTTCTGGAGTTATGCCATTTTCAAGGTTATATCCACTCATAAGCGTTGCTCCATATGTTTTAACATCATATTCGCTTCTTAAAGCCATTCCAAGCGGTGTTTTGGTTTCTTTATATTTGCTTTGTCCATATGACACAACCCCATTCACATACCATTTATTTGGTTGGTAATGTGCATAAGCAAAAGCATTATGACCATCTACATCCATTTCTCTTGATCCAGCATCAATTTCGCTTTGAGTATAAGCATAACCAACCCCGATTGTTAAATCTTCTGTTGCCTTGCCA
>JAZLCE010000024.1:0-20000 GCA_045614025.1 Alphaproteobacteria bacterium
TTTTTTATGTAAAAAAAATATAAAAATTAAAAAAAATCAATATATTGCATAATAAAAATATATATAAAAACATTAATTCGACGTAGTTGTGGATAACTTTAAATAACTTGGATAAAACAAAGATTTGAGTAAAGAATATAAAATTATTCCATTTCATAAAATATCTACTCACACCCCCAAATGGGGTATAAGTTACCTGTGGATAAAATACTCAAATAAAAATTTGAACTTGAATAATCGCGATTCGTGTTTGGGGATAACTTTTATGTAAAAACAAAAAATAAAGTTATTCACAATATCCACAGTACCTATTACTAAAAAATATATATTTTATATAAATAAATGGATAAGGAATGTGGATAATTCTCAACACCTTTTTCGGACCCAACATTTATTGTTTAGCAAAAAATCATTTTATTTTATTCTAAATAAAAAATAACTTTAAAATATTGTTTTGCAGAAAAAAGAGTCTTTTTTATCAGATATAGAATATTTGTTAGCGTTTTATATTTAAATGTTTCAAAAATCGATTTTAAAGCCTCTACAATCATATATATGGTTTTTTATAAGGAATTAACCATATACAAAAAAGAAGCGTTCTAGCCTCTTTAAAATGCATATTTAAAATATAAAAAAAGAACCCCATCATTTTGATGAAGTTCTTTAATTAAGTTTATTCTTTTTATAAAAGATATTTTTCAACACTTAAAGCTGCAACGGCGCCACTCCCGGCTGATATAATTGCTTGTTTATAAGTATCTTCTTGCACATCTCCACAGGCAAAAACACCTTTAACTGATGTCTCCATAGTTCTTTTGTTTGTTTTGATATATCCTTTTTTTGTTAATGTTAATTGATTTTGGATCAGTTTAATATTGGGTTCAGTTCCAATTGCTTCGAAAACGCCATCAATATTTAAAAGAGATTCTTGTTTATTTTTTATATTTATAATTTTAATTGTGGATAACTTTTTATCGCCAATAAATTCAATGGGTTGAGAATTATTTAAAATTTTAATTTTTTTGTTTTGCAATAATTCATCTAAGAGCTTTTTTTCTCCTTTTAGATTGTTATTTTTATTAATTAAAATAACCTCTTTTGCAATTTTTGATAAAAAGAGAGCTTCATAAATAGCACCATTTCCTCCACCAATAACAGCAATGGATTTGTTTTTATAAAAAAAGCCATCACATGTTGCGCAAATTGAAATGCCATTTCCTTTAAATTTTTCTTCTCCCTTTATATTAAGCCATTTAGGATTCGCTCCAGTTGCAATAATAACAGCATCTGCCGAACCATTTTTTATGCTATACGTTTCAAAATGAAAGGGGTTTTGAGTTACATCTAAATTCAATACTTCATCTTGAATAATTTTACATCCTGTATATTCGGCTTGAGATTTTAAATTTTCCATTAAATCAAAACCAGATATATCGATATATCCTGGAAAATTTTCAACCTTATGCGTTCTTGTTAACTGTCCTCCAATAACAGATCCAGTAATAAGAGTTGTTTCTAAACCGGCTCTTGATGAATATATTGCTGCTGTGTAACCAGCTGGTCCAGATCCAATAATTAAAACTTTTGTATGCATTATACCTCCAAAAAAGGATAAAAAAAACCTCTCTTAAAAAGATAATATAGTATGTTATCAAAATTCAAGAGAGGTTAAAAAATATTTTTTTAGATGAACTGAACGTTCAAAATTTCATAGGATTTTTCACCTTTAGGTGTGATTACATCAACAAAATCTCCTTTGTTTTTTCCAATTAAAGCTCTTGCAATTGGAGATAAAAGAGAAATAAGCCCTTTTTCTAAATTGGCTTCATATTGACCAACGATTTGGTATGAATGTTGACTTCCTGTTTCAGAATCTTCTAATGTTACAGTTGCTCCAAATAAAACCTTATCACCTGATAAAGATTTAATATCAATTACTTGTGCTCTTGCTAAAGCGCTTTCAAGTTCCATAATACGGCCTTCATTAAAGCTTTGTTGTTCGCGTGCTGAATGATATTCCGCATTTTCAGATAAGTCACCATGACCACGGGCTTCTTCGATTGCAGCAACAATACGTGGTCTTTCTTCAAATTTAAGGCGTTTTAATTCATTTGATAAATTATCATAGCCGATTGATGTCATAGGTATTTTTTCTTCCATGGCTCATCCTTTCATTGAAATTTTATTAAAAAATAAAACTACGGCTCTTTATCCGTAGCTTTGTTAACAGATTTGATAAGTGTATTATATGAGTTTTTTATTTAAAAAGCAAGTAATTAAATTATTTTTCTTTTTTTATGCAAGAAAAGTCATTAATTTGTTGTTCTGGATCAATTCGAACACCCATCCATGTTATAACATAATGTAGATGTGGTCCTGTGGAGCGACCAGTTGTTCCTATTTCTCCGATTTCATCGCCTCTTTTTATTTTATCCCCATTTTTAACAGAAATTTTATTTAAATGAGAATAACTAGAAAATAATCCAAATCCGTGATTAATTAAAAGAGTTTTTCCAGATAAAAACATATCTTGATGTGTAAGAGCTACAATACCATCTGCTGGCGCATAAATTTTTGTGCCAATAGGTGCAGCATAATCAACACCGCTATGCCCTGCTTTTTTTATATTATTAAGAATTCTTCTTGTTCCAAAAGGGCTTGAAATTCTTTTGTAATTTTTAACTGGTCTATCAAAACAAAAAGGAAAATAATTTATATTAAAATCTTCGCGTGCTTTTTTTATTAAAGCATTTTCTTTTTGAATTCTTTCTTGGTTTTTGTTTGATGGTGAAACTTTATCTGGTTGTAGACCTTCAATATATTCTTCTTGCCATTTTTGTTTTTGGACAGGAAATGAAATTTCTTTTTTTTCATTGTTTGTAATTAACGTTAATTTTAAGTTTGTTGCATCTTGTGGGAGAGCAAAAAAGAAAAAACCACTTTTAGTTGATTTTATTTCCTGATTATTTAAATAAAGCTTTTCACCTGTGGATAATTTTCCATAAGTTAACCCCCCCTCTTTGACTGGAGATCGTAATTCAAAAGAAAAACTTGTTGTTGAAAGAAAAAAAGCTATAGTGAAGATGAAAAATTTTTTCATTTTATTCTCCAAATAAATTGCCTTGAGATATTTTATTTTCTTTTTGTTTGGTTTTTTTTAAAGTTTTTTCTTGTTTTTTTAACGTTGATACCTCAACCTTTTTATCACTAAACTTGATAAAAAATGAGTCGGTTTCTTCCGCTTGTTTTCCACTTGAAATAATATTTCCATTTTTATCTAATGTTAATGAAAATCCTCTTTCTAAAACAGAGGTATATGAATATGATTTTAATAGTTTTGATAAGAAATCTAGTTTATTTTCAATGCCTGTATAGTATGTTTGAATAGAATTTGATAATCTTTCAGTTTTATCATCTAATTTTTCAAAAAATAAATTAATAATTTCATTTAATCTGGGCATTGATTTTGATAAAGCATCTAATTTAAGTTGCTTTTCATTTATAAACCTAAATAATCCATCTAAATTTCTGTTTTTAAGTTGTTCTAATGTTAAAATGAGCTCTGATCGAACTGGAACAGCTTTTTCTGCTGCACCAGTAGGTGTTGGAGCTCTTAAATCGGCAGCATAATCAATTAATGTTGTGTCTGTTTCATGACCAACCGCTGAAATAATAGGAATATCTGAATTTGCAACAGCTCTTACAACAATTTCTTCATTAAAACACCATAAATCTTCAAAACTTCCCCCTCCCCTTGCAACGATTAAAATATCTGGTCTTTCAAGTTTTTTTCCATCACCAAATTCAATTCCTTGAGCTGGAATTTTATTAAAACCTTGAATGGCTGAAGCAATTTGTTCGGCAGCGCCCTCTCCTTGAACCAATACGGGCCATAAATAAACAGTTCTTGGAAAACGATCATTTAAACGATGCATGATATCTCTGATAACAGCACCAGTTGGACTTGTTACCACACCAATTGTTTTGGGTAAATAAGGAATTTTTTTCTTTTTTGCTTCATCAAATAATCCCTCTTTTTCCAATTTTTCTTTACGTTCAGCTAAAAGCTTTAATAAAGCTCCAATACCTGCAGGTTCTGCTTTTTCCACAATCATTTGATAATTTGATCGTCCAGGATATGTGGATAACTTTCCTGTGCAAATAATTTCAAGACCATCTTCAAAAGCAGCAACTGTTGTTTTATCCTTTCCTCTCCAACAAACGGCAGATAAAACAGAATCAGAATCTTTTAATGAAAAATAAATATGTCCTGAGGCTGCTTTTTTAACACCAACAACTTCTCCTTTAACCCTGATATTGTTAAATACTTGTTCAACACAGCTTTTAAGAGAAAGAGAAATTTGAGTAACTGATAAAATTGGATTTTGTTCTGTTTCCATAATCTTATTTTCTTTTTTGTTTAAAAAATTGAGTTAGAATTTGACTGTTTTTTTCTTCATCAAAACCGCCTTTGAAAGTTGGTTTATGATGAGTTTGTTTGTGTGAAAAAACTTGGGCTCCTTGTAAGATTGCTCCTGTTTTTGGATCAAAAGCACCAAAAAATACATTATCAAGTCTTGCCCAAGAAATTGCTCCTGCACACATAACACAAGGTTCTAAAGTAACAAATAATGAATAGCCATTTAATCGCTTTACATCCAATTTTTTACAAGCTTTTTGAATCGCCAGTATTTCAGCATGAGCAAGAGGATTTTTTTTCTGTTCTGTTTGATTGTGCGCACAGGCAATTATTTCTTGCGTTTTTGTATGGTAAATAACAGCTCCAACAGGAACTTCATCTTTTTTAGCTGCTTTTAATGCATATTTGTAAGCAGTTTTTAAAATCGTTTCATTTGGGTTCATTTTTTACTTTCATCTTTTTATTTTTTCCTATAATATACTAATTATGACAGAAAAGAAAGAAAGAATTGCAAAAATTATTGCCGCTGCTGGATTATGTTCTAGAAGAATGGCTGAAGAATGGATTTTAAATGGTCGTGTGAAAGTGAATGGTGTTGTTTTAACAACTCCTGCTTTTACAGTTTCATCTGATGATAAAATTTTAGTTGATGATAAGCCTATTGGTGAAAAGCAAGAACGGCGTTTATGGTGTTATCATAAACCAACAGGATTAGTAACAACACATAAAGATCCTCAAGGGAGAAAAACCGTTTTTGAATCTCTTCCTAAATATTTGCCACGCGTGATATCTGTGGGTCGTTTAGATTTAAACTCTGAAGGGTTATTGTTGCTTACAACAGATGGGGGGTTAGCTCGAGAATTAGAACATCCATCTAAAGGTTGGAAAAGAAGATATCGTGTTCGAATTCATGGTGTTTTAACACCAGATATTCAAAGACGTTTGGCAAAAGGGGTAACTATTGAAGGGATAAGATATGCGCCTTGCGAAACGGTTGTAGAACAAATAAAAGGAACAAATAGTTGGATTTCTGTTACATTAACAGAAGGCAAGAATCGAGAAATTAGAAAATTAATGGCTTTCTTTGGATTAGAAGTAACGCGGTTAATCAGAGTTTCTTATGGTCCTTTTCAATTAGGAAATTTAGAAAAGGGTGAAGTTCGAGAAGTTTCAAAGAAAGCAATGAAAGAGTTATTATGAGAGTTATATCGGGCGTTTTTCGGGGGAAAAAGTTGCTTGCTGCAGATGAGAGTATAACACGCCCAACATCTGATAGAGCAAAAGAAGGTTTATTTAATATTTTAAATCACCACCTCTTAATTTTGAATAAATCTTGGCCCGATATATGTTTTTTAGATGTTTTTGCTGGTTCTGGTGGTATGGGAATTGAAGCTTTCTCTCGTGGGAGTAAAAGAGTTTTTTTATTTGAAAATAATAAAGAGGCGCTAAATTGTATTCGTCGAAATACATCAGGTATGGATGATATTAAAATCATCTCTTGTGATGCTTGTTTTCCACCAAAAGCTAATGATATTGCAGATATTATTTTTTTTGATCCTCCATATGGAAAAGGTTTATGGCAAAAATCACTTGTGCAATTTCAAAAAAATGGTTGGATAAATGATGAAACAATGATTATTGTTGAAACCGATAAGTTGATTCAAGAGGAGGTTCCATATTCTTTTGAAATAATAAGAACGCAAGCCTATGGAAGAAATCTTTTTTTGTTTTTAAAGATAAAGTAATATAAAATTATTAGAAATAGATAAGAGTTTTATTTTTTTAAGTAATATTAAAATTTTTCACGTTATATTGATTGAAGGGGGTAAAAAATGAAAGAAATGTTATCAAAAATGTCAAATGCTGTTCGATTTTTATCAGTTGATATGATCGAAAAAGCAAAATCTGGACATCCAGGTATGCCTTTGGGAATGGCAGATGTTGCAACTGTTTTATGGTCTAAATTTTTAAAAGTGGACCCTTCAAATCCTTTGTGGATAAATAGAGATAGATTTGTTTTATCTAATGGGCATGGTTCTGCTTTGTTGTATAGCTTGATGTATCTTGCAGGATTTGAAGATGTTTCTTTAGAAGAAATTCAAAATTTCAGGCAATTAGGAAGTAAAACAGCAGGACACCCTGAAAAACATTTAATTAAAGGAATTGATTTTTCAACGGGTCCTTTGGGGCAAGGAATTGCAGGCGCTGTTGGTATGGCTTTATCTGAAAGACTTTTAAATGCAAGATTTGGAGATGATTTAATTAATCATAAAACATATGCTTTTGTTGGTGATGGTTGTTTAATGGAAGGTATTTCAGAAGAAGCAATTGCTTTAGCAGGACGTTGGAATTTAAAAAATTTAATTGTTATTTGGGATGATAATTCAATTACCATTGATGGAAATACAAATATTTCTTCATCAACAGATATGAAAAAACGTTTTGAAGCTAATGGCTGGCGTGTTTTTGTTTGTGATGGTCATTATTTTGAATCAATTGAAGCGGCATTAAAAGGCGCTATTGTTTCGGATAAACCAGTTTTAATTGATTGTAAAACAACCATTGGATATGGAGCTCCAACAAAAGGTGGAACCCCTGCTTGTCATGGTTCTCCTTTGGGTACAGATGAAATAAATGCTTTGCGTGAAAATTTAAAGTGGGATTATAATCCATTTGAAATTCCGGAAGATATTTTTAATGCTTGGAGAGAATCTTTTAAGGTACATAAAAACAAATATTTATCTTGGAAAAAAGTATTAGAAAATCATCCACAAAAAGAAGAATTTTTATCTTTAATAAATAAGGTTCCAACATCATCATTTAAGGAAGATTTAATTTTATATAAACAAAAAGAAATTGAAGCCCAAAAATCTTTAGCAACAAGAAAATCTTCTCAAAATGTTTTAGATATTTTATTAAAAGATTGTCCATTCTTATTATCTGGATCTGCAGATTTAGCAGGTGCTTGTTATACAAAACCTTCATCCGCTCATCCTGTTAGTAAAGATGATTTTAATGGAAATTATATCCATTATGGAATTAGAGAACACGCAATGGGCGCAATTATGAATGGAATAGCTTCTTATGGGGCATTTATTCCATTATCTAGTACGTTTTTATCATTTTCTGATTACTTGAAACCAGCAATAAGATTAGGCGCTTTAATGCAAGAGCAAGAAATTTATGTTTTTACACACGATTCATTAGGAGTGGGGGAAGATGGGCCAACTCATCAACCAATTGAACAACTCGCTATGCTTAGAGCAATACCAAATGTAACGGTTTTTAGACCGGCAGATAGTATTGAAACTGCTGAATGTTATGAACTTGCCTTGCAAAGCAATAAAACCCCTTGTGCAATTGTTTGTTCAAGACAGGAATTGCCTGTTTTAAGAAAAGATTATAAAATGAATATGTCTTCTTTTGGTGCTTATGTGATTAGTGAGGCTCAAGGAGAAAGAGATGCAACATTGATTGCAACAGGTTCAGAAGTATCGTTGGCAGTTGAAGCTCAAAAATCATTAAAAGATAAAGGAATTGATGTTGCTGTTGTTTCAATGCCTAGTCGAGAGCTTTTTGAAAAGCAATCTATTGAATATCAAATGTTTATTTTAGGAAAAGCTCCACATTTAATTATTGAAGCTGCCTCTTCATTTGGTTGGGATAGGTTTGTTGGAGAAACGGGTGCTATTTTATCTGTTGATACATTTGGTATGTCCGGAAACGGAAAAAAAGTTATGGAAGAGTTCGGATTTAGTGTGGATAACATTGAAAATATAGTGAAAGAACTTATCTCATTAAAAGATTAGAAAAATCTTTTAATGAGGGGAATATGAATATAAAAAAGCGTTCTAAAATTTGGGTTGATCAAAAGTTAATTACAAAAGAACAGCAACAAAAAATATTAAAACAAGAGGATAAGCGGTTTTTGCCGTTTGTCCTCTTAAGTTTTTTATGGATAGGGTTACTTTGTTGTTGTGTTGGAGTATTTTCTTTTTTTTATGAATATTGGGATAAAATACCAGTTATTTTTAAAGAAGTTGGATTTGCTATATCAAGTCTTCTTTTGCTTGTTTTAGGATATCATGCAGTTCAAAAAAGAAAGAAATTTTTACTAGAAATTGTTTTATTTCTTTCGTTTTTTATGATTGGGGGTGGTGTTGGAATTTTTTTTCAACTTTTTAATTTTCCACTCACCCATTTTAATGGTATTCTTTTTTGGGCATTATTTTCCTTTATTTTAGTTTTTTTTGCAAAAAGAGAATTGTTATTTTTTCTTTGGATTCCTCTTTTTTTAGGAGGAGTTTTAGGCTCTTTAAAATTGGAGTTATTACTTTTGTTTTTTGAACAATCTCCTTTATTTTCAATTGTTTTAATTGAATCTATTTTGTTTGTTATTATCTTGATAACTAAAAATTTTAACACTCATTTTTTAAGAGCCCTTTATAAATGGTCTGTTTTGTTATATTTTATTTTTTTGTTTATTTCATCTAGAGAGTTTTCAAGTCTTTTTGAATCAATTATTTTATTTTTATTTTTTAGTCTTCTTTTATTTGCTCTATCTATTAAAGAAAAAAGGGTTTATTTGTTTAATATAACAAGCTTTTTTGTTTTAATAAGACTCGTTTATTTGTATATTGAGCTTTTTGAAGATAAATATAGGGCGGGTATTTGGTTTTTATTTATAGGAGGCTTTCTTTTGTTATTTGTTTTCTCTTGGATATTTATTGAAACTAAAATATTATCAAATAGAGAGAATGTTTTAATTAAAAAGTAAAAAAATATTGATTTTTGCGCTGTTTGTTTGTATAAGTTTGAACATAAATTATGATTCTTAACAAGACTATACTGAAAGGATAAAAAAATGGCTTTAGTTTCTTTAAGACAATTATTAGATCATGCAGCTGAATATGGGTATGGTATCCCTGCTTTTAATGTGAATAATATGGAACAAGTGTTAGCAATTTTAGCTGCTGCACAAAAAACAAATTCTCCAGTTATTATTCAAGCCAGTAAAGGTGCCAGAGCTTATGCTAATGATGCAGTTTTAAAACACTTAATGATGGCTGGTGTTGAAATGTATCCAGATTTACCAATCTGTGTTCACCAAGATCATGGTTCAAGCCCAGAAGTTTGCTATTCAGCAATGATGAATGGGTTCACATCTGTTATGATGGATGGTTCTTTAACATTAGATGGTCAACCAGCTTCTCATGAATATAATGCAAAAGTAACAGGCGAAGTAACATCAGTTGCTCATCCAGTTGGTGTTTCTGTTGAAGGTGAATTGGGTTGTATTGGTTCATTAGAAACAGGTAAAGGTGAAAAAGAAGATGGTCATGGATTTGATGGCGAAATTGATAAATCAAAACTTTTAACAGATCCAGATGATGCTGTTCGCTTTGTTGAAGAAACAAAAGTTGATGCTTTGGCTGTTGCTATTGGAACAAGCCATGGTGCTTATAAATTCACTCGTAAACCAGATGGGGCTATCTTATCTATTGATACAATTAAGAAAATTCATGAAAAATTGCCATATACACACTTGGTAATGCATGGTTCTTCATCAGTTCCACAAGATTTGCAAGATATCATTAATGCTTACGGCGGTCAAATGCCACAAACATATGGTGTTCCTGTTGAAGAAATCCAAGAAGCTATTAAACATGGTGTTCGTAAAGTAAATGTTGATACAGATTTAAGAATGGCAATGACAGGTGCAATCCGTAAGTTATACACAGAAAAACCAGCTGAATTTGATCCTCGTAAATACTTAAAACCAGCATTAGATGCTATGCAAAAAGTTTGTGAAGAAAGATATGTTCAATTTGGTGCAGCAGGTCATGCTTCAAAAATTAAACCAATTTCATTAGCTGATATGGCAAAACGCTATAAATCTGGTGAATTGGATCCGAAAATTGTTAAATAACAAAATATAAAAGGGAAGAGGTTATCCCCTTCCCTTTTATTTTTTTTTGAGGAAAAAATGGTGTTAGTAGCTCCAAGTATTTTATCGGCAGATTTTTCTTGTTTAGGAAAAGAAATAAAAGCATTAACAACAGCAGGTGCAGATTTAATTCATATTGATGTAATGGATGGGGTTTTTGTTCCAAATTTAACTTTTGGAGCACCTGTTATTAAATCAATTAGAAAAGATACAAATTTGCCATTTGATGTTCATTTAATGGTTGAAAAGCCATCAGTGTTGATTAAAGATTTTGCTGATGCTGGAGCAGATTTAATTACAGTTCATTTAGAATGTAAAGAAGAAATACCATACTTAATTTCGTTGGTAAAAAAAGAAAAGAAAAAAGTTGGTATTTCAATTAAACCAAACACAAAAGTTGCAGATATTTTACCTTATATACCAGATATTGATTTAATTTTAGTTATGTCTGTAGAACCGGGGTTTGGTGGGCAAAATTTTCAACAACAGGCTATTAAAAAAATAGCTGATTTAAAAGAATTAATCGGAAAGAAAAAAGTTTTAATTTCTGTTGATGGTGGTATTAATGATGCGACAGCTCCAGCTTGTGTTTATGCTGGTGCTGATATTTTAGTTGCTGGAAGTTATGTTTTTAAAAATAAACCATATCAAAAAGCAATCAATAAGTTGAAGGGATGTTAAATGACAAAGATAATGATTGTTGAAGATGAAACAGCATTGGTCACGCTGTTAAAATATAATCTTGAAAAACAAGGTTATGAAACAATTGTTGTTATGGATGGAAAAGATGTGATATCAACAGCAATCACTGAAAAACCAGACTTGGTTCTTTTGGATTGGATGTTGCCGAATGTGCAAGGAATTGATATTTGTAGAGAGATGAGAAGAACTTATGAATTGAGAAGTATTCCCATCATTATGTTAACAGCCAGAGGGGAAGAAGCTGATAAAGTGAGAGGTCTTTCTTTTGGTGCTGATGATTATATGACAAAACCATATTCAATTCCCGAATTAATGGCCAGAATTGGTGCTTTGCTCCGCCGAGTTCAACCGGAAAATAGGCAAGATAATTTATCTTATGAAGATTTAACAATGGATTTTGCAAAAAGACGGGTAATACGTGGGGATCGAGCAGTGCATTTAGGTCCAACAGAATTTAGATTATTGCAATATTTAATGGAAAAACCAGGAGTTGTTCTTTCCAGAGAATCTCTTTTAAAGCTTGTGTGGGGTGGATCTATTCATGTTGAGCTTAGAACAGTTGATGTTCATATCAGACGTTTAAGAAGGGCTTTGAATGAAGGAGGAGAACCTGATATTATCAGAACGGTTCGTTCAGCAGGTTATGCACTTGATAGTTCTGCTGCAGATGAAGAAGAATAAAAAAAACTCCCTTAAAGGGAGTTTTTTTATGGCGGAGAGGAAGGGATTCGAACCCCCGATACTGTAAACCAGCATACATGATTTCGAGTCACGCGCATTCAACCAGCTCTGCCACCTCTCCATACAACGGACCGCAGATGTTGCCATCCCTATCCTAAAAGCTCTCAATCATGTATTTATTTGCTGGCGCAAACACATGATTTGCTGATAAATAGTATCTTTTTTTGCTTTAAAAATCAAGAAAAAAGAATTTTTCGTTTGTTTTTTTATTAGACAGCTTATTGGCTGTCTTTCACTCTTTAAAAGAATGATTATTTTTTTTTATGGAGGTTTAAATGCAAAGAAAGACTGAAGAAAAATTGTTAAATGAAATTTTAAAATTAAAAGAAGATAAATCAGTTTTAATTAATCATGAGGAAGCAATTAATAATTTAATAGCTCATTTATTGTTTTTAAAATACCAATCAGAAGCTTTTTATAAAGAACAAAGGCTTTTTATAGCAAAAATGAATCATGAATTAAAAACACCTTTAAATGCTATTTTAGGGTTTGCTCAAATAATGAAAGATGAAATTCAAAACGAAAAGCATAAAAAATATATTCAACATATTCTTTCGAGTGGACGAATGATTTTATCTTTAATTGATAATATGTTAGATTTTTCAAAATCAGAGATGAATGATCTTAAAATCAACGAATCAAAAGTTGAGTTATTAACCATTTTAAATGAAACAATTTTGTTGATTCAAAAAGCTTTTCCTTTGGAAAAAAGAAAAATAAAAATTCATTTTTCATCTTTAATTTATTTAAGATTTGATGAAAGAATGTTGAAACAGATTTTTTTAAATATTCTTTCAAATGCGGTTAAGTTTACAAGTTCAGATGGAAGTATAGATATTTATTTTGAAAAGTTATCCACAGGCATTCGCCTTATTTTTAAAGACAATGGTTATGGAATTGAAAAAGAAAAATTAACACATATTTTTGATCCTTTTTATCAAAAGGTTTCTGCTATTGGTAAATATCAGCAAGGTATGGGATTAGGACTTGTATTAGTTAAAAAAATGGTTATACTACATCAAGGAAGAGTTGATATTAAAAGTGTTTTAAATCAAGGAACATCTTTAATAATTGATTTTCCCAAAGAACGCATTATTTTACCAGGAGATGATGATGAAAATATTTAAAATTTTTCTTTTAATTGGTGCCTTATGTTGTTTTAGTATTCCTTCTTATGCAACAAAAAAGAAGGGATATGTTGAGGGGGAAGAGGTTAAAAAAGTTCAAATAAAAGAAAAACAAAAAATTGTATGTGGTTATAATGCGCCAATTCGAGTTGCAGGTTTTGTTACGAATCCTCCTTTTGGTTGGGTGACGCAAGAACCAAGTCGTCGAGATGAAGATCGGCTTATTTATGTGAATAACGGTTATGCTTATGACTTATTTACAAAAATGGCGAAAAATTTGGATTTTAAGGTTCAAAATGTTGGTTATAAATCTTATCAAGAAGCCTTAAAAGACTTGCAACGTGGAAAAATAGATGTTGTGACAGGAGTTTATTTTAATAAACATAATTTAGGAGTTGGCATTAATTTATTATATCCAAGTTTTATGGATAACCCCATTGTTCCAATTTTTGTTAAAGGAAAAGAAAAAGAAATTAAATCATTTAATGATTTTGCTGGGTTAAAAGGTGTTGTCCGTCAAGAAGAGATGATTTATCCTATTATTTATCGTCAGTTGCCAAAATCCGTTCAAATGAAACAGGTTTCCGGTTCAAAAAAAGCATTTCAAATGTTGATGAAAGGCGAAGTTGATTATATGCTTTCAAGTCTTTATTCGGCTGAAGCTGAGGCGCGTCGATTTAAATTGATTGATAAACTTCATTTTTCAACTTATGCCTTGGTTAATCCTAACCTCTTTTTTGCCTTTTCATCAGTAACAGAGTGTCAAAAACTTAAAGGTAAATTTACGGAAGAATTACGCCGTTTACAAAGTGATAAAGAGGGGTATCGTAAAAACTTTATTCATTATATTGATCAATGGGGACTTGATTTTAAAGATGAGCCTGGTTTAGAATATTAATTAATGAATTTTAAGTTTAACAAATAGAAAAAGCGCTCAAAAAGAGCGCTTTTTTAATGAGGTTTTTTAGGGGGAATTGGTGGTGTTTTTCCGAATAGATGTTCCAAATAATCAGGATGAATGGATTCGGCCATTAATTTAAATTGTTCCATTTCAAATCCAGTTAATTGATATCCAGCAATTACGTGCTTATTAAGTGGATTTTGTGTTTTCCCGTTTTTCCAAACTTCATAATGTAAATGAGGACCCGTTGCCCTACCCGTAGCGCCAACATAAGCAATAACCTCTCCACGTTTAACACGTGATCCACGTTTTAAACCTTTTCTAAAACCATGCATGTGGCCATATGCTGTTTCAAATCCGCCAGCGTGTTTAATTCTGATATATTTGCCATATGCTCCTTTTCGTCCAATTTGAGTGATAACTCCATCTGCCGCAGCGTAAATTGGCGTTCCTCGTGGACAGGCTAAATCTGCACCGCTATGGAATAAACGATACATTAAAACAGGGTGTCTGCGCCAACCATATGGAGATGATAATCTTGGAATTGCTTTAACAGGTCGTTGTGCAAGAGTTTGTTCTCCTCTTTGTCCAAGAGGATTATAATAGCCGGCAACACCTTTTGAATTTTTATACAAATAGCGATAAATTGTTTTCTTTCCATTTTGAAGGCCAATAAAAACAAGCTCTTTATCAATATCAAGTTCAATGCCACTTGGAGTTACTTTTTTTGTATAGATAATATCAAATGTATCGCCTTTGCGCATATTTGATCTGAAATCAAATTCGTCTTCAAGGGCATTTGTGATTTGCGTTATAATTGATTGGGGCACGCCAGCTTTTTGAGCAGATCCTTGAAAAGTGCGTTCAATTTTACCTTTAATTCTTTCTTGTTGAATTGAAACTTGCCCTGTGTGAGTGAATGGTGTTAATGTATCATTTTCCGTTTTGATAATGGCAACAAATTCATCTCCAGCTAATTGAATAGCAAGACCCAAAAAGTTTTGATTATTATCATTAAAACTTAAAATAATGGTTCCTTGAGGAAGTGTGTTTAAGTTAACAAGTGTTGAAATTGATTCTAAAATTTTTGGATGATCTGTTTGTGGTATATTTGATTTTGTTAAAAATGTTGAAAAAGTTTCATTACTTTTTAAAACATATGTAGATAAAATAGCTTCTTTTGCTAAAACTTTTTGTTCTAAATCTGTTAGTGATGGTTCTGGAGTATCTTCAATAACAGGTTCATCCCCTAAATCAGAATGAACAACTTCTTGTTCCACTGGTTGAATGATTTCTTGTTCTTCTTGCTGAGATTGGGTTGGGGTTTCCTTTTCTTTTTCATTAGTAAGCAAAATTAATAAACCCAATGAAAGCAACAAAAACATTGTTGTGAAAAATATTTTATCTGTTAATTCGCGATGCCCTACCCCATTAATCTTCTTATATGTTCTATATCTGAAGACTTTTGATTGTTGCGCCGCTTTTTTAATTTTATTTAATATTTTCATATTTATGAGTTTGAATTATTTTTAAATATAAGTCAAGTTAAAAGATAAAACATATCTAATATATTGAAATATAATGATAAAAATAATACTTGTTGTTTTGTAACAATTTGAAATAATCATTGATTTGCATAATTTAATATAAAAAAGTATTCTTTGACTAACAAGTTTAGTGTAAGGAGATCTTTTATGATTGCTGAAATTAAAACATTAACAGATTATAAGAATTGTGAAAAAACATTGCAAAATGCCATTCCATGTGTTGGTATTGGGTTGCATAGTGGTGTTAAGGTTCGTATGGCATTGCGCCCTGCTCCAATTGGTCATGGTATTGTTTTTAAGCGAACAGATGTAACAGATAAAGATAATATGATCCCTGTTTCTGAAAACACTGTTGTTGATACAAGAATGTGCACTTGTGTTGGTAATAAAGATGGTGTTACAGTCGGAACTATTGAACATTTAATGGCGGCATTAAATGGTTTTGGGATTACAAATATTTTAATTGAAGTTGATAATTTTGAAGTTCCTGTTATGGATGGTTCTGCTTCTGATTTTGTTACATTAATTGAATGCGCTGGTGTTGTTAAACAAGATGCTCCTTTAAAAGCAATTAAAATTTTAAAAGAAGTTTCTTTTGATGATGGTAAAGGTTCAAGCGTTTGTTTGTATCCTTCTGAAAAAGGTTTGTCAGTTGATTTTATGATTGATTTTCAAAAATCAAAAGCTATTGGCCATCAAGAATATTCAATAGTTTTATCTGAACGTTCATTTAAAGATGCTATTGCTTATGCAAGAACTTTTGGATTTGCTCAAGAAGTTGAAATGTTGCGTTCAATGGGTCTTGCAAAAGGCGGATCTTTGGATAATGCTATTGTTGTTGAAGGTGACACTGTTTTAAACAAAGAAGGTTTGCGTAGCGAAAATGAATTTGTTGTTCATAAAACATTAGATGCTGTTGGTGATTTATATCAAGTTGGAATGCCAATTATTGGTCATTTTTCTGGTGTAAAATCAGGTCATATGCATACAAATATGTTGCTTAAAATTTTAATGAGCGATAAAACAAATTATGAAATTGTTAATTTAGATGATTATGAAGCTGCGGCACTGAAAAGTTTTCGTGTATCAGCCTAAGTAAATGATTGATATCAAAATTAAGAGCGCTTAAATAAAGCGCTCTTTTGTTTTTTATAATATCTTGAGTTTTTGTTTAAAAACAATAAATAAAAAAAGCGTTATGAAAAATATCTTGTTTTTTCAGTGAAAATTTTGTATACATAAGCATTATATTAAACGAAAGGATAAAAAATGGAGTTTAATTCTCAAGGATTTTCTGTTGTTGAAAAACCTAATATGGGTGTTCAAATATATTTTAATAAAATTTATTCCTATATGGCTCAAGCATTAGGGATTTCGGCTTTGACAGCTTTTTTATCAGCTAGAGAGCCTTTATTAAGTTTGTTTTATACTCAAACACAAACGGGATTATCTTATTCTTGGATTGGTTGGCTTGCAATTTTATCCCCATTGTTTTTAGTTTTTTATATTAATTCACAATCTGCTATTCAAAATATTTCAAAAACGAAAGTTATATTTTGGAGCTTTTCTGCTTTAATGGGGGTTTCATTATCTAACGTGTTTTTGTTATATACAACAGCTAGTGCTTTCCAAGCATTTTTAGTTACAGCTGGTTCTTTCTTGGGTTTGAGTTTATATGGTCGATCTACAAACAGAGACTTAACGGCTTGGGGTCGTTTTTTATACATGGGTTTGATTGGATTAATTTTAACATCTATTGTTGCGATATTTTTAAAATCAAGTTTTTTATCAGTGGCTTTAAATTTGGCTTGTGTGGTTATTTTTGCAGGTTTAACAGCTTATGATACACAAAGATTGAAATATATGTATCAATCAGGCTTATCTGGTGATGCTCAAGAAGGTGTTGCTGTTCGTGGTGCTCTTTCTTTGTATTTGAATTTTATTAATATGTTTATGGCCGTTTTAAATTTACTGGGAGATAGAAAATAAATGAAAAAACTTTTGTTGTTATTGCCATTGTTATATTCTATAGCTGCATCTTCAGCTACCTTGCCAGCGGATATAAAGCCGACTGATTTAAGGGTTTATGGTAATAAAACAAATCCAACAACAATATATGTTTTTTCATCACTCACCTGCCCTCATTGTTCTGTTTTTCATTCGGAAATTATGCCAGATATTAAAAAAGATTATATTGACACAGGAAAGGCAAAGTTAATTTATGTTGATATGCCTGGCGAATCAAAAGGTATGACAGGAACAACGATTTCCAGATGTATTAAACCAGAAAAATATGATGACTTTATGAGTATTATGTTTGAAAATCAAGAGGTTTGGGCATATTCTTCAAAACCAAGAGCTATTATGACAAGATTTGCAACAATGCTTGGTGGTTTAACTGAAGATGAAGTGAATATTTGTTTGTTGAATCAAGAATTAAAACAAACAATTTTAGAACAACAATTAAATTTATCTCGACTTTATGATATTAAGGCCATGCCTAGTGTTGTTATTGTTAAAAACAATGAAACAAAAAAAATTCAAGGTGCAGATAAAGAAGTTATTATGCATGAATTAAAAGAAAGGTTGGGGGCAAATGACTAAAGAAACAGATTTGTTGGCTGAAAAAATTAAACAGGCTAAAGGTATTCAAGTAAAAGAAGAAATGAAAGATAAAAATTCAAAATCTTCAGGGTATCAAATTATAACAGAAGTTATTATAAATTTATTTGGCTGTATTTTGGTTGGAACATCTTTGGGAATTATTTCAAATAACATTTTTGAAACAGGTGATAAATTTACGATTTTACTTTCTTTGCTTGGTGGTATAGCTGGCGTTTGGTCAGTGGTCAAATATGCAATGACTTTGGATAATGAAGGCGAGTCGAAATGAATCATTTAATGCACCAATTTGAAGTAAAAAAACTTGTACCATTGGATCTTTTGGGATTTGATGTTAGTTTTACTAATGCTTCTCTTTTTATGGTGTTGTCTGTTATTTTTGGTGTTTCTTTTTTATGGTTTTTAGTTCGAAAACAAGAAGTTGTTCCAGGAACAGCCCAATCTGTTATTGAAGGATTATTTCATTTTATTAAAAAAACAGCTAAAGATGCTATAGGTCATGGATACGAAAAGTATTTGCCATATATTTTTAGCGTTTTTATGTTTGTTTTAATGGGTAATTTATTGGGTTTGTTCCCCTACTCTTTCACTTTCACAAGTCAGTTAGCGCCTGTTGGAGCTTTTGCTGTGTTAGGTTTGTTTTTATCGGCAATTATTGGTTTGAAAAAACAAGGGTTAAAATGGTTTAGAACCTTTTTGCCAACAGGCGTGCCTTTTATTTTAGCGCCAGTTATTGTTCCAATTGAAATTATATCATTTTTATCAAAACCATTTAGTTTAACAATGCGTTTGGTTATGAATATGTTTGTTGGGCATATTTTGCTGAAAATTGTTGCGGGTTTTGTTTATTCCTCAGGCCTATTCGGTGTATTACCGATTGGTGTGATATGTATTTTAATTATGTTTGAATTGTTTGTTGCGTTTTTACAAGCGTATATTTTTACGATTCTAACAAGTGTTTATTTAGGTCAAGCGATCCATTCGCATTAATTATAAAGGAGAATTAAAATGGAAACAGATACAGGTTTAATGTTACAATTTGCTGAAGGTATGAAATATCTTTCAATTGCTTTAGTTAGTTTTGTTATGATTGCAGCAGCTAAAGGTGTTGCTTCTGTATTCACAACAATTATTTCATGCATTAGCCGTAACCCAAATGTGAAAAATGATGTTTCAATTTTTGCATGGGTTGGTGCTGGTATGGTTGAAGGTATCGCCCTCTTCGCTTTAGGTTTAGCATTTATGTTGCTCTAATTTTTTTAAAGAGAAAAAATGATTCCTCAATTTGATACGTCTTGGTATATCGGCGAGATATTTTGGATTTTTCTTTCATTTGGCTTTATGTTCCTCGGAATAAGATATTTTATTTTTCCGATGCTTTTAGACGTGTTTTCTGAACGTAAACAAATTATAGATGAAAACTTGAACATTGCTGAAGTTGTGAATAAAAAAGCTGAAAAATTAATGCATGATTATAAAACTTGTTTATCGGCAGCTCAGGAAGAAAAAGAAGAAATTATCAATGAAACTTATCAGGATTTGCAAAAATTTGCGATTCATGTGGAAGCTGAGCATGAAGAAGTTTTTAGATCACAAATTGATGATACTGAAAAACAAATGCAGCTCATTCGTGAAAAATTTCAAAAAGAATCTGATAAGCTGGCTGTTCAAATTTCCGAACGCTTGGCTGACAAATTAGCTCAAAATTCTATTAGAAAGGGAGTTTGAAAATGAGTGAGTTTGCAAATCCTGAGTTTTGGGTTGGTATAGGTTTTTGTTTGGTTGTTGCTTTATTATATAAGCCAATTCTGAAAAAAACAAAATCATTTGCTCAAACGCAATCTAATAGTGTTCAAAATGAAATTAATGAATCTAAAAAGTTGCGTAAAGAGGCTGAAGATCTTTATGCTACCTATGAAAATCATACCAAAAATTTTGAGCAGGAAAAGGATCTTATTCTTGAAGAAGGCAAAAGAGAGGTTTTTGAACTTCA
>JAZLCE010000025.1:0-60835 GCA_045614025.1 Alphaproteobacteria bacterium
ATTTTTTCTCTCTTTTCTTATAATTAATTGATTTATAATGATTATTTTTTATTAAAAAATTGCATAAAAAATGATAAAATACGCTTTTTTTATGTTTTTTATTCAGAAAAGCAAGTAAAATTCCCCTTAAAAAAGCCTTTATTTTACCACTAATTTCATGCCAAAAAATTGGCAAATCTATCGACCCTTAGATTTCCGACACACAAATAACAACTAACCCTTTGAAAAAAGAAGTCAAATAAAATAATTCAATATCACTATAGATTAAAAAAATTACTCAACTCTTCCAAAACCTAAAGCCATTTTAATTCTTTTAAAAAATGAACTTGTGACCGCACTTGCAGATTGGATTTTTTTTCCAATTATCTCATTTTTTGATAAAAAACTTGCCCTTTCTTTAATCCAGATAAGAACACTGGCATTTTCTTTTGGAGAACCATAATCCAAAAATTTTAAAAAAGCCCCTACCCTTTGTTTACTTGGGTTATGTTGATAACATCTATATTGAACAACATCTAACCCTAAAGTTAAAAAAAGTTCTTTTTCAAAGGCTTTTGCCCCTTCAACAGCATATCCATTTCGTTGTGCTTCTTTTGTCAACCAAACTAAAACATCTGCCACATTCTCTTTTATCAAAGCACAAAAAATGCCAATACAATTTGCCGTTTTTTTATCATACAAATAATATTGCAATTGTTCTTTATGTCGCCACAAATGCTCATCTTCTTTGATATGAAAAGCCGCTGAATATGGCGATGAAATATCTAACCACCAACCAAAAATCCCATCTGTGACTTCTTTATTATTCTTAATAAACGCAGCCAAAGCCAAAGGCGAAGATGCTGTTCGCTTTTTCTTCATTTGTTGAAACAATGTACCATCTTCAAAAATATGACGGTGCATAATTAAGCGTTCTGTTTCAACAAAATCTTTCACGTTACAACCCATAAAAATAAAATAAAGAGCCCATAAAAAAGCTCTTTATTATCAAAATAATAAAATATAAACTATCCTCTTACAACTTTGGCAAATTTATCCAAAATTGCATTCACAATTTTTGCTTCCGTTCCACTGAAAAAGGCCCGAGTCATATCAACATATTCGTTCACAATGATTGGTGCTGGCAAATCTGGATTAGCATAAAATTCAGCAATACCCATTCTTAAGATGCATTTAAGCAACAATTCCATTCTTTCAAAATCAAGAGTTTCCCCTAAATTCGAACGAATGATTTCATTAATCATATCTTCTTTATCTTGATATTCTTTCACAATAGATGTGAATAATGAAGCATCTGCTGGTTGAAGATCAACATATTTTTCTCTTCCAGCAACACCATCTTCAATCACTTGACCACCAATTTCCCCAAGCAAAAACTTAGAGATAATTTTATCCCACATTTCATCAGAAACTTCTTTTGCATAACCAGCTTGAACAGCCATTAAACGTGCATTTGTAAACTTTTGTGTTGGATTCACATCACTCATTCTTCGCCCTCCATTAATTTAGCAGCAAAATCTTTAAAATCTTCCATAGTTGTAAAATTCTTATAAACCGAGGCATATCGAACATACGCCACCTTATCAATTTTTAATAACGAATTCATCACCAATTCGCCAATTTCATTTGACCGGATTTCAACCATTCCTTTTTCTTCAAGAGATTGAATAATCCCAGCAACAATTTGATCAATAATTTCTTCATCAACTTCGCGCTTTCTTAACGCTAATTGAATTGATCGATATAATTTTTCGCGTTCAAATGGCACTCTGACATCATTTTTCTTCACAACGATTAAATCTTGGCTTTGAACATATTCAAACGTTGTGAACCGGCCACCACATTCAGAACAAATGCGCCGACGTCTGATTGATGTGCCATCATCACTTGGTCTTGAATCTTTCACCTGACTGGCATATTTTCCACAAAAAGGACACTTCATTAAATCAATCCCTTCCCTTCATCATAAATTGGGAATTTTAAGCACATTTCTTTCACTCTTTTTTGAACTGATAAAATGGCTTTTTCAGCTTCTTCTTCGCCTTTTTGAAGCGCATTTAAAATTTCAACAATCATCATGCCAATTTCTTCAAATTCTTTAGATCCAAAACCTCTTGTTGTTCCTGCTGGAGTTCCCACACGCAAACCAGAAGTCACTGTTGGTTTTTCAGGATCATTTGGCACACTGTTTTTATTGCAAATAATACCAGCTCTTGCCAACGCATCACATGAAGCCGCTCCAGTTAATCCTTTGCTTCTTAAATCAAGCAAAACCAAATGTGTATCCGTTCCACCTGAAACAAGATCATATCCGTTTGTTTTTAAGGTTTTAGCTAAAATGCCAGCATTTTGAACAACATTTTGAGCATATTCTTTAAATGAAGGAGATAAATCTTCCCCAAAAGCAACAGCTTTTGCTGCAATAATATGCATTAATGGACCCCCTTGCAAACCAGGGAAAACAGCAGAGTTAATTTTTTTAGCAATTTCTTTATTGTTTGTTAAAATCATCCCACCTCTTGGACCACGCAATGTTTTATGTGTTGTTGTTGTTACAACATCAGCATAATTTAGTGGATTTTCAAGAACACCACCTGCTACAAGACCCGCAAAGTGAGCCATATCAACCATTAAATAAGCACCAACTTTATCTGCAATCGCCTTAAATCTTTTATAATCAATTGCTCGAGGATAGGCTGATCCACCTGCAATAATTAATCTTGGTTTATGAGCCATGGCTAATGATTCAAGCCCATCATAATCGATATAACCATCTGAATTTAAACCATAAGAAACGCTATTATAATATTTGCCAGATGAAGAAGCTTTATATCCATGTGTTAAATGACCGCCCGCATCTAAGCCCATGCCTAAAATCGTATCTTGTGGATCCAAAAGCGCCAAATAAACGGCTGCATTTGCTTGAGAACCAGAATGAGGTTGAACATTTGCATATGAAGCATTAAAAAGTTGTTTTGCTCTTTCAATTGCCAAAACTTCCACTTCATCCACATATTCACATCCATGGTAATAGCGCTTTGAGGCATACCCTTCAGCATATTTATTTGTTAAAACACTGCCAGCTGCTTGCAAAACTGCTTTTGAAACAATATTTTCAGAAGCAATCAATTCAATATGATCTTGTTGACGCCATAATTCCTTTGTTATCATACGAGAAACGATCGGATCTGTTTGTTCAAGCGGTTGATGAAAATATAAATAAGAATTATTCAAAGTCATGGGGCATATCTCCTAATTTTGCGATTCGTCTTTCATGACGACCGGCTTCAAAATCCGTTGTTAAAAAAATGTCAACAATCTTCATTGCTTCTTCTTTATCTAAAAAACGACCTCCTAAAACAAGAACATTGGCATTATTGTGTTGTCTTGATAATCTTGCATATTCTTGAGAATGCACTAAAGCACCTCGAATAAATGAATATCGATTAATGGCAATACTCATACCAATACCAGATCCACAAAGTAAAATACCACATTCAGCTTCTTTCTTTTTAATTGATTTTGCAACCAAATAAGCTTTATCTGGATAATCAACAGATTGCGTTGCATCATTTGTTCCATGATCAATAATTTCATATCCTTTTTGAATTAATGATTCTTTTATAAATGACTTAAGCTCACAAGCCGCATGATCAGATGCCATTACAATTTTTTTTACTTGCATATTTTATCATTTCCTCGTATAAAAAAGATAATGAGTAATACTAGCGAAAATCAAACCAAATTACAAGTTTTTTTATTCAAAGATGCTAAAAATATTTTCCCCAAAGGAAAACAACTTTTAGGCATTGATTATGGCATGAAACGAATTGGCCTTGCTCTTTCTGATTCACAAGGACAATTTGCTGAACCGTTTAAAATTATCTATAAACTTAAAGAACTTGATGATATTATTCCTGCTAAAAATATTGAAGCTATTGTTATTGGCCTACCTCTCCAAACAAATGGCGAAGAAGGCGATATTGCCAAACAAGTTCATCTATTTGCGAACAGAGTTGTTGAAAAATATAATTTACCCGTTTTTTTAATTGATGAACGATATACTTCAAAATTTTCTTCCGAATACTTATCATCAAAATTTATGAGAGAAGAAAAGCAAAAAAAAGTTTTAGATGCTTATGCAGCTGCCAGAATCTTACAAAAGGCCATTGATGAACTAAAATAAAAGAAAAGACCTTGTTAACAAGGTCTTTTTCAACTATTCAAAATCATAAAATCGATAAAAATGCGTATGATCAAATAATTCTTTTACTTGATCACGCGCTCCTCTAATAGTCAAATCCGTTTCTGTTTTTAATGCTTCACCATAGGCAATACTAAACATCCCCAAGGCTGCTGAATCAATAAAATCACAATCAGATAAATCAAATACTATCCTTTTATGATTATTTTCTTTAATCATTGAAACAATTTCAAAAAAAGCTGCATGATCGCGAAAGGTAAAAGGATCACTTAAAATAACTTCTTTTCCCCCAACAATATCTCTTGTTTCATAATACATAGCTATTTACCCCTAACAAAAACTCCCCTAAAAGATTAAAAAATCTTTTTTATTATTTAAAAACTTAATCGTTATTTTTCAAAACGATAAAGGCTATCAAATCTTGCAGCAAACATCACTTCTTTAACTTTGCCCTCAACGCCTTTAATTGATAAATCAACCGATTTTGAAGATGCTTCATCATGAGCAATCACAAACATCCCCAAGGCAGCTGAATCAATAAAATCACATTCTTTTAAATTAAAAACAAGTCTTTCAATATCCGTATTTTTGATTACTGAAATGATTTCAAAAAAAGTATCATGATCTCTAAAGGTAAATGACCCAGAAAAAATAATTTCCTTACCGCCTTCAATATCAATAGATTTATAGTTCATAGCAATACCTCCTTCTTAATTTTATTCTTACTAATTTTTTTCATTTCGTCAACAGTATTTTATTTCATTTATGTTTCTTTTTTTGAAAAACAAGATAAATCGGTTTTCTTCCTGCCAAAATACCTTTTTTTTCATAACGCGTTGCAACCCAATCTTCCGGTGGAATAGACGTATCTTCATTTACTTGTTCAAAAAGATCAAGCATTTGAACTTGTTCTAAAGTCCATTCAGCATATTCTTTCACGTCTGTTGCCACATAAAACGATGCATCTTCTGACATTAATCTAAACAAATGACGTTGATTAATTTGATTGGTAAATCTTCTTTCAGCATGACGAGCTTTTGGCCATGGATCTGGATAAAGCAAGAAAACTTTTTTAAAGGCGCCATCTTGAAAATATGGGAAAACTTCTCTCACATCATCATCCCAAATGCGAACATTATCAGATCTCGCTTCATCTAAACCAGTGTGCGTTGTCTTCCCTTCATGAGATCCATTTAAATGAGCCAACAAAGAAGCCACACCATTTATAAATGGTTCTGCAGCAAAAAAACCAACATCTTGATATTTCATTGCCAATTCAGCAACATGTTCACCACCACCAAAACCAATTTCTAACCAGCATTCTTTGGGTTGAAAAGAAAATAATTCTTGACAGGTCACCTGCCCTTTACTTTTCCCTTCAAAAGAAGGTTTTAATCTTGGCAACAGCTCATCAATGAGCTGTTGCTTTGAAGATTTAATTGTTTTTCCTTTTCTACGTCCAAAAAAACGTAGTTCATTTTTATCTAACATTCTTATTTCTCCGACGAATTAACATTCCAAATATCTTTAGCATATTCTAAAACAGTTCTATCGATGGAGAATTTACCAGAATTTGCAATATTTAACAAGGCTTTTTTTGACCATTTAAGCGGATTTACATAATCTGCAAAAATTTGTTCTTGCGCCATAGCATAACTTTCAAAATCAGCCAATAACATATAATAATCTTTAAACATGATGTTTTGGAAAATAGGAATAAAGAGATTATTATCTTCACCAGGTGTAAACATGCCATTTGTTAACGCATCCATCACCCGTTTAATTGAATGATTTGAATTATATAAATCCCAAGGTTTATAACTATCTGCCATATGTTTTTGCGCAACTTCTTCTGCTGTTAATCCAAACAAATAGAAGTTTTCTTTTCCAACTTCAGATAAAATTTCAACATTGGCTCCATCTAAAGTTCCTAAAGTTAAAGCACCATTCATCATAAACTTCATATTACTTGTTCCTGAAGCTTCATACCCCGCTGTTGAAATTTGTTCACTCACATCAGCCCCAGGGAAAACATATTCTGCAACAGATACTTTATAATCTGGAATAAAGACGATCTTTAATTGATCTTTCACTCTTGGATCATTATTCACAACTTTAGCAACATTATTAATTAATTTAATAACCAATTTTGCAAATTCATATCCAGGAGCTGCTTTCCCACCAAAAATATATGTTTTTGGCACAGGCAAGGTTAATCCATCTTCAACAATTCTTAAATATTGATGGATAATATGAAGCACATTTAAATGTTGACGTTTATATTCATGAATTCGTTTTACTTGACAATCAAAAATTGATTTTGGATTTACTCTAATTCCTGTTAATTTATCAATTAATGAAGCCAACTCAACTTTATTATCATACTTAATGCGATTTAATTCTTCTAAAACAGATTCATCTTTAGCAAATGGCACCAACTTTTTCAATTGAGATAAATCAGTGATCCATTTATCTCCAATACGGGAACTGATTAACTGACTCAACCCTCTGTTAGAATTCAACAACCAGCGACGTGGCGTTACCCCATTTGTTTTATTATTAAAGCGTTCTGGCCACATTTCATAAAATTCAGGTACCAATTGAGAGGTTAATAACTTCGTATGAATTTCGGCAACACCATTAATCGAATGCGAGCAAACAATTGCCAAATGAGCCATTCTAATTTGTTTTTGAGCACCCTCTTCAATAATAGACATACGGCTTAAACGAGAAACATCACCAGGATATTTGTTCATCACCTGTTTCATTAAATAATCATTGATTTCATAAATCAAGATTAAATGGCGTGGCAAATGGCGTTCAAACATGGAAACAGGCCATTTTTCAAGAGCTTCAGGCAACAACGTATGATTTGTATAAGCCATTGTTTTAACAGTAATATCAAAAGCTCTATCCCAATCCAAACGATATACATCAATTAAAACACGCATTAATTCAACAATTGCCAATGTTGGATGTGTATCATTTAATTGAATAGCCACTTTTTCTGGCAACAAATCAAAGTCTGTATGATTTTCCAAAAACCGGCGCATAATATCATTGATAACACAAGATGTAAAGAAATATTGTTGCATTAAACGCAAATAACGCCCTTGCTCAACAGCATCAGATGGATACAAAACCTTAGAAATCGTTTCAATTTGGATATTTTGCTCAACAGCTTCAACATATCCACCACGATTAAATGTTTCTAAATCTAAAGTATTCGTTGATTTAGCAGCAAACAAACGCAAGTAATTAACCGTTTTTCCACCATAACCCACAATTGGCATATCATATGGAACACCCAATAACTGACTTGTTCCAACCCAATGCGGTTCACGATGTCCATTTCTTTCTTCATAAACAACACGACCACCAATTTGAACTAAACAAGATCTATCTGCTCTCTCAATTTGCCATGGAGAACTTCTATCTAGCCAAGAATCAGCTCTTTCCTTTTGCCAGCCATTTTCAAAATATTGTTTAAACAACCCAAACTGATAGTTAATACCATAACCATATCCTGGAATACCAAGCGTTGCAATGGCATCTAAGATACAAGCAGCCAAACGCCCCAACCCTCCATTTCCAAGAGCCGGATCATATTCGCAATCTAACACATCTTTTAACTGAATTGGATTATCTAATTTAATTTCATTAATTAAATCCATAATTTCAAAGTTAAAAAGATTGTTTGGCAATAAACGACCCAACAAATATTCTAATGACAAATAATATACTCTTTTAGGATCTTTTTTCTCATGTCGTGCAGCAGTTTGAAACATACCATCAATGCATAAATCACGCACAGCCATTGCTAAAGCTGTAAACAAGTGATCTTTATCAGCTTCACAAACTCTTTTTGAAAGCGAATATTTAATATGCCACTCAATTAATTTTTGAAGCTCTTGAGCTGTTGGTTTTTTAATACTAACTGCTTTTGATTTAGATGATGTTGCCATCTGCTTTCCTTTCATAATAAAAGATATGTCATTAAACAAAATTACTCTTATTATAGAAAGAAAAACTTAACACTTCATTAACAAAGAATAAAAAAAGAAGCTCGAAAAGAAATTTTTTTATTTTTCTTCAACTAAATTATCTGATTTTGTACTTAACGTATTTATTTGCACTTGCTTTTCAGCTGAAGTCTCAGCAGCTTCTTTAGCTTTTTTTCTTGATTTTTTTTGAATAGAACGCCAAACAGAAACATTCTGTTGATGTTCTTGATAAGTTGCTGCAAATTTATGCCCACCTGTTCCATCTGCAACAAAGTAAATATAATTTGTTTTTGCAGGATTTAAAACAGCCTCTAGGGCTTTTTTACCTGGATTAGAAATAGGCCCACGTGGCAATCCATTAACCACATAAGTGTTATAAGGACTTTTAATTTTTAAATCTTGATATGTCAAAGCTCGTTTTAAATTATATTTACCCTCGGTAACCGCATATAGCGCCGTTGGATCTGATTGAAGTTTCATCCCTTTATTTAATCTATTGATAAAAGCAGAAGCAATTAACGGCATTTCTTTATTAAGACCCGCTTCTTTTTCAACAACCGAAGCTAAAATAACAGCCTCTTTCTCATCTTTTAAAGGAACAGATTTATCTCTTTTTTCCCACAACGCTTCCAATGTTCTATCCATTGCGCGTTGCATTCTTAAAATCAAACCTTCTTTTGAATCCCCCCAAGAATAATGATATGTATCTGGCAATAAAGTTCCGTTTCTTGGAATAACAGAAACAGAACCATTCAATCCTTTTGCTTTATCCAATAATTCAACAATTTGTTCAGAAGTCAGTCCTTCAGGGACAACAAGACGACGAATATACGTTTCGCCACTCACTAAAATCGTCATCACCATTTTAGGGCTTGAATGCGCTGGGAAAGAATATTCCCCTGCTTTAATTTGCCCTGCATTACCACTGGCTCGCACACCAATTAAAAAAATTGAAGGTGAGTCAATAACCCCTTCTCTTTTTAACAGTTGGGCAACTTGTTTTAATCCAACACCTTTTGGAATAACAACCTCTTTTCTTTCTTTCAAAATTCCTTCTGAAACAAATTCTGTATAGGTTGTAAAAACACTACCCCCAATAAAAGAAGCGCCGATAAAAAGTAATAAAAAATAAACAAAAATCCTATTCCGCATTTAATTTGCCCCTTTTATCGGCGCGCTTTTACTTATATTTTTTTGAAAATTAATGAACCGTTCGTTCCACCAAATCCAAATGAATTAGAAAGAGCATAACGCACTTCTTTTTCTTTTGCTTTGTTTGGAACCAAATCAAATCCTTGTGTTTCTTCTTCTGGATCAACCATGTTAATTGTTGGTGGCAACAATGAAGAATTCATAGCCATAATAGAATAAATAGCTTCAACTGCACCAGCAGCACCAAGCAAGTGACCAACACAAGATTTTGTTGAACTCATTGAAACATTTGTTCCACCAAAAATGCTGTTAACAGCTCTAAATTCAACCATATCTCCTAATGGCGTTGAAGTTCCATGAGCATTAATATAATCAATATCTTCAGGATTTAAACCAGCTGATTTTAAAGCACCTAACATTGCACGATAACCACCGTTACCACCAGGAGCAGTAATATGATAGGCATCTCCAGTCATTGCATACCCAACAACTTCAGCATAAATCTTAGCACCACGTTTTTTGGCGTGTTCATATTCTTCTAAAACAACAACACCTGAACCTTCACCCATCACAAAACCATCACGGCCTTTATCCCATGGACGAGAAGCTAATTCTGGCGTATCATTATAATGTGTTGACAAAGCCTTTGCTTGAGCAAACCCTGCCATACCAACTTTACAAATAGCTGCTTCTGCACCACCAGCAATCATCACATCCGCTTCATTATTTCTAATAATACGAGCAGCATCACCAATCGCATGTGTTCCTGTTGCACAAGCTGTTACAACCGCATGGTTTGGTCCTCTGAAGCCATATTTAATTGAAACATGACCTGAAATTAAATTAATTAAGGCTGATGGAATAAAGAATGGAGAAATTCTGCGTGGTCCTTGTTCATGAATTAAGATAGAAGCAGATTCAATTGCTTGCAATCCTCCAATACCAGAGCCAATTAAAACACCAGCTCTTTCCATTTCTTCTTCTGTTTGAGGAATATAACCAGAATCCTCAACCGCATCTGTTGCTGCACTCAACCCATACAAAATAAAAGGATCTACATGGCGTTGTTCTTTTGGAGACAACACTGAATCTGGTTGAAATTCACCTTCATTATCACCAACAGGGATTTGACCGGCCACTTTTGCCGTGAAATTTTCTGTATCAAATGCACGAATGGCAGAAATTCCTGAAACCCCTCTTGTCAACTTGTCCCAGTTTGTTTGCAACCCACGGCCAAGCGGACTTAAAATACCCATACCAGTAATAACGACTCTTCTTGTCATATATCTATCCTTTTGTTTTGTATATTTTGATAAAAAAGGACGTCCAAGTAAAAGGACGTCCTTGTTTCCATTTCACTGATTATGCTTGTTTTTCAATGAAATCAACAGCGTCTTTAACTGTGCGGATTTTTTCAGCTGCATCATCTGGAATTGAACAACCGAATTCTTCTTCAAAAGCCATAACAAGTTCAACTGTGTCCAAGCTGTCTGCACCTAAATCATCAATAAAACTAGCGCTGTCAACAACTTTAGCTTCGTCAACACCCAAGTGTTCTACAACAATTTTTTTAACGCGTTCTGAAACATTACTCATTATATATTTCCTTTTCTGTTATTTAACTTATTTTGTCTATATCAGACGAAATCAAAATGCTTTTAGCATATTTTTTTTCATTCGTCCAGCACTTTTTTTAATTTAAAGCAAATTCAATAAAAATCAAACCGTTATTTGATATTTATTTCATCTACACCTTAAATCATCGCCATTCCGCCATTAACGTGAATGGTCTGACCTGTGATATATGATGATTCATCACTGGCCAAAAAGACGGCTGCGTTTGCAATATCTTCAGCTGTCCCCAAGCGTCCCATTGGAACGCCCCTTAAAAGTTCTTTTTTCACTTCATCTGTTAAAGCATCCGTCATTGGAGTTTTAATAAATCCTGGAGCAATACAGTTAAAAGTAATACCACGGCTAGCTAATTCTTGAGCCATACATTTGCTCATCGCAATTAAACCAGCTTTAGAAGCAGAATAGTTTGCTTGACCAGCATTTCCCATAACTCCAACAACTGAAGCCATACCAATGATACGACCAAAACGGCGTTTCATCATCCCTGGGATAACTGCACGAGCCAATTTAAATCCAGCAGTTAAATTAATATCTAAAACTGCTTGCCATTGAGCATCACTCATGCGCATTGCCAAACCATCTTTTGTGATACCTGCATTGTTAACTAAAATATCAATTCGGCCCATATCTGCTTCAGCTTGTTTAGCTAACTCATTCAAACTATCTGAATCAGTTAAATTTGCTGAATATACAAAAACACGTTCACCCAATTCTGCTTGAAATGCTTTTAATGTATCCATATTCATATCTGTTAAAGCAAGTGTTGCACCTTGAGCATGCATTTTTTTCGCAATTTCACGACCAATTCCGCCTGTTGCGCCAGTAATTAAAGCCGTTTTACCTGTTAAATCAAACATTTTTTCTCCTTTTATAAAAAAAAACAAAAAGATATTACCCTCTTTTTTTTTATTTTGCAAGCAAACGTTTTCATTTGTCACAATTTAGTCATTATTTTTTTACACATATTTAAATTTATAAAAAAATTGACATATCTCTTAAATAATGATATAATTTGGTTTTTAATTACATTAAAGAACAACAAAGGATAAAAATGAATTCTTCAGACGAGATATGTATTTCAAGTAATAAATTAGAACAAGGTGCCCTCCTCTATGGTTTAATGCACCCTCTTTTTGAAACAAATGAAGCAAAAAGAGCTGTTAAACACTTGGAAAAAGAAGCTAAACGCGATTATCAAGATAAAAACCTTCAATTTTTATATATTTTTGCAAGTTTACTTAATTTAAACCCAAAAGCAAGAGCTCTAAATGCTCTTTATGAACACATTCCCCTTCAAGATGAAGACTTAAAAAACATTGCTGGGCTTCATATACTTGCCGAACGCGGAAATCTAAGCCTTTCGGAAGCTGCCAAAAAGGTCACGTCACTAGATAACGAAATGAAAACTCAAATCAAAGATAAAAATTTAAGATTACTCACAATCATTGCTCTTTTAACTGAAAAAGGAGCAGAACCAATTTGTTTGGCAAAACATCTTTTTTGCATTCAACGAATTTTCAAGCAAGAAAATCAACATTAACTAAAAGCCCTCAAATTGAGGGCTTTTTCTTTAATCTTTCAAACTTAATTCAAAAATCAAACCTCATAATTAAATTGATCTATCCTCTGTTTAGAATTTGTATTCTAAACGAAGCATACCAGAATGTTCAATATATTCTTTTCTATATGAACCACCATATTCAAATCTTAATGATGCATTTTCACTGATATCTGCGGCAAACCCTGCTGATATCGTTGTGCTTAATTTATCAAGTGACTTACCATTCGTGTAATAAACTCCTCCATTTGCAAGCGTATTCAATGTTGAATGGTCATCTGTTTTTATGTCATATCCAACGCTCACGCCAACAAGTGGTCTAATCCAACCAAGATCGGCTCCAACTTTAACTCCTGCCAACGCTGTTACATAAGCTGATGTTGTTTTTTCAACTGTTGTGCCAAAACTATCTGTATATCCTTCTTGGTTAACGCTGATATATCTAGCACCAATTTCTGGATTGATGATAAAATCACCCGCCTTGATGCGATAACCTGTCATAATCTGGCTACCAATGGAATCAACATTATAGTTTGCACTGCCTTTCATACCCATGATTTGTTTTTCTTCATCATATTCTGATCTAGAGTATGTCACAACAGCATTTACCCACCAATTGTTTGGTTGATATTGAACAGAGATAAATCCTGTGTTTGAATCAACTTCTGTTCGGCGCCAATCTTCTTTTGAGATGCTCTTCGTTCCAGCATACCCAATACCAACGGTCAAGTTATCTTGAATTTGTGATTGAACCCCTAAAATAGCTCCTTTTGAACGAATTCTAAAACCATCTCCTGCCAATGAATGAATCCTATCATAAAGCCCTTTTGTGTAAACAGAAGCTCTTGGTGCTTCCATTCCCCGATCAAACATGCTTGAAGAAGTGTTTGTAAGCATTTGGGTAATCAACGTATGCATTTGTGTAAATTGTGATGTTGAAACAGATTGATAGAGTTTATTATCCGTTCCGCCCAATGACTTCAAGGCTTTTTTACCTTGCTTAAATATTCCCTCCTCTTCTGATTGAACGGCTTCTAAAATCCCTCTTTGTAACATACTAAACATTTGATGCCGTTCATTATTGTCATCCATAACAGCAGCTAACACTTTGGCTTCTG
This sequence comes from Alphaproteobacteria bacterium, assembly GCA_045614025.1. Classification (GTDB taxonomy): domain Bacteria; phylum Pseudomonadota; class Alphaproteobacteria; order CAAHEQ01; family UBA3637; genus RGIG4140. The sequence goes on from JAZLCE010000025.1 coordinate 13,672, forward strand.
TTAAAGTTAAGCCTAAATCTTTTTCAAGTTCAGAAACTTCTTTTTTACCAATCAAATAAGATCCATCATTTTGATCAATAATCTTAACTAATTTATTTTCTTTTAATGTTAATTGATTTCCCTTATCAAAAATTTGATAGGCCCCTTCTTCTTGTTTAATTCCATTTGTGAGTTTAAGCTCAAGATTTGCCTTTTCATCTCCTATCATATTTTCAGAATGCAATGTGCCAAAATCAGACAAGTCATTCAATGATACCTTTAATGTTGCTTCCTCTCCAAATTGGATACTTTCAGCTGTTACATGTTTGTTATCAATATCCAAACTTGAGCCTTCTTTTACTTCAATATCTTTAAAGGTAACATTTGTTGCTGCTCCTCCTAAACCCATATTTTCAGCAACAACTTTGTTGGTTACTGTCAATTCTTCTGGCATTTGAAGCGTTGATCCTGAAAATTCATATGTTGCTCCGGTTCCTTGTTCTGCCAACGCTTTATCAATCTCAACATTTGCATTTTTAAATGCTATAGTGTTGCCAGATTCATTATCTAAAGCTCCTGTTACCTTAAATGTTGCCAGTTTACCTTCAGGTAATGTTTTTGTTGTAAAGAGTTTATCACTTACAAGATAGCTCACAATTTCATCATCTGATGTATCTAAAGTTCCTTTATTATCCGTATAGGTAACAACTTGACCATTCATCAAGGCAATTTCAGCTTCTTTTTCAGCTTTTGTATAAGATCCAAAACCAATGGTTGCTCCCATGTCTTCTGTTGCAAATTGAACACCTCCAACTGTTGCATTATTAACGTTCATTTCTTCTAAATTTGTGTAATGTGTTGCCGAACCTATAACAATATTTCCATCTAAATCTATATCAGAACCAATTATTGCTTTATGATTTATCGCCCCACCATGCGTTTTAAGTTCACCACCCAAAATCAAATTTTCAGATGAATTATTAAAGAATGTATCAGATCCTGTAATCAATGTTCCATTAAGTTGCACATAATCTCCCAAATAATTTTCATTGACCGACTTGTCTCCTAAAATAACCGTTCCTTCACCGGATTTTAAAATCAACGGCTTGATGTTTGGATCACTCATACCAACAGTGCCACTAATACCGCCTTCAAATGAACCAATGCTATTTTGATCACCACTTAAAACAAGATCCACAGCCCCGTCCGTTCCAAACAAAGAATAAGCATCCATTCCTATATCATTTGGTGTTTCAACTCCAAATAATTCTGTTTTATTAGCTGCAAATGTAAAATCACCACCTAACGTTATTTGAGTTGGTGTAACATCCATATTGGCCATTATATAAATGGCACCGCCAGAAGATGAAAAATTGGCAACGGTTTTATTACCAATAAACTCAGCAGTTCCTTTAAAATTTACTTTCCCCACCGTTAAAATAGCTCCACCTAAAGCCATCTGCTCGGCAACTGCTGAACTTCCCTCAAATAAAACATCCTTTTCAAAGTCCATATTTGCAGCCATATTATTAATTGCTCCACCTAAAACAGCTTCCACTCCCTTGGCTTTATTATTTTTAAATATTGTTTGATCTTTAAATGTCACCTTTGCATAAATCATATTGCCATTTTCATCAACAACTGGCGAAGAATTTATCAAAAATGATGGAAGATTAGCAATAGCACCACCCATCACAAGATCTTCCCCTTCTGCACTATTATTTTCAAATAATGTTGGTCCATTAAAAGTGGTATTGGTAAAAATATTAACAAAAGCACCTCCTAGTGAACCTTGATTATTCTTAAAAACAGCATCTTTTTCAAAGAGTAAATCGCCAACAATCACATATCCAAATTCATCATATTTTATTCTAGAAGCATCAATTGCCCCACCAATAGGCGCTGAGTTACCATCAAAAATTGCATCTTCTTTAAATGTGATACCTCCGCCAGCAACAATCGCCCCACCATACATAGATGCTGTGTTGTTTGTGAAAGTCGCATCTCCATTGAACGTGATGATACCACCATTATTAACAATCGCCCCACCATCAGAAGGTGCCGAGTTGTTCGTGAAGGTGGCATCTCCATCAAATGTGATAGTTGCATTAGCATTAGAATTATTAGCATAATTATAAATCGCCCCACCATACCTAGATGCCGAGTTACCCGTGAAGGTGGCATCTCCAGCAAACGTGATGAAGTCCATATTATAAATCGCCCCACCATAGGATGCTGAGTTATCCGTGAAAGTTGCATCTCCATTAAATGTGATTGTTGCACTTCCATTAGAATCAGAACCACTATTATAAATCGCCCCACCACTGCCGGATGCTGAGTTACCACTGAATGTGGCTGTTGAACCCTCATTAAACGTGATAGTTGCATTAGGGTCACCAGCATTATTATAAATCGCCCCACCATCAGAGGATGTATGGTTACCACTGAATGTGGCCGTTGAACCCTCACCAAACGTAATGGTGCCATAATCATTAACAATCGCCCCACCATTGAAAGTTGCTGAGTTGTTTGTGAATGTGGCTGTTGAATTCTCACCAAACGTGATGGAGCCAGCATTATTATAAATCGCCCCACCATAGGATGCCGAGTTGTTTGTGAAAGTCGCCTCACCACCAAATGTGATGGTGCCACTATGATAAATCGCCCCACCATAGGAAGATGCCGAGTTACCCGTGAAAGAAGCATCACCATTGAATGTTATTTTTGAACTTGAGCCATAATTATAAATCGCTCCACCAGAGGTAATCCCTGAAGACCCTGTTGCCGAGTTATCCGTGAAGGTGGCATCTCCATCAAACGTGATGGTGCCATAATAATTATAAATCGCTCCACCAGAAGATGCTGAGTTGCCCGTGAATGCCACATTGTTCAAATTTACTGACCCTGTGGAATTATAATAATTATAAATCGCCCCACCATAGGAATATGTGTTAGCACTAGATTTAGCACTAGCGATGGTTAAATTCTCTAATGTTAATTTATCCCCAGACTCTAAATAAAATATCCAATCAACACCATTGGCATTAATAACGGTACCTTCCGCTTTATCCGTTGCACCGATGATGGTCTTTTGACCACTACCAACAGTACCAATTGAACCATCTTCTTGCAAATCTTTTTCTGAGATGGCATAGTTAAGAGTTTCCCCCTTATTAACAGTAACATAATCCCTAAAATCAAGTGTTGATTCCGTTGTGGAACGCAACACTTCCCCCAATGTTTTTGGTAATGCAACAAAGTTCACGGAAAATCCCGTTTCTGTCATATCCTTTGTTTTATATAAACCATCTATTGTATAATTGATACTTCCACCTACAGAGATTAATGGTTGATTATACAAATCTGTAAATTTGAGCTCATACCACTCACCTTTATTCCCACCCATAATGTTCACAGTACCAGCGGTAAATTGTCCTGTTGCAGTTGAGTTTAAAACATCATTCACAACAGCATATGTATCACCCGTATCTTTGATTTCAGCATCCCATTTGAGGGTGGAAGAACCACTCACTGTTAAGTTCTCAATGGTGACCTCTTTTGCCCCATCACCAGATATATCAAGAATTGTGTTTGATAAATCATAAGAACCTGTATATGTAACTTTTCCATCACCATCTGTATCTTTGGCTTTTAATTCAATGGTGCCACCTTTGCTAATTAAATGAATATCGGATTTAACCTCTCCCAATATATTGATGGTGCCAGAGTTATAAATATCGTTTAATGAATTACCAACTTTGTTATTGCTAAACGATACACTCGAATCCGCTCCAAACGTGATGGTGCCACTATTCCTAATCGCCCCACCACTCCCAGATGCTGAGTTGTTTGTGAAGATCGCCTCTCCATTAAACGTGATAGTGCCACTATTATTAATCGCTCCACCATAGTAAGATACCGAGTTGTCCATGAAGGTAGCTGTCGAATTTTCACCAAATGTGATGGTGCCAACCTCATTCAAAATCGCCCCACCATACCAAGATGCCGAGTTATCCGTGAAGGTGGCTATCGAATTTTCACCAAATGTGATAGTGCTTCTATTGTTAAAAATCGCCCCACCATAGGAAGATGCCGAGTTATCCGTGAAGATAGCTGTCGAATTTTCGCCAAACGTGATGGTGGTACCATAATCATTATAAATCGCCCCACCGTAGGTATAATCGCCAGTTACCGAGTTACCCGTGAAGGTAGCTGTCGAATTTTTACCAAATGTAACACCACCATAATTAGAAATCGCTCCACCATATTTGGTTGCTGTATTATTTTCAAATAAAAGAAGAGGATCAGTTGTTGTATCGGAATTTATAAATTCAAGAGTTTTATAACTATTCACATAAAAAACACCTCCATTAGATGAGGATTGTTTCACCGTATATGTTAAATTCTTACCAGCAAGATCAATGGTTGTATCTTTTGAAACAGTTGTTCTTGTTGTTTCAACAACAGTTTCCAACTCTTCAGATGGAGTTAATGTGGATTCAGCTGTTTCGGCTTGCAACGGTAAAACAAAAGAAAATGCCATCAAATTCGCAAGGAAGCATTTTTTTAAAATGTTCAAATATCTTTTTTTAAGTTCGCGCAAAGCGGTTCTTGAATAATATGACATTGGCTGCCTCCTTTAAAATAAAATGAAAAATGTTTACATGGCTTTTTCCTTTTGTTAATAATTTTAAGATGAAAAATAGGGCTATCTTTTAAGCGATATTTCCCACCCCCTATACTTTCATTATACCACGGGTTTGAGTTTTTATGGCCAAAAATTTTCAAAAAAAATCTCTCTTTTTTAGCCTTTTTCTTTTAATTAATTGATTTTAAAGTATTTTTACTTTTAAAAATTTTACATAAAATTTAATAAAAAATGAAAAAATATGCGAATTTAGCTTGTTTTTCTGACTAAAAAAACTATTTAAAAGCATAATCTTTTGCACAAAAAAATCCCCACCAAAGTGAGGATTTTTTCTTTTATGCATTTTATGCTTCTTTTGATTTTAAAATCTTTGAAAGCGGATATAAACTGATCAAGAAGATCGTTAAATATACAAAGAATGAATTTTGAAGTGAAATACTATCTGGTAAAAATTTAAATAATATCAACAAAATACCCGCTATAGATCTTGAAATCATATAATTAACAGATGAGACAGTTGAACGCTCTTCTGAGCCAACATAATTATGCAATCTTGAAACACTCCCTAATGTAAATGTTAATTGAAAACCAATCACAATACAAATAAATGTTAATAACACAAAACCCAAGACCGGTGATGCAAATCGAACAACTGCTGAACAAGATAAAAATGATATGACAAACAATACAAATGTTATTTTACCAATAGTTTTCAATGTTAACTTTTCAATCATTTTTGGCAACATAATCCCTGCCAATGCGCGGCATCCATGATTAATAGCATAAATTACCCCAAATAAAACAACTGGAATACCCGCTGTTTTCATTAATGGTTGGAAGCTCCACACGAAAACCATTGTTGTTCCCGCTAACATTCCAGAATAAAACATATAATATTTTATTTTTTGATTTTTAAGAGCATTTTTTGAAATTGTATATATTTCTTTATATTTTGCTTTTAATCCAATCGTTCGTTTTCTGACAGATGGAACTTTTGGTAATAAGAAAAGAATTCCAATCGCCATTAAATTAAAAATAAGTTCAATCGAAATCAACGCAGCAAAACCATATTTCTCATATAAAATTGGCCCCATGAAAGAAGCAATCGCCGTTCCAACAGACATACAAAAATTCATTTTACCATATTTTTGAAGCATACGATTGGTTTTATTTTGGCTTTTTAAATAGTCATAAATATAACCATCTGCCACACCTGCATATGAAGCCTTTGAAAGCGAGTAAAGAATTTCCCCTGCTAAAATAATCCAATATGCATTAGATTTAAATAAAGGAAATCCGGCAACCAAAAATGACCATAAAATCAATCTCAATAAAAACATTGAAAATGAAAAAACAAGCATATTTCTTCTTGGAAAAACATCTCCTAAATAACCAGCTGGAATCTCAAACAAAAGTGCTGTAATTGAAAAAATACCCTGAAATAAAAAATAATCACGAAGAGTTAAGCCATTTTCCTGATAGAAAAGCAACAAAACCGGCAACATTAAAATTTGTGTTTGCAAAAAAGTTGATAGATTAAATAATCTAAGCGGATTTTTTAACATTAAAGTCTCCTTTTCTCCCCATTAAATTCATATAAAAGCATTTTATATAAATAAGAAAACTAAAGTCAATAAAAAAAAGCCCTCAAAAGAAGGCTTTTTTTATTTAAAAAATTTTCTTATTTATTTTCAATGGCTTCAATTTCTTGTTTCACAGCCAATTTTTGTTTTTTATATTCTTGAATTTTCAAGCTATCCGGTAAAGGACGGGCTTCTTCTTCAGCTAATTTAACATCTAATTCAGCGTGTTTTTCTTTTAATGCATTCAAATGTTTTTCAATTTTATCCATTTTAAACTCCTTTGTTACATATCTTAGTATAATGCTTTTTTTTAGGAAAAGCAAGTATCAAAGCAATAATTAATCTTCTTCGCCAACGTAAATGCCCAATGCACGAGCAACTTTAACCAAAGAGCCTTTTGGATCAACTGGTGAATTAGCAATTTTTAACACTTGATTTAAATCCATATCAGTTACACGACCTTCTTGATAAACAACAACGCGGTTATCAGCCCCTTGTTCAATTAAATCAACAGCTCTTGTTGAAAAACGAGCAGCCAATAAACGATCAGCTGGAACAGGAACCCCTGCTCTTTGGATATGACCTAAAACATTGGCACGAACATTAAATCCTTCAGCTTGTAAATGTTCAACAAAATATTGAGAAACGCCTTGGAATGTTTTCCCATTAGCAGCAAAAATATGTTTACCTTCTGGTGTTTTCACCCCTTCAGCAATCACAACAAGACCAAAACGTTTACCTTGTTTTTGAATTTCTTTTAATTTAGCAACAACGCTTTCATAAGAATATCTGACTTCTGGAATTAAAATAACATCAGCAAAACCAGCAATACCTGCTTCTAAAGCCAAGTGACCTGCCCCACGTCCCATTACTTCAGCAATCATAATGCGATTATGAGAAGTTGCAGTTGTTGTTAAATTATCAAGCGCATTTGTTACAACACCAACAGCTGTTGCAAAACCAATGGCTTTATTTGTTCCTGGAGCATCGTTATCAATTGTTTTTGGAATACCAATCATTGAAATACCTGCAATTTTGCAGTATTTGCTAACAATTGCCATTGAACCATCACCACCAACAACAACTAATGCTGAAATTCCCAATTCTTTTACGCCTTCTGTAAAACGTTCATTTAATTCTTCATCTGTTAATTCTTCAGTTGTGCCATCAGCTTTTTTTTGAATGTGTGGATTACCTGTATTATTCGTTCCAAGCATTGTTCCACCTAAAGCGGCATATGGGAAATCAAAGTCTGCAACTTTTAAATCTCTATAACGCATTGGTCTTGAAAACAAACCATCTGTTGCATCAAAAATACCAACAACTTCCCAACCTTTGCTATTTGCGGCAAAAACAACATTTCTAATCACACTGTTTAAACCTGAACAATCGCCACCACTTGTTAAAATACCAATTTTTTTCACTTGTGTCATAAATTCCTCACTATTTATTTATAAAGAAAAGTTTTTGCCCAAATATGTTCTGCGAACGTTTTCATCAGCAATAATTTCTTCAGGTGTTCCCTGTTTCAACACCACTCCGTCATGCAGAATATAGGCTCTATCAATAATACTTAGTGTTTCACGAACATTATGATCCGTAATTAAAACACCAAGACCTCTGTTTTTGAGTTGCGCTACCAACTCTTTAATCTCTCCAACCGCAATCGGATCAATTCCAGCCAAGGGCTCATCCAACAAAATATATGATGGACGAGATGCCAATGCCCTTGCAATTTCTAAACGCCGTCTTTCACCACCAGAAAGTGCTCTTGAAGGCGAAAATCTTAAATGCTCAATTGAAAATTCTTTTAAAAGAGAATCCAATTCTTGTTCTCGTTTATCCTTGTTTTTTTCAACAACTTCTAAAACAGCTCTGATATTATCTTCAACATTTAACCCTCTAAAAATCGAAGCTTCCTGTGGCAAATAACCAATGCCTAAACGAGCCCTTCTATAAACTGGAAATTTTGTGATATCAATTCCATTTAAAGTGATTTTTCCAGTATTTGGAGAAATCAACCCTGTTACACAATAAAATGAGGTTGTTTTCCCTGCTCCATTCGGGCCAAGTAATCCAACTGCCTCCCCTTGTTCAACATATAAGGAAACATCTTTTAAAACCGTTCTCTTCTTGTAACTTTTACTTAAATTTGTTACAACAAGCCCTCGTTGCGGCACAATCATTTTTCCTCTCTTTCCTGTTCAAAATCTTCAGCGATTAAACTTCCTTTAATTCGCTTTTGATCATTTTCTTTCGGCTTTAAAGTATTTAATCCCGTTTCAAGATTTAAATTTGCCCAATCGCCTTTTAAAACGCTCTTTCCTTGTTTTAACAGAACATTATCATAAAGGTCAATCATTTTTGTTGTTGGATTATAAATTCCATATCCGCCTTCAATTTGTTGGCTGCCATTTGATGCTTGAACGTTTCCAACAGCAACAATGCGATCTATCTGTGATTTATTTTTATCAAGCGCTTTATAAAAAATATACATTTTATCAGCCAAAATCAAATAACCATCTTCTTTTACAAGCGCTTTTTTATTCAATACAACTGCTTGATTAATTGTATCTGGATTTACATCTTTATAATAATTTTGAACTAAATTTAAATTCATCAAAATATCTTGTTTTTCTTTATATAAAACCATTTCTTCAGCTTGAGCTGTTTTATTTTGAGAAAAAACCTGAGCATTTTGATAAGCTTCAGCCTTAACCATTTGGTTTTTGTTATAGACATCTTTTTTATACGTTAAAATAATTTTTTCAGCTTTCACATGCTCTTTTTCTTGATAAATATGAGCATTTTTCTTTGCCGTAATTGTTTTTAACATTTGATTGATAACAAGCCCATCAGAACTAGTTACTATCACAGAATTTTTATTTTCTTTAAAATATTTATCTTGTTTATCAAAAGTTAACTCTTTAACTTCAGGAATCTTTTTTTCAGTTTCAAACAAAAGAGTTTTTGTTTTTCCTTTAAAATGAAGATTTTCTCCTTTATCCGTTATAAAAAAACCTTCAGCACGAAGCATCCCACCAACACCTTTAATAAAAATCGGAGAATCACTTGATATCGTGTTCTTATCATAATCATAAGTCACCTTATCAGAAATCGATTCATATCCTGTATCCGTTGTTGATAAAATCTGATCTTCAAAATAAAGGTACTTTTCATTTTGGAAAGCTAATCCATAAGAACTTACAGATGTTAACAAAATATTATCAGCTGTTTTATATGTTGCTTTAGGGTCATTTAATTTCAAAATCTTTTTTTCTGGATCAATTTCTTGAACTGAAACAGCCACAATATTCATTGGATTATTACGCTTATCTTTAGAAAAAAAGCGCACATTTTCCATATCAACATCAGAACCTTGAATGTTTTTCACACTTGGAACTGCCACAGAAAATTTATCTTTATGTTCAACAAAAGCTGGCCAAACAAGCATCATCGATGCCAATAAAAAAGCAAAGATCGGTAAACATCTTTTAAAGATGAAAACACGCCGTGAATGAATTTTTATTTTCAGCAACCGTAATGTGAACATTAACTCTCCCGTTTTTTAAGCAACACCCATTTGCAATAACAAATGCATTGTTAACAATCCCAGCGGTTTCATTTCTGCATCAACAACGAATAAATTGGTGATCATCTTTTCATTCATCAATCTTAAAACTTCAACGCACAACAAATCGCCAATAACCGTTTTAGGGTTTTTAGTCATAATATCCCCAGCGGTTTTATTGATCAAATCATTCCCCATGTGGCGACGCAAATCCCCATCTGTGATCATACCAACCAATGTGCCCTTTTCATCTGTTACACCTAAACAACCCCAGCTTTTTGCCGTCATAATCACAAGGGCTTCAGACATACACATTTGAAGTGGGACAAGAGGCATATCCTCCCCTTTCACCATCAAATCACGGGCTCTTAGCAACACATTTCCTAATTTTCCACCAGGATGGCGATCTCTAAACTCCTCGGCCGAAAATCCCTTTTGTTCAATTAAAGCAACAGCTAATGCATCTCCAAGTGCTAAAGTTGTTGTTGTTGAAGTTGTTGGGGCTAACCCAAGTGGACATGCTTCAGGAGCCGTTTTCTTATCTGGAATCAAAAGAGTTAAATCCGCAGCTTTAGACATCGTGCTATCCATCACACTGGTAATAGCAATCATTGGAATGCCAAATCTTCTGGAATAAGAAATAATATCTGCCATTTCCTTGCTTTCCCCTGAATTTGAAATTGCAAGCAATAAATCATCTTTTGTTAACATCCCTAAATCACCATGACTGGCTTCCCCAGGGTGAACAAAAAATGCTGGCGTTCCCGTTGATGCCAATGTCGCTGCAATTTTTTGACCAATATGACCACTTTTGCCCATACCAGATATGATAATTCGACCTTTCACAGCCATCATTTTTTCAACTGCTTGAACAAACGCATCAGAAAATGATTGTTTTAAAACTTCTAATCCCTTGATTTCTTTATCAATCACCTGATGAGCACTTTGAATCAATTCTTCTTTTGTCATTTACCGCTCCTTTTAATGAGTAAAAACATCTGGTTCATCAAATGAAAGCAAATCAAGTTTTGCCCTTGTTCCTAAAAATGAAAAACATTCCAAGGCCAATTCATAGCGCCCTTCCCTTTGAAGTAACCCATCTAATTTTTCTTTTAACTGATGCAAATAAAGAACATCATTTGCTGCATAATTTTGTTGAGCCACTGAAAGCTCTTCGCATCCCCAATCAGATGTTTGTTGTTCTTTTTCCAACACCACATTTAATAAATCAAAACATAACGATTTTAAACTATGAGAGGGGCTTGATGTTCTTGAAAGCTTAGAAGCAATCTTCGTGCAATAAATAGGATTAACTTCAACATTTAAATCATTTAAAATTTTTGCCACATCAAAACGAGCAAAATGAAAAATTTTCAAAATATTTTTATCTGTTAACACTCTTTTTAAATTTGGGCAATCAATCCCTTTGACAATTTGAACCAAATAAGCATTCCCCAAACCATCAGAAAGCTGCACCAAACAAAGCCGATCACGCTTTAAATTTAACCCCATGGTTTCAGTATCAACTGCAACCATCTCTTTAAAAGAAATACTATCAGGCAAATCGCCTTTAAAAACAGATATTTGAGTCATATACATCCTATTTATTATAATATTATCTAATCTTTATATATCATCCATTCATTAAAATCAACAAAAATTTTTTTATTTTATCCTTTACAATTACCCTTAATTAGATTAACATTCTATGCAATTGGGAGCTGAATATGAAAAAATTTTTCACATATTTTGTTTTTTTTATTCTTATTGCAACATTACCATTATTCTTTACTCAAGAAAAAAAAGAATTAATGGATTTGGCTGAAAAAGAAAAATTTGATCCATCACTTTGCTTAAATGGATATGCAGGTTCTTGGAGCGGAGCTTGTATTTGTTTTGAAAATTACGAAGGCAGATATTGCAATAAAAAAATTAATTATGATTCACATAAACAATCATCTAACATTTCAAAAACAACAAAAGACTTAACGAAAAGATTTTATAGCCCCATTACAATCAACAAAAAAGTTTTTGTTTTATCAACAGAGTTATTTTCGCATTCAAAAGCCAGTTCGTTTTGCACACAACTTGGAAAAAACTTTCGTTTAGCAACCAGAAAAGATTTTAACTGTTCAAAAACAGGGCTCGGCTGTTTGGATAATCAATTTTTTTATCCCATAAAAAAAGAATATGGGCATCGCGGTTTTTTCTGGCTTGAGGAAATTACAGGGACTGAAAAAGCTTATTATGTTGACTTAAATGATGCAACAATTTATCACACAGATAAAAATAATTCCTCAACTGCGCAAAGTTTGTGTATTCAAGAAAGGTAATAATGATGAAACGTTTTTTATTTTTTATGCTTTTATTTTCATCGCTAAATGCTTTTGCCGTTCAAAATGATAAAGAACGTTTAAATCAAATCAACGCTCAATATGAAGAAATGGCCTATTCGTTAGAAGAACCATTAATTATCACAAATCCTTTTGGAAGAAATGAACTATCTGCTTTATTAAAATTTTCAACAGAAGAAGAAACCTCCATTAAATTATCCTTATTAAAAAAAGATGGGACTTCCTCAATTACCCATTCTTTTAATGACTTTAAAACAGAACACTCTTTGCCCATTTTAGGCTTATATGCCAATGCAATGAATAAAATTAAAATTGAAGCAACCAATAAAAATAAAGAAAAACAAACTCAAATTATAACCATTCAAACACCAAAAGTAACCAAAAGAGCTCTTTATATTGTTAAAGAGAAAAACGATACTCAAAATATTTTTCATTACATTCATGATGGCATTGTTTTTGATGAAGATGGGCATATCCGTATGAGTTTTAAAAGCGATTTTGAAATGCTTTATTATATAAATGGTGAACTTATAGCGGAAGATAGAAATTTAGGGCTGATCCGTTATGATTTATTAGGACAAAAAAAGCAAACATATTCCTACCCTGAAAATTTTGTTTCCTTTACTCATGGTTTAACACAAAAACCAAATAAAAACTTTTTAGTTATTGGTTCCTTTACTAATCAAAAAGCCTTATTTAATCAAAAAGAGGCTCAAACACAACGCGAATTTATTATCGAAATTGATTATCATACGGGAAAAACCGTTAATGTGATTGATTTAGCCGAAATTTTAAATCCAGATCGCTCTGTTATCATTAAATCAGATACGCAAAATTACGGCCTTAATAATTGGTGCCATATCAATTCTGTTGCCTATGATGCATCAGATAATGGTATTTTAATATCTTGCCGACATGCTGGCCTTGCCAAAATTCATGAAACAACAAAAGAACCTATTTTTATTTTATCTGCCCATAAAGGATTTGAAAAATCAGGAAGAAATGGTCAAGGTCCGTCATTAGAAGATAAATTATTAACAGCTTTAGATTCAAAAGGACACCCCCTCTCTTTAAAACATCAAGAAGGCTCCATAAAATCAAATGATTTCAAATGGCCAACAAAAACTCATGATGGAAAAATAACAAAAGAAGGATATATCAGTGTATTTGATAACTCTGGTTCCGTTTATGATAAAAATTTGGTCACAACACCTCACTCAAATGCTCAAGTTTATAAAATTGATTCCCAAAAGAAAACAATTCAAACTATTTGGTTTATGCCATTGCCGTTTTATTCTGCATCTGGCAGCAGCGTTATATATAATACAGATACAAATAACGTAAGTGTTTATGCCAGCGTTGTTCTTGATAATGAACAAATTGGTTGGGGAACTGGGCGCTTACTTCGATTTGATTTAAAAACAAAAGAAAAACTCTTTGATGCTGTTATTTATCGTGGAGGCGAAACATATTTTTATGGCATTCAAGATTTTTCATTTTATCCGAAAGAAGAAAAATAATGGAAGAGTTTCTTAGTTTTATTCTTATTGGTTTTTGCGCAAATTTAATTGATGGCTGTATTGGCATGGCATATGGCACTATTGTCGCCTCTATTTTAGGTGTTATGGGCATCCCAGCCCTTCAAATCAGTGCAAGCATTCACTTTTCTGAAATTTTCACAACAGCGGCCTCTGCTCTTTCCCACTTAAAGATCAAAAACATTGACTTTAAGCTTTTAAAAAAGATTGTTTTTTCAGGCATAATTGGTGGCCTTATGGGAGCTATTTGCTTATCTTTTGTTAAACAAGATTTCATTCAACCCGTTATCACGATTTATTTAATTATAATTGGTTTTTCATTGATGAGAAAAGCCCTTAATAATTTTAAACACAAAAAAAGAATCAAATGGCTAACATCTATTGGATTTTTAGGTGGTTTTTGCGATGCTCTTTGTGGTGGCGGATGGGGACCAATTGTCAATGGCTCACTTATCGGCCAATCAAAAAAGATCACTAAAACAATTGGAACTGTTAATAGTGCAGAATTTTTTGTTACTTTAACTCAATCTGTTGTCTTTTTTTCAGTTATTGGATTTAAATCTTTAAGCATTGTAACGGGGCTTATCCTTGGTGGTATTTTAGCTGCCCCCCTTGCTGTTTTTATCATTCAAAAGATTAATCCCAGAGTTTTATGTTTCCTAATTGGAATTATCATTTTTATATCAAATGTTTTCATGTTTATTAAATTTATACGAGGTTAAAAATATGCAACACCTAAAGATACTAGAAGCCGAAGCAATCGATTTAATCCGAGATGTTTGTTTTTCAAATGATTTTGAAAAAATCGTTGTTTTTTACAGCATCGGGAAAGATTCTTCTTGTCTTTTACATTTATTTAAAAAAGCTTTTCATCCTTTACCCATCCCTGTAACATTTATGCATATCGACACTGGCTGGAAATTTAAGGAAATGTATGATTTTAGAGATAAAATCCAAAATGATATTAAATTGATTGTTTATAAAAACCCTGAAAATTTAAATCCATTTACTGATGGCTCTCGATATACAGATGTTATGAAAACAGAAGCATTAAAAAAAGCTTTGGATTTATATGATTTCAAAATCGCATTTGGTGGTTCAAGAAGAGATGAAGAAAAATCAAGAGCAAAAGAAAGGATGGTATCTGTTAGAAATCAATATCATAAATGGGAACCAAGAAATCAAAATCCAGAAATTTCCCCTCTTTATAATACCTTTTATTCAAACACAACTTCTTTAAGGGTTTTTCCTCTTTCAAATTGGACAGAACTCGATATTTGGGAATATATCAAACAAGAAAATATTGACATTGTTCCTCTTTATTTTGCAAAAGAACGCCATGTAAAGAAATTATCTTCAGGCATGCTCATTGCCACTCAAGATGAAACTGGCGAATTAAAGAAAGTTCGTTTTCGCACATTGGGATGTTATCCTTTAACGGGTGCTGTTGAATCAGAAGCAACAACGCTTGATGAAATTATTGATGAAATTAAAAAATCGCAATATACAGAAAGAATTACCAGGATCATTGATTATGATACAGAAGGATCAATGGAAAAGAAAAAGAAGGAAGGCTACTTTTAATGAAACATTTATTTAAATTTATCTGCTGTGGAAATGTTGATGACGGAAAGTCAACTTTAATCGGTCGATTACTCTTGGATACAAATAACGTTAAAAAAGACCAAATTGAAGATGCTTTAAGAGCCTCACATAAAAATGGCGCCATTCATTTAGAACCAGCCATGCTTTTAGATGGTCTTTTAGATGAAAGAGAACAGCAAATCACCATTGATGTTGCGCACAGATATTTTGATTATAATGACATCAGATTCCATATTTTGGATTGCCCAGGTCATGAACAATATACCAAAAATATGGCTATTGCGGCTGCAGAAGCTAATACTGCTATTATTGTTGTTGACACAACGAAAGGAATAAAACCTCAAACGTTAAAACATATTGAGATATGTGATTTATTTCAATTAAAAAATATTTTGATTTGCTTAACCAAAACTGATTTATTACCTGAAAACAAAAAAGAAACAATTATTAATTTAATTAAAACAGATCTGATAAGTATTTTAAATCAATATAGTTTTTCGTATAATATTATTCCTGTTAGCGCTATAACGGGTGAAAACACTGATAAAGTAATCAACTTTTTATATGAACAAGCTCTAGCGCATGCAAATATCAAGCAAGATAAAATTACCGCGCATATTTTAACAAGCAAACTTTTCAAAATTAAACGATATTATTATCCGGCTAGCGCATATAAAAATCTCTTAAAAAGAGATATGCAACTAACTGTTTTACCGCAAAATCATATCGTTACCATCACAAATGTTTTTGAAAATGGTACTTTTAATATTGCGGAAAATATTGATATTTCAAAAGGCGATTGCTTAACAAATACGCATGTTTTTGTTTCAAATAAAATTAAGCATAAAACCATTTGGTTTGATCACCCAACCCCTTCCATGATTTTTAAACATGGCACAAATATCAGAAAAGTTGTTTCTTTAACACCAGAATTATTGGAACTCAATGATGTGATTATTTTTAATAACATTGATGAAATTAAAACAAACGGATTTGGTATTTTTATTGATGAAGCCTCTAAAAAAACACTTGGGTGTGCCGTTTTTATGAATAATAAACAAGATAACTCTTCGCAACAAGAAAATAAAACTTATATTTTTATTGGAACTGGAATCCAAAAAACATTAAAAGTAAAACAAGAACAAGCAAAATTTTTTCCAACTCCTATTCTTATTGATGAAGAAAAAATTAAAGAGATATTTTTTAAAAATACTGTTGTTGATCCAATTATTCTTCAACAAAAAGGTTTAGAATTAGCAAATTATCTTAACCAAAATGGTCAAAATGTATTTTACCTAACCCAAGAATTAATTGTTCCTCTTAATTCTAATGCTGTTTTAATTCACACAGGAGATGTCAAATGAAAAAATTTTTATTCCTTTTAAGTTTTTATATGATCCCTTCCCTTGCTTTTTGTGATTGGCATGTTACAAGAGGTGATTTTGAAGCAAAAGATCTTTTTTCTGCCTCACAAACCTATGAGTTATATACTGGAGATAGTGTTGTTGAAGAACGCGAAAAAAAACCTCAAACTGGATTTAAATTTATTTTAGTTCAAATCCAAGCAAAAAATGAAGATAAATCTGCCGATCCATTCAAATCAAAAGAAATTTTATTAAAATCAGGAAACAACACCTATTCTCGGTTAAAAGATGATAAATTTCTTTTAGAATATAATATTAAACCGTTCACACAATTAACTTTAAAAAAAGGCACTCATCAAGGAACATTAATTTTTGAAGTTCCACAAGATATGGATTTAACTGATTTAAAATTAATTTATAATTCAAAAGAAATTCAACAATAAAGGCACATCAGTATGAAAAAGATTATTTTTTCAATTTTTCTTTGTTTTTCAATGCCCCCCCCTACACACATTGATGTATCAGCCAAAGAAGTAGAATAACTTATTTTTCATACTGATAATAAATAAGAAATATTAAGGGTCAACTCTCAAGAGTTGATCCCTCCTTTTCATCCAGATATTCAAAACTATCACCTTAATCATTTAACCGCTTTAAACGAAAATATCATTTCTTTAGGAAATCAAACAAAAAGTTTTAAACTTAAGCAAATTGATCGCTTTAAAGTCTTAGAAGTTTTTATTAATAACAAAAAATATCGTTTGCACCTTTATCCCGAAGAAATGGCTTATCAAATTTTAAACCAATTAACAAATCAAAAACCAGAACCCAGCTATTTTTTAACAGCACCATTCGAAGGTTCATGCAAAAAAGGATCGTTTGCTTATCTATTTAATGAAAAGGGCAATTTACTTTATTACCAAAAAGCCCCTCAAAATAAATGTTTTTCAGATTTTAAACAACATAAACTCCTAAACGGCAATATTTTATATTCTGTTATGCAACAAGAAGCCCCTATGCCTCCTCATTCTTATTGGAGTGGATCTCTTCTTGTTTTAGATAAAAATTTTAATCAAATAAATAAAAAAAACACCCCTCTTTATTTTTTGCTAAAAAAATTATTCAAGAACCCAAAACACTTTAAGGCTTTTCAAGAATCCTTAAATTTAAACTAGATGAAAAAAACAAAAAAATTCTTTCCCTTATAAAAATAAATCTTGATTTTCAAACAGATAGTTTAGGCTCTGTCTATGAAACTGAAAAAAATAACTTTATAATTAGTGCAGAAAGACAGAAAAAAATTCAAAAAATGAGCCTTGAAAACAAAAAAGAAAACTCTCTTTATGAAATAGAGTTTTCTATTCCAACCTATCGAGCATATGAAGTAAAAAGCCCTTATTAGCATTTTATAAAAAAATATTTACAAAACTCTATTTTTATGATATAATTGCCAAAATTTTAAATAAAGAGGAGCTTTTTATGACTCAAACACCATCATCAATTGATTTATATAGAACCAATAAAGAACATATTACCATTGATCCAATTTATTGCTTTGGAATTTTGGATAACAAACATTTCCTTGTGATGCGCGAAACAAAAGGGAACAATGAAGTTTATATTCGCTGGCAAAAAAATCAAAACACTCGTTTTAGTGGTCAAAATGTTGTTGGGCTTAGAGCTGAAAAGCTTTTAAAATTAATTTTATCTAAAATTCAACAACATCCATTAACTGAAGAATTGATTTCTCAGTTAAATGTGATGATTGAAAAAAACAAAAAAGCTGCGGAACGCTTTAATTCCACACCTATAACAAAAGAAACGCCTAAACCACAAGTGCGCACAGAAGAACAAATTAAAAAAGAACGTGATTTTAAACGTTTTATGGAAAATAAAGCTGTTTTTGATGCAAAAAATGAAGAACGAAAAAAGAAAAAAGAACTTGAAAAACAAGCTAAACTTGCTCAAAAAGAAGAAGAAAAAAGAAGAAGACAAGAAGAAGCTCAAAAAAGAATTCAAGAACAAAGAACTCTTAAAGAATTAAAAACAACTGAACAAGCTTATTTAAAAATGATACAAGCTGAAAATAATTCAACCCCTGTTATTATCACAGCTGATAACACCAATATCATTTTAGGGTATTTAAACAATAAGTTTTATAGAATTAAAACAAGCAACAAAGCTTCAACATTTTATACCGTTCATGAAAATAAACTAGAACCAATGGATGTAAGCACTTTTCAAAACATCATTGTTTCCATTGATGAACAATTAAATAAAAATGGTCAATTTGATAATTTATTAACTTATATTGTTGGCGCATATGGTGAATTTAAAAATAATTCAGAATCAATTTCAAAAAATACTTTAAGAGAAAGAGTTGCCATTGGGAAAAACATCTTAATTCAAAGAGGTGTTTTAACCACTGAAAACACTTTATAACACTTTTAAAATTAAGATTAAAAAAGAGCAGATAATCAATTATCTGCCTTTTTTTATTGCATTTAATACAGAAAAATTAAAAATTATATTCTAACTTTAACATACCACCATGGTCTTGATAGGAATTTCTAAAAGACCCCAAATATTCTAAAGTTAAACTGGTTCTTTCATTTAATTTGGTTTCCCAACCTAATTTCACATTCGTACTAAATCTTGGCAATGCTTTCCCTTCAACAACATAAGAAGATCCATTTGATAAGGTATTAACACCTTTTATATCATCTGTTTTTAAATCATAGCCAAACAAAACACTTGCCGTTGGACGAACCTTAATTCCTTTTATTGATTTATAAGAAAGTTGCGTGTCTATTCCCAGCATCAGCGTTAAATAATCAGATGAAACAGGATTTACTTTCGTTCCAAATGAATCCATATAAGCCTCTTGCTTAATTTTCATATACCTAAAACCCGCCTTAGGCGTCAATAAGGCACATTTATATTTATAATCATATCCAATTAAAGATTGAACGGCTAAAACATCTACTTGATAATCAGCTCTTCCCTGAGATGATAAAACAAATTTTTCTTCTTCATATTCACCACGAGAATAAGATAAAACACCATCAATAAACCACAAAGAAGGTTGATATTTAAAATATCCAAATACGGTATTATTATCAATCGTTGTATCCCTGCCCGTTTGCTTAATATCAGCTCTGTTATATGCATAGCCAATACCAATCTTTAAACTATCTGTTGCCCTTGTCTGAACCCCTAAAATACCCCCTGCTCCATGAATTTTATAATTTCCACGAGAAGAATCTTTTGTTTTGGAATAAAGAGCTTTTGTCCAAACACTTGCACGTGACGCCTCTTCACCAGCAGAACGCCCAATCGATTTAAAATTCCCTTGTATATTTAATGCAATTGCATTAATCAATGCCCCCGTTTGTTCAACAGAAACAGATTGAACCGTTGATGCATAATTCGAACCAATTGATCGGGCTGCATCCTTTCCTTTTTGAATGGTTTCTATATTATCTGATTCTAAAGCATTTAACACTTCTTCTTGCATTATATTAAATGAGTTATTTGTTCCTTTTCCCCCTTGAAGAGCAAAAATTGCCCTTGCTTGATTTGAATTTGGAATAAATGAAATCGTATTTTCTTCTTTATTTAATTCAAAAGAATAACTACCATTTTTTAAATCCACCAATTTATATTGGTCATTTAAATTTAAAACTAAAGGCAAACTTGAAATTTCTTGCATATTAAAAACTTGATAAATGCCTGATGTAAAATTTGCACCCAAATTAAATTGAATAGATGAACCAGTTTGTGCATTTAACTTTTCGCCCGTTATCGTGCCATAATCAGTTATTCCATTTAAAGAGACCTGAAGCGTTGAATTTTGGGATAAAACAAGTTCTTTTACTGTCACATCAATATTTTTAATATCAAGTATTGAGTTTTCGGCCACAGTTAAATTTGCAACTTTAACTTTCTTTAAACGATTGCCAAAAATCATATTATTGCTTAAGAAATGGTTTGTTGATTCAAAGGAAGTATTTGCATCCAGTGAATTTAAAACAGATTCTTTTTCCATCACAATCAAACCATTACCTTGAATATCTGATGCGTCCAAGCTTGAAATAACATGCATCTCACTTTCATTGGTTAATAATCCATTGTTCACAACTTGATCAAAAATATTTTTACCAACACTCAGATTTAAAACGCCTGTATTTTTCAAAGAAACGCCTGCATTTTCTGTTCTAGAAGTGGCATCCTGAGTTTCAGAATTAATAATTAAATTTCCTGTATTTTCAATTATTCCCGTTCCTGAAACACCATTTAAAATAATTGTTCCAAGACCTTGGGTATTTAAACTGTTTTTTGATAAAATAGTTGTTTTTCCTTTAACTTCAACAACATCACTTAAATTTGTTGCAATTAAACTTACATGCCCTTCCTCAATATCCAACTTCCCTTGAATAATAGAATTTGATAACTGAGCTGTTCCCTTATTAACAAGATTTTTTAAAATTGAATTTTCAACTGTTAAAGAAGATCCATTTTGAATAAGTCCTAAATTTTGTCCTAAAATTTGCACGTTATTAAAGACAACAGATCCTGAGTCTTTTTCACTTATTAAAACAGATTCTGCATTTTCAATTGTTAAATCTTGAACCAAAAGAGATGTTGTTCTTCCTAAATTTTCTGAATCTTTCTTTAATTGAAACATAGAAACAGGCGTATTACTGTTTACAACAATTTTTGAATCAATGCCAACGCCTTTAATCGTTTTTTCACCAAAACCAGTTACGCCTAAATCCCCTGATATTTGATATGATGTTGTCGTATCATGAAAAAATATGGCATTTCCTTCAAATTGATTCAAAGAAGAAAGCGTTTCATTATTAGTTGGGCCCTTATACATAAATTGAATTGATTGCAAAAGAGCGCTTTTGTTTCCCTGATTTCTAATAACTTTTGAAAGACTTTCATACCCACTTGTTGCAGCAGCATAAATTTCTTTTCCTTCAAGTGACGAATTAAATTCAGCCTTTCCATCTAAAACTTGAATAGGATTATATTCCTTATTTTGCGTTACACGATCTATCGAAATAAGAAAAGGATCAAAATCGGCCACATAACTTGTTTCGGAATATAATTGATCTGAAATAAGTTTTCCATTAGATTCTGAAACATAAAAAGCAATTGAGGCTCCTTCACCTGACAAATTATCAAACCAATAAGATGTCTTTGCTGGATAATCGTCGTATCTTAAATCAATAACAGAGGTATCATCAAAAAAATAAGAATATGTTACATATTGGTCAGAATAATAGCCATCAGTCATTAATTTTGCTGTAGCATTTGAAAATCTAATCGTGTTTTCAGTAGAATCACCAGTAAAATTATATTGCATATCAGGTAATTCAAAAATACCATTAGCAAACTCTAAAACATTACTATTTGTAGAATAAGCCCCAGCATTTACTGGTGCATCAAGCGTTCCTCCTGGAATGATTATTTGAGCATATAAGCCAACGGGGAAAGAAATCCCATATCCAAAAAGGATTGCATTCAAACAAAGACATTTAAGCAAAATATCTTTATATCTTTTAGATAATTCTTTTAATCCCGTTCTAGATAAGCGCATAATCATCCCCCTAAAAAACAAATACGCAGATTATCTTTTTAATCCCATCTCCTTTAATTTTAAATCAAAAACGGCTTAAAAGCAAGTTTTTTTCTTTTTTATCGAGAAAATAAGCATTTAGAGTTGATTAAGTTAACTAAATTTTTATCCGCTATATCAAAAAAAAATATACAAACCTTAAAGAATTTAGTTTTCTAAAATAGCAACAGATTTCAAAATTTTTTCTATGGAAAAATAAAAATCTTCAAATGGTTTTAAGTCATCACTCGATAAATTAACATCAAATAATTCAAACACATTTACCCCCAAATGGATAGCCAACAACAATTGCCCATCAAAAAAAGATAAATCAATTCTTGGTAGTAATTTTGGCTCTTGATCAATTGCAACAAAAAAACCTTTAAATAAAGTTAAAGCAATTTGCTGGTAAAGTTCTTGGACCTCAGCTAATTTTTTCAAAAATGCTGGTGTGAGTAAAAACTCTGCTTCTTTCTTATCTTTTGAAACAACAATATTTTTTTCATTCCAACTTCCCATTTGAGGCAAAACAATTTTTTTAAATCCAAAAGTAAAAGGCTTTTTTAGTAAAGAAGTATGATAAACCATTGTTTGAGATTTTACATTTAAGTATGGGATACTTAATAATAAAACATGTTTTGGTTTCTTATTCTCTATAAAATGCAATTCAGAGACATAAAAGTTTGAATACTTCCCTCGACCAGAAAAACCATCCTCTAAATCAAGATTAGCTAATGAAAAAAGTTTTGATTTTTTTACAAACTCACTGTCAATTTTTTTATTTTCTGGATATAAATCTAACCATTTAAGAGATTGGGTAAAAATATCTTTCTTTTCTGCTCTAATGGCTGTTTTTAATTTTTTATTTTGAATAAAAAATATCACTAATCCAATCACAACCAAAAGAAATCCACTCCAATGCGTTTGGATCCCTATCTTATCTAGTTGCCCTAAACAACCAGCACAACTAATACACAAAATTAACAGCCAAATATTTAACTTTCTTTTCCTTTTTAACTTTAAACGAATAGAGGCTTTTTCTTTTAAAATTGGTAAGATATTATCTTTTACTCGTTTTAAAAATTCTTCTTTTGTAATCATATAACTATTGATATTTACCATCTTTAAATTCTCTCTAATTTTTCTAATACCCCTATAATATCATATTTATATCTTCTTGATAATTCTTTTAAACCCGTTCAAGATAAGCGCATCATCATATTCTCCAATACCACTTTTTCTATTTTAAAAGGGAAGTTATTAAAACACAACTATTTTCTTTTTTATGAAAAAAACTTATGCCATCTTACTCTCATTCGTAATAAATGCAACTCGCCTATCTGTTGTAATCTCATCCCTTGTATATTCTGGAACAATTTCTCCGGCACTATTTAACTTTTGCTGAATGGTTTGATTTGTTTCTTCAATGTTATTTTCAGCTCCAGGTCGATAGCTATATCTATCTAAAATACGCCCTCTATGACGCGCACGATCATGCCCTTTATTATCAATACAACGCTCTGCTGTTAAAATTGTTATCGCATAAGCTCTTAATTGATCATCTGATAACTCACGAGCAATTAAATTTGAATAAACTCGGTTCAAAGATTTTCCATCTCTTGAACGAAATAAATCAGAAACACGCCGATATTCTCCACCTTCAATCATTAAATATTCTTGAGAATGATAAAATTCTCGGGCCTGATAAAGACGATATAAATAAACATCTGCATTACTTTCGCCATTTGGCCCTTTTGGTAATAGGCCCAGTTCTTCCATCTTGCGAATATTATTAATAGCCGTTTGATATGGAGTTGGCCGATTTCGATTACGACGCCCTCTTCTTCTGCGATCAAGTCGAGACCGATTTCTTTCATTTGCAAAGGCCAATGCTTCACTATGATCCATCTTTGAATCATTCTCTCCTAAATCACCATATTGATGCCGGATCACTTGAATTTGATCTTGCTGACCATTTGGTTGTGAAGAAGAATCCCCAGATTGATTTTCAAGTCGAGTTGGATCAACAGGTGCCTGTGGCTGAGCTGACACTACTGACTCAGCTGATGCAGATGCACCCTGTGGCTGAGCTGACACTACTGGCTCAGCTGCTTCAGATACACCCTGTGGCTGAGCTGACACTACTGGCTCAACTGGTGTAGGTGCCCCCTGTGGCTGATGCGCATCTGGATTTACTGGCTCAACGGGTGTAGCGATTGATTCTTCACCTGTAGTTGGGGCTACTGGCTCAGCGGGTGTAGCTGGGGCTACTGGCTCAGCTGGTGTAGGTGCAGGTGCACCCTGTTGCTGATGCGCATCTGGATTTACCAGCTCTCTTACCCCAGCTTCCTCCAAAACAGCCGTCAAGTCAGCTTCCGGAATTGGAGCATGTCCACCCTCTTCCCCGAATGATATCGTATCAACAGGGAATTTAGTCGGGTCTAATGGCTGTGGTGCAGCCATTTCTATGGCACTATCCGCTGAAACATTTGGAGGATCCATCGCAACATCTTCAAACCTGATTGTTTCTTCTTCACCTTCAGATGCATTCCTAGCGGTTGTGTCACCTTCACTTGAAGCTGGTTCGACTTCTGGAGCTGGTGTTTCTGGTCGAAGACCAACATTTTCGCCGACATCACCTATTCCAACATCATTATACGAACCAACAACTGCATTACATATTGATAAACTTGACTCATTTAACCTTCCAGAATTTCTAATTTCATTCACGTCATCAAGTGTTACTTCCCCGTTTTCAAGCATACTAAACGCCAATTGCACATCATTATTTTCAATTGCTCTGATAAAACTATTCATTGCATTAATTTCTGGCGAATCTGGTTCGGCTGGAGCTGGTTCGGCTGCTGGAGCTGGTTCGGCTGCTCTTGCATTAATTTCAGATAGCGCACGTTGTAATGTTTCATTTCCTGAAAATAAAGAAAGTAATTCTGAATGATGTTCGGCAGTTAATACAATTGATTGCTCTTTATAAATTCTCGCTAATTCTTTAGCTACCAAAAAATGCCTATTTGAAATTGCAGCTTTCAAACTAAGATAGGCAACTTCTCGCATATTTTGAGTTTCATTTCTTGCATTTAAAACATATCTAATTCCAAGAGTTGAAACTCCCATACTAGCGGGATTTCGAATCATTTGTAATGGTTTTTGGTTGCTGTTATTTACCTCTGAAATGTTAGCACCATGATTAAGCAAGCAAATAACACAATCTAAGTTGTTACCAGAAACAGCTAAATGCAAAGGGGTATTACCATCTTTTGTTTTGCAACCAATTTTAGCTCCTCTTGAAATAAGAGCTTGCATAATTTCAACTTCTCCTCTATATGCCGCAAAATGTAAAGCTGTTTCATTATAAGTTGAAGGAAGATCAACCTTAACATCTTCCAAATTAATCAAATAAAGTATATTAGAAGTATTCAAGTCTGGTCGTGACAACGCGTGAACTAATGGTGTTTGACCATTATTATCTTGAACATTAAAATCAGCACCATTTTCTTGAAGCAACTCTAACATATCGGGTGTTTGCAAATCAACCGCATTATACAGTGGTGTTCGTCCTTCATTATTTTTACAATTTAAATCAACTCCTGTTGCTATAATACATTTCAATAAATCTTTATTTCCATAAATTGTTGCATAATGCATCATTGTATTTCCGCTACGATCTGTTCCTGAAATATCTGCTCCAGATTGAATTCTATTAATAGCATCTTTAATATCTTGTTCATGCTTTTCTTGTTCTTGATTAGCTTTTAATAAGCTTATAATTGAATTAAAATTATATCTCCTTGAATTATTTATTAAATTTTCAATCTCTTCATCTTCCGTCATATCTGCAGGAGTATCCCCTCGAAGAAAACCAATCCATCTGGTTCGCGCCCTATTATCAACACCTGCATTTAAAAGATATTGAACAATATTTCTATGCCCTTGTTTAGCCGCCAAATGAAGTGGGGTGACCCCTTGAATTGCTTGCACACCACAAATCGTTGTATCAGACCTCACACCCCAACTTTTTGCTCCATTTGCTAATAAAAAACGAACAACTGATTCATTTCCCTTTGCGCAGGCATAGTGAAGCAAAGTTGCCCCATTGTCATCACTCTTGTTTAAATTATTCGGATCGGCACTTAAAAATGCATGCAATTTTTCAATTACACTTGTATCTCCGTTTTGAATAGCCGTTACAATATCCTGAAAAGTTGGAACCTGATTCGTCATGATACCACCCTCCTTTTTTAACCATACTATATCTATTATACCATAAAATTAAAAAAAAATAGAAAATTTTTTTGAAAAACAGTTTATTCAAATAGAAAAAAGAGAGTTTAATAAAATTTTTTTTAAACAATAAAATAAAAAATCCCTCACTCAATAAAGAGCGAGGGATAAAAATCATTGTTAAATTTTTATTTAGATTTTTTCGTGGAATGTTCTGCTGATAACATCCATTTGTTGCTCACGTGTGAGTTTGATGAAGTTAACAGCGTAACCAGAAACACGAATTGTTAATTGTGGGTATTGTTCTGGATGTTCCATAGCATCTTTGAGTGTTTCACGATTTAAAACGTTTACATTGATGTGTTGGCCAGAATTTCCACAGTAACCATCAAGCAAGCTTGTAAGGTTAGAAATTTGAATTTCTTTTGTTTTACCTAATGAGCTTGGAATGATTGTGAATGTGTTTGAAATACCATCTTGTGCATGTTCAAATGGCAATTTTGCAACTGAACACAATGAAGCGATAGCACCATTTGTATCACGACCATGCAATGGGTTAGCCCCTGGAGCAAATGGAACACCGGCTGGACGACCATCTGGTGTAGCCCCTGTTTTCTTACCATACACAACGTTTGATGTAATTGTTAACACAGATTGTGTTGGAACAGCGTTGCGATAGATTGGTAAGCGACGGATTTTATCCATAAATTGTTTAACAACACGACGAGCGATTGCATCAACACGTTCATCATTGTTACCATATTTTGGATAATCACCTTCAATTTCAAAGTTTGTTGCTAAACCACGTTCATCACGGATAACTTTAACTTTTGCATGTTTAACAGCTGACAATGAGTCAACAACAATTGAAAGACCTGCAATACCGCAACCAAGTGTTCTGACAACATCTTTATCATGCAATGCAAGCATTGATTTTTCATAAGAATATTTGTCATGCATATAATGGATGATATTCAAAGCATTTACATATGTTTCTGCTAACCAATCCATCATCTTATCAAATTTGCGTTCCAATTCATTGATTTCAAGGTATTCGCCTGTCATTGGAGCAAATTCAGGGCCAATTTGGTCGCCTGATTTTTCATCTTTACCACCATTGATGGCATAAAGAAGTGTTTTAGCTAAGTTTGCACGAGCACCGAAGAATTGCATTTGTTTACCAATACGCATTGGAGAAACACAGCAAGCAATACCATAATCATCACCAAAGAAACCACGCATTAAGTCATCATTTTCATATTGGATTGATGATGTGTCAATTGAAACTTTAGCACAGAAGTTTTTGAAACCTTCTGGTAAGTGGTTTGACCAAAGAACTGTTAAGTTTGGTTCTGGAGCTGGGCCTAAGTTATAAAGTGTGTGTAAAACACGGAAAGAGTTTTTAGTTACCAATGTTCTACCATCAATGCCCATACCACCAATTGATTCTGTTACCCAAACTGGGTCGCCTGAGAACAATTCATTATATTCTGGTGTTCTTAAGAAACGAACCATACGAAGCTTGATAACTAAGTCATCCATCATTTCTTGAGCTTGAGCTTCTGTAATCACACCATTTTCAATATCACGATTGATATAAATATCAAGGAATGTTGAAATACGGCCAATTGACATAGCAGCACCATTTTGATCTTTAATGGCAGCTAAATAACCAAAATATGTCCATTGAATGGCTTCTTTAGCATTTGTTGCTGGACCAGAAATGTCTAAACCATATTCTGCAGCCATTTTTTTCATATCTTTTAATGCTTTGATTTGTTCAGCGATTTCTTCACGGTCACGAATAACATCAGCTGTCATTGAGCTTAAATCTGTTAAAGCTTTTTGTTCGTTTTTATCTTGGATTAAACGATCAATACCATAAAGAGCAATACGGCGATAGTCACCAATGATACGGCCACGACCATAAGCATCTGGAAGACCTGTGATAATACCACTTTTACGGCAAGCTCTGATATCTGGTGTATAAGCATCAAAAACACCATCATTATGTGTTTTTCTGTATGTTGTGAAAACTTCTGTTACCTTTGGATCAAGTGGCAAATTATATGCTTGGCATGAACCTTCAACCATACGATAACCACCATAAGGCATTAAAGCTCTTTTAAGTGGAGCATCTGTTTGAAGACCAACGATAACTTCTTCATCTTTATTGATATAACCAGCTTTATGTGAAGTGATTGATGAAACAACAGATGTATCAGCATCTAAAAGACCATTATTTTCACGTTCTTTTTTCATAAGTTCAGCAACTGTTTTCCACATTTTTTCTGTGCGTTCTGTTGCTGGAGCTAAGAATGAATCATCCCCTTCATATGGTGTATAGTTATTGACAATAAAATCACGAACGTTGATTTCATCTTGCCATTTATTCGTTTTAAAACCTTCCCAGGCTTTTACTGATGAATTTTCCATAGATTTTATCCTTTTTTTATGTTTTTCCGACCAAATAAACTTTAATAAAGCTTACAAAACCCCGTTTTCTTAAGGCTTTTTATAGGCCCGGATGGCTTGTTGCGGATTTTAGCATGAAGGTTTTTATTTTGCAAGATTTTTTTTATAATTTTAACAAAATATTCATTAAAAAATATGTTTCAAAATCATTATTTTTTAGACAATAATTTTAAATAAAATATAAAAAAATACCGCACCCAAATTGGATACGGTATTCTTTCAAGATAATAAGCTAAAAATTATTCTGCATCTGTTGTTTCAGCAGCTTCTTCTTTAGCAGCTTTTTTCTTTGTTGTTTTTTTAGCTTTTGCCAAAGCATCACCTAAAATGTCACCCAAAGAAGCACCTGCATTAGTTGAACCAAATTCTTCCATTGCAGCTTTTTCTTCAGCAACTTCACGAGCTTTAATTGATAATGTCAATTTGCGTGTTTTAGCATCAAATGATGTGACTTTAGCATCAACTTTTTCACCGATTGCAAAACGTTCTGTTTTTTGTTCTGAACGATCTTTTGCTAAATCTGTGCGTTTGATAAAGCCTTTAACACCATTTACTTCAACTTCAATACCACCTTCTTCGATGTTTGAAACGATACCTGTAACAATTTCACCTTTTTTGATTTTATCTGAAGCATCAGCAAATGGATCTTGAGTTAATTGTTTAATACCCAAAGAAATACGTTCTTTTTCAACATCGATGTCTAAAACTTTAGCTTTGACAACCATGCCTTTTTTGTAATCTTTGATAGCTTCTTCGCTTGATTTTTCCCATGAAAGGTCTGATGTATGAATCATACCATCAATTTCATCATTCAATGCGATAAAGATACCGAATTCAATCATATTTTTGATTTCGCCTTCGATTTCATCACCGATTGCATGCGTATCAGCAAATGCTTTCCATGGATTTTCTTGAATTTGTTTCATACCAAGAGAAATGCGGCGTTTTGATTCATCAACATCTAAAACAATACCTTCAACTTCTTGACTTAATGAAACAATTTTGCTTGGGTGAACGTTTTTCTTTGTCCAGCTCATTTCTGAAACATGGATTAAACCTTCAACGCCATTAGCTAATTCAACAAATGCACCATAATCTGTGATATTGCTGATTTTTCCTTTGAAAGAAGCACCAACTGGGAATTTTTCGTTTACACCAACCCATGGATCGCTTTCAAGTTGTTTCATACCAAGTGAAATACGGCCTGTATCTGTGTTGAATTTAATAATTTGAACAGTTACAGGTTGACCAACTGTTAAAACTTCAGCTGGGTTTGTGATGCGTTTCCATGAGATATCTGTTACATGTAATAAACCATCAACACCACCTAAATCAACGAATGCACCGTAATCTGTGATATTTTTAACAGTTCCTTCAACGATTTGACCTTCTGAGAGGTTTTTAATAATTTCAGAACGTTGTTCAGCTCTTGTTTCTTCCAAAACAGCACGACGTGAAACAACAATGTTTCCACGAACTCTATCCATTTTCAAAAGAGCAAATGGTTGAGCAACACCCATAAGTGGAGTGATATCTCTGATTGGACGAACATCGATTTGTGAACCAGGCAAGAATGCTGTTGCCCCATTCAAATCAACTGTGAAACCACCTTTAACACGACCGAAAATTGTTCCGATAACATGTTCGCCAGCTGCCAATGATTTTTCCAAATCACCCCAAACTTCTTCACGACGGGCTTTTTCACGAGATAAAACAACATTACCGTCTTTGTCTTCATAACGATCAACAAAAACATCAACGCTATCACCTAAATTCAATGTTTGTGCGCCGAATTCTGAAACAGGAATACGACCTTCTGATTTTAAACCAACGTCAACTGTGACGTAGTCATCATCAAAACCAACAATTTTACCAGAAACGACTTTGCCTTGCAAAGAACCTTTACCCATAAATTCGTCTAATAATGCGCCAAAGTCTTCTGCTGGCATTTGGTTTTCAATTGTACTCATTTTAATCCTTTTAAATAAATATAGTTGGCCACCAAAGAACCTTTTCTTCGGGGACTTTTAAATCCGCTCTTTAATATAGGCGATGACTTGAGCGTATACATCATCCGCCGTCATATCGGATGTATCAATTACCAAAGCGTCTTCAGCGGGTTTTAATGGAGAGGTTGAACGCTCTTGATCTCGCTTATCTCGTTGGATAATATCCGATAAAACATCTTCATATATAACACATAATCCTTTTAATTGCAACTCTTTATATCGTCTTTGAGCACGAATTTCACTACTTGCCGTTAAAAAAAGCTTAATTTTAGCTTCTGGGCAAATAACTGTCCCTATGTCGCGCCCATCTAAAACGGCACCTTTAGCTGGTGTTTTATCTTTTTTGATAGGTGAAAGCGCGAATCGGCGTTGAAAATCAAAAAGCGCCTCTCTTACCTTTGGTAAACGAGAAACATAAGAAGCTGCTTTACCGCAAACTTCATTCCTAATACACGAATCGTCTTGAAGCGATAACATCCGCTCAACACTTAAGCTTTTTGCAACTTGAACTGCCGCCGTTTCATCTTGAGGATCCAATCCTTTTTGCAAAAGCTCATAACCAACCCCTCTATACAATGCCCCAGTATCTAAATAAGCATAATCCAGTTCTTCGGCCAATTTTAAAGCCAAAGTCCCCTTCCCTGCAGAAGAAGATCCATCAATCGCAATGACGTTCATTTTATTTTTTTCCTCGTTTTTTAATTTTTTTATTGACAAATTTAAGATTACATGTAAAAGGCACAAATAACAAGTATTTTTTATAATGGAGGATCAAAATGGCAAAACCTGAATGGGGATTAAAACGCAAATGTTTGAAATGTGGAACTTTTTTCTATGATATGAATAAAAAAAGCTTCACTTGTCCAAAATGTGGTGAATCTTATACTCTTGATTCATATGCTGAAAGCAAAACAAAACAATTATTAAAACTTGCTAAAAAGGCAGCACCTAAGATTGAAGATGAATCATTAGATGAAGAAGCATTGTTACAAATGACTGAAGACATTCCTTTATCTGATGATGATATGGGACCAGATGAACTTGAAATTTTAGATGATGATGCTGAACTTGATGATGCTGAAAACTCTGAATTAACAGGATTTGTTGATCAATTTGATGATGAAGAACAAAACGATAAATAACAAAAATCCGCATTTTCAATCCTTAAAAGGGCAACTTCTCGTTGCCATGCCGGGTATTGACGATTTAAGATTTAATAAAACTGTTATTTATATTTATGAACACACTTTGGAATTTGGGGCTCATGGGTTAGTTATTAACAAACCTGCCGTTAAGATGTCATTTAACGATATTTTATCTCAATTGAAGATTGATAATATTGATGACAGCGAAAAAACGGTTCCCCAAATTTTATTAGGTGGCCCCGATCAAATCACTCATGGTTTTATTTTGCATTCAGATGATTATTTTAGGCCAGAAACTTGTTTTATTGAAAACAATATCGCTTTAACTTCAACACAAGATATTTTAGAAGATATTGCAGCAGGAAATGGTCCAAACCAATCATTAATTGCTTTAGGTTGCGCTTCTTGGATTAGAGGTCAACTGGAAGATGAAATCATGAGTAATGTTTGGTTAACTGTTCCTGCGGATCCAATTCTTCTTTTTCAAACACCTTTTTCCTCTAGATGGGAAAAAGCAATTGAAGGTTTAGGCGTTAATCATTTTTATCTGACAAATATATCAGGAAAAGCATAAGATGAAAAAATATATTCTTCTTTTTACCGTTCCCGTTATCATGTTTGGCGGCTTTTATTTTATTTATACAGATAAAAAACCATTGGTTTCCGTTGTTATGCCAACATACAACAGGATTTCTCTTTTGCCCCGTTCTATTGAATCTATTTTAAATCAAACATATGAAAATTTTGAATTTATTATTGTGGATGATGGATCAACAGACGGATCAGATAACCTTTTGCAATCCTATGCTCAATTAGATCCTAGAATCAGAATTTTAACAAATGAAAAAAATAAAGGTATTTCTTACTCAAGAAATCGTGGAACCGATGCTGCAAAAGGCAAATATGTTGCAATTATGGATTCTGATGATGTTTCTCTTCCAACACGTTTTGAAAAACACGTTGAATATCTTGAAAAACATGATGATGTTGTTGCGTTAAATGCCCTTTATTTAGAAATGGGAAGAGAAAAAAATGGTCTAAATAATTGGGTGCCCCCTCATCGATTTGAAGTGATTTTTCATTTAAAAAATTATTATACAAATATTTCTTTTTTTAGAACCGACTTTGTTCGAAAACATAATATCCAATATGATGAGTCTTTAATGTCTAGTGAAGATTATGATTTTTGGTCAAAAATATTTTTAAATGGTGGTAAGCTACATATGCTTAACGAGCACTTAATTAATTTAAGACGCCATAGAACCAACTCTAAAGAATATTATAAACAAATTCAATCCAATGCCAGAAAAATCAGTGACAAACTTTTAAAAGCAATAGGTGTTCAAAATCCAGAAGAATTAAAAACAGATTGCGAACGCTTAGAAAGTATGACAACCGCTAATAAAATATCTCATAAAGTTGATCAATACTCTCTAGAACTCATCTATAATAGACAATGCCTTAAAACTAAAACACCTAAAAACGGATATCAAATAAAACATATTGATTTTATAGACTACTTTGTACCAACTCAAACAAAAAATATTTACAAACGCCAAAGAAATAATGATAAATATACTTTTATAGGCATTGAAAATGATCTTTATGTTTTTCAAAATCCAAAAGGTGAAAAAGAATTCTATAACAAGCAATTTGGCCGAACACTTGCTTTAAAAAGAACTCAAAAATCAAAATCTTTATTTGAAAATACTTTCGAAAAAATCAAATCTTTTTTTAATTTTTAAGATCACTTAAAATATTAAATGCATCTTGAATTCTTAATGAATCTGGATTTAAATCTGATTTAACAATATCGGAAGCATTCTCTTCTAAAAATAAACAAACATCTTTATGAGAGAAACTAATTGCTTCTTTTTGACCTGTTACTAAATGAGTTGCCATATTATCAAAATTCATGGATATGGCCTTATTAATAACTCTTGAAAATTTATCTTTCAACCGATAATAAGATTGATCTAAGGAAAATCCTTTTTTCTCTTTTAAATAATTTTCTAAAACATCTTGTTGTGGTTTAAAATAAGTTAAAAATTCTTTAGGATATTCAACTAAGGAAACCCCTTGTGATTGGCAATATTCAACATAACCTTTTTGATGTTTATAAAAAAGCATTACCATTGTAACGGCTTTTTGTTCCTTTAATACTTCTTGCTTCGAAGCAATAAACATCTCTTGTTCTATACGTGTTTTAAGCAAAAAAAGACAAGGGATAATAACTAATAAAGCCGCGATACCCAAAAGGAAATAACTGAGATGTTTACGCCTTTTTTTATCTTCACTTTCTGATAAAAAACAATTTCCTTGATCTAAAATAGATGCTTTTTTTCTTTTTGTGTAAGTGCGTTTATATGTTTTTTTAATGCGCTTCAACATAAAAAGTCTCCTCTTTTAAACTTTTTTACTATGATTTGATGTATTTTAATTCTTTTTATAAAAAGACGCAACTTATTTTAAAAAAAAAGAAGGAATAATTCCCTCTTTTTTATTTTTCACTATATATTCATAGAGTTATTTTTTATGTTTTTTGAATTTTATTTTCTCATGATGCTCTTTTTGCATTTTTTCCAATGTTTCTTTTTGCTCTGGAGTTAAAATAGCTTCAAATTCTTTTTTGTTTTGAGTCCGAATTTCATCTGCTTGTTTTCTAAGCTCTTTCATTTTTGAAAAAATTTCTTGCATTTGAGGTTTATTTTTTTCTCTAAGTTCTTGTGCTTTCATTTTTTGCTCTTCTGTTAAATTCAGCTTCTCAATAAAATTTTTGCGTTGTTTATGTCTAAATCCACCCTTTTGTTCCATATTCATTTCAACACCAACAGCTCCTTCTGTAGCAGATCCATCAACAGGATTTGCCCATACTTGTGATGAACAAAGAACCACTCCCATTAACATAATTGATAAATATTTTTTCATTTTATTCTCCTTTCAAATGTGATAATTTTTGACTTAAAATTTCTCTTGCATTAAATAATCTAGACTTAACTGTTCCAATAGATATTCCTAATTTTTTAGATACTTCTTCATAACTTAACTCTTCAAATTCATATAAATAAATAACATCTCTCATTTTTGAAGGCAAAGAATCAACTGCTTTTAAAATGGTTTTTTGTCTTTCTTTTTGCAATTGCAAATCCAAAGCTGAAAGTGTTTTTTCATCTTCAATTTGAATTTCATGTATCGCCTCAGAACAATTTGCTGCTTTAAAAGATGCACTTTTAAACATATCTTTAATTAAGTTTTGTGCAATTACTTTCAACCAAGCAATACTTTTTCCTTCTTCATTATAAAGTTCTTTATGTTCAAGTGCTTTTAAAAAAACCTCCTGCTCCAAATCTTCATTATATGAACCGGTCATTCGTTTAATAACATTTCTGATTTTTAAACGCGTTTCGCTGATAATTTTTGTCATGCACTCACCAAAATCAATCCATATTCATCTGTTGGGAATATATCTTCTTCAGCTGTCAACTGAAAATAAGACTCATACGAACTATCATCATACAAGCAAACATAATGATCATCTAATTCTGGATAAATTGTTTTGGGAGCAATTTGATTTATAGCTAAAACCCCTAATAATAAACTCATCGAAACCCCAACTGAAACATTCTTAATTATTTGTCGTTGTTTTTTTCGTTTATAATAAAGCGGTTTTGCTTCTTTTATTAGCATTGAAATATCTGTCATTTTTTGACCTCCTGATTATAATAACGATATCGTATAAAAAAAGTTCATTTTTAACAAGATTTTTTATTCTATTGACCTTTTAATAAAAAAAAGATATGATGCAGCCCATGAAAAAAAAGAAATTTTTATTTGATTTAACTGGCGTTTCTTTGAGTGCAGAACAACATGCCCTCTTTCACCGAATTGAAAATACGAATGACAACTATATTTTACAAGGACAAGCTGGCACTGGAAAATCAACTTTTATCAAATATCTTTTTAACCATTCAGATAAAAAAATAAGAATTTTATGCCCCACAGCTATCGCTGCTTTAAATATTTCTGGCGTAACGTTACACTCTCTTTTTCAATTACCACTCAGTGATTTTATTGTTAAAGAGCAAATTGAACTTAAAAAAAATACAATTAAAATCCTTCAAAAGACAGATATGATCATTATTGATGAAATTTCAATGGTTCGCCCAGATATTTTAGATGCCATTGATTACTTGCTAAAAAAAGCAAGAGGTGACTTTTCTGCTTTTGGTGGCGTTCAAATGATTTTTGTTGGCGATTTATGCCAACTGCCTCCCGTCATTAAAAACACAACATATCATATATTCCAACAAAAATATGGACATGCCAACGCCTTTTTCTTTGATGCAAAAAGTTTTCAAAACAGTGGCTTTTGTTTTTATGAATTTAAAAAGGTCTATCGGCAAAACGATAACCAATTATTAAACTTTTTAATTGATATACGCGAAAGAAAAAATCTTACTAACGCCTTAAATGCTTTTAATCAGTTAAAATTCAAAGATGAAGAAATACTTCGAACAGCTGTTACAATCACGCCTTACAAGCAAATAGCTGAAAAGATTAATCAAATAAGATTAAATCAAATTCAAAGTGAAGAAAAAACATATATTGCCAACGCAAAGGGAACTTTTGAAAAATCACAAGATACCCCTGCTCCCAAAAATCTTATCTTAAAAAAAGGAGCCATTGTTTTATTTAATAAAAACAATCCCCCATATTTTATCAATGGATCTATGGGTGAAATTATTGATATGCGAGAAGAATATTTAATTGTTCATTTACTTCAAGAAAATAAAACGATAACTGTCGGCAAAGAAATCTGGCAAAGTTTTAGCTACGATTATGATGCGCAAACAGATTCTGTGATTGAAAAGGAAACAGGGTCATTTGAACAATTTCCTTTACAGCTTGGATATGCACTCACCATTCATAAAGCACAAGGAAAAACTTTGGATAAAGTTATTATTGATACAAACAAAGGAGCATTTGCGCATGGACAAATGTATGTTGCTTTAAGTCGAACAAGAAAATTATCAGATATCCATATTACAAATAACATCAAACAAAAAGATATTATTCTTGATTCTCGCGTCACAAACTTTTTAACTCACCTTCATCAAATTTCTTTTTCACATAAAGGATAATCATGCATCATCATTCTTCTATTTTTGATGTTTTAACACATGCAAGTAATGAAAGCCTTATGCTTTTACCATATTTATTTATTACGTATATTATTTTAGAATATCTTGAAAAACAAACTCAAAATATAAGTTTATTTTTTGCTAAAACCCATTCGGTATTCACTCCTATTTTAGCTGCATTATCAGGATTGATTCCCCAATGTGGATTAAGTGTTGCAGGCGCCAATTTTTATGCAACCAGAGTTATTTCAACTGGCACCCTTGTTGCATTATTTTTAGCAACTTCAGATGAAATGTTGCCGATTTTACTTTCAAATCAAGTTCCTTTAAAAAAAATCATTAGTATTTTTTGCTATAAAACTATTATTGCTATTTCTATTGGCATTTTACTTGATAAGATATTAAAAAAGAAAAACCATGGCGCAAAACCTACCTTTCAAATGCATTCTCTTTGCAAACAAGTTGAATGTGGTTGTTGCCATTCAAATATATACCTTTCGGCTTTAAAACATACTTTAAATATATTTTTATTCATTTTTATTGTTAATATTCTTCTTAACTTTGCCTTTTTATATATTCATCCAGAAGAATTAAAAGATGGTATTTTTCAACATAGATTTTTAGGAGCTTTCTTTGGTGCTTTATTTGGTTTAATACCAAATTGTGCCACTTCTGTTATCGGCTCTCAATTATATGCTGATGGAACTTTAGCAGATGGAACTTTTTTAAGCATTATTTTATCTAATGCAGGTATTGGTCTTGTAGTTTTATTTCATGTAAATCATCGATTAAAACAAAATCTTAAAATTGTTTCATTCTTATTTTTAACAGCTTTTCTAAGCGGTCTTATCTTCAACGCTTTTAATATTCATTTTTAATTTATCAAATATTAAATAAAAAAAAAATAGGCTTCATTATTTAACAATGAAGCCTTTATTCGTCTTCAAAATAATAATTTTCTATGCCTGATTATCGCTTTTTCCATTAAGCAAAGCTGATGCAATTGCTGAAACACCATCAGATGAAGAAGATGAGGAATCTACATCTAAAACATTGCCAACAATTTTTAAAAGAGCTTGCATACCAACCATACTCAACACAGCGTTAACTATTTCTGCTCCAGTTGAGTTTTCTGTTTCGTTTGTTCCTTTATTTTGTTGAGCTTCTGCTTGAGCAACAGAATCTGTTGATTGAGCCCCAGCCAACAATGAATTAACGCCTTGCCTTGATGAGTTAACAACATAAGCAGCTTGATTTTGATATGTACTAAACATATTAGATGAACCAGGAGTCATCTGTTCTCCATTTGAACCAATTCCATGCATCCCAGTTGCTACATTTGGAAATGAGAGAGCAAAATCCCTAATCTCTTGTTCCGAACAATTAACACCATAAGCAAACATTGTTGATCGATAAAGCAAAGCTAATTCATCACGTGTTAATTCTAAATCTGTTCCATTTAAATGTTGATATTTTACTATCATTTGTTGAGCTAAAAGTGAAGCTACAGCCCTTGGATCAGCATTTGGGTTTGCTTGTTGAACCGCTTCAATTTGCATCCCCATTTCAATAGCTCTACCTCGAACAGCTGCGCGCTCTTTATTCCCATTTTTAGGCAAAGATGTATCCGTTACGGTATCATATACTGCCTGCATATTACCATTATTAAAATCATCTACAATCCTTGTCCAAAACCCTTGATAAACTGTATCCAAAATCACTGCCTGATAACATGGAAGTAACTGATCATAATTTCGAAACTTTGTTCGACATTTCTCATCAAGCTTATACACCATTTCTTGTTGCGCAAGAGATACGGCCATTTCTTCCGTTATTGTTTTTTCCCTGTAATCTAAAGGATTATAGCCATCCTCTGTAACCGTTCCATATCCAATGGTTCTGACTCCACCACAATCGGCATATTCTTGAGTATAACATCCTCTTTTATGACCTGCTTCACCTCTCTGAATCAGATAAAACGCCATTTGAACAATTTTAGTATTTAATGAATAGGGATAATTTTCTGGATTAAAAAGCATTATAGTCTCCTTAATAAAACTTTAGTTAATTTCATTATACATCAAATCCGAAATATTGGCAATATATTTATAACTAACCCAAGAAAAGAACCCCATAGAAAGCTCCAATAAACGCCATAATAAATAGCAAACACGTAATTGAAAACTTTGTATAATAAACGATTAAAAATGAAGAAATACAAATAATTGTTTCAAATAAATTAAGGTGAAACCCTGCAAAAGAATAAGATTTCATCATTAAAAAATTATAAACTTCTTGCCATGGAATTGGCTTTGACAATACCGATAATTGCACAAATATTAAACAAGCATATAA
Source organism: Alphaproteobacteria bacterium (assembly GCA_045614025.1). Lineage (GTDB taxonomy): Bacteria > Pseudomonadota > Alphaproteobacteria > CAAHEQ01 > UBA3637 > RGIG4140. The sequence goes on from JAZLCE010000025.1 coordinate 53,304, forward strand.
AATCATAGCCACGGCAGAAATGCGCATTCCCGTTAATAATCCATTTACAAAAAATGTTCCCTTAAACTTTTGTAAAAAACGAACGGTAAAATACGCTAAAAAAAGACCGGGCAAAATTAAACCGATTGAAGCAAAAATGCCACCCAAAATCCCATTTGAAAGAAATCCAACATATGTCGCCGCATTAATACTCACAGGCCCTGGAGTTATCTGCGCCAAAGAGATTAAATTTCCATATGAATCCAAAGATAAAATTGCCTGTTCTTCAACAAATGTATGCAATAACATAGGGATGATCATATACCCTCCCCCAAAGCATAATAATCCAAATTTTGCAAATGTTATCATCAACATTAAAATCGTCATTTGGAACCTTTCAATAAATCAGGCATGTATCCTTTTTGAGCCATATAAAAATAAATATATCCTATTGGAATGCCACCTAGTAAAACAATAACTGGGCTTATTCCTATCACCAATAAAACAAATAAAATAAAAACAATAAAAACAATCAATGGTGAAACTAAAACACTTTTTTGAAGGCGCGTAAATGTGGCAAAAAAAACACCCGTTATACAAGCACGAACCCCAGAAAATGCCCCCATAATGATAGGATTAGAAGAACTTAAATCTTGAAAAAACAATGCCAAAATCAAAATAATAACTATAGATGGCAAAATAACAGCAAAAGCCGTGACAATAGCCCCCCAAAAGCCAGCCACTTTTGATCCCACATAGACCGCACTATTTACTGCAATTAATCCAGGAACAATTTGGGTCAAACTAATCATATCTAATAAATCATTCTTTGATAATATTTTGTATTTTCTAACAAATTTTTGTTCAATCACTGGTAGCATTGCCAAACCACCACCAACAACAAATAAAGCGATTTGGAAAAACACAATAAATAAAAGACCTAATTTTTTTATATAAGAAATTGACATACGCCCTGTATACTCCAATAATTTTAATTTGTCAATGAACTCAAAAAAAGAATATTGACTAAAATAAAACAATCAAATACAATAATTCTAAACAATAGGAGTTTTATGAAAAAATTATTTTTATCTCTTTTATCAGTTTTCCTACTTTTATTTTCAAGTGCTTGCACTGATGAAACGCAACTTAACACATCTGCGGTTATTTTTACCCGTCCTGAATGCAATAACACTGAAAAAGCTATTCTTTTTTTTAATGAAATTAGAAATAAAACCTCTTTAGTAACCTATCAAATCAAAGATTTAAGCATTGCTGAAAATCGTCTTCTGATTAAGAAATTTGCAAAAAAACACCATATAGAGTTAACCAAATTATACACGCCCATTATTTTTACCCCTAAAGGTTACACATCTGGTTGGAATGATGAAACTCCAAACAAATTAAAATCATTATTAAATATAAGATAAAAAAGTTTTCACTTTTTGTATTTTTCAAAAAAAAGGCCTTTTTTTTATTGATTTTCCCTCTAATATGTGGAATAATGTTGTTAAGTTGAATGTTATTAGGTGAGGCACTATGAAAAAAACTATTATCGAACAAGAAAAAAAATATGATATTTTAAAAAATTCATCAGGAGACTTGTTATTTATTATTAAGGCTCGCTTAACAAATGAAGAAAAACCGTTGATTTGTTATAATGGTGGTGAACATGCTGTTTTTTATCGTAATAAAGAAAACACCATTGTTTTAGATTATATTAATCCTAATGTCAGACAAAATCTTGAAAAAGCATTTAAAGTTCTTGTTGTAGAAGCTCAAGGATCTTCAATTATCAGAGAGTATTTCACCGATATTAAATTCGTTGAAGATTTGCCTCTTCCAGAGCTTGAAGTTGCTTAAAAATAAAAAAGTTAAATAAAAAAAAGCTATCAATTTTTGATAGCTTTTTTTGTTTGGTGTTACATAAATTTTAAATGAAGCATTAAACCGTTGGCATCTGTTTAAAAACACCCTCTTCAATCAAAGGAACAGATGCTGTTACAATAGAAACAGGTTCAATTGATTTAACATGAGCAAACAAAGGACCATTTTTACAAGAAGCTAAAAAAACATCAATATTCTCAATAGATCCTTTCGCATACACTTCAACAGAACCATTTGATCGATTACGAACCCACCCAGAAAGAGAAAGCTTTCGCGCTTCTTTTTCACACCAAGCGCGATAGCCAACTCCTTGAACACGGCCAAAAATAAAACAATGAATCTCTTTCATTTATTTGCGTTTCAATATTTCGGTTAACGATTTAGTAATTTGATCTTTTACCTGCTCTTTCAAACTTTCTTTAATGCTTTTTGCTGTATCTTTTTGTGAAGCATTATCTTGTTTACCCAACACAACATTTTCTTTCTTTTGCTCTGTTGAGAAAACATCTTCACCAAGAGCCAACTGACACAACCCGCCAATTGGAATATAATCATTCTTTTTAGCTGTTTTATCCCCTAACAATTTATTTGTTAATTTTTCAATTTCTTTATCTTTCAGAGCATTTAACGCGCCAGCTGTGTCTTCACTCATTTTAATATTTGAGAAAGGTCCTTCCAAACGAATATATTGAGCAAAAGATAATTTTTTATTTATCTTATTATTTAGATGGTTTAAAGAAGGAATTAAAGAAAGAGAAAGCGTTTCTTTTGCAAAATCAATATTTCCACTGACAACCAAATTCATCATAGCTGTTTCAACAGCAATATTTTTATCAGATTTTATAATCCCATCCTTAATATCTAACTTCATTGCAGCACAATTAAGTTCAGACTGTGTTTCTGTGTCTGCATAAGAAAAAGCACTGTTTTTTGTTACAATTCCAATTAATGATGGCAGCGAATTAAACCATTTATTCACAATTAATCCTGAAGATACTTGAACTTTAACCTCCCCATTTAAATGACCCATAATAGATTTAACAGTATCTCCTGTTGATTGAACATTAACCAAAAGATTTGCCGTAGAATTTCTTAAATGGGCTGAAACATCTTTTAAATCGCTAATCATCAAACCCAAGCCTTTTAAGTTTAAGGAAATAAATGCTGGTTGCACGGAGGCATTCACTTCTAAATCACCACTGACATTTCCATTCAAGAAATCAAAACGATATGGATTAACCTTTAAATCTCCATTATTCAAATGAAGCGTTAATGAGCCTTCATGATAATCTTTATCAGTTTTTAAAATTTTTAAATTTGAAAATGATACAAGGACTTCACCATTCACTTTATTCAAAAATGATAAATCTATCCGTTTTTCCACACTAGTTTCATCTTCTGATCCTTTTGTTTCTTTAATCGATAAACCTTCTTTTTCAGAAACAACATCTGTTAAATCAAAATAATTAGAGTAAACTTCGCCTTTTACAAATGGAATCTCTTTTGATAAATCCACACTTCCTTTAGCAAAAACATCAGATCTATTGATAAATAATGAAAGTTTCTTAACATCAATTTTTTTACCCTCATACAATGTATCCAAATCCAATGTAATTGGTTGCACCCCATATTTATTTGTTATATCATAACTTTTAACTTCCCCACTTGCTTTAAGTGAAACTTTTGGATTTGTTAAAATATTTTCAATGATTGAATTTAAATGCAAATTAGCCATATTTTTCACTTCAGCAGTTAATCCTGAAACTTTAAATGCATCTAAAGAACCTTGAACAACAAATACCATTGAAAAAGGTTTACCAGAAGCTAATTGAGAAAATTCATTTGCACCAAATAAAGATAATGTCTTTCCAAAATCTGGAGACGAAATATCAAAAGTGAAATTCATATTTCTTAAAGCATAAAGGTTTTCCATTTGGCCTGAAATCTTCATTAAACTTTCATAAGCACGAACATTTAATGTAAAATCATTCACATAACCAGAACGCAAAACTTGCAAAATATTTGAAGTTGACAAATTCACTTGTATTGGAATATTTTTATAAATCAATTGAGCTGTTGCATTTTGCAATTCATTTAAAGCAAAACTTTTTAATACAGCCGTTTCATTTGTTGTTTCTGAAATGTATGTTACAACAGAATCTGAAATTGAAAATTGCTCAACCTTAACTCTTCTCACATCAAATTGTTTTTTATTACTATATGGCGTTTCAATAGTTGGTTGATCTTTTTTTTCTTTTTCAGCAAACGTCCAATTATTAATATCATTTTTCTGATTTAAGTAAATATGCGCATTTCCTAAATGAACAGCATCAACTTGAATAACACCTTGGAATAACGGCATAATAGAAAATGTTAAATCTGTTGTTCCAACCGTTGCAAATGGTTTATCAGCTTCAAAATCTTTTGGATTTTGTATAGCTAAATCTTTAATAGATAATTTTGGTATTAAAGACATTTTAAGTTCAATCCGCCCAACTTCAACAGATCTACCCAAAAGTGAACTGATTTCTCTTTCAATCGGCCCTTTAAAATGATTTAAATCAATAACCAATAAAATAATATAAAGACTTGATACTAAGATGATAGCCAAAAGAAAAAGATAGCGGATTAATCTTATCATTTTTATTCGTCCTTTTTAAAATAATCAAACGGATTTACTGATTGATCTTCATCAAAACCCAAAAAATCAAATGTATTTTTCATATGAACTGGTAATGTTGCCTCAAATTCCATCCATCCTTTTTTCGGATTTGGATGCATAATTTTAAGTGCTCGCGCATGAAGGTGCATCTTTTCAGAATCAGCCATTCCAACTGATAATGCTCTTTCACCACCATATTTTACATCACCAACAATCGGCGTATTCAACGCCATAGAATGAACACGCAATTGATGTGTTCTTCCTGTTAACGGGCACATTTCCAACCAAGAAGCTTTTTTTGCCAACGCATCAATCACTCGATAAAGCGTTTGCGCACGTTGCCCATTATCAAAATCTATTTTCATCTGTTCTTTGCCTTGTTGTGCAGGTAATTTAGCCAACGGCGCATCTATTTTACCAGACAAGAGCTTTGGCTTTCCAACAACAATTGCCCAATAAACTTTAACAGCCTTTCTTTGTTTAAAAGAGGCGGCTAATGCAGCTGTAGCATTTGCTGTTCTTCCCAATATTAAAACACCAGATGTATCTTTATCCAATCGATGAACTAAATGTGGCTTTTCATCTTTTTCAAAACGAAGTGCATCTAAAAGACCATCAATATGCCTTGTTGTTTTGGTTCCTCCTTGCACTGAAACACCAGCTGGTTTATTCAAAACAATGATGTCTTCATCTTTATAAATAACTAAAGATTTCATAAAATCTATATCAGCTTTTGAAAGATTTCTTGGTGCATTTTTAAGTGGATTTGTTTCAATTTGAAGTGGAGGAACTCTAATTTCATCTCCAATACTTAACCGAAAATCCGTAGATGTTTTTTGCCCATTTACTTTAATATTTTTTCCACGAATAAGCTTTTGAAGTTGCCCATTCTTCAATTCAGGATAATGCCTTTGAAACCATCTATCCAGACGAATTCCCTCATCATCTTTTTTCACTTGAATAATTTGAACCTGTGCCACACCTGTCTCCTTATAACTCTTTATATATAAACTATTTAAATAATGCAATTAAATTTTTTTCTTTTTTTGTTTTTTTTCTCTAAGATCTTTCCAATATGCCAATCTTTTATTAATTTCCCTTTCAAATCCACGCTCTGGCGGTCGATAAAATTGCTCGCGTTTCATCCCATCTGGAAAATAATTTTGACCTGAAAAACTATCTTCTAAATCTGGATCATATTGATATCCTTGATTATATCCCAAATCAGCCATAAGCTTTGTTGGTGCATTTAAAATATGTTTAGGAGGCATCAATGTTCCTGTTTCCAAAGCCCTCCTTTTAGCTTCATTCCAACCTTTATATATTCCAACAGATTTCGGCGCTGTTGACAAATAAACAACCAATCCTGCAACAGCTAGGTCCCCTTCAGGAGACCCCAAACGTTCATAGGCATCCCAAGCAGAATGCGCTTGAACAAGAGCTAACGGATCAGCCAAACCAACATCTTCACTTGCAATTCTTGTTAACCTGCGCAAAAGATATTTAATATCTTCGCCAGCCGTTATCATACGCGCGCACCAATAAAGAGCCGCATCTGGATCAGATCCTCTAATTGATTTATGCAGCGCCGAAATCAAATTATAGTGATTTTCTGCGCTTTTATCATAATTTGGAAAACGTTTTTGAAGCAAAAGTTCTAAAGCCTCTTTATCCAAAATCTCATTTTCTAAAGCATACATATAAACAGCATCAATTAAACTTAAAAAATATCTTCCATCGCCATCTGCTACCGCTTTTATATAATTACGTCCCACTTCATCTAACGGTATTGGTTTAGCAAAAATTTCTTCAGCTTTTATTAATAATTTTTCCAAAGACTCATCAGATAATCTGTTTAAAACAAAAACTTTACACCTTGAAAGCAAAGCGCCATTCAATTCAAATGAAGGATTTTCTGTCGTTGCCCCAACTAAAACAACTGTTCCATCTTCAACATAAGGCAAAAATGCATCTTGCTGAGCTCGGTTAAAACGATGAATTTCATCAACAAAAAGCAAGGTTCCCTTCCCGATTTTTCTTCGATTTGAAGCTGCTTCAAAAACTTTTCTTAAATCAGATACACCTGAAAAAACAGCTGATAATGATTCAAAATGCAAATTCACTTCATCTGCTAAAATTCTTGCAATAGTTGTTTTTCCACAACCTGGTGGGCCCCATAAAATAAACGAAGAAACCTTTCCAGAGATAAGCATTCTGCGCAATGGACCTTTTTCAGAAAGCAAATGATCTTGCCCAACAACATCATCTAGCGATACTGGCCGCATTTTATCCGCCAAGGGTTTTTGTTCCAATCCTCTTGAAAATAATGTTTCAATACTCATTTTTTCACCAAATTTATTAATCTTTAATCTGTTTAGTATATATATTTTTTAAAAAAAACTCAAACCAAATCATCAATTATCTCCCTTTTTATGCAAAATACAAAAAAGTGCTTGACTTTTTAGTTAAAATAAAGTTAAAATAGCGCAAAATGAAAGTGAGGTGAGTCCCATAGTTACAATCGTCGTTCATGACAACAATGTTGAACAAGCTTTGCGCGTGTTAAAGAAAAAAATGCAACGTGAAGGTAGTTTCCGTGAAATGAAATTGCGTCGTTATTACGAAAAACCATCTGAAAAGAAAGCACGTAAAGCAACAGAATGCATCCGTCGTTCTCGCAAGATGAAAAGAAAACGTTTCAGCGTTGAAGGGTACTAAACACCTCAAAAAAAATATTAGCAGCGTTAGCGCTCATATTTTTAAAAGTTTATATATGAAAAATTTGTTTCAGACAAATTGAAATAAAAAAAAGGCGATCTTTAGATCGTCTTTTTTTTATTTTCATCCCTCATTATAAAAATTAAATAAATCTATCTTGCATTATTCTTTTTTTTACAATAAAAACTCATCTCTTTTCTCTAACAAAACATAAAAAAATATTCAAACCAAATTTTAAAATTAGATTATTACTTTTAATCCAACAGAAAACTTATAAATAAAATAT
>JAZLCE010000026.1:0-24214 GCA_045614025.1 Alphaproteobacteria bacterium
GACATCAACCTTGGCAAGGTTGCGCTCTACCCCTGAGCTACGCCCGCATCGTTGCGATAAGCGTATTTATCGCATATTTTTTTTAAAAATGCAAGCTTTATTTTAAAAAAATATCAAAAAAAATAATAATTATTTGATTAATATATTTTTTTTAAGAAAATTATCTTGTTTTTTGCGTTCCCCAAACCCTTTTTGAAATATAAATTTTGGATTTAGTTTGTTTTAAACTATGCTTTTGAACCGAATCGAGAGAACGTTGCTGATGTTTAGAATAAACAAGCGCCAATTTGTATCCATGATGGAAGCCTTTTAAAATTTCTGCATGCATTTTTGTTTCGGCTTTAAATTCGCGAATAGCCATAAATTTTTTACCGCCTAGAAAATTATAAATTTCAAGCAAATTTGCCATACTTTTATAATCATCTTTATTCATAAAAGCTTTATTTTTTTCATTCCACTTAGAAGCAACACAAAAACCAATCAATGCTGCCTGTTCAAATGCGCCCTTTAAACTTTTTGTGTTTTTGTTCGTTACCTCAACAGTTAACGCATATAAATTTTTCCACCCTGAGCGATGCGAAAAATCGAATCGTTCTGGATATTTATTCATTTTCAAAAGAACCTCAAAAGCAATCATAGAACCACAAAAAAAGCTCATTATCCTTATTTCACCTTTCAAAAAATTCGAAAATAGAGATGAACTCTATTATTTTTTTTCATTAAATGCAACAAAAAAATTGCGTTTTTTTTAATTTTTTTAATTAGTTATAAAAAAAATAAAATTTTACATAAAAAAGATTGTTTTTTTTATTAAAACTAGATAAAATGAGTTAGAACATAAATAGAACATAAGGAGAACTTTTATGGAAAAAGATAAAGCACTTGAGGCAGCAGTCAGCCAAATTGAACGCGCATTTGGAAAAGGCTCAATTATGCGTTTAGGGCAAAAAGGAAACGCCGTTGAAATTCCATCTATTTCAACAGGATCATTAGGTCTTGACTTAGCTCTTGGCATTGGAGGTCTTCCAAAGGGAAGAATCATTGAAGTTTATGGTCCTGAAAGCTCTGGTAAAACAACTTTAGCTCTTCATGTTGTTGCTGAAGCTCAAAAAGCAGGTGGAACTTGCGCTTATATTGATGCAGAACACGCTATGGATCCAATTTATGCTTCAAAGCTTGGTGTTGATATCAATCAATTATTGATTTCACAACCAGATACTGGCGAACAAGCACTTGAAATTGCTGATACATTGGTTCGCTCTGGAACAATTGATGTTTTAGTTGTTGACTCGGTTGCTGCTCTTGTTCCAAAAGCAGAACTTGAAGGAGAAATGGGCGATTCTCATATGGGTCTTCAAGCAAGATTAATGAGTCAAGCGCTCAGAAAAATAACCGCTTCTGTTTCAAGAGCAAATACTCTTGTGATTTTCATCAACCAAATTCGTATGAAAATTGGTGTAATGTTTGGAAATCCTGAAACAACAACTGGTGGTAATGCTCTTAAATTTTATGCCTCTGTTCGTTTAGATATTCGCCGAATTGGTGCTGTAAAAGATAAAGAAAACACTGTTGGGAACCAAACTCGTGTTAAAATTGTTAAAAATAAGGTTGCTCCTCCGTTTAAAACAGTGGATTTTGATATTCTTTATGGCGAAGGCATCTCAAAAACTGGGGAATTATTAGATTTAGGCGTTAAAGCTGGCATCATTGAAAAAGCAGGTTCATGGTTTTCTTGCAAAGGGGAACGAATCGGCCAAGGCAGAGAAGCCGCTCGCACTTACTTAAAAGCTCACCCAGAAATTGCGGATGAAATTGAAAAAACAATTCGCTCAAATGCAACAGATTTGTCTCGTCAAATGATGATGGCAGATGGGGATGATGGGGTTGTTGAATAAAATATAAAGTTAAAAGAAACCGCCGTCTTCTCCCGCGACGGTTTCTTTTTTTTATTTTAAAATGAATAATTTTTTGCTTTCTTCATTTATTTATCCGGTTCTAGCCATGGAAAATGATAATTTGTTATATATTTCCAGTGGTTTTTTATACCGAAAACAACAAAACTTTTATTTTATTACTTCTTTAGGAAGTGTTTTAGGAAAAACAGTTCCTGAAGGGATTTTTAAATTAAAGAATAAAAAAATACCTTCTCATTTTGAAACAAAATTTTCAACATTTCAAAATGATCTTGTTTCTGTAAATAAATGGAATTTACCTATTAAGATTTCTATTTATAATGATGATTTTGAACCAAACTTTTATATTCATCCAACTTATAAAAAAGAAGTGGATATTGCAATTTTTCCAATTGATGCAAAAGGGAAGGATTTAATAGCTTTAAATGATTTTGACACAGTTAAATCAGATGATGAAAAAGAGGTAACAATTATTGGTTACCCACTTATCCCCAACGAATTGGATGATAAAACAAATCCCGTTTATGAAACAAGCAAAATTATCCATAATGAAACAAATGTTTGCATTATGGAACACATCAACCGAATCGGTTTATTTGGGGCTGCCGTTTTTAAAAAAACTGATTTAAATGAAAATGCATTTTCTTTTGTGGGTCTTTTCTCTGGAAATCACTCTGGTAATTTAAAAAAACTACCCTTTGTTTGGAAAAAATCATTTATCGAAGAGATTATTCAAGCTCAATATAAAGAATCGTGTTTAGATTAATTTTTAAGCTTAAAGAGCAATCCTCCTGTTATTGGTGATACCTCTTTTAAAATAGCTTTCACTTTATCTCCAACCTTGTATATTTTTCCCGTGTTTCTTCCAAGTAAAGTTTGCGATTTTTCATCATAATCATAAAAATCACCTTTTAAATAACGCATTGGAACAAAACCATCTGTTCCATATTGTTCAACACGAACAAAAACGCCAAAATCAGTAATAGATGAAATCCTAACATTAAATGATTTTTGTTCTTTATTTTTAAGATATGAAGCAATATATCGATCAATAGCATCTTGTTCAGCAGAAGCTGCTTGCCGCTCTGTTTGTGAAATATGGATAGCTGTTTTTTCAAAGTTATCCACAGCTTCTTTTGAAAGACCGCCCTCGCCTAATTTTAATGCATCAACCAAAGCCCGATGAACCATTAAATCCGCATATCTTCGAATCGGAGAAGTAAAATGAGCATATCTTAAAAGTGCCAGTCCAAAGTGTCCAATATTTTCGGGACTATATTTTGCTTGAGATTGGCTTCTTAGAACAAATTCATTAATTGCAAAACTAATATCTTTCGTTCTTGTTTTAGTTAAAATATCATTAAAATCTTTTGGCTCAACTGTTTCGCCTAAAGGTTTTTTAATAATATGAAGTGATCTTAAAAAATTATTTAAAACTTCTAATTTTTCATTAGATGGTTTATCATGAACACGATACATTACAGGGCTTCTTTTTTCCTCTAATGTTTCAGCAGCTGATACATTCGCCAAAATCATCAACTCTTCAATTAAATGCATGCTTGAAAGCATTTGTCTTGGATGAATGGAAAGAATATTTCCTTTACTATCCAATTGAACTTGTTGCTCTGGAACATCAATTTCAATAACCCCTCTTTTAATCCTTTGTTTTTTTAGAAGAGCATAGGCATTTTTCAAAGATTCAATTTCTTTTTCAAGCCCATTAATTGGAGTGATATTTTTAATTGCCTCTTCTACTTCAGGATATGTCAGACGACGAACAGATTTAATCAATGCACGATGGAATTGATGTTTTTTCTTTATTCCATTTTTATCAATCCATACTTCGCAAACAAGAGCTGCTCTTTCTTCATTTGGATTTAAAGAACAAACTCCATTTGATAATTCGAATGGCAACATTGGAAGAACGCGATCGGGAAAATAAACTGAGTTTCCCCTTAATTTAGCATCACTATCTAAAGCAGTTTCACATCTGACATACCAACTCACATCAGCAATTGCAATCATAATATGAAAACCGCCTTTATTTTTTTCATCTTGATCTGTCTCAGCCCAAACTGCATCATCAAAATCTCTTGCATCAGCACCATCAATTGTTACAAATGGAATATTCCGCAAATCAATTCTAAACTTATCCACAGGGGGAACCGTAAGATTTTTAACTTCTTTTTCTGTTTGCTTTAAAAACATAACTGGTAATTTATGCATATAAATAGCTAAAACTGTTGCAGCAAATGGATCTTCCCATGAACCAATTTTTTGAATGAATTTTGCAATAGGATCTTTGCTTCTTACAAGAGGTATTTCAACTAATAAAATATCTTTGTTTTTTACCGAACGAGGAACATCTAGAAGCATAAAAGATTGTTTTAATCGTCTATCAACAGAATAAACTCGATTGTTTTCATAAACACCAACCATTTGATTTTGATTCGCTGTAATCCTTCGAATAATTTCCCCTTCATAAAAAAGTTTTTTCAACTGTTTTAAACGCGCTTGAACAATATCCCCCACTCCAGCTGGTGGATTAATATTATTTTTTGTAATTAAAATTTGAGGAACCTCTTTAGCTGTTTTCCAATCTAAGGGACGAGCAATTAAATCACCCATAGAATCTATTCCTGTGATTTCAATTTGCTCATATTCAGAAAGTTTGCCAACCACATGAAGTCGATTTTTCCTTGTATCTGATTTTTTTTCAAGAACACCTTCTTCTTTTAATGTTTTAAGCATTTTTTTTAAGGCTTTTCTATCATCCCCTTTAATTTTAAAATTCCTAGCAATATTTCGTTTGGAAATAACACCTGTTTGTGCATTTAAGTAATCCATTAATTCTTGCATATTTGGTAATTGAGACGGGGATTTTTTATTCATTTTTGCCTCCTTATTTCTTTCATTTTAGCATAAAAACGTTTTCTGTGCAAGAATAGTTAAAATCCATCAATAAACTTGATGGATTTTCATATAAAAAAGCGCCAATCTCTTGGCGCTTTTCTTTTTTGCAAAAGAAGATTAACCCAAAATCAAATTTGTGGCACAAATTTTGCCATTTTCTTCTTTTAATTCATAAGAAATAGGTTGATTGTCTTCTAATACGCGCAAATGGGAGGCATGTAAAGCGGTAATGTGAACAAACACATCTTTTTCCCCTTCATCCGGTGTGATAAAACCATACCCCTTTTTATAGTTAAACCATTTTACTTTACCTGTATGCATTTTTTTTAACTCCATTAATAAAATTTAAGTAACATCATCTTTTTCCTATTTTTTTCACCTTAACCGTTGAAAGATCGATGCTTTTTTATCTGCCCCCGTATTAAGACTTTTGATGACTTAAACAGTATAGGAATCTTCAAAAACTTTTTCAAGTAATAAAATAAATTAATGCACACTTAATCCAATAAATTCGTTTTGCATCACAACAGCAAACGCAACTTCCCTTGATGCAGCATACCCAAGTTTTTCACCTTGTTCATTATAAATAGACCAAACTAAATCATTATTCAATGATTCTTGCTTAATATATGCCGTATCCAAATTTAATTGAAGCGGATTCACTAAGGATGATACTTCTTCGTTGAGACCGATTTTAATTTTTTTACTCATCTATCTCTCCTTTTGTCGGTAAAACTAAACAATCACAGCCAGATTTTTGAGTTTTAATAGTTATTTTTTGAATCTTTTTTTGCAAAATCTTTTTCTTTAAATCAATGTTAAGAAGACCATTTTCAAGACTAGCCCCCTTAATTTCCAAACCATCAGCCAAAACAAACGCTTTAATAAAAGAACGAGAAGAAATTCCTTTATGTAAAAAATGGCGATTCGGATCATTTGTTTGACGACCTTTAATAGTGAGTTGTTTTTCTTCTAAACTCACCTCTAAATCATCTTCTTTATAACCAGCAACAGCTAACGATAACCTTAAATGATCTTCATCTAACTGTTCAATGTTATATGGTGGAAAATTTTCTGCGCCTTTTGAGATTTGGAGTAACATATTTTCAAATTCTTCAAATCCCAACAAAAATGGATTATTGAAAGAATTGATGTTAGACATTATTCCCCTCTTTTAAATGAACACGTAATCGTTCTAAATCATCTTGCAATTGCTCATCTTTAGCAACCAAATCTTCAATGGTTCGAATTGCATGTAAAATCGTTGTATGATCTCTTTCAAAATGCATCCCAATATCAGGCAATGATAATGAGGTTAATAATTTTGATAAATACATTGCCATTTGGCGCGGCCGAGCAATGCGTCTTTCTCTACGAACAGATTTTAAGTCACTTATTTTTAAACCATAATAATCTGCAGTTACTTCTAAAATATCTGCAATTGTAATTTGTTTTTCATAAATTTGCAAAATATCACGTAAAATTTCTCTTGTTGTTTCAACATTAATCGGCGTTCCAATTAATTCCGCTCTAGCAACAACGCGTTTTAAAGCACCCTCAAGTTCACGAACACTTGCTGTAATATTTTGAGATAAAAACTCTAAAACATCTGATGGCACGCTTGTTTTAATTGTTTTGATTTTTTCATTTAAAATACCTAAGCGCAATTCAAATGATGTTGGCTGAATATTCACAACCAACCCTTGAGCAATTCTTGTTTTTAAACGATCATCAATTTGCAAATCAAGCGGATTTGTATCTGAAGATAAAATAACTTTTTTACCTTTTGTTACAAGCGCATTAAACGTATGAAAAAACTCTTCTTGTGTTGCTTTTTTCCCAAAAATAAATTGAATATCATCCACCATCAACACATCAACATTTCTGAATAAATTATGAAATGATTCAGTGTTATTATATCTAAGCGCTTTCACAAAATGTTGGAAAAATTGCTCTGATGATAAATATAAAACTGTTTTTTCTGGGTAAAGCTCCTTAATTCGCCAGGCTGTTGCATGCATTAAATGCGTTTTTCCAAGACCTGCTGGCGCATGAATATAAAGCGGATTAAATGAAACAGAATCATCTTCAGCCACTTTTCTTGCCGCCGCATAAGCAAACTCATTTGATTTTCCAACTACAAACGTTTCGAATGTATTTGCGGGATTTAAAATACAAGGAACAGTTTCTCCATCCATCGAAAGTTGCAACTCGCTTACAATTGGTTTTGAAACTTGTTGATCAACAATGATAGGTTTACTTTTTTGTAATTCAGTTAAAGTTCTTAATAGCGGTTTATCCACAGCAGATAACACTGGAGACTGCGTTTCTTTAAAGAATACTTCTTCTTTTTCTTTTACTTCAAGAGGTAAAACTTCTTGTTTTTGTTCAACTTGAAATGATGTATTTAACTGACTTGCTAACTTAAATTTTAATTTTTCAACTGATGGATTTTCTTGTTTCCATAAAGTTAACAGCTGATCTGCATAGTTTTGCTTAATAAACTCATGAATACATGTTGTTGGAACACTTAAACAAACTTCATTAGCCTCCATTCCCTTCACGGCAACGCGTTTTAAAAGGCGCAACGCAAGCTTGTTCCCCTGCTCTTTTTCAAGATAGGAACAAACCTTCTGCCATTCATGGTTAAGTGTTTGCGAACATTGTTCAGCCATTTTATCTTCCTTGATTATTTGATTTTCTGATTCTTATCTTAAAAAAATATTTTCAAATAGCAATTAACTTTTTGTTTATTTTCATAAATAAATTTCTTGACCCAATATATTGTTTCACTTGTTCAATATATTGTGTTAAAACCCTTTATTTTGTATACTTTTTTTCTTTTTTCCACCTTTTAAAATAAAGAAAAATTTAAAAACAACAAGAATCGGATACGAATCTAAAAAAGATGGGGCGAATCGCTTTTTTAATAATCCTATTTTAATTCTTTCACACGATCAGAAAATTCTTTACTAAATGCAGAATTATCTAAAAATAACATGGCCTCTTCATCTAACAAAAAACAAGCATCTTTTAAATTTAGTTTTTTTTCAAATTCATTGGTCCACTTTACTTCTTCAACCAAGATATTATTTTGATGCGCAATCACATATTTTGCAGCCATTCTTTCAATATCAATTAATTCCTTTTTAATATCTTTGGCAACATTATCAAATAATTTAGGATCAAAATGAAGTAAAACATCTTTTAAAGAAGTTCCATCTTTTTGCCAAACAGCATCAACCTTTTGAATACCCTCTTTATATTTCTCAGAGAAATAATCAGGATATTTTTTTAATTCTATTCCTGCTTCTTGGCAAACCATTTTATATCCAATAAGATGACGGTAAATCATTCCAGTTAAAATACGTAAATGCAATTTTTTAGTGCTTTCTAATTCTGTTAATAAAACTTTAGAAGCCCCTTTGTCCTTATCAGATATTTTATAAAAAACACCACCAGCAATTACCATTAAAATAATAAATATAATTCCAGCAATCTTTTTTTTCGTCATTTCTACCCCTATATATTATCAAAATTCTTTTTTTAGTTTAACAAGATTAAAAATGAAAATCAAGCTGAAAACATTTATTTTTAAACACATGAAAGTGATATTTTGTTGACAATTTTGATAACTACTTTATACTCTGAGTATATATATTTCTTATTGAGGCTTAAAATGATAAAGAAAATATTATTATCCATTTTTGTTTTATCACTTGTTAGTTGTGGCGCTTATTTTTATTTTTTTAAAGACACAATAAAAACAAAAAAAACATTTTTTAGTAATGGTCACATCCAATCGGAAATAACCTATGTTAACAAAAAAAAGAATGGCATTGCGCGTTATTATTATGAAAATGGAACATTAAGACTTGAAATTCCTTATAAAGATGATCGCATTGATGGCCTTTTTAAACAATATTTTCAAAATGGAACATTAATGGTAGAATATATGCGCCATAATGATATGACAGAAGGTGTGTTAAAAGAATATTATGATACAGGTGTATTAAAATATGAAGAACACTACTTGAATGATTTGTTAACACAAACAGCCAAAGAATTTTACCCATCTGGAATCTTAAAACAAGAAACACCCTATCAAAAAGGTCTTAGAGATGGAGAAGAAAAACTTTATTATGAAACAGGACAACTCAAAGAGGTTTATACTTACAAAGAAGATAAATTAGAAGGTCTGAGTTTAACTTATTCAAAATCTGGCGCTTTAAAAACACAAGTCCCTTATGTGAATAACACCATTAATGGAACATTAAAAATGTATTACGACACAAAGGGATTACAAGCCGAATTTCCTTACGTGAATGGAAAAATTGAAGGAATTGCCACCGAATATGATATTGATGGCAAAAAAATTGCCACATATACTTATCAAAATGGATTAAAACATGGTATAGCAAAAGCTTTTGATAAAAATGGTACAACCTTAATTGAAATGACTTATGATAATGGGAAAATTAATGGCATTTTAAAAGAATACTTTAAATCTGGAAAAATCCACAGTGAAATACCTTATGTTAATAATCAAAAACAAGGTGTTGCAAAGGTTTACAATGAAAATGGCCAATTAGCTAAAGAAGTTTCATTTCAAAACAATCAACTTCATGGAATAGCAAAAAGTTATTCAACCACAGGAGATATTATTACTGAACTTATTTTTAATGAAGGAATCATTGAAAATGGTTTTTCTTATCAAAATGGTGAAAAAAAACCAATCGCCGAAAAAGAAATGGCAAAAATAAGAATGTTAAAAGATGTTTTGTTTTATAATGAATCCCAACGATAAGAGTTAAGAATGGCATTGTTACTTCAAAATACTCAAAAAAATGAGTTATGCATTGAACTGAGTGATAATTGTTTTTCCTTTGAGGACATAAATCTTAAAAATAAGATTTTAAATGCTATTAAAGAATCAACATTTAAAACATTAACAATTCAAGCCGAAAAATTAAAATTATGGGACACAACATTAACAGCATTTTTATATAAAGCAATTAAACTTTCTCAAGAAAAACAAATTGAAGTTAAATATAAAAATATTCCAATCCAATTAAAAGACCAATTAAATTTGGCACTTGCTGTTAATCGAAATCCAACATATCCTTTACCTAAAAAAATATCCTTTTTAGATGATATTGGAGAAAAAACACTCTCTCTTATTCAAACCATTTCAAAAGGAGCATCTTTTGTTGCAGAATCTTTTTTATCAATTGGAAGATTATTTAAAGGAAAAGCCATTACCCGTTTTGTTGACTTTATATCCGTGATGAATGATTGTGGACCCAAAGCTATTCTAATTGTTTCTTTAATCAGTTTTATGGTCGGGTTAATTTTAGCTTTTGTTGGATCAATCCAACTCAAACTATTTGGCGCTGAAATTTATGTTGCAAGTCTTGTAACCATTGGAATGATCAGAATTATGGGCGCCATTATGGCTGGAATTATCATGGCCGGCAGAACTGGTGCTTCCTATGCGGCAACAATTGGAACAATGCAAGTCAATGAAGAACTGGATGCGCTTAAAACAATGGGAATCCCAGCAATGGATTTTTTGGTTTTACCTCGACTTCTTTCCTTGGTAATATCTATGCCAATTTTAGTTATGCTCGCTGATTTTATGGGCATTTTAGGTGGAGCATTTGTTGGAGTTGTTTTATTAAATATTCCAGCAGCTGAATATATGAAATACGCTATAACTGCCTTTGGTTTAACAAATTTTCTTGTTGGCATTTTTCATGGATTTATATTTGGTTTTGTTATTTCTTTATGTGGTTGTTATTATGGTATTAATGCTGGAAAAAATGCAGATAGTGTTGGCTTAGCAACAACAAAAGCTGTTGTGTCTGCTATTGTTTGGATGATTATTCTAACAGGCATTATTACTTGGGCATTTTCTATTATGGGAATATAATATGAAAAAAACATTAGAAAATAAAAAAATCGTCGTTCAAAACTTGACCATGGGATATGGTGATTTTATCTTACAAAAAAATATGAATTTCTCTGTTAATAAAGGCGATATTTTTATTATTATGGGTGGCAGTGGCTGTGGCAAAAGTTCATTATTAAAAGTTTTAACTGGATTAGTTCCTCCTTTAAAAGGGGATGTTTTTATTAATGGAAAAAATTTTACTGATGCAAATGCAACTACACAAAAAGAAGTAATGAAAAAGGTTGGTATTTTGTATCAAAGTGGAGCCTTGTTTAGTTCAATGACATTAGCGGAAAACGTTGCTCTTCCATTAACTCAATATACAACTCATTCTAAAGACACAATTAATGAAATTGTTTCTTTAAAATTAGCACTTGTAGGACTTGCAGGATTTGAAGATTTTTATCCTTCAGAAATTAGTGGTGGTATGAAAAAAAGAGCAGGACTTGCTAGAGCTTTAGCATTGGATCCTGAAATTGTTTATTTTGATGAACCTTCTGCTGGGCTTGATCCAATAAGTTCAAAATTATTAGATGATTTAATTTTAAACATAAATCAGTCTTTAGGAACAACAATGGTAATTGTGACCCATGAACTAAGTTCTATCTTTGCAATTGGCACAAATTCGATTTTCTTAGATGCAGAGACAAAACAAATCATTGCTCAAGGAAATCCTAAAGAATTGCTTAAAAATCCACCAAATGAAACAGTTTATAATTTTTTAACGAGAGGAAAAACAGAACATGTCTAAAAAACCAAACACAAAAGCCGTTGGACTTTTTGTTCTTATCGGATTTTTATTGCTTTTTGGTATTATCGGAAATTTCATGTGGGGGAAATTAACATCCTCTCATGATAATTTAGTTGTTATGTATTTTCAAGAATCAGTTAAAGGATTAACTGTTGGTTCACCTGTTGTTTTAGAAGGGGTGGAAGTTGGAAAAGTTGTGACTATTGAATTAATCACTGGACATAATCCTATGGAATTTAGCATTCCTGTTTATGTTAAATTTCAAAAACTAAAAGATATTAATGATTCCTCCTTTATAACTGCAACTCAAAAAAGAAATAAATTACAAGAACTTATTAATAGTGGACTCAGAGCAAAACTTGCAACACAAAGTTATTTAACTGGACAATTAATGATTGAGCTTGTTTTTTTACCTGATACACCAATTATTTTAAAAAGAAAAAATAACACTGGTATTTTAGAAATACCAACAACACTTTCAACAATCAAAGAACTTTCTCAAGGCATTCAAAAACTTCCTTTAAAAGAAATGATT
This sequence comes from Alphaproteobacteria bacterium, assembly GCA_045614025.1. Classification (GTDB taxonomy): domain Bacteria; phylum Pseudomonadota; class Alphaproteobacteria; order CAAHEQ01; family UBA3637; genus RGIG4140. The sequence continues at coordinate 12,066 of JAZLCE010000026.1, forward strand.
GATCGAACAAATAAAATTTTGTTTTCATTAGAAGAAAATTTACCCTATTCCTTACCAAAAATTAATGAGCTTTTAACAACGATGACTGCTGTTGCAACAAAAATGGAACAACTATTACCTTCTAGCAAAAAAGTTATAATTAATTCAGATAGAACGTTGAATAATATGAATGCAACCCTATCTGATATTAGCGCCGCTGCAAAATCTATAAAAAATTTAACAGATTATTTAGAGCAACATCCAGAAGCTATTTTAAAGGGAAAGGCTAAATAAATGAAAAAACTTACGTTTGTGTGTATAATATCTTTATTTTTAAGTGCTTGTTTTTCAGGAAGAAGCCCTGATCCAAAATTTTATTTATTTGATGTAATGGCTTCTAAAAGCGAATCCAATAAAAATATTTCTATTCTCATTGAAAAAATTAAAGTGCCGGTTTTAGTTGATAAACCTCAAATCGTTTTAAAAGAAATAGATAGTCTAGAAGTTTCCGTTTCTGAATTTAATAGATGGAGCGAACCTCTTCCCAATATGATTCGCCAAACACTTATATCTAATTTAAATGAATATTTGCCAAATGCATTTATTAAACCAGATAATTATGACACAAGTGGAAGTTTTGATTATACATTGTTGATTGAAGTTGAAACATTTATCGGTGAAAAAAATTATTATGCTACTTTTTCTTGTTGGTGGACGTTAAAAGATAAATATGGAAAAATCATAACAAGAAAAAAATCTAATTTTGAAACCTTTATGGATAAAACTTATGAATCATATGTTGAAGCGCAAAGTTATAATATTGATGAACTCTCAATGGAAATTGCAGATTTTGTAGTAAATAAATAAAAAAATTCCCCCATTGATGTAAATTAATGGGGGAATATAATATATTAAACCTTTTTTTTAGATAGTTAATCCAACCGCTTCTGCTTTTACATATTTTGAAATTTTTTCAAACGCTTTGTTTTCGATTTGGCGAATGCGTTCTCTACTGATATTAAATTCAATACCCAAATCTTCCAAAGTAACAGGCTCATCTGTTAAAAAACGTTTTTGAATAATTGTTTTTTCCCTATCTGACAATAAATCAATTGCCTTTTCTAACAATCTTTTTTTAACAGCAAAATCTTCTTTATTTCCCAAATCTTCTTCAATGGAAACAGAGTTATCCACAAGCATATCTTGATGGTTTGTGCCTGTATCTGAGGATAAAGTTGCATTTAATGATGAATCACCACTTAAACGTTGTTCCATTTCAATAACATCTTTTTTTGCAACACCCAACATTTTTGAAATTTGTTCTGCTGTTTCATCATTTAAACTCGTTTCATCATATAAACCCAAACGAGATTTAATTTTGTGTAAGTTATAAAAAAGGCGCTTTTGAGTAGCCACTGTTCCAATTTTAACTAATGACCATGATTTTAAAATAAATTCTGAAATAGAAGCTTTAATCCACCAAATAGCATATGTTGCTAAACGAAACCCCTTATCTGGATCAAAACGTTTAATTGCTTGCATAAGCCCAATATTAGCTTCAGAAATTAAATCAGCCAAAGAAAGACCATAGTGCCTAAATGATAAAGCAACTTTTGCAGCTAATCTTAAATGAGATGTTGTGAGTTGGTGAGCAGCTTCAACATCATTATCTTCATGAAATCGTTTTGCTAACATATATTCCTGATCTGCATCTAGCATCGGGAATTTATTAACTTGAGATAAATATAATGTTAAAGAGTTACTCGAATATAACAAAGATAATACATTTGCTTGCGATTGCGCCATTTTTTATATCCTTTCAAAAAGCAATATAACTTTGGTCTCTCTACTAAGAGACAAGACCCACCCTTTATGAGGTAAACTAACTATAGCAAAAGAAAATGCCTCTGTCAATAAAATTAAAACAAGATTAAAATGTTTTTTTAACTTAATTAAAAATTGGTGAATTTTTCAACATGTAATACACGATAAAAAAAACAATAATTCCAGCCATTAAACATTTTTGCAGTGAAAACATATCCACACCTCTCAAACCAAATAATCAAAACAACTCTTTCCGAGTATAACATTTATTTGAAAATCAACAATATTTTTCTTGAAAAAAAACAAAAAAAGAAGTATTTTATATTTAAAAGTTTTTAAAAATGAAGAGTTTAGAATGATTAAAAAAGTAACAGTTTATTCATTAAATGATTTTGAAGGTATGCGCAAAGCGGGTCGACTCGCAGCCGAAACATTGGATTATATTACTCCATTTGTAAAACCTGGAGTTTCAACAGGATATCTTGATAGTTTATTAGAAGCTTTTATGCGCGATCATGGTGGCATCCCTGCATGTATTGGATATAATGGATATCCAAAAGCCAGTTGCATCTCACCAAATCATGTTGTTTGCCATGGAATTCCCTCTGATAAAAAAATTCTTCAAAATGGGGATATTATTAACATTGATATCACTGTTATTGTTGATGGATGGTATGGTGACACATCTCGCATGTATTATGTTGGAAAACCATCTGTAAAAGCACGTAGACTTGTTGAAACAACATATGCAACAATGATGGCGGGAATTGAACAATGTTTACCTGGAAAAACAACTGGGGATATTGGTCACGCAATGCAAAAACTTGCTGCAAAAGAAAATTATTCGGTTGTTCTTGATTTTTGTGGCCATGGAATTGGGCGTGTATTTCATGATGCACCAAATATCTTAAATTATGGCACTCCAGGAACAGGAACCAAATTAGTTCCCGGCATGATATTTACTGTTGAACCAATGGTCAATATTGGCACCCACCAAACAACAATTCTTTCAGATGGCTGGACGGCTATAACAAAAGATCGCTCTCTTTCTGCTCAATTTGAACATACTTTGGGAATCACAGAAACTGGTTTCGAAATTTTCACTTTATCCCCTAAAGGATTTTCTTTTCCACCATATGAAGAGTAATAATGAAGCAAAAACAAACATTACCAGAACCTTCACAGCCTGATTATATTGGCCACAGAAAACGCATTAAGGAACGTATTTTATCAAAAGGTGCTTCTTCTCTTACTGAAACCGATTTATTAGAAGCATTACTCACCTACTCTCTCCCTAGAAAAGATGTTAAGCCCTTGGCTAAAAATTTATTAAGACGATTTTCAAGTTTAAGAAACGTTTTAGCTGCAGATTCGGCTGAATTAATGGATACAAAAGGAATTAAAGAATCTAGTGTTGCTCTTTTTAAATTGGTTGAAGGAATTTGTTTTCAAATGTTATCTCCCTCAACAAAAAAAGTTGTATATTTAGATGAATGGCCACTCATTTTTGATTTTATCAGAATGCATTTATCTCACCTTCATGAAGAAGCGCTTCTTTGTTTATTTTTAACACCAACCAAAAGATTAATAAAATACGAGTTATTTACCGATGGCATGCCTTCAAGTGTGAATATCCCTATTCCAAAAATCATTGGCCGATGCGTCTCTTTAAAGGCCTCCTTCGTTATTTTGGCACACAACCATCCATCAGGTAATTTTTACCCTTCAAAAGAAGATATTGTTTCAAGTAAAATGCTTAAAGATCAGCTTTCAACTTTAAATGTTAAACTAATTGATCATTTTATTGTTGGAAACAATCAAATTTATTCTATTTTTAATGCAAGCTTTGTTAAAGAATCTTAAATTCTTCTTATTTTTTTAGGAATTCCAGCAATCGTTGTAATCAATCGCTCAATGATTAATTCTGATGGCAATTCAGTTGTTTTTGTTTGCTTTTCTGCATCTAATAATAATTGAAGAACCTTAATTAAAAAATTCTTTTTCCATAAATAAATTTCGGTTGCCATCATATCTTTTTGTTTAAACTGATTAGCTCTTAAAACCTTTTTCAATATCTCTTCTTTAGGCACACTGTTTTCAGATAAATCAACCGCCATTAATAACTTATTAAAATGAGCAATCAAAATCCGAACAATTGTAACAGGTTGTTCCCCATTAACTAATAAATTCTTTAAAATTCGATCTGCTTCATTTTGCTTACCCAGAGCTGTTTGATGACATAAATCATCAAAGGTTGCACTTTGAGGTTTTGAAATAACAGCTTCAACATCTTGAATGGATATATTTTTTTTATCTCCAACATAAATTGATAACTTTTCAATTTCAGATAATGTTGTGATTCTATTTTCTGTTAATCGTTCAGACAATAAATTTAAAATATCATTATCAACAACAAAACCTTTTTCTCTTAATGCAGATGCAATTGATAAACGAATATCTTTTTCCTCATCATTATAGCAAGCAACTTCTAATGCATCTGGAGCATTTTCAGCTAAATTTCTTAACACAGATGATTTTTGAAGCGCATCTGCGGTAATCAACAAAAAAGTATCAGACTGAATATAATTTAAATAATCTTCCACTGCAGAAGCAATTAAATTATCAGCTTCTTTTAACCAAATAAGTTTTCTGCCCCCTAAAAAAGAAATAGAATTTCCTTCATCTAATAAACAGGCAGGATTTTCTTTAATCTGTTGTTTTGTTATTTTAATAAATGAAAATTCATCTTTTTGAGGCAAAATCATTTTTATGATTTTTTGGGCACAATCTTCCACAATTCCAAAATCAGCACCATGGATTAAAGCTATTTTAAATGTTGAACAGATTTGCTTTGATAATGCATCAATCTGAGAGGGTTTGGCTTTCATCAAAAACCTCTTCTTGCTTAAAATAAGCGGCTACTCGAGTTGAAATATTTGTTACAAGAATTTGAACTAAATCTTCAATCTGTCTTTTTTCTGCTTGATAGGTTGTATATGGCTCATAAAAAACGTTAAAAGCGCCAATTGCAGTTGTTGAAGATTTTAACAATTCTTTTTTTGTTTCTTTATCAATCAACTGAAACGAAGCTGAAAGAGAAACTTTTTTTCGGCTTGCGAAATTATCCCCTTGAATACTTTGGCTTGATAGATGCGGATTTTTCATTTGAACTTTTAAAATATATTTTTTAGGCCCACGAACTTTTTTAGGATTCAATTTATTATCTAACCCTTGTTTTAAAACATACCCATTATAATCTTGGATAGGAGCTACCTCAATTTGCTCTGTTTCTAATAATCCTGTTTTTTCATCAGTTACATAGAGCGGAGAAAAACCACAACTTGCTAACAGAAAAAAAGAACCAATGAGAATTTTTTTTAAAAACATATTGCCTCATATTCATAAATAGGCCTAACACGCCTTTTTATTTGATTTTTTAGTTAAAATATTATATACTTATATTATATTTTTTTATTTCAAAAAACAAGGAAAATTTATAAATCGCATGCAAAAAACAATTCCTGTTATTGTTGGTCCAACAGCCAGCGGAAAATCCATGTTCTCATTGAAAGTTGCTGAACGCATTGATGGTGAAATTATTAATGCCGATTCTTTACAAGTTTATAAAGACCTTCAAATACTATCTGCACGCCCTTCTAAAATAGATCAAAATGGAATTTCCCATCACTTATATGGATATATGTCTGCTTATGAAACATGCTCTGTTATGGGATGGTTAAATGACGTTAAAAATATCATAAACGAAATTAAAAACCCCATTTTTATTGGTGGCACAGGGCTTTATATCAAAGCGCTCACAGAGGGGATTTCTCCTATGCCTGATATTCCTGAAGAGATCCGAGAAACAGTTAGAAATATGGATATTGAAGAGGTTAAATCCAAAGTTAAAGAATCATTGGCTACAGACCCTCAAAGATTAAGACGCGCACTTGAGATTGAGTTATCCACAGGAAAGCCATTTTCTTATTTTCAAAGTTTAGAAAAAATTAAAATAATTGATAAAGAATTTAAAATTTTCTTTTTAAATCCTCCCAGAAAACTTCTTTATGAAAGATGCGATAATCGATTTATTCAAATGTTAACTCAAGGCGCAATAGAAGAAGTTAAACATCTTATTGAAATTCAAGCAACTGGTGGTGTTACAAAAGCTATTGGAGTTAAACAAATAACAAAATGGATAAATGGTGAAATTTCAAACAAAGAAATGATTGAAGAAGCCTGCAAAGAAACAAGGCATTATGCTAAACGACAAATCACATGGTTTAAAAATCAATTTAATAATAAAATAACCTTTACTCCAGAACAAATAGATGATGTGTTAAAAAACCATTTTTAGCAAAAAGATTAACCTCTTGATTTGAAAAATAAAGAATGTTATACTTTTTTTAAATCCGTTTCAAAGCAAGGAGTTTGTTATGTATACACCAAACAATAATGTATCACAATCTGATGAAATAAATCTTTCAATTGAACAACCAGAAAAACAAATATGGTGGGAAAAAAAGGGATTTATCGCAGCAAGTATTTTTTCTGTTATCTGGCTTGCCGTTATTTGTGATTTTTTATTTTCATCTGGTTGGTGGAATGAAAGACACACACTTTCTCCAGCTGAATTTATTGGAGGAATTTCTGGATTATTTTTTCCAATTTTAATTTCTTTTATGGTTAGTTCTTATTTTGATAGAACAAATCAAATATCATATGAAGCCCAAACAATTCGATCTTATTTAAATGAATTAATCTATCCAACAAATAGTAATGCTGTTTATACAAAAAGCTTAACTGGGGCCCTTAAAGAACAAATAAAAGAATTTAGAAAAATTCACCAAGATGTTTTAAATTTAACAAAAAATTTAAATCAAGAAATTCTTTCTTGGATTGATGGATTAAAAAATTCATCTCAACAATTAGATGAAAAAACAAAAAGTAGTCTTAAAGCTCTTTCAAAAAGCGTTAATGATTTAAATAAATATTCATTAGAGGCTGGCTCAAAAGTTATGCAAAGTTCTGATATATTTAGCGAAAAAACCATTTTATTACAAAACACTATTAAAGAAATCACTCAATCATTCAACCCATTGCTTTCTGACTTAAATAAATACGGAAGTGAAATCAAAAAAATTGAAGACATCTTTAAACACTCAGATGAAAAATCAAAAACTGTTTTAGAGAACACTCAAAAATCAGCTAGTGAAATTGGATTGAAAATCAAAGAAATTGAAAATGTTATTAAAACATATAATGAGCAAGCTGAAAAACATGATTTTATTTTAAAAAACAGACTAGAACAAACTCAATCCATTTTAAATTTGCAAACAAAAGCTTTTGAACAAACAAATTCATTAACCAAAAATCAAAACACTTTTGTTGAAGAAATAAAAAAATATTTATCAGATCAAGAAAATGTATTGAATCAATCTGAAAATACTTTAAAAACACATCAAAAAAATCTTGAAAAGACATTCATCAAAACAAATGAACAAGTTAAAAATATTGAAGAAACTATTCATAAAAATTATGATATTGTTTTGAAAAAATCTGAAGAAGCTCTTTTAAAAGTAAAAACGCTAAATGATGAAATAAAGGAAACAAAAAGTCTTTCTAAAAACATTCAAGCCCCTTCAGAAACAATAGTTGAACCAACAACCAATCAAACAGTTAAAGCACCTGTTGACTTTCTTCAAAACGCCTCTGTTATTTTGGATAAATTACAAACTTTTTCTATTGATATGGCTCATATCTTCACCCCAAAAGCAGAAGATATGTTATGGAAAAAATATTATGACGGTGACAAAGCTGTTTTTATGAGATATATCACCAGAATGATTAATGAAACTCAACATAAGCAGATTAAAGATTTATATCTTAATAATGAAGAATTTAATCAAGCTATTACAAGATATATGACAGAATTTGAAGATATGACCAAAATGGTTCAAAATGAAGATGAAAACAAACTTTTAATGAGCATTTTAATTGGATCAGATATTGGTCGTCTATATATGGTTTTAGCTGATGTTTTAAGAAGGGATAATCATTAAAAATCTATTGGTAGATAAACATTAAAGCTCGTTCCTTTTTTCAAAGAACTTTGAACAGTGATTAAACCATCATGGGCATTCACAATTTGTTGTGCAATACCAAGTCCTAAACCGGTTCCTTCAACTCCCCTACTTTTAAAGTTATCCACACGATAAAACCGCTCAAAGAGCCTTGTAATATTTTGAGGAGCAATTGGGTTACCCATATTGTGAACACTAATTAAAACCACTTGTCTTATGTCACTAAAATACTTATCTGATTTACGTGGAAAACCCGCCTTCAATTCAGCTTTAACAGTGATAACAGAATTATCTTCTCCATATTTAATTGCATTATCAATTAAATTTTGAAAAACATGAATTAAATCCGTTTTATTTCCAATAAGTCTTGGAATATCGTGAACAAGTTTTAACTCTATTTTTTTAGAACGCGCTGAAGCTTTTAATTCTAAAGAATCAATCACACTTTGCAATAAATCCCATATTAAAATAACATCTTTTTGATTATTTCGCTCTGTCATTTGCAATTTTGAAAGCATCAACAAATCTTGCACAAGATTTGTCATTCTTTCTGTTTGTTCAGCCATCAAGTTCAAAAACTTTTCACGAGCAGATTCATCATCCTTTGCAGCCCCTTGCAAAGTTTCAATAAATCCAGATAAAACAGATAGAGGTGTTTTTAATTCATGGCTTGCATTTGCAAAAAAATCCGCTTGTTGCTGTTTAAATAATTTCAACTGAGTGATATCATGCATAACCATCACCACAACACCACCATTTCTAGCAGGAGCAGGCAACTTTTCAAGACGAACTTGAAAGGAATAAAATCCATCATCTTCAAAATCCCATTCAAACCATTCTTGTTTACTTTTATCATTAATTAACTGTTCAAATGTTGAAATAAAATTCGATTCTTTAAAAAAAGAACGCATTGGTTGATGCAAAATTTCATCTCCAAAGAAATTTCGACCCATTTTATTTGCAAAAACAATATTTTCATTTTCATTAATCAAAAAAAGAGGATGGGGCAAATTTTCTAAAATTCTATCTGCTGAAATTGTTTGATTTGACCAACGATGTTTAACCGATAAAAAAGCATCAGCTAAACGAAAAGATCCAAAAATACCTTTATGAACATGAGGCAAATCCACATCTCTACCTTGAGATAAGTCTTTTAAATAATTAATAAATTGCTCTTGTTCATGGAAAACATAAATTGTCCAAAAAACAGAAAGAATAAAAAATGAAATAAAAAAATAAAAAGCTGTTAATAAACTCACATTTCCTAAAAAAATTAAAAAAACTAATGCAACAACAGCCGGCAAATTTAAAACAAGAATGCGGGCAATAAATCTAAAAAAATAAAATGGTGTTTTTTTAACTTTTCTTTTTATCATTCCTACAGTATAATAGAAAACCAAAGAAAAGGAAAGAATAAAATGAAAGAGAAGAAATTAACGCCGATGATGGCGCAATATCTTGAGATAAAAAATCAATACCCAGAATGCTTGTTATTTTATCGTTTAGGTGATTTTTATGAATTATTTTTTGAAGATGCAAAAATTGCTTCTTCATTTTTAGGATTAGTACTTACCAGTCGCAACAAAAACAACGAAGAACCAGTTCCTATGTGCGGCATTCCCTTTCATGCATATCATAATTATTTAACTCGTTTGGTTAAAGGGGGATTTAAAGTTGCAATTTGTGAACAAACAGAAGATCCTGCCGAAGCAAAAAAAAGAGGTTCAGCTGCTATTGTTAAACGCGAAGTTGTTCGAATTGTTACAGCGGGAACCCTTATTGAAGATGATTTATTAGACGCGAAAAAAAATAACTTTCTCGCTACTGTGGTTGCTGGTTTTGAAGATTATGCTCTAGCATGGGTTGATATGTCTACTGGCGCATTTTACACTCAAACAGCAAAAAAAGAAGATGTTTATTCTATTCTATCTCGTATTGATGCTGCTGAAATTTTGTTATCTGAAAACTTTTTTGATGAAAATAAAAATGTTTTAAAAGAACAAGATGATCGATATTCCTTTCTTCAATCCGAAAACTTCTCTTTTATAAAAAGCCAAGATGAATTAAATTCTTTTTTCAAAAAACCAGATTTAAATGTTTTTGAACGCCATGAAATTATTGCTTGTGGTGTTTTATTATCATATATTTTAAATTCACTAAAAGGATCTAAACCATCTTTAAGACTTCCAGAAAAAACCGTTTCATCAAAGTTTATGGAGATTGATATTTCAACAAGACAAAGTCTTGAATTAACAACATCTTTAGCCAACAATAAGAATGAAACAAGTGTTTTAAAAACAATTGATTACACAAAAACAGCTATTGGAGCAAGAACGCTTGCTTCTCAACTTGCCACGCCTCTTTTGGATAAAGATGAAATTAACAATCGCCTAGATAAAGTTGAATTTTTTATCAATAATCCAACAATTCGTGAAAATGTACACGATATTTTGAAAAAAATACCTGATATCGAACGCGCCATTTCCAGAATTATGTTAGGCAATAGTGGACCGAAAGAACTTTTATCTATTGCCAAAGGCTTACAACAAATCCCTTTTATTCGTGCTCAAATTTATAAAGCAGAAATACCTCAAGCTCTTCAAAATGATTTATTGCATTTAAATGAATATTCAGAAATAGTTAAAGAAGTTATTGCTGCAATTAATGAAAAAGATGTGCCTCATTTAGCAAAAACAGGTGGTTTTATTAACAAAGGATACTATGCTCCTTTAGATGAGTTGATTGATTTAGGTGATAACACTAAATATATGATGCGAGATTTGCAACTAAAATATATTGAACAAACGGGTATTTCTAATTTAAAAATATCATTTAATAATTTAATTGGTTATTATATTGAAGTTCCAACAAAATCTGCAGAAAACATGTTAAACGATAAATCTCTTGGATTTATTCACAAACAAACCATGTTAAATGTTATCCGCTTCACAACAGATGAATTAATTGAGTTTGAAAATAAACTTATTCATGCAAAAGAAATGTCTGTTGAAATGGAACTTGAAATATTCAATAAATTAGTTCAACTTGTTTGTAAAGAAAATGATAATTTGGTTCGCACCTGTTTGGCTCTTGCAAATATAGATATTTCTTGTTCTCATGCAGAATATGCCAGCAAATATCAATGTTGTAGACCTATTTTAACAAATGACACCTCTTTTGAAATCAAAGCGGGTCGTCACCCGGTTGTTGAAAAAGCCTTGCAAAAAGAAAGAATTGCCTTTATTCCAAATGATTGTGAAATGGGAGAGGATAAAGATCTTCTTTGGATTTTAACTGGCCCGAATATGGCTGGGAAAAGTACATTCTTGAGACAAAATGCAGTTATTGCTATCTTAGCCCAAATCGGAATGTTTGTCCCTGCAGAAAGCGCAAAAATCGGTATTGTGGATAAACTTTATTCCCGTGTTGGTGCCAGTGATGATTTAGCAAGAGGTCGATCCACTTTTATGGTTGAAATGGTTGAAGTTGCCAGTATTTTAAATGGAGCAACACCACATTCTTTGGTTATTTTAGATGAAGTCGGCCGTGGAACTGCTACATATGATGGTCTTTCAATTGCTTGGTCAGTTATCGAATATTTACATGATCAAAATAAATGTCGATCCCTTTTTGCCACACATTACCATGAATTAACAGCTCTTGCAAATAGACTAGATAAAATTGCATTATACACTATGCGTGTTAAAGAGTGGCAAGGAGATATTGTTTTCCTTCATGAGATCATGAAAGGGGCAACAGATAGATCTTATGGTATTCATGTTGGAAAATTAGCAGGATTACCCGAATCTGTTGTGAATAGAGCAGAAAATATTCTCAATCAATTAGAAGAGAAAAAACAAGAACAAAAACCTTTATTTGATGACCTCCCCTTGTTTTCTCAAGCATTTAATCAAATATCTAAAGTAAAAGAATCTCCTGCGTTAGAGGCTCTTAAAGCTCTTGATCTTGATATGCTAACACCAAGAGAGGCTTTAAATCAATTATATCAACTTAAAAAAATGACAGAGGAATAACATGCCCCCATTTTTAACAAATTTAATTGCCGCATTATTTGTATCAGGATATAGTATTTTCTCTTTTTTATTGTTTATTTTATTCTTTGTTTTGATGCTTTATTTTGCAGCATATATTGCTCTTCCATTACTTGTTATTTGTTTAATTATTTATCTTATTAAAAGATCAGGAAGAATCTTTTCTTTTAGAATATCTCCAGAGATAACCATTAGGAAAAAAGAAGAAAAA
>JAZLCE010000027.1:0-150679 GCA_045614025.1 Alphaproteobacteria bacterium
ATATTATTTAATTAAAAATAAAAAATATGAATACCTAAAATTGATAAAAAAAGACGCATACCTAAATATGCGCCTTTTTTATTTATTATTTATTATTTATTATTTATTTTTTTAAACTTTCACGAATAGCCGTTGTTGAACGAATGGGAAGTAATTCTTTCGGAATTCGATTACTTACAACATATTTAATACCCAAACTTTCAACAAATTCTTTTTTTTCAAGGCTATCTCCATCTTGGTTCACAAAAAAGATATCTGGCTTAATCGCTTTAAGTTCTTCTTCAAAATCAAGTTTACCACTCCCTTTTGCAATAAAGGCTTTATGAACATATTTAAGAGAAGAAACCATATAAAGTCTTTCTTTTTCATTATAAAGTGTTTCTCTATTTTTTAAAGACTTAATTGTATTATCTGATCCAATTGAAACATGCAAATCTCCATATTGAGCTGCTTCTTCAAAAAAACGAATATGCCCACTATGCAACACATCAAAACAACCAGAAACAAAAACCTTTGTCACTTCACAGCCCCCTTTTTCTTTAAAAATTAAAAATGAACTTTCAAAACATTATATTCTTGTTTTTTCCCATTCACAATATTGGTAATTACCTCTTGGGTTACTTGATAATTATATAAATTTTCAATTGTTTTTATAACACCTTCTGTAATATCGTCTGGATTATGATAAATTAAAACAACTTTTTCAACAATTTTAGCATCCATTCGTGCAACACCCTTTGGAACATCCATGCGTTCATATTGCGTTGTTGTATTATGACCTTTTGTTCTGGCAATATTATAAATATTAATAACCACCTTCATCAAATCATTAGCTTGTTGGCGTTCTTTCATAAAATCAAACCCAACAATTCCCAGCAATGATAATATTGCAAAAATAACCAATACCGCCAACATTTCAATCATAGAGCGGCCCGTTTCGTTTTTTTTAATCATTTTTCCCCCTTTTTTAATTTTCAGTAACAATATATGGATGTGGATAAAAAGAATCAGCTGGAGGCGTTGGTTTAGAAACACGCCCACATCCTACCAAACTTAAAACACAAACAAAAATCAAACACAATAAAATGTTTTTCATTTTCCCCTCTTTAATTCATTACATTTTATCTGGCACTTTTAAACCCAACACATCTGCCATTTTAAGAGCAACAGTTAAGGCATATTTTGTAAGAGCTAAACGAGATTTTTTCTCTTCATTAGAGGCATCTTTGATTGGGCAATCATGATAGAAAAGATTAAAATCTTGTGCTAACTTAAACAAATAATCACAAATCACATGTGGCGCATTATTATCATATGCAGTTTGAACACTATCTGGCATTGCATATAAACGCAACAACAATTGGCGTTCTGCTGGAAGAGTGATAACAGGAATATCATCTTTGTTCAAATCTAAACTAACACCTGATTTTTCAAGCAATGACTTCATTCGAACCATAGCATATAACAAATAAGGCCCTGTTTTTCCTTCCGTGCTTGTTAACTTATCTTCATCAAAGATATAATTCTTCATTCTTTCATTCATTAAATCAGCAAATTTAAGCGCAGATACGCCAACGATACGCGAAATTTCTTCTTTTTCATCTGCAGTTAAATCACGGCCCATTTCCCCGCTATTCATTTTATCTAATGCTGCTTTTGTTGCCGTGTCAATTAACATTCTCAATGTCATCACGCCACCATCTCGCGTTTTAAATGGTTTATTATCTTTACCATTAATTGTTCCAAAGCCAAGATGTTTTACACTTGTTTTTTTAAGCAATCCAATTTTTTCAGCAACATTAAAAACCTGTTCAAAGTGAAGGGACTGACGCGCATCAACAACATATAAAATTTCATCAGCATCAAACTCTTCAACACGTTCTTCAATGGTTGCTAAATCTGTTGCTGCATACATGACTGCGCCTTCTGAATTAATCATAATCATCGGAGGAAGATCATTTCCACTTTGAGAAACACCAGCATCAATAATTTCAGCACCATTATCTTTATACAGAATGCCAGAATTTCTTAACCGATCAATCATTTTTAATAATCGATCATGAACATCTTTTTCACCGCGCCATAATTCAAATGAAACAGCTAATTCATCATACATTTTTTTAATATCTGAAACAGATAAACGAACAAAGCCATTTAAAAGTTCTAATAAACCTTTTTCTTTATTTTGAAGGCGACGAGTAAAATCTTTTGCTTTTAATAAATACTCTGGATCTTCTTTTGATTTTTTAGAAGCAATTGGATACATTTCTTCTAAATCTTTTCCTGTAAACGGAGTTTCAACCGGATATTGCCCTTGATAAGAAGAATCAAAATAAACCAAATTTGGATCACGTTCAGAAAGTTCAGCCATCAAAAGACCCATTGGCAAACCCCAATCCCCTAAATGAACATCACCAATAACTTCATCACCAGCAAAAGCATGTAATCTTTTTAATGATTCACCAATAATTGCTGGTCTTAAATGCCCAACATGTAACGCTTTTGCAACATTCGGACCGCCATAATCTAAAACAACTTTTTTTGAAGGAGTTGTTCGTTCATAGCCGGACTTTTCCTGAGATAAAATATCATAAGCAATTTCAGACAAAGCTGCATTTGAAATCGTCATATTAATAAAACCAGGACCATCAACTGTTACTTTTTCAAAGAATGAATCTTCTTTCAAAAAAGAAACGATCGATTCTGCAACACCTCTTGGATTTGTTTTTAACTGTTTAGCAAGAGGTAATGCTCCATTTGATTGATAATCACTGATATCTGGTCGATCAGATAAACGAACCAACAATTGAGCTTCAGGATATCCAGCCTTTTCAAATGCGGATTGAACTTTTTGATTAATAATTTGATTTAAATTCATTTCAACTTCCTTAAAAAATATAATTTATTTGGCTTATTATACAAAATCTTTTCAAAAAGCGCAAGTTTTTAAAAGGAAAGAGATAAAAAAAGAAGACGGATAACCCGCCAAATAAAAATGGGCTGCTTTCTTCCGAACCTGACCCGCTGTTTTTATTTCAAACGTCCATCCGTCTTCCAGCTAAAAATATAATCATTTTTCTTAAATTTTGCAACAAAAAATTTATAAAAAAAAGAATTGTTTTTTCCCGAAAAATACATTATAAAAAATTATATTTAAAATTTAGGGAGATATTTAATGCATAACGAATCTGGCCGCTCACTTGTTGAACTTTTAGTTGTTTTATCAATTATTGGCATCATTTCAATTGCAGGTATTACTGGATACAAATTGGCCATTTATCGTTATACAGCATCTAGGGTTGTTGATGCAACAAACAAATATTCATTTGTTATTTTTGAAAGATGTCGCTCAATATATGATGCACACTCAACATCTCTTCAATCAGTTGCCAATTGCACAAAAAACACTCCCGGCATTCCAAAATTTTCAGCTGCAAATATAGGCCGCGCACCTGATTGCATTTTAGAAGATGGTATTCTTTTTAACAGAATTACAAAAGACGAAACGTCAGATGCTCACATTATTCATTCTACACTTAAATTTAAAACAAAAGATCATTGTTTAGCTGTTAAGTATATGCAAAACATCAAAGATGGATGCAGAGAAACAAGCGCTCCATTCACTCTTTCTTTAAAAACAAGAGAAGATTAAATTAACGCTAGAGGATAAGTTTCTTCAACAGTGTAATATTTCCCTTCAGCGTTTTCTCTGGCTCTGCTTGCAAATAATGAAAATGAATCTACCAAAAATTCTTTTGAGTGAAAAAGATTATTTTCAGCAATATATTTAAAAAGTTCATCAATGCTTGTTCCTCTTAATCGTGCCAAACTAACATGGGGAACAAATTTAAATCGATCCGCCTCACCTGCGCCAGCCTTTTTAACCGCCCAATCAATTTTTTGTTGCAACTCACCAATAATTTTTGGTTCAGTTACACCCGTCCACACATGATGAGGAATATTTTTTGTTGCAAAATAATTAATTTCTTTAAAGGCCATATAAAAGGCGGGAAATCTAATATATCTCAGCTCTTTTAAAACCTCTTCAGCAACAGGCTCTTCAACATTACCAACAAATCTTAAATTAAGGGTTAATTTATCCTTTGAATGCCAATCTGCGCCTGGCAATCCCCCTCTTAAAGCATATAATTCTTCTTTAATATTTTCTGGCAAATCTAAACCAACGAATAGACGAATCATAAAAAAAACTCCTTTGCAAAATTATTTATTTCAGTGTATAATAAAAAAAAACAAAAAGGAAGTGAAAATGACAAAGTTAAATGTAATTGAAATACCAAACCCTATTTTATATCAAAAAGCAGAAGAAGTAAAAGAAGTTACACCAGAAATCAAAACCCTTTTAAGCGATATGCTTGAAACAATGTATAAAACAAATGGTGTTGGTTTGGCAGGCAATCAAGTTGGTGTTTTAAAACGCGTTGTGGTTATTGATTGCGCAGCAAAAGATGAAGAACCAGACCCCATTAAAATGGTGAATCCAAAAATTATTTTTAAATCCGAGGATATGGTGTGTCACAATGAAGGATGCCTTTCCATTCCAAGGGAATATGCCGATGTCATCCGTCACGAAATCGTAACTGTTGAATATCTTGATGAAAACGGCGTCAAACAAGAAAGAACGGCGGGCGGACTTTTAGCTATTGCCATTCAACATGAGCTTGATCATTTAGAGGGAATTTTATTTATTGATCATTTATCTCCACTAAAAAGAAAAATGCTCTTGAAACATTTAGAAAAAAGACGTAAAAGACAAGCTCTTGAATCTCAATTATCAGAAGAATAATTTTTTGAAAGGACATTTATGAAAGTTGTTTTTATGGGAACCCCTGAGTTCTCCGTGCCAGTATTGGAATCGCTTGTAAAACACCATGAAGTCATTGCAGTTTACACTCAACCAGCCAGACCTGCTGGTCGTGGGAATAAACTCATTCCATCACCCGTGCAACAAAAAGCTGAAAGTTTTGGAATACCTGTATATACCCCAATTTCTTTCAGAAAAGGAACAGCTGCTGAAGAATTTAAAGCATTAAATGCTGATGTTGCTGTCGTTTGCGCTTATGGTCTTATTTTACCAAAACCAGTTTTGCAAGCACCGAAAAAAGGATGCATCAATATCCATGCCTCTCTCTTACCAAGGTGGAGAGGAGCAGCCCCAATTCAACGCGCCATCGAAGCAGGCGATAAAGAAACGGGAATCACCATTATGCAAATGGATGAAGGGCTTGATACTGGCGACATGCTTTTAAAGGGCGTTGTTGAAATAACTTCAGAAACAACAGCTTCCTCATTACATGATGCTCTTTCTCAAACAGGTGCTGAATTAATTATCAAAGCACTTAATGAAAATCCAACGCCTCAAAAACAACCAGAAGAAGGCATTACTTATGCCGAAAAAATTCAAAAATCAGAAGCTTATATTGATTGGTTTATGGATGCAGAAAAAATAAAAAATAAAATCATGGCATTCAATCCTTATCCAGCTGCTCATTTTATCTATAGAGGAGAAAGAATAAAAGTTTTCAATGCAACTGTTGAAAAAACATCATCAAAAGCACCTGCTGGTGAAGTTTTAGACAGTAATTTGCTTATCGCTTGTCGCGGGGGGACAGCTTTAAGATTAACTGAATTACAGCGCGAAGGAAAAAGAAAAATGTCTGCAGAAGACTTTTTAAAAGGATTTGAATTAAAAAAAGGAAAAAACATTGCGGTATAAATTAATCATTGAATATGATGGAACAAATTTTAAAGGATGGCAACGTCAAAAATCTGGGCTTGCCATCCAAGAAGTTATTGAAAACGCTTTAAAAACAGCTTTACGCGAAGAGATCACTTTGTTTGGTTCTGGCAGAACTGACACTGGTGTTCATGCTATAGGGCAAGTTGCGCATTTTGAAACAGAACAAAACCTTAATCTCTTCAAAATAAGAGAATCATTAAATGCGCTTGTTCGCCCACATTTAATTTCAATTCATGATGTTCAAAAAGTTTCAGATGATTTTCATGCTAGATTTAGCGCAAAAGAACGTTCTTATGTTTATCAAATATTAAATTCTTCTTTTCCACCCGCCCTTCTTAAAAATAAAGTTTGGTGGATTCACACACCATTAGATATCAATTCAATGCAAGAAGCGGCCAATCTACTTATCGGAAAACATGATTTTTCAACATTTAGAGCTTCTGAATGCCAAGCTAAATCTCCAATAAAAACAATTAATTCAATCCATTTTGAGCAAGATGGAAATATCATCAAAATGCATATCAGTGCAAAATCTTTTTTGCATCACCAAGTTAGAAATATTATTGGATCACTGGTTCTTGTTGGCCAAGGAAAATGGTCTATAAAAGATTTTGAAATCGCCTTCAAAGGAAAAGACAGAAAGTTAGGTGGGCCAACAGCCCCGCCTGAAGGCCTTTATTTTGTTTCTGTTAAATATTGATTTTTTCTTCTTAAACCAAATAAATTATATTGATTTTAAGAGATAATCTTCATATATTATAAATTATGAATATATTTATTTGGCCACTTTCTTTTTTGTTTATCTTGCTGCCTTTTGCGGTTTATTTTTTATTGCCTGCAAAACAAAAAAAACAACATACATCTGCACTTAAAATTCCTTTTTTTAAGCAATTAGTTGCATTAAAAAAAACAAAAACTTCATCTCTTAAAAAAGAAAAATTCAGAAGCATTTTTTTGATTATTGCTTGGATTTTTTTTGTTATAGCAGCTGCTCGCCCTGTTTGGTTTTTAAACCATAAAACACTTCCTCTTGAAACAAGAAACATCATTCTTTCACTTGATGTTTCTGGCTCTATGCAAGAAATGGATTTTACTATAAACAATCAAAAAGTCGATCGTTTAAGTGCCGTTAAAGAAGTTGTGGATAACTTTTTAACAAAAAGAGTTGATGATAATATTGCTCTTGTTTTATTCGCTGATGAAGCCTATACATATGCACCTCTTTCCTATGATAAAAAAACATTAAAATCATTATTGCAAGAAATCAATCATGGTATTGCAGGTAATAAAACTGCCATGGGTGATGGATTAGCGCTTGCTATTGAAAACGCAATTAAAGTGCCAGCCAAAAGTCAAATTGTGATTTTACTTTCTGATGGAGAAGCCACTCCTGGGCTTGTTGGTTTGAATGAAGCCATCCAATTAGCAAAAGAAAAAAATGTAAAAGTTTATACAATTGGAATTGGGAATCATGAAAATTATCAACAAGTTTTTGGCATGAAAGTTCCTATGCCAAGTTCATTAGATGAACAAACGCTTCAATTTATTGCAAAAGAAACTGGTGGAGAATATTTTTTAGCTCAAAACACGGATACTCTTGAAAAAATTTATCAAAAAATTGATGCATTGGAAAAAAATGAATCAGCACAAAAACAAGTAAAACCCAAAAAAGAACTCTTTTTTATTCCATTAACGCTCGCAATGATCTTTCTTTTTTTGGCTCTTTTAAAACGGAGGTCTGAATGATTTTTTTAAGACCATATTTCTTTCTTTTTTTATTAGCACTTATTCCGCTTTATTATCTGTCATTAAAAAATCAAAAATATTCTTCCTGGCAAAAATATTTAAAAAAAGAATTTATTCCCTTTTTGCTCACAGAGGAAACAGAAAAAAAATCAAAAAACAGATCTTTTTTAAAAATTTCAATTTTATGGACGCTTTTAACAATTGCACTCGCGGGTCCTTCTTTTGAAAAAATACCAACCATCAGTTCAAAACCATTCGAAGGAACTGTTTTAATTGCAGATTTAAATAGTTTAAATCCAAATACACTCACCCAATTAAAAATCAAATTAAATCAAACCATAACTTTATTACCAGATGAAAAAATTGGTCTTGTTTTATTTGATGACAAGGGATATACAGCTCTTCCTCTTTCTGATGATAGAGAAGTTCTAAAAGAAATAATTTCAGTTTTAAACCCAAGTGTTTTACCCTTATCGGGTCAAAATTTTTCAGCAGCATTCAAAAAGGCCGATGAACTTTTTATTAATACCGAGTTAAAAACAGGTCGAATTTTGCTTTTTACAGGGGGTATGCTCAATAAAAACACCAATATAGACGAAATAAAATCTTTGCCCTATAAAATTGGCATAATTGGGCTTGGAAATCCCTCTCAGCCAATGCCTGTTTTAGATAAAAATGGATCATTTAAACGCGATGAGAATAATAATATTTTGTTACTTGCGCCAAACAAAGAAAAATTAGCTCAAATAGGAAAATTTGTTTATCAAACACCTAATGATTCTGATGTCAAAAATATTATATCACAAACAAAATCTTTATCTGTTCACCCCTCAAATTCTTTATTAGAAAATGATTTTTTAAAAGTGGATGAATATAAAGATTTAGGAATTTATATCCTTGTTTTTTTAATGCCATTTATTGCTCTTTTATTCAGAAAAGGAATCTTTCTTGTTTTATTAATTTTATTTTTATCAACGCCATCTTATGCAGATTTTTGGCAACGTGAAGATCAAAAAATTTATCAATCCAATCAAAAAGGCATTCAAGAATATAAAGAAAAAAAATATTTAGATGCATTAGCCAGATTTCAAAAAGACTCTTCTGCAAATGGTCTTTATAACCAAGGGAATGCAAAAGCTTATTTAGGAAATATATCTGAAGCGATTCAACTTTATTCAACAGCTCTTCAAAAAGATCCAAATCATAAAGAAGCCGCCTTTAACAAAGCTTATCTTGAAAAATTAATGAACCAAGAAAAAGAAAATCAAAAAAACAATGATCAAAAAGAAGAAAAATCAAATAATATTGAAAACACTTCTTCTGATCAAAAAGATAACAATAACCAATCGCAACAACAACAACAACAACAACAACAACAACAACAACAACAACAACAACAACAACAACAACAATCAAATTCATCTAATCAAAATGAAGATGAGTCTCATCAATCAAACCCTCCTCAAAATCAAAATTCAGAAGGGTCCGAAAAAAATCAAGAAGATAAATCAACTCAAAAAGATCAAACAGAAGATACACCAGAAGAACCTTTAAAACCTCAAGAAAAAAATTCTTCAACAAAAGAGAATTCTTCACAAGGTGAAACTGAAAAAACACAACCTCCTGTTGATCAAAAAACGCAAGAAATTTTTAATCGTTTAAAAAAAGATCCTGCTCGCATTTTAAAATTCCGTCTTTATATGCAAAGTCAAAGAGGATAACATGAAACAAACTGCCTTTTTATTTTTTTCATTTTTATTCATTTCAACATCAGCGAATGCTCTTGTTTCTTTATCTTTAAGCGAAGATAAAGTTCCTTTTGGACAAGCCGTTCAATTAACCATTCAATCAGATAAAGAAATTAATCCCTATTCTCTTTCAACAGAGATTTCAAAAAAAGCAAAAATCAGAGGTCAATCAAGTTCAACAAATATTCAAATTGTGAATAATTCTCAAACATCTCTTTATTCGCTTTCGTTTACAATTTTTCCATTAACAGAAGGCGAAACCATATTTGGCCCTTTTGAAATTAATCAAGAGAAAACTAACAGCGTCACATTAACCGTTTTACCTCCTCAAGAAATAACTCAAGACGCACAATCAAACGAATCTGCAATTGATGAATCTCAAAAACTTTCAAATCAACTGATATTTCAAGCAGAAGCAAACCCTAAAAAAATATATGAAGGACAAACAGGAATTTATAAATTAAAATTCTTTGATCCAATCAATGTATATAATATTAACATTCAACCACCCAAAAATCACCAATTGATTTTTTCTAAATTAAATCAAGACACACTTAAACAAGAAAAAATAAATGATAAAATCGGTCGACTTTATCAAAGTTATTTTGCATTTACCCCCATTAAAGCAGGAAATTATAAAATTGGTCCAGCAGAAATTTCTGGTGAAATTCCATCAAAAACAAAGGCTCAAAATCTAAATTCATTTTTTGACATTACTTTTAATGATAATTTTTTGATTTCACCATTTCAAAATAAAACCCCTATTTATTTTCAATCAAACCCCATTGAAATTGAAGTTAAAGAAAAGCCCTTAAATTGGTCTGGCTGGTGGTTACCATCAACCAATGCCACATTAGAGCAAGAATTCAAAATGCCAGAAAAAGTTCATTTAGGGGAAGCTATTGAACGCAAAATAACACTTAAAGTCGCAGGCATTGAACCCAGCAAATTACCAACGCTTTCGCACCCTGATTCTAATGACTATACTTTTTTTCCCAATCCAGAACAACGCTTCTTTACGTTTGAAAACAATGAGATTATTGGCATTGAAATGCAAGATTTTTTAATTATTCCTCAAACAGAAGGGACTATAAAAATTCCGCCTTTAACAGTTAAATATTTTAACACAATAACAGAAGAAGAAAAAACCATTCAAGTCGAGGGAAAAGAAATAACCGTTTTACCGGCATTAACCAATACTTTACAAATAACAGAAGAAACACCTTCTTCTTTACCACCAAAAAAAACAACTCCAGAAAAAAACTTAACTACATCCAAAGTTAAATATCCCTCTTCATCTATATTTTTTATTTTTGGTGGAATAATAAGTTTAATTATTCTTTTAGGAATTGTTTTGAAGTTCAAAAATAAAAAAAGATATTTCCCTATTGAAAATTCAAATGAGGAGGATAAACCTAAAAAAAAGAAAAAGCCACTTCCTGATTTATATCCTTTTTAATAAAAAATAAAAAAAGTGCTTGACTTTTCAATTAAAATATAGTAAAAAGCTCTAACAGTTTTTATTTTAGTTTAGTTAGGAAAGGATAAACCATGGCAAAAAGATGCCTCGTTACAGGAAAAGGTGTTCAAACCGGTAACAATGTCAGTAAGTCAAACCGCAAAACGCGTCGTCGCTTTTTGCCAAACTTGCAAAGCGTTGCAATTTATAGTGAAATTTTGGATCAACAAGTTACACTTAGACTTTCAACACAAGGTTTAAGAACAATTGAAAAAAATGGTGGTTTAGATTTATATCTTTTAAACACACCTGTTTCAAAATTAACAGCTGAATCAAAAGAAATTCGTGAAAGAATCGAATCAGCTAAAGCAAAAAAAGGTCTCTAATTTTTAGACCGAATCGAGTTAGAAAAAGACGTTGACTTAGTCAGCGTCTTTTTTTATACTTTTATACAAATAAAAATAGGAGAAAATTACATGTCAAAAAAAATTCTTTTAGCCATTTCAATTATTGTATTGATATTCGCTGCAGCGACATATGCGTGTTATCAGATGATGCGTCAAAGAGAACTAAATATGCCATATGATGAATCCCTTGGTGATGAAAAACCAATCATCTATTTATATCCAACAAAAACAACCAAAGTAACCGTTTTTCTTGGCAACCCACAAAACCTCATGCATACCTATCCAAAATATACAGATGGCTGGACAGTAACTGCCGAACCAAACGGAGATTTATTTGATAAAGAAACCAACCGCTCCTATTATGCCCTTTATTGGGAAGGATTAAACACCATTGAACCAAATATGAATGAAGGTTTTGTTGTTGAAGGGAAAAACACCATTCCTTTCCTTCAAAAAAAACTTTCTGAATTGGGGTTAACTGAACGCGAAGCAAATGAGTTCATTATTTATTGGTTGCCTAAAATGGAAAATGCGCCATATAACTTTGTGCGCTTTCAAACTATGAAAGAACAAAATCAAAATATGCCTCTTACTATCTCACCAAAACCTGATACGCTGATTCGCGTGATGATGGAATTTAAAAATCTTTCATCTCCAATTGAGGTTAAAGAACAAATCCTTCCTCCAACACCAAACCGCGAAGGTTTTGTTGCCGTTGAATGGGGTGGAACTGATATAACAAACAATATATTAAAATAATTTAAAACTAAAAAAGTCATCTTTAATTAGATGACTTTTTTATTATCTTATTTTTCCCCCAACTGTTTAAGCAAATAACGATAATGATCATTTAATTTTTTAAACATCTTTTCAGCTTCTTTATCCCCTTGATTCGTATCTGGATGATATTTTTTTGCCAATTTTTTATATTGTTTTTTAACTTCAGAAACTTTTAAAGGAAATGAAACTTCCAAAAATGAAGCCGCCTCAGCCAATTTTGAATGAACGGGAATTTCTTTCACCGGTGGATTATGTTTTCCATCCATGCCAAGCCCTAAATCTTCAAATACACCAAATCCATCTTTCACATTGCCTGTGCCATATGTTTTAAATTGCCCTAACTTCCAAGTTGGACGTTGCCAGGTTGTGTCATTTTGAATATGTTGTTCAATTTCATCAGCCGATAATCCCTGATAAAAATTCCAATTTTTATTATATTCTTTCACATGCTTTAAACAAAACCAATAATGACTTTTAAGAGTTCTATCCTTTGGAGCTTTATATTCTCCACACTCTTCGCACCCTGGCATATCGCATTTTCGATCTGTTTTTATCGTTTTTTTTATCATTTTTCACCTTTTTATGCATCCATCTATTGATTTTAACAACCTCAGGTTGCATATAATATGTGTTTAATAACTTTCGTCTCTTTTTTGTGAGTTATTATAGCTGATTTTTTAGCTTTATTAAAGGAGTTTTTAATGTTGATATGTAAAAATGTGATTGTAAATGGCCGAAGAACAAGTATGCGCCTTGATAGAGAAACATGGATATCACTCTCAGATATTTGTTTAAGAGAGAAAATAACAATCCATGAACTTTGTTCAAAAATTGATCGAATGAGAGATAAAGCAGGTCTTTCTGGCGCCACAAGACTTTTTGTTTTAATGTATTTCAGATATATCTTAAATAAATATGAACGAGATAAATTTCCACTTTCAAGCGATTATAATCCCGAACGTGTTTTAACCATTTAAATATTTAAAATCCGCTTAAATTATTTGCGGATTTTTTTTCGCGCCCTTTTATTTGACACAAATCAAAAAAAATGATAGAATAAGGTCAAATTTTTTAAAGGGTTATCATATGAAAAAGAAACATTTTAATAAAGAAACAAACAAAAACATAACTTCAACAGGAAAAGATATTTATTTATATGGAAAACATCCTGTTTCCCTCGCTCTTGAAAACAAAAACAGAATTGTAAAAGAAGTTCTTTTACTTTCAACAGCGCAAGATAAAATCAATATTCCTAAAAATATTCCATTTAAATTTGTTTCAAAAGATCAAATCGAAGCGCATGTGGGTAAAGAAGCTGTTCATCAAGGAATTATTGCAAGATGCGCCCCTCTTCCTCAACTTGACACAATGGATATCATTGAAGAAGCGGATAAGAAAGAAAAAGATTTAATTGTTATTTTAGATCAAGTTACTGATCCACACAATATTGGTGCTATTATGCGTTCTGCTGCCGCATTTAATGCAAGTGCCGTTGTTATTCCTCAAAATGGAGCGCCTGATGAAACGGGTGTTTTAGCAAAATCTGCAAGTGGTGCCTTGGAACTTATTCCTCTTGTAAAAGTTAAAAACCTTTCTAGATCTATGGATGAATTAAAAGAAGCTGGTTTTTGGTGCATTGGTTTAGATGGCTATGCAAAAAGAAGTATTTATGAAACAAAACTTCCTAAAAAAGCCGTTATCGTTATGGGATCAGAAGGAGATGGTTTAAGAAGGCTCACAGCAGAAAAATGTGATGACACAGTTAAATTACCAATGAATCCAAAAGTTGAAAGTTTAAATGTTTCAAATGCTTGCGCTGTTACGCTTTACGAGTGGAATAGACAACATTTATCAGGAAAATAAAATGCCTTTAGATCAAGATATTTTTTTTAACAATGGTTTTGATGAAAGATCATATCAAAAAATAAAAAAAACATTGCTAAAAAAGAATAAAGATCCTTTGCAAAAAACAAATGTGAACCAGCGATTAAAAGAAATTTTCTGCCTTTTTAATTCATTTGGTATTTCCAATGAAGATATTTGCAAAAGCATTACATTGGCGCCTGAATTTTTAACACATACACCCGCTAAAATAAATCAAAATATTTTAGAATTATCCACTTATACACGGATACCCCCTAAAAAGCTTGCTTCAGCACTCATTCGTCAACCAATGACGCTAACAAAAAATCCAAAAAATATTTTAATCACTCTTCAAAAAGGAGCTCAAGTTTGGGGAATCGATTTTAAAACAATGTTATCAGTTGCATTAAAACAACCACTGATTTTAACAACCACAATTTCAAAATTTAGCGCCTTTAAAAATTTTTTAATACGTCACTTTGATTTAAACGAAAAAGAAGCAACAAAAGTGTTTTTAAAGTCACCAACATTAATTAAACGAAATTATTTATCGTTATTAAATGCACCAAAACAACTGGCGAAAGTTCATAAAATTGATCAAGCCTTTTTTAATAGAATTTTTTTAGCTCAGCCAACTCTTTTTAATTTAACACAACCTTTGTTATCCGGAAAAATTCATCAACTTTCAAAACTTTTCCAAATATCGGAAGAAGAGATTGTTAAATCTATGATTAAATCACCAACTCTTCTTGCTATTTCTCCAAAAACAATTCTTCAAAACGTTCAAGAAACAGCCAAACTTTTTCAGGTTGAGGAAAAAGAAATTATCGCATCTTTTTTAAAAAGCCCTACCCTTTTTGTTTTAAATCCAAATACACTCAAACAAAAACTTGATTTTTATCATCAAATGTATTTAGAGGATACTTTTCGTTTAAAAGGTGAAACAAAAAAAGATCTAAACGCACTCACAAGATATTTATTAAAAGCACCATATGATACTTTAGCAAACTCTCTTGAAAGCTTAAATTTAAGACGAATCTATGGCCTATGGCTCAAAGAAGAAACAGGTTTCTCTCAAATGAGTCCCATCTGGAAAAGAATCGGCAAAATTTCAAAAGAATTAGAACTTGCGGATCAAAAATTTTTTAAAAAACATCCTGCTTTTAAACTTGTTGTTTTTAAAAAACAAAATGAAAGATAACCCATTCTTTTTTAAGCTTGCACTTTCAAAAGAATTCAGATATAATAAACCTGTCAGCTTTTGTTGACTATGATGCTAAACGATAAGTGGAATAGATGTATAGTGGACTCGGGGGCAGTACCCGACACCTCCACCATTTATGGGGGTGAAACAGGATCGACACGCATAATAAAGGCTTACTCTTGTATCCGGCATGGTTCCGCCGTTATCGGGCTAATAATATAAACGCAAATGATAATTTTGCTCCAGTTGCAATGGCTGCTTAATTTTAAGTATCTTTTGTAACGACCAATTCCTAAACAATATGAGCGTTTAGGTGAGGCTTCGTGGATTGCCCAGCAACAGAAAATCCACGGCTTTTTTATATCAAATGTGGGGTATATATGAAAGATTACAATATCTATCTTCAAAAAGCATATAAATTTATGGTTAAAGAAATTTTATCAGATGTTGCTAAAGAAGGTCTTGATAAAGATTCAGCACTGTTTATTTCTTTCCAAACAAATAGAGAAGATGTTATCATTCCAGAGTTTGTTAGAGCAAAATACCCGAATGAAATTTCAATTATCTTGCAATATCAATTTGAAAATTTAACTGTCAACGACCAATCCTTTTCCGTTGATTTAGCTTTTGGTGGTGTTTTATCAACCATTACAGTTCCATTCAATGCTTTAACACAATTTGCAGATCAAGCTTCTCAATTTGGATTTACACTAACTCCAATTCCTTATTCTAAAAAAGAAGAAGCAAAATCCAAAAATCAGTGCGAAAATCCTCAAGTTATTGATTTAGAAAGATATAGAAAAAAATGAAAAAACATTCTCTCTTAATTATGGGTCATGCTACCAGCGTTTCTCTCGAAGATGAATTTTGGGAAAGTTTAAAAGAAATTGCGTTTGAAGAATCAAAATCTATTCAACAATTGATTGAGCATATCGACTTAGATAGAACAAGTAACTTGTCCTCTGCCATTCGCATTTATATTTTAAATCATTTAAAAAATAAATTACAAAAATATAAAGAACAAAATGATTCCTAATATAACTCTATAAATTGCAAAAACGGCAAAAGAAGCTGTTTTCAACCAGCGCATTAAAAACCAAACTGCCAATAACCCAAAAGCAGCTGAAGAAACAACGCCAAAGCCAATTTCTTGCATCATATTTGGCGTAATAACTCCTTCTGAAAAAGATTTAAAAATCATATAAATGGCCCCAAGTGCAATCACTGGGATAGACATTAACATTGAAAATTTAGCACTTTGAACACGCCCAACCCCTAAAAACCTAGCTGTTGTCATTGTGATACCTGAACGACTTGTTCCTGGCACAAGCGCCAAGGCTTGAGCACATCCAATAACAAAAGCATCTTTATAAGACATATCTTTAATTTCTTTTTTTGCTGGAGAAAACTTATCTGCCACATATAAAAGAATACCATAAAATATAGAGGTATAAGCAATAACAATTGGGCTTCTTAAAACCGTTTCAATAATATCTGCCAAGAAAAAACCCTCAATACAAGCAGGTATTGTTGCCAAAATTAATTGAAGTGTCAGCTTATTTTCAGGCGTTCCTTTTATATAAAATCTTTTAAGCAATTCAAAAATATCTTTATGAAAAAATGCCAACACCGCAAACAACGTGCCAACATGCAAGGAAATATCCATCAATAATGTTTGGTTTGAAACACCAAATTTTTCCATTAAGACTAAATGTCCAGATGAACTTACAGGCAAAAACTCGGTGGCACTTTGCATAAATGATAATAAAAGCGTTTCAAAAAAAGGCATATCTTCTCCTATATTTTTTTTAAAGAATAAAGAAGGGTCTATTCTTTGTCAAGCTGTTAAAATGAAATGGCCGTTATTTTTGCAGGATGATTTAAAATCAATGTAATTTCTTGAGTGTTTTTATTATATTGATAAATCCCAGTTCGACCTTGTTTATGTGTTGCAAAATAAAGAGAATCGCCTGTTTCTGAAAAACCAATTGCAGATACATTAAAAGCAATAAATTGCCGAAATTGCCCTGTTTTAGGCGAAATCCAACGAATTGTTTCTCCTGTATACACGGCCAGTTCATCTTCCGTTGCACTTAAGGCGAATAAAGAAACATCTCTATGAATAAATTTTACTTCACCAGCTGTTTTTTTATATAATGCCCCATCTGAACCAATATAGTAAAGAGATCCAGAATTTGCAAAAAAAGGTGGTCGCATGGCCGCTTCAAACGAATCAATTAAGTGAAATTTTTTTCTAGCCTTTTGATAAACAAGCATTTTACCCATCCCTGCTGGATTTAATAAATCTGCTTGAATAATTGCTAATTGACTATGAACTTTATTCAATAAAGCTGGATAATAACAATAGCCTGGGCAAATCATTACAGGCGGATATTCTTTGGCATGAAAATCAGCATATAGCCATCTAACAAGCGTGCTCGTTCCATCTATTTCAACACCTGTAATCAATGTATGATCAGAAGAAAAGGATGCAAAAGGGGGAACCTGTTTCATCAACATAACGCGACCATCTTGAAACAAGGCCCATAATTGATCATTATCATCAACAAAAAATACCCGATAAAGGGACAAAATTGAATTTGTCATTTGCATTCCTAACAAAAGGAGTATATATTATTTTTTATAAAATGCAACTCACAATTTTAGGAGAGATTAAAAAAGATGGCTATTACACCTGAATTTCAAAATTTATTAACATATATGAACTCTATTATCATTGGGCAAGAAGACTTAACCAAAAAACTTTTGATTACTCTTTTATGTAATGGTCATTTATTGGTTGAAGGGGTTCCAGGTCTTGCTAAAACAAAAGCTGTTAAAACACTTTCTAGCTTAATTGATTCAAAAGAACAACGCATTCAATTTACCCCAGATCTTTTACCTTCTGATATTACTGGCAGTGATGTTTATCGCCATGAAACGCACCAATTTTACTTTCAAAAGGGGCCTATTTTTAATAACATTATTTTGGCTGATGAAATTAATAGAGCTCCCGCAAAAGTTCAATCTGCTCTGCTTGAAGCCATGGGTGAACGACAAATTACTGTTGGGAATACAACTTATAAATTACCAGATTTATTCATGGTAATGGCAACGCAAAACCCAATTGAACAAGAAGGAACTTATACTTTACCTGAAGCCCAACTTGATCGCTTTTTAATGTATGTTAAAATTAAATATCCAACCGCTGAAGCAGAAAGACAAATTTTAAAATTAGTTCGTAAAGAAGAAAAGCAAGAACCATTACCTGAATTTAATAAAATAACAGAAAAAACCATTTTTGCAGCCAGACAAGAAGTTCTGAATGTTTATATGAGCCCTGAAATTGAAGAATATATTATCCAATTGATTATGGCCACAAGAAATCCAAAGCCATATGGAGATGATTTAGCTAAATATATTGCTTATGGTTCTTCTCCACGTGGAACAATTGCTCTTGATATTTGTGCTCGCGCAGCTGCTTGGATAAATGGACATGACTATGTAACACCAGATGATTTAAAAAGCGTTGTTTTTGATGTATTAAGGCACAGAATCCTTCCTTCATTTGAAGCAAAATCTGCTGGTATAACCTCTGAACAATTGATTAACACGTTATTAAAACGCGTTCCAATGGTGTAGCATGGAAAGAAAATGGCCCTCTTGTGTTTTTGCTAGTAAAAAAGACTTAATTGGCCTTAAAAAAAAGGCTAATGCGTTTAAATTAAAAAAAAGCAAATTACCCTCTTTAACAGGAACAGGAGAACAATTCTCTCCCTTTAAGACAAAAGGGCTTGATTTTCAAGAAGTGCGCATTTATCAACCAGGGGATGATATTCGTCTGATTGATTGGCGTATCACTGCCAAACATAATAAACCATATACCAAACTTTTTACTGATGAAAAAGAAAAACAAGTTTTTATCATCCTTGATATCCGTCAATCAATGAAATTTGCAACACAAGGAGAGTTTAAATCTGTTGTTAGTGCAAAAACAGCAGCCCTACTTTCTTTTTTAGCAATCAATAACAATGATAAATTTGGTTTTACACTTTTATCAGATGAAAAAATTGAATGCGCTTATTCAGGATCAAATAATGAAACCCTTGTTTCTTTTTTTGAGAAAATTATTGAAAATGGATCTCCACTTGCTCAACAAGAAAGCAAAACAACATTGCACCAAGCATTATTAAAATCAGAAAAATTGATAAGAAAAGGAGCTCTTGTTTTTATTTTAAGTGATTTTTCAGATTTTGATGATGAATCTAAAATCATATTAAATCGTCTTTCTAAAAAAAGTGGCTGTAGTCTTTTTCATATATACGATAAAATCGAAAAAGAATTCCCTAAAAACACACTTCCTGTTACAGATGGCAACTCTATTTTATTTTTAAATGGAAATCAAAAATCATTTCAAAAAAAATATCAAAATATATTTCAAGAAAAAACAAACACTCTTCTTGAATTAACAGTTAATCCCAATATTGGATACCTACCCTTATCAACAGAGGAAGATTATCTTTTAAAAATTGCTTCTTTTTGCAAAGGAGGCTTATTATGATTTTTTTTAAATATGTGCTTTTTTTATTTGTTTTAACATCTTCTTTAATAACATTTGCAAAAGAACCTGACCTATCTGGATTAAAAGATGTGATATTAGGGGAAAAACCCTCTTTATTTCCATTACCAATTGGTTGGTGGATTATCATTTGTTTATTCATCATTATTCTGATAACAACTGTTTTCATTATTAAAACAAAATTATTTCCCTCTGCATATGCGTATACGCTTAAAGAACTATCTACTTTGAAAAGAAAAAATTTAACACCTGTTCAAAGCGCAAAAGAAATATCAAAAATTTTAAAAAGAGTTGCCATTTTAAAATTTGGACAAGAACAAGTTGCTGATCTTTCTCATCAAGAATGGAAAAACTTTTTAAAAGAAAAATCTCATAACCAAAATCAAACAAAAGAAATTGATTTTATTTCAAAAGCGGCCTTTTTGCCTCCAGAAAAAGACGTTGCAATTTCAAATAAAAGCTTATATACTTATGCTGAAAAGTGGGTTAAAGCTGTTTTAAAGGGAAGATAAAAATGGTTAAAGAACAAGATATTTTAAATACCGTTAAAAATATTAAAGGGGAAAATCCATTAAGTGATAATGATACACTTACAAAAGCACCTAAAAAAATTCAAGATGCCATTAATAGCTCTAGTGAAAAAAAAGCTGGTATCGCCGTTAAAGCTTGTATTAGTTATGAATCAATTTCCTCAAACGTTAAAAAACGCGAATTTTTAATTAGAAGAATTATTAAAAACAAATCTGATTATTTTATTGATGGTATTGCATTAGATATCAAAGCGCCACGAATTATCAAAGTGAATCAAATTTCTTGCATTGAAGATTTATCAACCAATATGCTCTATAGCGATCCATATATTTATCTTCAAAATGTTTTAGGAATTGAAATTGAAGAATCTTATCTTCCTGAACCAATGAGTGATTTTGCAAAAGCCATTAATGAAACTGGCGCTGAAGCAACCGTTTTAATGTATCTTGTTTCAATTGATAATAAACGAACAGCAAAAGAACGATTAGCCGTTTTAAAATACCTTCGTTCAAGATTACCTCATCTTGATTATACTGATGAACAAATGAATGATTATATCATTTCATTAGCTCCTGATGACGAAAGCTTTTCAATGGCATTCCATCGCTGTTTAAAAAAAGGGAAATTGGTTATTGAACCTCTTATTCAAGCTGTTTTAAATGTGATCACTGCAGATGGCGTTGTGCATGAAAAAGAAAGAGCCTTTTTAGCAAAATTAATCGATTGGCTTAAACAAGATGGCTATGAAATTGATGTAATTTCTTAAAAAATAATCAAAAAACCAATATCTTTTTGCTTGACTTTATATTTTTTTTCATATATAGTTAGCACCTATGGTTTAACTTATTTATTTAGTGGTGGTATATTATGGCAAAACCGACAACAGTTGAGATTAAATTAGAAAGCACAGCCGGAACAGGCGTTTTCTATGTCACAAAGAAAAATCCGCGAACAAAAACTGAAAAGTTGAAAATTCGCAAATTTGACAAAAAAGCCAGAAAACATGTGGAATTTGTCGAAAAGAAATTAAAATAATCAATTTTTTGATTCAAAAGAAAAGGTCGCTCTTTAGCGGCTCTTTTTTTTATCTTAAACAAACAAGAACAATAAGGCAGAGATCATTGCCGCTAATAATAAGCCAATGGTTCCTGAAAAAGCTTCTGCACCTTGTTTTAAAATAGGATAAAGAGCTTTAAATGAAACAAAAACCATCATTCCACCAGCAAAAGTAAACACCAAACCAATAAGTCCAGATTTAATAAAAGGCAAAAATAAAAAATATCCCAATAATGCACCCAATGGCTCAATAAAGCCAGATAACAATGCTATCAAAAAAGATTTAAAAGGACTTTTTGTTAAAAAATATACTGGCAAACAAACGGCAATTCCCTCTGGAATATTATGAAGCGCCATTGAAAGAGCAACAGGATATGAAATATCTAATCCTGATAATAAAGCCATAAAAGTTGATAACCCTTCTGGCAAATTATGAAGAGCAAGTAAAAAAGCAACTGTAACACCAGATTTAAGCAAAACTTTCTGATTCGGTTGAAATGTATTTTTAACTTCGTTATCTAACACTTGTTCAGGAAAAAGACAATCAACCAACACCATTGTTAAAGCACCTAAACCCAAGCTTAATAAAGTTATCCACAAGGCGCTCAAAAGGGTCATTCCTTTTGTTAATAACTCAAATCCTTCAGGAATTAAAGCCGTTAAGGAAACATAAATCATCACGCCACCAGAAAATCCCATAATAAATGAGAGCAAACGGAAATCATTTTTCTTCACAAAAAAGGCAAATAATCCCCCTATTCCTGTTGCCAACCCAGTTAACAAAGTAAGAAAAAAAGCAAAACCAAAAGAAGTTATCACTTTTGAACTCCTTTTAATAAAATTAAGGTAATTTCATTGAAAGAAATAAATCTTGCTGGGAATCCACCCCACAAACCCGTTCCGTTTGAAACATATAACATGCTATTTCCTTTTTTATAAATGCCACGCAAAAAACCTTTATTAGAAAGTTTAACTAATAAGTCAACGGGGAAAACCATTCCTCCATGCGTATGCCCAGATAATTGCAAAGCAACACCTTTTTCAATAGCTTTTGGAAACACATGTGGGTGATGCGCCATTAATAAACGAACGCCATCATCTGGCGCTGATGCAAAAGTTTTTTCAAGCAATGATTCTGCTTTTTCATCCATATATCTAGCACCAAAATCAATGCCGCCCAAAATTATTTTTTGCCCCATATGATCAATAACTTTATGTTCATTATTCAACACTTCTAATCCATTGTTTTTAAAAAATAAACGCCACTTATCTGATTGATGATAAGCTTCATGATTTCCAAAAACAATATAAACTCCTAAAGAAGCTTTTAGTGATTTTAATTTTTGCATCACAGAGCCCAATTCTTCGGGCGATTTATCCACCAAATCACCCGTAATTAAAATTAAATCAGGATTAAGTGCATTTGTTTTTTCAATAACGATTTCTAACCATTTTTCCCCAAATCCTTGCCCAATATGCAAATCACTTAATTGAGCAATTTTAAGAGGCGTTTTCCCTTGAAAGAATGCTGATTGAATTTCAACTTTTTTCACACGGGGTGGCAACTGCGCATTTAAAACTGAAATAACTGAAGCTATCATTAAAACACAAAAAACAACTTTTAAAAACCAAGGGGCAACTGGAACCAAAAATCGAGATAAATCAATTATGAATGTGGCCGTGAATAAAAAGATAAGAAATACCTGTAATCCGGATATAAATTTAACCACCCATTGTGGCAAAACATCACCAAAAAATAAAACAACCCACAAATTAAATACCGCAGGAACCAGTAATAATGAAATGGCAATTTTTATCCACAGCGCCCATTCCAAAAGCGACACAAATCGCCATTCCACATAACCATAAATCAACCCCATAATTAAAAATGATAAAACAAAAAACATCTAAAAGCTCCTTAACAATTCTTAATAATGATATATATCGATTTCAAAAAACTCTCAAGAATTTTGTTTTAATTTAAAGAATCTTTGTTTTTTTTGTTAAAACATGCTATACTTTACAAAATTTTTTATCAGGATACATTATGGCAGAAATTCAAGCACCTTGTTATTCAATTAAAAATATGCATCTTCATTTTGGGCTTAATCCCCTTTTTGAAGATGTTTCTTTGCATATTAAAAAAGGCGATAAAATTTGTTTGATTGGCAGAAATGGATCTGGCAAATCAACATTGCTTAAAATTATTGCAGGTATCATTGATATTGATGAGGGGGAAATTTATTCTGAACCCGGGCTAAAAATTGCTTATATGAATCAAGAATCCGATTTATCTGGTTTTGATACGTTAAAAAATTATATTTTAAGTGGACTTCAAAACCCTCAAGAAGAAGGTTATAAAGCTGATATTTTAATTGATGAATTGGATATTCTAGCATCTCAAGATGTTCAAACCGCTTCTGGTGGCGAGAAAAAAAAGGCGGCTCTTGCGCATGCATTAGTTCAAGAACCCGATGTTTTATTATTAGATGAACCCACCAACCATTTAGATATTTCAACCATTGAAAAGCTTGAAAATATTATCAAAAATTTTTCTGGCGCCGTTATTATTATCAGCCATGATCGCCGTTTTTTAACGAATATTTCAACATCAACATTATGGCTCGATCGCGGCAAAATGCATGCCAATGATAAAGGATATGCATTTTTTAATGAATGGCAAGAAGAAATCATTAATCAAGAAATTATTGAGCAAAAAAACCTTAATAAACGCATTCAAGAAGAAACCGAATGGTTGCATAAAGGCGTGACCGCTCGACGCAAACGCAATATGGGTCGCTTACGCCGATTAATTGCTTTACGCGAAGAAAGAAAAAATCAAATCAAACAGGTTGGAAAAGTTAAAA
Organism: Alphaproteobacteria bacterium; assembly: GCA_045614025.1. Lineage (GTDB taxonomy): Bacteria > Pseudomonadota > Alphaproteobacteria > CAAHEQ01 > UBA3637 > RGIG4140. The sequence continues at coordinate 23,999 of JAZLCE010000027.1, forward strand.
TGGAAGCCGATAAAGGCGCCATTCAATCAAAAATGATTTCTGAAGCTAAACATATTTCAAAATCATTTGGTGATCGTTTAATTGTGGATAACTTTTCAACACGCATTTTAAGAGGAAACAAAATTGGTATTGTTGGACCAAATGGTGCTGGAAAATCAACTCTTATCAAATTATTAACCAAACGATTAGAACCAGACAGTGGTTTTGTGCGCATTGCTAAAAATTTGGAAGAAGGATATTTTGACCAAAACCGAATCGAATTAGATCCAAAAAAAACATTATGGAAAACATTATGCCCAGAAGGAGATCACATTTTTGTGCGTGGAGCATATCGCCATGTTGTTTCATATTTAAAAGATTTTTTATTCACTTCTGCTCAAGCGAACTCTCCAGTTGGCATTTTATCTGGCGGTGAAAAAAATAGGTTAATGTTAGCTCTTATTTTATCTAAACCAAGCAATTTTTTAGTGTTAGATGAGCCAACTAATGATTTGGATATTGATACTCTTGATTTATTGCAAGAAGTTCTTGATGAATATGATGGCACCGTGTTAATCGTCAGCCATGATCGTGACTTTTTAGATAAAGTTGCTGTTTCTTTATTATATATGAAAGGTGATGGAAAAGTTATTGAACATGTTGGAACTTATTCTGAATTAATTGAGTCATTAAAACAAACACAAACAAAAAAAATTGTTCAAAAAGAAAAGGTTAAAGAACAACCTGTTTTAAAAGAAACGAATAACCCAAAACAAAAAAAACTCACATTTACTCAAAAACACCAGCTTGAAAAATTGCCCTCTGAAATTGAAGCGCTCACAAAAAAAGCATCTATATTAGAAGAAAAATTAAATGATCCATCTTTCTATCAAAAAAGCATTGATGACTTCAATAAAACCGCTCAAGCTCTTACTTTAATTAAAGCTGAAATTGAGGCAAAAGAAACCTTGTGGTTAGAGCTTGAAATATTGGCTAGCGAAAGCTAAAAAACTTAAAAAAATCTGGATTTTTTTCTCCCTCTTTGCTTGCTTTTTGTTTATTTCTATAGTAAAAAATAAAGAAAAGAAAATTCAAAAAGGGGACTAAGATGCACGATTTACCACCAATTATAACCGATTTAACCCTTATTGCTCTTTATGCTGGCGTAATTACGCTGATTTTTAAATGGTTAAAACAACCGGTTGTTTTGGGGTATGTTTTGGCAGGAATTATTGCAGGTCCATATCTTACACTTTTTCCATCTGTAACAGATGAGCACAGCATTAAAACTTGGGCTGATATTGGTGTAATCTTTTTGCTTTTTGGTCTTGGTCTTGAATTTAGCTTCAAAAAAATATTAAACGTTGGGAAAACGGCCATTATTACCGGCATGATGAATATTATTTTCTTGCTTTTTATCGGCTATTTAACAGGGCAAATGCTGGGATGGTCAACCATGAATAGTTTATTCCTTGGTGGGATGATTTCAATGAGTTCCACAACCATTATTATTAAGGCATTTGAAGAGCTAAATCTCAAAAAAATGAAGTTTACAGATCTTGTTTTTGGTGTTTTAGTTATTGAAGATATTGTTGGCATTTTGTTATTGGTTTTATTACCAACCATTGCCATTAGTCAAAGCGTAAATGGAAATGAACTTCTTGTCAGTACATTAAAACTCTTATTCTTTTTAGTTCTTTGTTTTATCACAGGAATTTATCTGATTCCAACATTTATGAAAAAAATCTCATCTTATTTAAACGATGAAACATTATTGATTATTTCTGTCGGTCTTTGTCTTGGAATGGTTTTATTTGCAACTTCCTCTGGTTTCTCATCGGCATTAGGCGCTTTCATCATGGGTGTTATTTTGGCAGAAACCAACCTTGTAAAGCGAATCGAACATGTTTTAAAACCATTAAAAGATTTCTTTGGCGCCGTCTTTTTTGTTTCAGTTGGCATGATGGTAAACCCTGCCATGTTTATCAAATATGCTGAACCAATTTTATATATTTCCCTTATTGTTATTTTGGGAAAAGTATTCTTTTCATGTATAGGTTTTGTTATTTCCGGGCAAACACCAAGAACCGCTATTTTATGTGGTTTTTCCCTTGCTCAAGTTGGGGAATTTGCATTCATTATTGCCTCTTTAGGATTAAGCCTTGGTGTTTTAGCAGATCATGTTTATCCAACTATTGTGGCTGTTTCCGTTCTAACCACGTTTACAACGCCTCTCATGATAAAATCTGCAGTGCCTTTTTATAATAAATTTAGAGATCTGTTACCACATAAAATTAAAGATTTTATCAAGCAAAATTTAATTCAATCTAATGAAAACAAAGAAGAAGATAATAATGCTTGGAACGAATTGTTTAAAAGATACTTTTTAAGATTACTTCTTTTTTCAATCATATTAATTGGCATTATGAATGTTTCATTTCACTTGGTTGCTCCTTTGTTAAAAAGCATTTTCCCAAATATTCTAGCTCGCGTTTTAAACACAGCAATAACACTTATTTGTATGGCGCCATTTATGAATGCTCTTCTTGTTTTAAAAGGAAGATTTTCAAAACTTTATATTGACCTTTGGATTGAAAAACAATCTAACAGAACACCTCTTTTAATGTTAACAGCATTTAAAGTTTTAATCGTTGCCCTCTTTTTAATGGTTGTTGTTCATGAGTTATTGACAACAAATCCCTATGCTACTGGATTTTTAGTCGTTTTAACATTATTCTTTGTATTAAAATCTCAATGGGTTTCAGAACAATATATGAAAATTGAAGCCAGATTTTTAATCAACCTAAACCGCGAACAAATTGAACAACAAATAAAAGAAAATGAAACCACTTACAACAAACAAAAAGAATGGCTTGACTCTTCTTTAGAAGTAATCACTATAACGCTTTTAAAAGAGGCTCCTTGGGTTGAAAAAGAATTAAAAGAGACAGAGTTTAGAGATAAATATGCCATGAATATTTTTAAAATTATTCGTGGAGATCAAATTATCAATATTCCAAGATCAAATGAAAAATTATTCGCGGGAGATGAACTTACATTTGTTGGCACACCAAAACAACTTAAACGATTTAAATCCGCCAACCAAAACAATGGTATTTTAATTAAAGAAAGCGATAAATCTATTACATTACATGATTATATTTTAAATCAAAAGGGTGAAACTGACATCAAAGATAAAACAACGCTTTTAAGCTGTGCATTTTTAGTTACTCCAGAATCAGGGCTTGAACAGCATAATATTTTAGATGCTCAAATCAGAAATAAAACAAAATGCTTGGTAATCGGAGTTGAAAGAAAATCATCTTTATTTATTAACCCAGAATCAAACTTTATATTTAAAGAAGGTGATTTAATCTGGCTTTTAGGAGATCAAAAATCCATGACTCAAGAAGTTTTACACCAACTTGAACTCAATGAAAAAGCTTCAGATGAAAAACAAACCAATAATGATACAGCTATTCAAACTTCCTAAAAGTCTTTAAATCAAGGAATTTTAAAACAAATAATCAAACAAAAAAGAAAAAGATAAAATTTTCTTTTGAAAATAAGTATTTTTTTGTGGAAAGAGGCATTTTTTTTAGCTATAATAAGTTAGTTGATTTGTTTTTTTAGGGGAAGAACATGAAAAATTGGAAACGAACACTTCTTATCGGCCTTGTTTGGGGATGCTTTTTATTTGGCTGGTGGGCAAAGTTTTTCTTCTTTACCAACTGGCAATTAGATATTTTTTCCATTGGTCATTGGCAATTCTTAATAGATGAATATAGAAAAGGTTGGGCAATTAAATCCACAAGTGATTGGGTTTTCCTTTGTTCTTTATGTTCCTTGCCGATCATTTATCTTTTTGGATGGAAATATGCCTTAGAAGTAAAATGGACAAAGTTATTGCATAATATAACCAATAAGATTATTTATTTTTTCACAGGCAATAATGCTTCTAAACAACAAGTTAAATTATCATTAAATAAAAATTCATCAAAAAATATTCGCCCTAAAGCAATGGATAGTGGTTTGCTAAGACCAATTGAAAAAAGCACAGAACTTAAAGTTCCTGTTGATGAAAATGAACAATTTAACAAATCAAAAAGTATGGGACAATCTTCCTCTCCATATAAAAATGATTTTTCTGAAAATTCATCTTCTTTCAAACCAAGCCATTCCGGATTTTCATTTGATGAACCTAAAAATTCTTTTTCCTCATTTGACTCTCCTTTCACAAGTGGATTTACGCCACCAAGTATGAAACAAAGTCTATCAATTGCACCAAAACCATCTACTCAAGATGATTTTGATAGCATTTTATTAGAGGATATTAAATTACCTGAACGCATTCCTCTTGAAGAAGATATGGAAGATATTTTATCTTCTGCTGGATATCAAATTCTGCCTCAAGTTTCTTTAGGCGATATAAAAATCGATTATTTGGCCGTTGGGGAAAATAAAATTCTTGTTTGCAAAATTGATCCAGAAGAAGGTGATTGGCTGGCTGATGAAGAAAAGTTCAATGGAGAAGATCCATTATGGTTTTCAGAAAGCTCTCATCGTGTTTCCCCAATTTACTATTTAACAGATCAAACAAATAAATTTGTTGAAAGATTAAAAACCTTTGGCTACATGGGAAAAGTTCAACCTATTTTTGTTATAAAAACAGGAAATATTATTAATGCTGAAGATATGTTATCAGCTTGGAGTGAAATGAATATAATGGTTTGCAGAACTGATAAGGGTGGGCCAGATGAGCTGGATAGTTTTGCAGATACGGTTTTGCCTGACACAGAACCAAGTGATGAAACCATGACAATTGTGCAAAATGCTTTATAGGAGACTAAAATGGCTTTTAAAAGGGACAGTGCATATGAAGATCAGACAAAATATGTTTTATGGATAATGTGGACCGTCATTGCAGCTTTTGCTGCACTTTATGTCTTAATGCTTCTTATGATTCCATTAAGATATCTTTTTAATAATGAATTAAGTATTTTAACTTGGCAATATATCATTGAATTTTGGAAACAAACTTGGGATGATACAACAAAATTGATTGGTATATATTCTGCTGCTATCAAGAAATTTTCACATATGCAACAGCCAAGAACAACAGATTATTTGATTTTTGTGCCTTTTATCGCATTTTTCCTTATTTTTATTGGTGGCTTAATCAGAAATCCTTATGAATATATGCCCAAAATTTTTGGTGGTGGGCGTATGGCTGAATATGGCGACATTAAAAAGATGAAACTTTTTGATGGATTTTGCATTGTTTTAGGTCGATTTAAAGGCAAATTAATGAAAATGCCTGAAACACTTTCTTGCCTTGTTGTTGCCCCTCCGGGAACCGGTAAAACTGTTGGGGTTGTGATTCCAACAATTTTAGAATCCCCAACATTAAGCCTTATTGTAAACGACCCTAAACCAGAGCTTTGCTATAACACAACTGCTTATAGAGCAACAATTGGCCCAGTCTTCGTAATTAACTGGGGGGCTCAAGATGAACCAGAAAAAGGGATTTTCTATCCAAGTTGGAACCCTCTTTCAGCTTCTTGTTTACCACCGCTTGGAAGTGATCGTGAAAAATATATTGACTCAATGGTTGCTGTGTTGGTTGAAGAGCCAAAAGGTGGTGCCGATCCTCACTGGTCAAAAACAGGTCGAAACGCCATGGCTGGGTTCTTGCAATTTATTTCAAGTAAATGTGAACGCGCCCGAGCAAACGATTACTTTATTAATAAATTAATGGAAGGCAACTTTGATGAAGAAGATGCCAGAGTTTTAGCAACTTATTATGATGGCATGAACGATCAATCAGCACAATTAGCTTTAACCGCTCTTCAAAAAGGGGAGTTGAGTGTTGATAACTATGCTCCTATTGGAACATGGGAGGGATTACCAGAACAATGGCAAGGAAATGAACCTTGTATCGCCATGATTTTTGACTGGTTAACTGAATCTCAAATGAAAATTGCTGCCGATATTAAGCGCCGTTCAGATGAAGGGGATCAAATGGCAATGATGGCCGATCCAATGCGTGATTTGTTGGATTTAGCTGTTAAAGAAGCAACGCGTTTTGCTTATGCCCATCGTGCTGTTGTTGAAATGAACCAATTATCAGGAACACCAGATAAGGAACGCGGTTCTATTCTTTCAACTGCTTTAACAGGGATTAATATCTTTAAAAACTCTGCCGTGCGTATGAGAACAAAATTCAGTGATTTAACATTCCGTGATTTGCGTGGTCTACAAGATCCAATCAGTGGAGAAGTTAAACCTGTTTCAGTGTATCTTTCTGTTAACCAAGTTGATGCTCGTTCAATGAACGTGATTACTGGTATTTTTGTTGAATTAATGAGTTCATTCTTGATTTCTAATCCACCAAACTTTGTTGGAACTGATGGAATTAAGTCTGGTCCATATCCAGTATTATTTGTGCTTGACGAGTTCCCTCAAATGCCAAAACTTGCCGCTGTTAAAGATGGTCCAGCCGTTGGTCGTGGTCAAAAAGTGGCTTACTTACTTATTGGACAAGATTTAGGGCAAATTTCTGGGCAATATGGGAAAGACGACCTCGAAACAATTATCACAACAACTGCCGCAAAAGTTATTTTGGCTCAAAACAACGAACAAACAGCAGAGCGTTTCTCAAAAATGATCGGAACCAAAACAATTGAAGTGGCCTCCTCTAGCCGAACAGAAGGTGTTTCACAACAAACAAATCCTTTTGCGGCAAATATTTCACGCTCACTTCAAAGTTCAAGTGTTGTTGGTGCTTCTGAAATGATGAGTTTGGAAAAAACAAAACAATATGTTCTTTTCCAAGGATTCTTAAACAGACCAATTTTAGCTGATGCTCCTCGTTGGTTCTTGGATAAAGGCATGAAGAAAAAATGCGAAATGGGCGCTTCTCCATGGGTTCCATATTGGATTGTTGCCCAACGTGAAAATACAGATATGCAAACGCTTAAAATTATTATGAAGGGTCAAATTGACGATTTAGATGAAGAATTAAAAGGTGCTTAATGGATAATAGGATAAGTCTTTCAGATTTAAACAATGATGACTCCTTACTCTCTTGGGATGATCTTTTTGAACAAGAACCTCAAGAAGAAGAGCCTTTTATTGATAAAGACTTTTTTAAATCCCTTGAAGCCTTAAGTCAAAAAGAAGAAGAAAAAGCACCAAAAGATCAATCCTATTGGGAAAATTTGTTTAATGAAATGAACTTTCCAGGAATGGATTTAATGGCTGTAACATACTTTTCTTCTTCTTTGAATAACCCCATTGATACGCATCTAAAAATGCGTCGTTTAACAAGAGATTTTGTTCGGTTGCTGAGTTATAACTACATTATGGATTTGCGTTCTGCAGGGCTTTCTGAAGAAGCAATTTTCTATATGAAAAAAGGGAAAATACCAGAAAACTATACCGTTCATTTAAAATACCCACTCGAATATGGCGGTTCACTTGATTTTAACAATATGGTTCTTATTCAAGATAAACCTTTTCATGATATGATCCATTCTTATATTGATAAACAATTGATATCACCAAGTGGAATTGAATATCCTTCTTTATTATATGTTCCTGTGCCTGTTGGTAAGGTTTATGTGCCCTTCTCTCTTTTTACAGGGTCTGGAGGTAAAAACAAGCAAGATAGAAGTGTTTATGCCGGATATTCATCTGCTGCACTAAATAAAATTGCACTTAAAAGTATGCCAGGGAGATAATTATGCGCATTTTGCATCAAGTTTTAAAAAAAATATATCAAGACTATGCTGTTTTTTTTCCACCAGCTAAATTAAACGAAATTCAAAAAATTAATATTCAACTTTCTCAATCTGGATTATCTTCCCTTCCCCAAGATTATATTGATTTTTTAATGTTAACAGATGGTCTTTTTCATAATGGATTAGAAATGTTTTCAACCATTTCACATGAACGTGACAAAGGGGCATTTTTTCATCGTAGTATCATACAAATGCATAAACTTTTTAGTCAAAATCCCAATATGAAAAATAAAATTATGTTAGCACAAGCACCAGAAGAATTTGTTTTATATGATCTTCAAAGAAAAGAGTATCAACTCATGGATCGATACTCTTATACTGTTTTTTTAAAATTTCCAAACTTGCTTGATGTAATTTATTATTACACCAAACCTGTTTTAGATAAATAAATTATTACCTTTCTATCACACCTTTGAAATGATGTGTTTCTTCAACTTCTTCAGAAGAGTTTTCTTCTATTGCTTCAACTTCTGATCCATCTAAAATATCTTCATTTGGAATTTTTTGAACAGAAAGTGGAGCAATTTTCGGCATATCTTCCGTTTCAAAACGAGAAACATATTCATAAGCTCTAGATACTTTCAAAAAGGATTCTTTCGCAGCATCCATTAATGCAGCATGTTCTTCACCAGAAATATCAGGACCAAATGATTGATTAATACGTTCTAAAGCCTCTGTATATTGACGGGCTGCTGGCAAAAGTTTTGCAACAATTTCAATATAAGGATTTGCCTCATAAACAATTTCAATTCTTTCAAGCATTTCTTTTGATTGCTTAACAAAAGATTGAACTTGTTTTCTATCTTCAAAATATAAATCTTTAACAGCGGCATCAACAGCCTCACTTGCTTTTAAAACAGCTAAACGAGACTGTTCCATTAATTGGATATATTGAGCATCCGTTAAACTTTCTTTAACAGAAAGTTGGTTTACAACTGACAAGGCATCTTTTGCATTTTGCAATAAATAAGAAGCCGACTCATTATCCCCTGAATAAAGTTTTTTCTCTGCTGTTTTAACAGCTTCTCTTGCTTCAGCTATTGCCGCTTTAATCCGTTCAGCACGTTCATTTAAACTGATTGCTGCTAACTTTTCTTTTTCTTTTTGCAATTCTTCTGCAATTTTTGTGTTATCTTTTTCAACAAGATCCTCCACTGCATTTGATAAGTCAACAAAATTTGTTAAATAAACAGGTGAACTTGTTTTTCCTTTAAGCGAAAGAGCAAATGGAGGCAAATCAGTATATGCAGCTAAAGAAATCGGAACAGAAATATCAATTTCTTTTTTAGGCATATTATAAATAATTTGCATTGGATTTGAATAGAAACCTTCAGCTTTTAATGAAGCATCCATCATTTTTAAAATACCATTATCAATTGTAAATCCGCCAGACAAAGATTCAATATGTGTTTTTCCTGCCGTTAAAAATCTTGAAATTTCAGTGTCAAATTCATGTTTTGGCAAACGATTTTGAATTGTTTTTTGAATTAATGGAGTGATTTTTTGAATATCGGCCCCAACAAAAAGAGGGTTACTGATTTGTAATTTACCACTCCCGGCTAAATTCATTCTCATTTCGGCAGGAGATTTTCCCAACGCATTTATTTTGCTAGATAACGTTAATAATCCACCGCCAAATGCTGTATTTGATGAGCTTAATAAGTTTTGAGAAAGTTCAACTCCTAATAAATTCACATCCATTTTAAGTTGCGGCACACCGCTCCAAGATAATGATCCATTCATTTTTAAAGAAGAACCTTCGTTAGATGGAACACCTGACAATTCTGTTAATGCGAGCATTTTATCTTGGATGGCCAAATCAACAACGGCATTTTTAAGCTCTTTTGCATTGAATAAAATTTGTCCTGTTTCAAGACGGGCTTTAACCTGCCATAAATCTAACATTGAAAAATCAAATGCTTTTTCTGAAGATCTTCCTTCATCAAAAATATGCGCAAATTCCCGCAAAATATATTTATCAAAATCAAAAGATGGTGTTTTAATTTTTACATCTATTGATTTTTGAGATGGAGTATTTTTCAAACTACCTTCCACTTCAAGATGATTAACTCCAATTTGAATATCAGAAGCATTAAACTTCATGTCTTGCATAGAGCCATTCATTAATCCTTTAAAAGAGAGTTCTCCTTCAATAGCATTATTAATCTTATCCGTCATAACAACATCTTTTAAAAACTTTTGGAAACTTGGATAAGTTAATTCAACTCTCAAATCTTTTGCTACTGGAATATTATTTTCAAAAGATATATCACCATTTAAAATCGTTTCAAGTTCCCCGATTTTAGTTGTATAATTCCCTGTCCAATTATTTTTATCTTCTGATAAGGTTAAGTTTGCAGAAAGCTTATCAGCTTTATTCAAATATGAATTATATGAAATTAAATTTGCTCTATCTAAAAAGAGTTTTAATTCTTTTGTGCTAAAATCCAAACGCAATGAATTAATTTTTTGATCAGGCGTTCCAACTTTATCAATTTCAGCAGAAGATAAAACCGAAGCCATAGCCGCATCTGTTATTCTCAATTGATTTAACTTTAACAAACCATTATCAAGTGAACCATCCAATTTAACCTTACGCATAGGCAAATTGAAAGCTGTTACCTCTTTCATATCAACAGAAAGTTTTCCATTTTTTCCGGTTAAAAATGAAGCCCCTTGAAAAAATGATTTAATTGTTGGCAAAATCAAAGCTAAATCTTGCTTTTCTTTTTGAGGTTTATAGCCAACATACTTGTCTAAATCAACATTTTCAAGACTACCTGAAAATCCAACAAAAGGCGTTTCTGACTTTAAATAATTTACTTTCCCTTTTAATGAGCCCCCATCAGATTCAAAACGTTCAATATCAACAGATATATTATCTTGCACCCAAAGAACATTTCCTTCAAAAGATGCTTTTTGAAGAACATTTGGCGCCATTGATTTAATATCAATATATTTTGAAAGGAGTGTTCTTAAATTTTTTGATTCACCACTTAAAATCAAAGACCAACCTTCTTTTTCATCTTGAATTAGCGATCCTCCTGTTGCTGAAATATTTGTTTCTCCATCCAAAAGAGCTTTTAAAGAATGAATAATCATTCTGCCGTTTTTCTTTGAAACAGAAAGATTCATATCGTTAATAACTTGATCTTTGTTTGTTATTTTTTGAGCATTTAATTTTAAATCATAATCAGGTGTATTTACATCTATTAAATTAATTTTCTTAACCTCATTGATTAAATCACTCCAATCAACCACATTAAAATGATTGATGTCCACACCCGCAGTATAAAATAGTTTTCCCTCTTTTTCTTCACGAGATAAAGACCCTGAAATAGCAACAGCATCCTCTGTTTCACCAAATCTAATTGTGAAATTCTTAATACTATCAAATCCATTTTGAGAAACATAACTCAAACCACCCGTAGCAGGGATATTTAAACCTGAATTTAATGGCTTTAACCCCAACTCTTTTAAAACGACATTAGGTCTTTCAATGGAAAAAGAACCATCCGCTGTTATAAACGCTCCTTTAGTTCCTTGCGAAGTTATTTCCCCAGATAAATCCATAGACAAAGATTTATCTTTTGCTTTAATTGATAAATTAAAAGGAGCTGGCGTATCAATGAGCAATTGGTTTAAATTTAAACTTGTTATATATTCGCTTTCCGAATGACCCAGAGATCCTTCAAAAGAATAAGGTCCTTGAAGGGTATCCATTGTTATCTTTCCATTAATATTTGTTAACTCAACTTTTGCATTTGTAATTTGATTATAATAATTAATGACGCCATTTTCAATTTCAAGATTATCGATACGGGTGTTCATCAAATCTGTTGAAAACCCAAGAGACGAATTTTCAATTGATTTTTTTGATAAAAATTCAAAATCCCAATTTACATTTTGAGCATCAATTCTCTCTAAATAAAGCACAGGATTTTCAAGCTTAATTTTATCAATTACAACAGGTTTATTTAACAAAGATTTCCAAGTCAACTGAATGGCAATTTTGGGGATTGTTACCATTACGCCTCTTGTGGATCCTTTTGAGCTAGACAATGAAACATTATCAAAAATAATTTCTGGAGAAGGCATCCATGAAACATAAGTTTGCCCCATAACGTTAAAGTCACGTCCTGTAGCTTCACTTACAATTTTTACAACACTTTTTTGAAAATTATCTGCATTGAATGAACGTGCTAAAAAATATCCAACTCCACCAACAATCAACAGAACCAGAAATAAAACTGTTAACAAAAACTTTTTCATGACGTCTCCGATAAAAAAAAGAAAGTCCCCAAATTATCTTTTTATCCTTCTTTTACTATACCATAACTTTTTGAAGTTTCAAGCTGTTTTTTAAATATTTTTTTTCCAAAAAAATGGCAAAACCAAAATTAAAACCGCCACAAACTCTAAACGTCCCAATAACATAAGGAATGAAAGAATATATAAAGCACCAGAGGGCAACAAGGCAAATGTTTTATCTGGACCAATATAATCCCCAAGTGCTGGGCCAATATTTGAAAGCGCACTTAAAGCTCCTGAAAATGCCGACACAAAATCCAATTGAAATAAAGAAAGTAAGAGCGTCCCAATAAATAAACTCACAAAATAAAGACCAATATAAGTTAAAACACCAAAAACAACATCTTCTTCAATAGCTTTATCCCCATATCTTGGAACAAACACTCCATGAGGACGCGCTGTTGATTTCAGTTTAGAATGAATAATTTTAAAAAGAACTGAAAGTCGAAACATTTTAATTCCACCAGTTGTTGACCCCGTGCATCCTCCTGGCAACATTAACACCATAAAGAAGGCCATTGCCCACGATCCCCAAAGTTGATAATTATCCAACGTAAATCCCGTAGATGTTAAAATAGAAGCAACAGAAAAAACCGTTGTTCTCAATATATTTTCAAGCGAATCATTGTTAAATGAAACAGCCGCCCAACGAAGTGCTCCCATAAAAAAAACAAAACCTATAAAAGAAAAGAAATAAAGTTTAATTTGATCATTCTTTCTGATAGAATCCATTGAACCATAAAATAAATAAATACTAAACATCAAGGGTAATCCACCCCAAAACATAAATAAAGATAATACCCACTCAATTAAGGGACTATTAAAATATGCAATCGAGGCGTCATGCGTTGAAAAACCACCTGTGGCCACAACACTCATCGCATGATTAACAGCATCAAATAAGTCCATACCAGCCAATTTCAAACAAACAACCGCAAGAATGGTAAACAAAAGAAAATAAACCAAAATAGAAAGAACATTTTGAAAAATAGTTGGTGCATCACGATTGCTTTCACCCGAAACTTCTATATTAAAAAGTTGCATACCTCCCGTTCTCAAGGTTGGCAAAATCAAAATAGCAACAACTAAAATACCTAAACCACCCATCCAATGCGTTAGGGATCGCCACAGCAAAACACCTTCCGATAATGAGTCCAAATTTTGAAAAATAGTTGCCCCAGTTGTTGTTAATCCAGAAACAGATTCAAAAATTGAACGCGCAAATCCTAAATCATAAAATGAAAAAAAATAAGGCAAAGCGCAAAAAAAGATATAAAAAATCCAAATAAGTGTTGTTGTCACAAACATTTCTTTTGTTTTAAGCGCACGATTCCCTCTTTCAGTTGAAAGAAGTAAAACACAGCCAGCCGCAACTGTTAAAGCTGCTGTTACTGAGAAAATTTTTGCAGATTTAAAATTACCATTAAAATAGTCTAGCCCTGCAGGAAATAACATCATAAATCCACACAAAACAACCATAAATCCTATAATCGAAAAAATCGACTGCCATTTCATTTGATTACTCCCTAAAAATTAAGAATATTTTAATTTTATTTCTTTTCAAAATCAATAAAAAAGTGTAAAATCCTTTTAAATCAGAGAGGAAAATATGTATTTTGATGCACATTTACATTTAATTAATGAACAAGAGCTGATCCAAGCTTATCAAAAAAATATTAAAGGTTTTATTCTGAATGCAACAAAAGAAGATGACTGGGAAAAAATTATTTCTCTATCAAAAAAACATCCCTTTATCTATGGTGCTATTGGTATTCACCCTTGGTTTATTGACTCAATTTCTCATAATTGGGAAAAAGAAATGGAATTATATCTAAAAAACAATCCTTCATTAATGATAGGCGAAATTGGTTTAGATGGATTAAAAAAAGATATAGAAAAACAAGAAGAAATTTTTTTAAAATCTCTTCATCTTGCAAAAAAATATCAAAGAATAGTTCATATCCATTCTGTTAAATCATGGGATAAAATGCTTCCTATTCTTCAAAATTTTTCGGATCTTACTTTTTTATTTCACCGTTTTAATGCACCCAAAGAAATTATTCAAGAGCTTAAAAAATATAACGCTTGGTTTTCCGTGAATTCGCAAAAAAATATTGAACTGTTACCCATAAATAAAGTGTTATCAGAAACAGATTGTGACTCTATGGATTATAATGCTGATAAACTCATTTCACTTGTGGATAACTTTAAATTATCAGCTCAACAAATTGAAGAAAACTTTTATGATTTTATCAAAAATTTGGGAGAAATAAATGACTCAAAATAAAGATATACGCACAACTCTTTTGCTTGGCGAAAATGGCATAAAAAATTTAAAAAAATCGCATGTAATGGTTGCTGGTTGTGGAGCAGTTGGTGGTTTTGCTCTTGAAGCTTTAGCTCGTGCCGGAGTCGGCCACTTAACTGTTGTTGATTTTGATACCTTTGATGAAACAAATTTAAATAGACAGCTTTTTGCCACAACAAAAACAATTGGTGTCGATAAAACAAAAGCAGTCAAAGATCGTTTATTATCCATCAATCCCGAACTTAAAATTACAGAAAAAAATATTAAAATTTCATCAAAAACAATGGATGAGTTATTTGATACAAAATATGATTATATTATTGATGCCATTGATTCTGTTAATGCTAAAAGTTTATTAATTGAAGAAATTTTAAAAAGAGAGATCCCTTTTATTTCTGCAATGGGTGCTGCACTTAAAACAGATTTAACAAAGATTAAAATATCTTCTTTTCATAAAACCATTGAGTGTCCATTAGCGGCATTTGTGCGCAAAAAATTAAGACAACGCGGTGTTTCTCTTAAATTTCCAGTTGTTTTTTCAAGCGAATGTGTTTCAGATAAAAAAGCTCTTGCTCCTGAAAAAGATAGCGAAACAAACAGAAGAGCCATGGGCTCACTTGTAACCATTACGGGGATTTTTGGGTTAATGTGCGCCCATGAAGCTATTTTATTTTTAAGTCAAAAAGAATAATTATTTTTCAAAAACAAGCTCATCATTTTTTGATGAAATTTTGATTACATCCCCTTCATTAACGTTGCCAGATAAAAGCATTAAAGCAAGCTTATTTTCAACTTCTTGTCTAAACAAACGTTTTAATGGGCGTGCACCAAATTCTTCATCATATCCTCGTTCAGAAAGCCATTCTTTTGCCGAATCTGTCATTTCAATTGTGATATTTTTATCTTTTACACGCTTCTTTAAACGATTTAATTCAATATCAACAATTTTCCTGATTTCTTCTTTTTTCAAGGGATGAAAAACAATAATTTCATCTAATCGATTAATAAATTCAGGTTTAAAAAATGTTTTAAGTTTTGGCAAAATTTCTTTTTCATCAGAACCAGTTACCAAATTTGAAGTTAAAATCAAAAAAGTGTTTTTAAAATCAACTTTTCGGCCCTGTCCATCTGTTAAATGCCCTTCATCTAATACTTGCAATAATACATTAAAAACATCTGGATGTGCCTTTTCAACTTCGTCAAATAAAACAACTTGATATGGTCGTCTGCGAACTGCCTCTGTTAACACGCCGCCTTCATCATAACCAACATATCCTGGAGGGGCACCCAATAATCTAGATACTGCATGTTTTTCCATGTATTCAGACATATCAATACGCACAAACGCCTGTTCTTCATCAAATAAAAATGAGGCAAGCGCTTTGGCAAGCTCTGTTTTTCCAACACCTGTTGGCCCTAAAAATAGAAAAGAACCAATTGGCCGATTTGGATCATTCAAACCAGAGCGCGATCTTCTCACCGCATTTGAAACTGCAGTAATAGCCCCTTTTTGACCAACAACCTTTTTTGCAATTTCTTCTTCCATATGGATTAACTTTTCTTTTTCACTTCCCATTAATTTATCCACAGGAATTCCTGTCCATTTTGAAACAATGCCAGCAATTAAATCTGGGGTTACAATTTCATTTTCTGCGCGTTCTTTATTTTTTTCTTCAAGTTCATTTATTTTCTTTTCAAGATCAGGAATTTTTTTATAGGTTAATTCACCTGCTTTTTCATATAACCCATCTCTTAAAGCTTTTTCAACTTCGGTTTTCTTTAAATCCAATTCTTCACGCAATTGCGAAACCAATTGCAAACTTTGTTTATGAACATTCCAAATTTGATTTTCTTCAATAGATTGTTTTTCAAGAACGCTTATTTCTTCTTCCAATTTTTGAAGACGTTCTTTTGAAGCCACATCCTTTTCTTTTTTAAGTGCTTCTCTCTCAATTTTAAGTTGCACCAAGCGTCTATCTAATTCATCTAAACTTTCAGGTTTAGAATCCATTGCCATTTTTAATTTACTTGCCGCTTCATCCATTAAATCAATTGCTTTATCTGGCAAAAAACGATCCGTAATATATCTATTTGAAAGAACCGCAGCAGAAACCAACGCCGCGTCAGAAATTTTAACCTTATGATGTAATTCATATTTTTCTTTAATGCCACGCAAAATTGAAATTGTTTCTTCCACCTTGGGTTCACTCACATAAACTGGTTGAAACCGTCTTGCAAACGCTTGATCTTTTTCAATATATTTTTGATATTCTTTTAATGTTGTTGCCCCAATACAATGAAGTTCGCCACGCGCCAATGCTGGCTTTAAAAGATTTGAAGCATCCATTGACCCTGTGTTTGCCCCAGCACCAACAACCGTATGCATTTCATCAATAAATAAAATAACCTGTCCTTGCGCATTTTTAACTTCATCTAAAACGGCTTTTAAACGTTCTTCAAACTCACCACGATATTTTGCACCCGCGATCAGAGCACCCATGTCAAGCCCCATCAATCTTTTATTTTTCAAGCTATCTGGAACATCTTTATTAATAATCCTAAGAGCCAAACCTTCAACAATTGCCGTTTTTCCAACACCAGGTTCGCCAATTAAAATAGGGTTATTTTTCGTTCTTCTTGAAAGAACTTGAATGGTATGACGAATTTCATCATCCCGACCAATAACGGGATCTAACTTTCCTTGTTTGGCTCGTTCAGTAAAATCTGTGGCATATTTTTTAAGCGCTTCAAAACTATCTTCAGCTGTTGGAGATTCAGCCGTTCTGCCTTGACGTATTTCATTAATTGCTTGATTAAGCTTTTGACTATCAACTTGATATTTTGGATTTAATAAAAGTGCTTGTAATAACCGTTCAACTGTTACATAACTATCTTTCGTTTTATCTGCAATTTCTTCAGCTTTATCAAGAACTTTTAAAAAATCTTGGGAAACACTTGTTTGAACAGAAGCCCCGTGCACTTTTGGCAAAGAAGCAACTTCTTCTTCAACAATTTGATATAATTTACCTAAATCAACACCTGCTTTTTGCAACAAGGAAGCGGCTAACCCTTCCTTATCATCCAACATTACTTTTAATAAATGAACAGGCATTAAAAATTGATTACTGTTTCGCACAGCTAATGATTCAGCTGATTGAATAAAACCCTTAGATCGATCTGTTAATTTTTCTTGATTCATATTACACCTCTTTTTTTTTTAATTACATAGGGAGGTATGCGCCAAAAATCAAGCCCGTGGAGATAGAATTTATATTTTTCTTATTTTTAAATCATCAATAAAAAAATAAATATAACAAAGTGTTAACTTAAAAAGTTAATATATAAAAAAAGCGCTCTTTTTGAGCGCTTTTTTTTTATTTTTGAATATATGTATTTGTTTTTTTATCAAAATAAAATTTTTCAATTGGGTAATAAGAGTTATTCCACTTTATATCAATATCTCCATTTCCTTTTTGAATAATTTTTGCGCAATCTTGAACCAAAAATCTGCAATATTCATTTTTAGCCTTATTAATCATAAACATTTCATCTTCCCAATGCTTATGCTTCAAAACAATCAAATTATCCCCATATAAATGATATCTTTCATTTTCTGGATTAAATTTAAATTTCATTGGTTTTTGATTTTCAAATTGCACCATTAAAATATCATCTTTTAAGTCAATTTTAACTTCTTCATTTGTTGAACGGCGAACATATTTATCCCCCTCTTTTGCAATAAAATCTTCCCAATCATAATGTTTTAAATAATAAGCATCATTAATATTTTCAGGACAATTTTTTAATTTAAAAACTTCAAGTTCTGTTTGTTCAACAATCTTTTTTTCTTTATTCGCTTCAATAATCTTTTCAAGAATCTTGCACTGTTCAACAGGTGGATAATATGCCATTATTTCATTTTCTTCAGGCTCATAAAATCTTGAAATAAATTCACCATGAATTTTTTTAGATGTTTCAGCCATTTTTTCATAATATTCTGGCTTATTTGTGTTATGACGGCGAATCAATGTTAATGGTTCATAAATAGTGATAATTTTACCACCATTCAAAATAATTTGTTTCCAAAAATCATAATCTTCTGCCGCTTCATAATCTGCATTATATTGAATATTATGTTTTTTTATAAAATCCGATCTAAACATAGCTGCTGGATTTGGAAATGTGTTTTTAAAAATCATCGAAATTGAAAAATCATTATTAATTTGATGATATTCATTCCACTTTAAAAAAACATCTGGACTTAAATCTTTATCAATATTATAAGTCGCCCCGCTTACAGCTTGAACATCATTATTTTCTTCAAAAACTTTTAAAGATTTTTCAAGTCTATTTGGAAAGGCTTGATCATCTGAATCCATGATGGCAATATATTTTCCTCTTGCCATTTTTAATGATTTATTTCTTGAAGCAATAAGCCCTTCGTTCTTTTCATTTTTAACTAATTTAATTCTGCTATCTTTCTTTGAGAAGCCCAGTAAAACTTCTTCGGTATGATCTGTTGACCCATCATCAACAATAATAAATTCAAAGTCTTTATACGTTTGATTTAAAATTGATTTAATGGCTCTAGGCAATAAATTGGCTCGATTATATGTTGACATAATAACAGAAACCGTTGGTTTTGAAAAATAAAAATATGCAGCACTTGAAATGCAAAAAAATAAAGCAGCACTCGCACCAAATAAAAGTTTTTTGTTCATCATCCTCACCTATAAAAAATAAAACTTTTTTAATATTGTCTTGATAAATAAAAAAAGTCAAGCATCCCGTTTCTTCTGGTGTATTATTTGACTTTTTCACTTTTTTTTGATATTATTTTTTTAATAAAAGGAGAAAAAAAATGCCAGAAATTAAATGCCCAAAATGCCAAAATATTTTCACTGTTAATGAATCAGATTATGAATTAATTGCAAGCCAAATTAGAACGAATGAATTCCAAAAAGAATTACAAGAAAAAGAATTGCAACTGATTAAAGAAAAGAATAATGAACTTGCTCTTTTAGAAGCCAAATTAAAAAGCGAAAAAGAAAAAGAGCTTTTTACTATTTTGCAAGAAGCTGAAAAATTAAAAGCAAAAGTTTCTGCATTTGATCAAGAAAAAGAGCTTGCTCTAACCCAAGCTCTTTCCATTCAAAAAGATGAACTCACTTTAAAAGAACAAGAAATTTTAAAATTAAAAAGCGCTCTTTCTGAAGCTAATAAAGATGCTTTATTAAAAGAAAAATCTTTAAAGGAAAATTTTGAAATTCAACTACGCGCAAAAGATGAAACAATTTCTTTTTATAAAGATTTAAAAACAAAAATGTCCACTAAAATGGTTGGTGAAACTTTAGAACAACATTGCGAAATTGAATTTAATAAATTACGCGCAACAGCTTTTCCTAATGCTTACTTTGAAAAAGATAATGATGCTAAAACAGGAAGTAAAGGCGATTATATTTTCAAAGAAGCAACTCAAGATGGAGTTGAATTCATATCCATTATGTTTGAAATGAAAAATGAAATGGATACAACCGCAACTAAACATAAAAATGAAGATTTTTTCAAAGAACTTGATAAGGATAGAACAGAAAAAGGATGCGAATACGCTGTTTTGGTTTCACTTCTCGAATCAGAAAATGAACTTTATAACACAGGAATTGTTGATGTTTCTCATAAATATTCAAAAATGTATGTCATCCGCCCTCAATTTTTCATCCCAATTATTTCTTTGCTCAGAAATGCCGCACTGAACAGTGTTGAATATAAAAAACAAGTAGTTGAATTTAAAAATCAAAATATTGATATTTCTCATTTTGAAGATGACATTAATGAATTTAAAGAAAAGTTTTCAAGGAATTATCAATTAGCTAGCGATAAATTTAAAAAAGCCATTGATGAAATTGATAAAACAATTGATCATCTTCAAAAAACAAAAGAAGCGCTCCTTTCTTCTGAAAATAATTTAAGGCTTGCAAATAACAGAGCTCAGGATTTAACTGTTAAACGATTAACAAGAAACAACCCAACGATGAAACAAAAATTTGAAGAATTGAAGCAAAGTTAAAAAAAAAGGAATTCCAATTTGGAATTCCTTTTTTAATTTTAAAATAATTTTAAAAGCGCAAAACCACCTATCAATAAAACAAAGAAAAGTATTGAAAGCCACCCTAAGTTTTTTTCAATATAATTTTTCATTGGTTCACCCCATTTATAAAGCAGCCATGCAATTAAAAAGAATCGAATCCCTCTTGCTAAAACAGAGGCAATACCAAAAACAAATAAATTTAATCCTGTTACACCGCTTGCAATCGTGATAATTTTATAGGGAAATGGAGTGATTCCCGCACCAAAAACAATCCATGATCCATAATCATTATAATATGATTTAAATGTTTCAAACTTGTCGGTTGCACTATAAAATTCCAAAATAGGAATACCGATTGTATCATATAAGAAATATCCAATCGCATAGCCAAAAAAACCACCCAAAACACTTGATAATGTTGTATATAATGCAATTTTAAAAGCTTTTGTTCGAGCTGTTAAAATCAGAGGAATCAAAAATAAATCTGGTGGAATTGGAAAAAATGAACTTTCAATAAAAGAAATTGCACATAAGGCTGGCAACGCCCATTTTCCACCCACAAGCCCCATACACCAATCATATGTGCTTTTCATCATTTTATTCCATAATTTTAACATTATTGACTTTCCCTTTGTTGTTGATTATACTTGAATAAACTTCATTCAACATATCTTCTTTAGAAAGGAAAAGCAATGAAAAAAATTCTATTTTTAATTTTGTTTTCAATCGGTTTAGCTGGCTGCGCTGATAATTATGCAAATACATCCTATTCAAACTATGACATTGGAACACAAGGATCTGTGCAAATGGGAAAAATTGTTCAAATGATGCCTGTTAAAACAACTGGCTCTGATGGAATTGGAACAACATCTGGTGCCATTGCTGGTGCAGCAGCAGGCTCAATGATCGGCGGTAACACAGCCGTTAATATTATTGGTGGTGTAGGAGGCGCATTACTTGGTGGGATGATCGGTTCTGCAACAGAAAGCGCTATTACAAGCACAAATGCCTATGAATTTATTATTCAAAAAACAAACGGTTCTTATGTATCTGTAGTTCAAACAAATGAACTTGCATTGCGTCCAGGAGATAATGTTTGGATCACAACAGCCAATGGCGTAACAAGAATCAGATCTCGAGTTACAACATATTATTAAAACTCACATTTATAAAAAAAGAGGCTTAAAGCCTCTTTTTTTTTATACACTTAATCCCTAACTTTTTGGTTAAAAAGATGTTTATTTTGATGTAATCTATTAAAAAATTCTTGATTAATCCGCTCTGAATCAACTGAAGACTCATTCAAGTCTTTCTTTTTTTCTTGTTCTGCGCGTTCCTGTTCTTTCACTTGGCGATGATTTTCTGCAGCTTCCGCAAGATTAATGAGGCCTTCCTTGGTTAAATACTGAAGCCCTCCCATTATTGCACAATATATTGCAACCCATTTTAAAATAGATAAACAACCTTTTTTCTTTACCATACAAACCTCCTTTTATTTATAAAAAAAGGCGAGAATATCTCGCCTTTTGAAGAAATTCTTGACATATATTATATCACTAAATGTCTAAATTTGCAACATCTAATGCATTTTGTTGAATAAATTCACGTCTTGGTTCAACAACATCTCCCATCAAACATGAGAAAACTTGTTCAGCTTCATCTTGATGAGTGATTTTTACTTGCAATAAACGACGAGCATTTGGATCTAATGTTGTTTCCCATAATTGTTCAGGGTTCATTTCTCCCAATCCTTTATATCGGTTAATTGCAATACCTTTACGAGCAACTTTGAAAACAGCTTCAGCTAATGAAACAGGGTCATGAATAACCGTTTCACCATCTTTTGTTTTTAAAATTGCTGGTTTTGAATAAAATTCTTTAAGTTCATCACTCATTTCTGAAAGCTTTCTTGCTTCTGCGCAAGAAATAAGAGCATGATCAATTTTAATTGTTTCAGTTACCCCACGAAGAGTTCTTTCTAAAACTAACTCATTATCAAGCGTTAAACTTTCTTTCCAGCCACGTTCATATTCTGGTTCAATCATATCTAATTTTGAAGCTAAACCACCATTTCTTAAACTTTCGGCATTGAAAAGACCCAAAATAGCCATTTGTCCAATCACACGAGAAGGAATCCGGTTTGACATTGCTAAAATAAGATTACGCGCAACTCTTGCTTGTTCAACTCGAGCAACTAAATCAGCACCCGCAATTTGAGTGCCATCTTCTAAAACCAAAACAGCATCATTCGTTCCAACTTGAATCAAGTATTCTTCCATAGCCTTATCGTCTTTTAAATAAATTTCAGAATTACCGCGTTTTGCTCTATAAAGAGGTGGTTGGGCAATATAGAGATAACCTTTTTCAATAATTTCAGGCATTTGTCTAAAGAAGAATGTTAATAATAAAGTTCTAATATGGGCACCATCAACATCAGCATCGGTCATAATAATAATTTTATGATAGCGAATTTTATCCACATTAAAATCATCACGCCCAATCCCTGTTCCAAGAGCCGTTACAATAGTTCCAATTTCAGCAGAAGAAAGCATTTTATCAAAACGAGCCCGTTCAACATTCAAAATTTTACCTCTTAATGGTAAAATAGCTTGGTGAGCTCTATCACGACCTTGTTTTGCAGAACCACCAGCAGAGTCCCCTTCAACGATGAATACTTCAGAATCTGCAGGATCTTTACTTTGACAATCTGCTAATTTACCTGGTAATGAAGCCATATCTAAAGCGCCTTTTCTGCGCGTTAATTCTCTTGCTTTACGAGCAGCTTCGCGTGCAGCTGCAGCTTCAACAACTTTGCTAATAATTTTTCTTGCTTCAGCAGGGTGTTCTTCAAACCATTGTTCTAACTTATCACCCACAATTCCTTCAACAACTGGACGAACTTCTGATGAAACAAGTTTATCTTTTGTTTGAGATGAAAATTTTGGATCTGGCACTTTAACAGATAAAACAACTGTTAACCCTTCGCGCATATCTTCACCAGATAATTCAACTTTTTCTTTCTTTGTTAATCCAGAATTATTAGCATATGCATTAATGGTTCTTGTTAAAGCGGCTCTTAATCCAGCTAAGTGAGTTCCACCATCACGTTGCGGAATGTTATTAGTAAAACACAAGCATGTTTCATGGTAACCATCTGTCCATTCAAAGGCAGCTTCAACAGTGATTCCATCTTTTTCACCACTTAAATCAAATGGAGCATCATGCAACGTATTTTTTGAACGATTCAAATATTTAACAAACTCTAAGATACCACCTTCATAATGCAAGACAGAAGATCTTGGTTCACTTCCTCTGTTATCTGTTAAATGAATACAAACACCTGAATTTAAAAAGGCTAATTCACGAATGCGATGTTCTAATGTTTCAAAACTAAAAGTTGTGCTTGTAAATGTTTCATTTGATGGATGGAATGTTACCATTGTTCCATGTTTTCCTGGTGTGTCACCCACAACTTTTAATGGCGCAACAGAAGAACCATTTTCAAAACGAACAAAATGTTCTTTATCATTTCTCCAAATTCTTAATTCCAACCAGTCAGATAAAGCATTCACAACAGAAACACCAACGCCATGCAACCCACCTGAAACCTTATATGAGTTATTATCGAATTTACCACCGGCATGTAATTGAGTCATAATAACTTCAGCAGCAGAAATCCCTTCTGTTTTATGCATATCAACAGGCATACCACGACCATCATCAATAATCGTAACAGATTCATCAGCATTTAAAACCACTTCAACTTTTGAACAATAACCCGCCAAAGCTTCGTCAATTGAGTTATCCAAAACTTCATAAACCATATGATGCAACCCAGTTCCATCATCCGTATCCCCAATATACATACCTGGACGTTTGCGAACAGCGTCAAGCCCTTTTAATACTTTAATAGAATCTGCATTATATTCTTGTGTGGCTGTTTGAATATCTAAATCAGTCATTTGTTTTCCTTTATGCTACATTTTTTAAACTTAAATTTGATTCTTGAACGTTGTAAAATTGTGCACGTCCGTTTAAGTAATCAAAATTTTCAGAATCGATGCCTGTCATCCAAACTTGCGCCGGCAAGTTGGTTAATACATCAAAAAGAATATGCCGCCGCTTTACATCTAAATGGGCAATTGCCTCATCTAATAACAACAACGGACAAACACCCTGCTCTTGCATTTGAGTGTTCATTTCTGCTAAAATAATTGAAAGAAGAAGCGCTTTTTGCTCCCCTGTTGAACACAAAGAAGCATCCATACGCTTTTGTGAATGAATCACTTTAAAATCAGCTGTATGAGGGCCAGAAATTGAACCCCCATCTGCATAAATTTTTCTTGATTTTTGAAGCTTATCTAAAAAGATTTCTTCAGCTTGAACAGCGCTTTTTTCCAATAACAACTGCTCAACAAAACCTGTTAATATAATTTCTGCTGTTGGGAAAATATCTGAAACTGGATGTTTTAAGTTTTGGCTCATCCGTTCAATTACATCTAATCTAGAAGCCGCAATAGCAACCCCAAATGAAACCAATTGCTCTTCAAGACCATTTAACCATGCTTTATCAAAACGCCCCTCGCGAAGCAAACAACTCCATTGTTTAAATACAGCATTATATTCACTTAATCTAACTGCATGTGTTTCATCAAAAGCCTGCACCAAACGATCTAAAAATCTACGACGCGCTTGAGGATCTCCACAAAAAAGTCGATCTTGTGCTGGAGTTAACCACAAACACTTGAAAACTTTTGCTAAATCACTTTGTTTTGTTGTGTTTTTTCCATCAATTCTAACTTGGCGCCGTTCTGATCCATCAATGGTTCCCGTTCCAATTTTTGTTGCAAGCCCATTCATATTAATATTGGCAGAAATACTCCACCTATTTGGCAACTGAGCAACTTCTAAGTGATTAAAAAAATCACCTGGATCTCGTTTTGCAACATCACTTAAACGAGCCGAACGCAAACCTTTTCCGGGAATTAAAAAAGAAATAGCTTCTAAAATATTCGTTTTCCCTGCACCATTATGTCCTGTTAAAATAACCGGTTCAAAAGATGAGCTTAAATTCATATTCATGAAAGAATATGAGCGAAAGTTTGTTAATCGCAACTGTTCAATTCCAGATTTTAAGCTCATCTCAAACCTTATATCTTAAACACGCATTGGCATTAAAACAAATAAAGAGGCGCTATCTGTTTCATCTTGCAAAATCACAGGACTTGTTCCATCTTGCAATTTCATGCGAACACAATCACCTTTAACTTGACCTAAAATATCAAGCAAATAACGATAATTAAAGCCGATTTCAAGAGATTCATTATCATAAACAGCATCCATTTCATCTTCTGCAGATCCTTCATCAGCAGAAGCTGCAAAAACTTGCAACAACCCATTTGAAATAGATAACTTAATTCCTCTTGATTTTTCAGAAACAACTGCAACACGTTCGATCACATTTGTTAATGTTTTAACATCAGCTTGCAATACTTTATCATTATTCACAGGAATAACTTTTTCATATTCAGGATATGTTCCATCAATTAAACGAGAAGATAAAACAACATCATCTAAAACGAAACGAATCTGATTAGCTGAAAGAGAAACTTCAACTTCACCATTTGATTCTGTTGCTAATTTTGACAATTCATTAATTGTTTTGCGCGGAATAATAATCCCTGGCATTCCTTGAGCGCCTTCAGGCAAACGAATACCAGAACATGCCAAACGGTGACCATCTGTTGCAACAGCTGTTAAATGAGATTCTTCACCTGTTTTTTCATGCATATAAATCCCATTTAAGTTATATCTTGTTTCTTCCATTGAAACAGCAAAACCTGTTTTAGCAATAAGCCCAACCAAATCAGAGGCCATCAATTTGAATGTAAATGGCATATTTTCTTGAGCCATTGAAGGGAACCCATCAGCAGGCAAACTGGCCAAAACAAATTTAGAACGACCAGAAACAAGCAAAACTTGAGAGCTTTCTTCCAAATATGAAAGTTGAACTTGAGAACCTTCTGATAATTTTTTAACAATATCATAAAGTTTATGAGCTGGAATTGTAACAGCCCCTTGACTTTCAACCGCTGCTGGAATACGTTCCATAATTTCAATTTCATTATCTGTTGCTCTGAGCAATACTTCATCAGCTCCAGCTTCAACTAAAACATTTGAAAGAACAGGAATAGTCTGGCGTCTTTCAACCACACTTTGAATGTGAGAAAGAGCCTTCAATAAAAGCCCCCGTTCAATGGTTAATTTAATCATTTTAAACTTCCTCTTTTTCTTAAATTTGTTGATTTAAATACCGTTATTAAAAATAAATAAAACAGCTAAGGTTACTATAAAATATTTTTTCAAAAAAAGACACAAAAAAAACACATTTTTAAAACTTTTTTCATATTTTTTCATAAACATCTTTTTTTTAGAATAAAAAAAGGTTATAAGAATAAAAACAAGTATGGGAGACATAAAATGAAAAAATACGAATTATCAGTTCAGGAAATTTATAAAGAAAGTCAATTAAGTGACGAAGATTTAAAAGATTTTCCAAAAGACAGCCCCATTTTAGGGCAAGATCAAGCATTAGAAGCCATCAATTTTGGCGCGAAAATAAAAGCCAGTGGCTACAATGTTTTTTGCACGGGACCAAAAGGTGTTGGAAGAACCGTTTTAACTCTTCAAACCTTGAAAAACTTTGCCGCCACACAAAAAACGCCTGATGATTGGTGTTTTATTCATAATTTTGAAACACCACACCAACCAATCGCTCTTAACTTTCAAGCTGGACAAGGCAAAACTTTTGTGCGTGACATCAAAAAAATGTCTAACGCGCTTCGGATGCATTTAACATCTTTATTCACTGATGAATCATATAAAATCCAAGTTGCCCATCTTGAACATCAATGTGCGAAAGAAAAAGAAAATTATTTTTCTGTTCTTCAAAAAGCAGTTGAAGATAAAAACGTGACATTAATGCGTGTTCCAACAGGCGTTACTGTTGCACCAGTTAAAAAAGGAAAAATTTTAACTCCAGCCGCTTTTAATAAATTACCAAAAGAAGAAAGAAAATCTATTTTAGATCAATTAAAAGCTGCTCAAAAGAAATTAGAAGCAACGATTCAAGATACGCCTAATTGGGATACCGCTATGCAAATGGCTTTAGAACAGCTTCATGTGGATATGGCATCAAAAGTTTTAAATACCATTATAAATCCCGTAAAAAAAACTTATCAAAAAAACAATCAAATTCAAATTTACTTAGAATCCATTCGAGTTGATATTTTAGATAATATCGCCTTATTAGCGGCACAAAGTAACGAAACAAACATTGAAATGATCACAGAGCAAATCAATGATATGTTTGCAAGATATGCTGTTAATCTTTTTGTTTCACATAAACCAGATTCTGGCGCTCCAGTTATTCATTTAAACCATCCAACGCTTTCTAATTTAGTTGGAAAAATTGAGCGTCAACAACATTTAGGTTCATTAACAACCGACTTCTCACTTATCCGCCCTGGCGCACTTCATTTAGCCAATGGTGGTTTTTTAGTTATTGAAGCCAGAGAATTATTGCAAAATGAACACACATGGAATGCCTTAAAACGGGCTTTATTTTCAAAACAAATTAAAATTGAATCTGGCACAGATGATAATTCTGTTTTCACCATTGTTTCATTAACCCCTGCAATTATTCCGCTTTCAATCAAAGTTGTTTTAATCGGCGAAACAGAACTTTATTATCTTTTAATGGATAGAGATGATGAATTTGGCGAATTATTTAAAATTCAATCCAGATTCGCTGAAAAATTAGAACGCACAAGAGAAAATGAAAAAATTTATGCTCAAATTTTAACAAATTTTGCAAGAAATGAAAAATTAAAACAATTTTCCCCAAATGCAATGCGCCGAATCATGGAATATACCTCTCGTTTATCTGGGGATAACACTTATTTAAGCACATTTATGACACACGTAAACGATTTAATGCGTGAAGCAAACTTTTTTGCATTACAAGCTAGAGCCAAACAAGTTGAAGTAACTCATATTAACAAAGCACTTGAAGCAAAAAGAAGTCGATCAGGATATATGCAAAAAGAAATGATGGAAATGATTAAAAAAGGAACAATTTCAATTTCCACTACCGGCAAAAATGTTGGTCAATTAAATGCTCTTGTTGTGCATGATTATGGTTCTTTTTCATTTGGACGCCCTAATAAAGTAACATGCCAAGTTAGACTGGGTCATGGAGACTTAATTGACGTTGAAAGAGAAGCTGAACTTGGCGGATCTTTACACTCAAAAGGTGTTTTAATTCTCTCGTCCTTTTTAGCTGGCCGTTTTTCAAAAGGCGAACCTTTATCTCTTGATGCTTCTTTGGTATTTGAACAATCATATTCCGAATTAGACGGAGATTCAGCCTCTTCAACAGAACTTTACTGTTTGCTTTCTGCTGTTGGTGATATCCCAATTAATCAATCAATTGCTGCCACTGGATCTGTTAATCAATTAGGCCATATTCAAGCAGTTGGCGCAGTGAATGAAAAAATTGAAGGATATTTTACCGTTTGTAAACAAAAAGGGTTAACAGGGGAACAAGGTGTTATTATTCCACGTTCAATTGTTCATAACCTGATGCTTAAACCTGAAGTTGTTAGCGCTGTTAAAGAGGGCAAATTCCATATTTATGCTGTCAACACGGTTGATGAAGGTATGGAAATTTTAACTGGATTACCTGCAGGTAATATTGACAAAAATGGATTATACCCACCTAAAAGTATTAATGGAATTATTGCCAAACGCTTAAATGATTTTTTCAAAAAATCTCAAGAAGCTGAAAATAATTCAAAACCAATTAAAAAAACGATTAAAACAACAAAAAAGGGGCGGAAATAATCCGCTCTTTTTTTTATAATCACTTAAAAAATTATTCTCGTTCTAGTTGTTTAATAATGCGAATTGGAATAAAAGATCTTTGTTGACGGGTTAATGTTTCTTGAAAAGATAAACCCGTTTCATCCATGCCGCGCTCAAAACACTTTCCAAGAACTTCCATTGTAAAACGAGAAGCCTTATTGCGCTTTTTCTTTACTTTATTAAACTGACGCGCAATAATTGAAAAATCTTCTTTTTGTATGGGCAAAAATCCTTTGTGATTTAACATAAAATCCATTAATTTTGCGGCAAGAGGTGTTCTTTGGATATAATATAAAACATTTTTAAACGTATCTCTTCTAATATTTCTTAAAATACGATGACTTTCAAACGGGGGCAATGTTAGTGTGGATAATTTATCCCATAATAATTTTGCAATAGGTAAATTTCTTTTACGCAACGCCAATAAAACTGGATTTTCTTTCTTTTTATTATATGCTTGAAACCAAAATGGATTATGTTTCGTTAATAAATCAACCATTTCTTTATCATCATTTTGAATAGCAATATGAATTAAAAAATCACCCTCTTTATTCTTAAAAGATAAAATTTCATCACCTCGGCTAATTAAATCTTTCATCCCAGCAACATCTTTTAAACGAACTAATTTTTCTTGAGTTGAAAAATTTTTAATACTGGTTAAAACATATTTTTTATACTCGTTAAGTAAATTATATCCAACTTCTTGTTTTGCCTTAATGCTTTTTTGATCTGAGAACAAAGGAAGCAAATCTTTTAATTTTTTTCGCCCATTAAATTTAAAATAAAGTTGCACAAATTCAACAATAAACGATGTGATAAAAGACCCTTCTGGTGTTTTTGCAAACTCGGGTGAAGCATCACAAAAATATCCCCTAAAATGATGATCATCTGTTTCAACTGATAACATCTTTTCCGCAGAAAGAACCATTTCATTTTCTCTTAAAAAAGCAATAGCCCCTTGAGCTTGATTTCTTTTTTTCGTGTTAATAAATGCATGAAAATTTTTATGATGCCAATTAACTTCTTTTTGTTTATCAGAATATGAAACAAGATGAACTATACTTGTTTTTGATTTTTGCATAAAGAAACGACTAGATGTTGCAAGTGTTGTAAATGAACTTAAAATTGATTCCTTTTCATTTGAAGAAAAATTCATTGTTTTTAATTTTTTTTCAAATCGTTCAGCCATATCATAAGCAACAAAACCACCATAACAAAAAGTAACAATCAATAACCGATTAAGTGTTGAACAAATTTCAGTAGCACTTTTTTGTTCACCAGTTTCATTAAAAAGTATCGGCATAAAAAATGAATCAAAAAAGGAAGAAAAATCTGCATCTTGAGGAAAATCTGTCATTGGTATAGATGCTTTTAAATCTGTCAACAACTTTGCCTTTTTTAAACTTTTTAAACGATGTGTTGGCACGCCAGCGTCATTATAATAAGCGCATAAAACTTTTGTATCTTGGGGAAGATTATCCCCCATTGTCATTAAAAATCTTTTTGCACATCCATTCGCATGATAAGGTGTATCAACCATACCACCAGGAAAAATTAAAACAATATTCCCTGTTTTAGGAAATGAAAAATCCTTTTCCTCTTTCCAACGTGTTAAAGGAACTGATAAATCGCGATACCCTAAAGAAATTTTATTTAGCATTTTTAAAAAAATTAAATATTATCCCATAATTTTTTTATTTGCGATAAAAAGTCAGTGCATGCTTCTTGCGTTTCTTCTTTTGATTCTTTTGCAAACTCTTTAAGTAATTCTTTTTGCTTTTGAGTTAAATGTTTAGGCGTTTCAACTTTTAAAGAAACATATAAATCACCAAAAGAAGCGCTTTTTAAAATAGGCATTCCCTTCCCTTTTAATTTAACTTGATGCCCTGATTGAGTGCCAGCTTTAATTTCAAGTTTTTCTGTTTTTCCACTCATTGTTGGAACATCAATCATTCCACCTAAAGCAGCTGTTGTCATCGGGATAGGAATTTCGCAATAAAGATTTGCACCTTCACGTTCAAAAATTTCATGAGGTTTAACCGTTAAGAAAACATATAAATCGCCAGCCGTTCCACCATTTTGCCCCACATGACCTTCACCAGATAAACGCATTCTAATACCAGAATCAATTCCCTTAGGAACATTAACTTCCAAAGTTCTTTTTTTGCGAATACGCCCTGTTCCTTTGCACTTTGAACAAGGATCTTTAACTTTTTTACCCGTTCCATTACATGTTGGACATTCAGTATCTACAACAAAAAAGCCCTGACGTTGACGAATATGACCATATCCACCACAAGTATCACATTGATCTAAACTCTTACCACCTTTACCAGAACAATCATCACATGAAACATATGTTTCAACATCAATTGATTTTTTAATTCCATCATAAGCTTCTTGCAAAGATATTTCTAAATCATATCTCAAATCTGATCCCCGATTTGCTCTTGGCTCACCACCTGAACGAGCTCTTCCTGTGAATCCAGAAAACATTTCTTCAAAAATGCTTTCAAATCCTGTACCTGAAAAATCAAACCCTCCGAAACCTGAAGCGCCTCCGGCACCTCCCATTCCGCTTGTATAAGCTTGGTGACCATATCGATCATAAGCAGCTCGCTTTTGATCATCTTTCAACACTTCATAAGCTTCATTAATTTCTTTAAATTTTGCTTCTGCAGCTGTATCCCCTGGATGATAATCAGGGTGACACTCTTTAGCTTTTACACGAAAAGCTCTTTTAATTTCATCAAAAGAGGCGGATTTTTCAACGCCCAATAAATCATAATAATTTTGTGTTGTCACTAGCTTTACCTTTTTTAAAGTTTATTTTTCATAAGCATATCATTTTATGCTTAATTTTGCAAGACCCATCCTTTGCCTTTTATAAAGAAAAAAAGAGGCGTTGAGTAAAACTCAACACCCCCTTTTGTTAAGTTGAAAAATCTTATTTTTTCACTTCTTCAAAATCTGCATCCACAACTGTGTCATCAGCTTTTTGTTCAGCACCTGTATCAGCCCCTTGTGCACCTTCAGCACCTTGAGCTTGACTTGCTTTATACATGGCTTCACCTAATTTTAAAGAAGCTTGAGTTAAAGCATTTGTTTTTTCTTTAATGCGTTCCGCATCATTGCTATCTAAAACATCTTTTAACTCTTGAACAGCTTTTTCAATTCCTTCTTTTTCAGAAGCACCAATTTTATCTCCATGTTCTTTAAGTTGTTTTTCTGTTTCATGGATCATTGCATCAGCATGGTTTCTTGCTTCAATTGCTTCTTTAATTTTTTTATCTTCTTCAGCATGTTGTTCAGCTTCTTTAATCATTTTTTCAATATCATCATCTTTTAAACCACCAGATGCTTGAATACGAATATTTTGTTCTTTCCCTGTTGCTTTATCTTTAGCTGAAACATTAACGATACCATTTGCATCAATATCAAATGTTACTTCAATTTGAGGCATACCGCGTGGTGCAGGTGGAATACCAATTAAATCAAATTGACCAAGCAACTTGTTATCACGAGCCATTTCACGTTCTCCTTGGTGAACACGAATTGTCACAGCTGTTTGGCCATCTTCTGCTGTTGAGAAAACTTGACTTTTCTTTGTTGGAATAGTTGTGTTTCTATCAATCAAACGAGTAAATACACCACCCAATGTTTCAATACCAAGAGATAATGGAGTTACATCAAGTAACAACACATCTTTTACATCACCTTTTAAAACACCACCTTGAATAGCTGCACCCATTGCAACAACTTCATCTGGGTTCACACCTTTATGAGGTTCTTTTCCAAAGAAATCTTTCACAATTTCTTGAACTTTTGGCATACGTGTCATACCACCAACCAAAATAACTTCATCAATGTTTGAACGTGAAAGACCAGCATCTTTTAATGCTTTTTCCATTGGACCTTTTGTTCTTTCAAGCAAATCTTCAACCAAGCTTTCAAGTTTGGCGCGTGTTAATGAAACATTTAAATGTTTTGGACCTGTAGCATCAGCCGTAATAAATGGCAAATTAATATCTGTTTGTGTTGCAGATGAAAGTTCGATTTTTGCTTTTTCAGCAGCTTCTTTCAAACGTTGCAAAGCCATACGATCTTTTCTTAAATCAATATCATTTTCTTTTTTGAATTCGTCTGCTAAATAATCCATGATGCGAGCATCAAAATCTTCACCACCTAAGAATGTATCCCCGTTTGTGGCTTTAACTTCAAAAACACCATCACCGATTTCCAAAATTGAAACGTCAAATGTACCACCACCTAAGTCATAAACAGCAATCATACCAGATTTCTTTTGATCCATACCATAAGCCAAAGCAGCTGCTGTTGGTTCATTAATGATACGAAGAACTTCAAGACCTGCAATTTTACCAGCATCTTTTGTTGCTTGACGTTGTGAGTCATCAAAATAAGCAGGAACAGTAATAATAGCTTGTGTGATTTTTTCACCTAAATAGCTTTCAGCATCTTCTTTTAATTTTTGAAGAACGAAAGCAGAAATTTGACTTGGTGCATATTTTTTATCATTGACATCAACCCAAGCATCGCCATTATCTCCTTCAACAATTTTATAAGGAACTAATCCTTTATCTCTTTCAACCATTTTATCATTAAAACGGCGACCAATTAAACGTTTAATTGAAAATAACGTTCCACCAGGATTTGTTACAGCTTGGCGTTTTGCAGCTTGGCCAACCAAACGTTCACCTTTTGATGTGAATGCAATCATAGATGGCGTTGTTCTAGCACCTTCTCTATTTTCAAGCACTTTACCATCTTTACCATCCATAATGGCCATACATGAGTTTGTTGTTCCTAAGTCAATTCCTAAAATTTTAGACATTTATCTTCTCCTTTATATATATCTTTTTTTTGATGAAACTTATATAGGTCATAACATTGTATTTTTCAACCCCATTTTTTTAATTTTTTTTGTTTTTTTTATAAAAACAGACAATCATCTCATTTTTATATATTTTTTTATGGTTTTATCTTGAAAAAAAGATGAATTTAAGCTAATGTTTTATTTATAAAATCAAAAGGAGACGTTTATGAAGAGTGAAATCGGTCGAAATTTATTTTTTCCGTTCATTTGTATTCTAATTAGTATTTATTTCTTTTATCATGGAATTGCTGGGAATCATGGAATTCACCGAATGAATGAAGTTAAAAAAGAAATTCAAACCGCTAAATCCATTCATAAAAATCTTTTAAAAGAAAAAAATCTTTTACAATCTAAAGTAAATGCTCTTTCTCCAAAGTCACTTGATATGGATCAATTAGAAGAATCTGCTTTTCGTATTTTAAATATGGGTGATGAATCTACACTTATTATTTTTAATTAATTCTCATATTAAAATTAATATTCAAATTTTTTAAACGTTGCATTTTCTTTACCATTTGTTGTTCTTTTAATGAATAGTTAATCATTTGAACATCTGTTTTATATTTTTCATTCATCAAATTTAAAATTAAAGAACAATCTTGATTTCGTCTTTCTTCTTTAATAACAACTAAAGGCTTATTTGGTTCCATTTCCCATTGTTTTGTTTCAATATTATAATAAACATTTCCAAGAGAAGAAACATTTTCTTTTCCTATTTTATAATGTTTAATAAATAAATTATGAGTCATCACACCTTGAAAATTTGGATGAGTTTGAAATTCATGCCACACACGTGCAATATATCCCTTAATCTTCGGGTGATCGGTATAAAAAACAACAAATCGCATTTTATTTTTTTTCGTGAATAATTAAATAAGATAATAAACCTAGGGCTGGAAGCATTAAAACACCTGTAAATAAGAAGAAGAAAAACCATCCCATTTCTTCTGCCCAAATGCCACTATAAACAGAAATAACACTCACAGCCAACATCATTAAACTTGTTAGTAAAGCATATTGTGTTGCTGAATATTTCTTGGAACAAAGGCCTGATAAAAAGGCAATAAAAACGGCCCCTCCCATACCTCCAACAATATTATCAAATAAGATAACAATTAAAAACATAATTGTTGAATGTTCAAAATATGAAAACAAGGCAAAAACAATTGATGTTAAAATTTCAACAATCCCTAAAGCCATTAAAAGCTTTAAAATTTTATACCTCATAACAAAAACACCACCAATGGCAACACCCATTAATGTGATCCACGGGCCAATAGTTCCTGAAATAAGAGCAATTTCTGCTTTTGAAAAACCTAAATCCTTATAAAAAGGAAGTGCCATTCGACCTAAAACAGCATTACATAACTTATATAAAACAATAAAAATAAGTAAAAGAGCCCATTTATTATGTTTCATAAAATCTTTAAATGGAGCAATAACCATATCATAGAAAAAATGATTATTTTCTCCTTTTTGAATTTCATGTTTTGCTTCTTTTACAAATAAACTTGCAAAAACACTTCCACATAAAATAAACCCTATGCCAGCATAGGCCATTTGCCAACCAATAAGTGCTGAAAGCGCAACAACACCAGCACCAGCAGTGAGCATTCCCATGCGATATCCAAATTGATACATTCCAGCACCTTCACCCATCTCTTCTTTTTCAAGCGTATCAATTCTTAAAGAATCAACAACAATATCTTGGCTTGCTGCAAAAAAACCAACTAAAAAAGAAAACAAATATGTTTGAAGTGGAATAATTACAATCCCTTTATTGGTTTGCAATTCATGCAACCAATTATTTTTATCTGGAGCATAATATGAAAGAGCTAAAACACTTAAAATTAACCCCATTTGAAACAAAATTAACCATGCCTTTTTGGCTCCAATTTTTTCGCTTATGAAAGGTATTTTAACTTTATCAATAAAAGGAGCCCATAAAAATTTGAAATTATATGGCAACAAAACAAGTGCAAAAAAACCAATCACACTGAGCGAAATACCCGTATCCGCCAACCAAAGAGAAAGAGAATAGCCAATTAAACTATATGGAAGACCACAAGAAAGACCTAAAAAAAAGAAAATAAAAACCGCTGGTTTTAAGTATCCTTTAAGTGCTTGACCCCATGTGTGCATTCTTATCTCCAAAAGTTAAAAGAGCAAATCTTTATAGGGTTCACTCTTTTTTGATTAATCTTCTTTTCTGCGTTCAAATTTTCTTCTTTCATTACTATCAAGATATTTTTTGCGTAACCGAATATTTTCAGGCGTTACTTCAACCAATTCATCATCTTCAATATATGAAAGAGCAACTTCTAAACTCATTGTACGTGGTGGATAAAGAAGAACGTTATCATCTTTCCCAGCCGCACGCATATTTGTTAATTTTTTACCTTTAATAGGGTTAACTTCAATATCCCCTGGTTTGGCATTAGCGCCAATAATCATACCGGCATATACTGTTACACCTGCTGGAATAAAGAGCGGACCACGTTCTTGAATATTAAACAAGGCATATGGAACGGCTTTTCCTTGTTCTGTTGAAATTAAAACACCATTTCTGCGTCCTGTAATTTGACCTTTATATGGTGCATAAGAATGGAACAAACGATTCATCACACCAGTGCCACATGTATCCGTTAAAAATTCACTATAATAACCAATTAAACCTCTAGATGGGGCAATAAATGTTAATCTTGTTTTACCACCACCACTTGGAAGCATTTCTGTCATTTCAGCTTTACGAAGGCTCATTTTTTCAACAACAACTCCTGTATAAGCATCATCAACATCAATAACAACTTCTTCCATCGGCTCTAATTTTTTGCCTTCTTCATCTTCTTTAAAAACAACACGAGGACGAGAAACAGAAAGTTCATAACCCTCTCTACGCATCGTTTCAATTAAAACGCCTAATTGCAACTCACCGCGACCAGCCACTTCAAACGCATCTGTTGTATCTGTTCTAGTTACACGCAAAGCAATATTTCCTTCTGCTTCTTTTTGTAAACGATCCCAAATCATACGAGATGTAACTTTATCACCTTCAGTGCCAGCCAATGGAGAAGTATTAATTGAAAAAGTCATCGCCAATGTTGGTGGATCAATTGGTTCTGCTTGAATTGGCTCTGTTACTGAAGCATCACAAAGCGTATCAGAAACAGTTGCATCCGTCATCCCAGCAATGCTCACAATATCCCCAGCAACACCCTCATCAATTGGTTGACGTTTTAATCCGCGGAACGCCAAAATTTTGCTAGCTCTTGCATTTTCAACAGGCTTTCCTTCACGTGTGATTGCTTTAATCATTTGGTTTGTTTTAATTTTACCTGATAAAATACGACCCGTTAAAATACGCCCCACAAAAGGATCTGCTTCTAATGTTGTTACAAGCATTTTAAATGGACCATTTTCATCACATTGAGGCGCAGGAACATGTTCAACAATTTTTTTAAACAAAGGCATAATATCTTTGCGCTCATCATTTAAATCATTTACAGCCCATCCTTCTCTACCAGAGGCAAAAAGTGTTGGGAAGTCAAGCTGTTCTTCTGTTGCACCTAAATTATCAAACAAGTCAAAAACTTCATTATGAACTTCATCAGGGCGAGCATCAGCGCGGTCAATTTTATTAATAACAACGATTGGACGAAGCCCCAATTTTAATGCTTTAGAAAGAACAAATTTTGTTTGAGGTAATGGACCTTCAGCTGAATCAACAAGCAAAATAACACCATCAACCATTGATAAAATACGCTCCACTTCTCCACCAAAATCGGCGTGCCCTGGTGTATCCACAATATTAATGCGAATATCATTCCATTCAACGGAAGTGCATTTGGCAAAAATGGTGATCCCACGTTCTCTTTCAAGATCGTTTGAATCCATTGCACAGGTTACAACCTGTTGATTTTCACGATAAGCCCCACTTTGTTTTAAAAACGCGTCAACAAATGTTGTTTTACCATGGTCAACGTGTGCAATAATTGCGATATTTCTCATTTCTTGTGTCATTTTTGCCTCTTATAATGTAAAAAACAACCGCTCTTTTAAACTTAACAAATAAGATTCAAAAGAACAATCGTTTTGTTTATTTTAATAATCTTGTTTAATTTTTAGGGGATTATACTCTTTTTTTTATAAAAAGTCCAGCAAAATCTAATCCCTTATAACCAAAAATTCATTCTCTTCTTTCAAAAGCAAAATACGTGACGGTTGATGTGTTGAATTTTCTTCAAATTTTTCAGGAACAATATAATCAACAGCTTGCTTAATTTCTTTTTCAATTTCCTTAAAAAAAGAAGGCGCTTTTTTCCCAGAAATATTTGCTGATGTTGAAACAAGAGGTGTTTTTAAATTTTTTATTAATTCTTTGCAAAAAAAAGTTTTGGGGATTCTAAATGCGGCTGATCCATTTTGATTAACAACACCCTTAATCATATTCTTACCTTGAGGCACAATCACAGTTGTTGGTTTTTCATTTTCAAAGAAAACTTTCGCTTTTTCATCTAAACCATCGGCATAGTTTTGAATCATATCAAAACTATCCACAAGAGAGATCATACTTTTATCTTCCATTCTTTTTTTGATGCAAAAAACTTTTTGAACAGCTTTCTCATTTGTTGCATCGCAACCTAATCCCCAAACAGTATCTGTTGGATATAAAATCACACCGCCGCTTTTTAAAATTGACGTTATTTTTTCAATTTCTTTTTGCATTTTAAAACGCCCGATATTTTCCTTTTAAACAGTAAGAATCTAAAATATGCCCATCCATTGCTTTCAAAAGAGCTTCATATGAAAACCCCTGTTCTAAAGAAAGCTCTGTATCTAAAGCATAAACCGTTAAATCATAAACATGATCTTTATCAGGTGGTGCCATTCCACCATAAAGATTTTGATTCCAACTATTTGATCCTTGAATAAATTCAGCATTAATGTTTGTTGATTCACCAGCAACCAAATGATTTTTTTTCAAATTACAAATTAACCAATGAATCCAATCAAATCCACAAACAGGTATAGCATCTTTATCATCTAAAATAACAGCAAAAGAAACCGTTTTTTCTGGCTCATCTTCAATTTGAAATGGCAGTGAAAAACTTGGCATATCACCAATAAAACTATTCCCAAATTTTCCAAATTTATCTTCGATTATACCATTATGAATACCTGATGATAAAACCTTCATAATTACCTCCTATTTACTTAAAACAGATTCCAGATATTTTAAATGAGTATCCGTTACAACTTTATCAATAATTGACTTAACAAAAATATCAATTGATTGATTAGATGAATAATCTGCAGGCGCAATAATATCAGCGCGTTCCGAACCCAATAAACTTTTCATTTTTTTCTTATTCTTTTTTTGATAAACAGCAATCGTATGCCCACCTTCGCGCTTCACTGTTTTCATTGAAGGAACATCTGTATCCCCATCTCCAATATATATAATATTTGAAAATGGAATTGGTTTATCTTTATCATCCATATGAGCATTTAAATGCGCATCATCACTTACATCTAAACAACCTTTATTAATGCGATATAAAAATTGCGTTTTATTCGTATAATTTACAACAAGTGCTGGCCAAATCGCATAATTATTATCATCATACATAAAAGATGACGCAAAAATTTCTTTAAAAAATGGTGCAATCTTTGTGCCCTCCACCATTTCTTTTAATCCCGATGAAATGATATAATGCTCTAATTCAACCCCTCTTTTTAACGCATATTCATTTATACGCTTAAACCAAGTTTCAACACCATCAAAAAGCTCAACCTTGGCAGCATAATCTGTTAAATCTTGTTTTGTAAAAGGAATTGCTCGCTTTAATGATTCCTTTTTCATTTGATACATATATGCTAAAATGTTATCCACTTTTTTTGTTTTAGCCAATGTATTACTCTTTTTCCAAAACTCTTCTGGCGTCATCCCAAGCTTTTCAATAAACCCATATTCTTGCATATTTCCAGGAGCCAGCGTTCCATCAAAATCATAACAAATTGCCATTTTTATCAATTGTGGAGTTTCTTCTTTCATTTTGTTCCTCTTTTGTTTCTTAAAAAGACATTTTATAACAAAAGTATGCTTTTGTAAAGAGCAAAACAACAATTGTATTTATACTTATAATAATCCTCTTGTTATCAAAATACAAAAAGAGCCCGATAAAATCGAGCTCTTTTTTCACTATTCTTTTATTTTAAACGACATTCAAGAAGCGTTAGCTCTGCTTCAAATTCTTTTGGCAATCGTTTTTGTTTTTTAAAAGTTTTAAAATAATCACGTTGCGCTTGAACATCAGATAAGGCCATTTTTTTATCCACAGCCATTAACTCTTCAAATCTTTCTTCAGTCATGGAAAGACCTTTCCAGTTTAAATCGTTATAGGTTGGAGAATATCCTAAAACAGTTTCTGTTGCTGCCGCTGATCCATTAACGCGTTTTAAAATCCATTCAAGAACACGCATATTTTCCCCAAATCCTGGCCAAATAAATTTGCCTTCAGCATCT
The DNA here is from genome assembly GCA_045614025.1 of Alphaproteobacteria bacterium. GTDB lineage: Bacteria > Pseudomonadota > Alphaproteobacteria > CAAHEQ01 > UBA3637 > RGIG4140. The sequence continues at coordinate 64,832 of JAZLCE010000027.1, forward strand.
TTTCTGAACCAGTTTACACGGAAAATAAGAGGTTTTTTAGAGACCTTTTGTCCCATAGACAACCAATGAGCCCAATAATCACCCATATTATATCCACAAAATGGTAACATGGCCATTGGATCTCTGCGAATTTCACCTGTTTTACCTTCAGAAGCTGCTGTTTTTTCAGAACCCATTGTGCTGGCAAGATAAACACCATGTTGCCAATTATAAGATTGATACACAAGCGGTGTATTTGTTGCCAAACGCCCCCCAAAAATAAACGCATCAATTTCAACCCCTTTTGGATCTTCCCATGCATCATCTATTGAAGGGCATTGAGCTGCAGGTGCTGTAAATCTAGAGTTTGGATGAGCAGCAGGTCTTCCACAATCAGGAGTCCAATCATTCCCTTGCCAGTCAATTAAATGAGAAGGAGTTTTATCTGTTAACCCTTCCCACCAAACATCACCATCATCTGTTAAAGCAACATTTGTGAAAATCGTATTTGCTCGGCATGATTCAATTGCATTTTTATTTGTTTTTGCAGATGTTCCTGGCGCAACACCAAAAAATCCAGCTTCTGGATTAATTGCTCTTAAAACCCCATTTTTATCTGGTTTAATCCAAGCAATATCATCACCAACAGTTGAAACTTCCCAATCAGACATTGATTTTGGCGGAATCAACATGGCCATATTTGTTTTTCCGCAAGCGCTTGGAAATGCAGCTCCCACATAAGAAGAAAGGCCTAATTTTTTGTTTTTAAGTCCAACAATTAACATATGTTCTGCAAGCCATCCATCTTTTCTTGCCATAGAAGAAGCAATTCTTAATGCTAAACATTTTTTGCCTAACAAAGCATTACCGCCATAACCTGATCCATAAGAAATAATTTCATTTGTTTCTGGGAAATGAGTGATATATGTTTCTTCTGGATTGCATGGCCAAGCCACATCTTTTTCACCTTGTTTCAATGGAGATCCAACCGAATGGAAACACTTAACAAAATCTCCATCTTTTAAAACCGTCCAAACCTTTTTACCCATTCTTGTCATAATACGCATATTTGCAACAACATATGGCGAATCTGTAATTTCAACACCAATTTTTGCAATATCAGAACCCAATGGGCCCATTGAAAATGGAATAACATACATTGTTCTTCCTTGCATGCATCCCTTCATCAATTTGCCTAATTTCTTTTTCATTTTTTTAGGACTTGCCCAATTATTTGTTGGACCTGCATCAATTTCTTTTTCAGAACAAATAAAGGTTCTTTTTTCAACACGCGCCACATCTTTTGGATTTGAACGAGCCAAAAAACTATTAGGGCGTTTTTTAGGATTAAGTGGAATAAAAGTTCCATTTTGAACAAGCAAGGAACAAATATTTTTATTTTCTTTTTCTGTTCCATCACACCAATAAATGGAATCTGGCTTTGTTATTTTTGCAATTGAATTTACCCAGTCAATAACTTTTTGATTTTTTGTTGGATATTTTTCCATTATTTATCTCTCCTAAGTTTATGAAACATAAGAATATGATAACAACTCCCTTAAAAAAGTCAAAACATTTTTAGTTAAAATATTAAAAACATATATCCCTATGTTTTTTCGGTTGTAGCAATAAAAAAGTTGAAATCTAAAAGAATTTTTGTTAGCATTAAGAAAACAAAAAATCAAAAGGATGTAATCATGAAAAAATTTCAAGTTGGACTTTGTTTTTCTTTGTTCGGATTATTATTAACAGGCTGTGCGGCTGGCGATAATTCAATTCCAGATACGCCTGTTGAATATCTTTACACGGAAGCTCATACATATTTTAAAGATAAAAATTATGAAGAAGCCGCTAAATATTTTGATGAAGTTGAGCGTCAACATCCCTACTCTGTTTGGGCTCCACGCGCTCAAATTATGGCAGCTTATTCTTTTTATAATGCCGATAAATATGATGATGCTATTTTAGCACTTGATCGTTTTATTCAATTGCATCCTGGAAACAGAAACATTGCATATGCTTATTATTTAAAAGGCCTTTGTTATTTTGAACAAATGTCTGATGTGAGCCGTGAACAAAAAATGACAGAAGATGCTCTTGAAACATTTAAAGAATTGCTTTATCGTTTCCCAAATTCTATTTATGTTGCTGATGTGAATGAAAAATTAAAAGAAATTTATTCACACTTGGCTGGAAAAGAAATGTCTGTTGGTCGTTATTATCAAAGAAACAAAGAATTTGTTCCTGCTCTTAATCGTTTCCAATCTGTTTTACTTGATTATCCAAACGCAAATCAATCTTCAGAAGCGCTTTATCGCTTAGCAAGTTGTTATGTTGCGCTTGGCATGATAAATCAAGCAAATCAAATGCTTTCTATTTTAAATTATTATTATCCACAAAGCGTGTGGACACAAAAAACTAAAACCTTAACTCAAAAATATAAAAAAGAGAAATAGATGATTGATTCTTTGTCAATTCGTAATGTTGTTTTAATTGACAAACTTGATTTAACTTTTGAAAAAGGTTTAGGGGTTTTTACAGGGGAAACCGGCGCGGGTAAATCAATTTTGCTGGATTCATTGTCGCTTCTTTTAGGAGCGCGAGCCGATTCTTCATTGGTAAGATATGGCGAAAATCAACTTTCTGTTGCAGCCGAATTTTCAGCAGTTTCACCTGAAGTTATTTCGTTTCTATCAGAACAAGGCATTGAATGTGAAGATAGAAATATTTTAATCAGGCGCGTTGTTACAAAAGATGGCAAAAGCAAATCTTTTATCAATGATCAAAACGTGAGTGTTTCATTTTTAAAAGCGATTGGTGAAAATTTGGTTGAAATCCATGGTCAATTTTCAACACATAGTTTGCTTAATCCTTCAACACATTTATTTGTGTTAGATACTTTTGGAAAATTAACCAATGAAACATCAAAAACAAAAGATTTATGGCATCAATATCAACAAGCTGTCAAACAAACCGTTGTTGCCAGAGAAAAATTAGAAAATGCAACTAAGCAAAAAGAATATCTTGAACAATCACTCGAAGATTTAGAAAAATTAAATCCATTAGAAGGCGAAGAAGAATCTCTTGTTCAAAAAAGAACGAACTTAATGAATAGTGAAAAAATTCTATCTTCCACAAGTGCAGCTTATCAACTTTTATCGGATGAACAAAACGGTATTGAACGACAATTATCCCTTGCCACAAGACATCTTGAAAAAGCAAGTCAATATGATGAAAAATCATTCACAGAAATTATTGATATTTTAGATCAAGCACAAAATCTTCTTTCTGAGGCAGAATATAAACTTGAACAAATTACCGAAAATTTTGGCGATACGAGTGAACTCCCCATCATTGATGATAGGTTATTTTCTTTAAGAGCGGCTGCAAGACGACATCAAACAAACATAGATGATTTGCCAAATCTTATTCAAAGATTAAAACAAGAACTCATAGCTATTGATAATGCTGATGACACATTAAAACAACTTGAATCTCAAGAAAAAAAACTTTTTAAATTATTCATTGAGCAAGCTGAAAAATTATCAGAGAAAAGAAAAAAAGCTGCAGCTCAACTAGATGAAAAAGTTAAAACAGAATTACCTGCATTGAAACTTGAAAAAGCGATTTTTAAAACAATCGTGGAAACCAAAGGTTTAGAAGAAGCATCAGAAACAGGTTTAGATGTTGTTTCATTTACTGTTTCAACAAACACGGGAACGCCTTTAGCTCCTTTGCATAAAATTGCTTCTGGAGGGGAATTATCTCGCTTTATGTTAGCCCTTAAAGTTAATTTAGCAAAACAAAGCGCGTTGCCTACAATTGTTTTTGATGAAATTGATAGCGGGGTTGGAGGATCGACGGCTGATGCTATTGGATCAAGATTAAATAAATTAGCATCTGATTGCCAAGTTCTTGCAGTCACTCATGCACCACAGGTTGCTTCTTATGGCATACAGCATTGGACTGTTTCTAAATCTGAAAAAGAAGGAAAAATTATTACATCAGTTCAAAAATTAAACAGTGATGACCGATTAAAAGAAATTGCACGAATGCTTTCTGGTGATAAAATCACTCAAACAGGCCTTGAAATGGCAAAAGAATTACTTTGTAAACAAAAAACATTACTTTAAATAAAATACCGATGGGGGAATGATGCAAAAAAACGTTTCTGAATTAACAAAAGAGGAAGCTCAAGAAGAATTAGCTTATTTGGCAAAAAAAATTGGCGAACTTGATATTGCATATCACCGAGATGATGCCCCTCTTTTAACAGATGCTGAATATGATGCATTAAAGCACAGAAATGCCGATATTGAAGCTTTATTTCCTGATTTAATTAGATCAGACAGCCCTTCATTTCGAGTTGGATCAAAAATATCTGATGATTTCAAAAAAATCACTCATTCAGTTCCCATGCTTTCTCTTGGAGATATCTTTACTGAAGAAGCTGTTTATTCATTTGTGGATAAAATTAAACGTTTTTTAGGAATGAGTGAAAATGATCCGCTAGAATTTGTTGCCGAACCAAAAATTGATGGACTTTCTTTTTCTGCTGTTTATAAAAACGGTGTTTTATTTTCAGGAGCAACCAGAGGAGATGGTTCAACAGGTGAAGATATAACTTCTAATCTAAAAACAATTAAACAATTACCTATTTCACTTAATCGAGGAGATTCTTTATTTGATAATCCAACTCCCGAACTTATTGATATTCGGGGCGAAGTTTATATGTCAAAAAAAGATTTTTTTGAACTCAATAAAATCCAAGAAGAAAAAAAGCAAAAAATTTTCGCAAATCCAAGAAATGCCGCTGCAGGTTCACTCAGACAATTAGATTCAGCTGTTACTGCAAGCAGAAAATTAAGCTTATTTGCTTATGCTTGTGGCGAAAATTCTTCCAATCAATTTAAAACTCATTATGAATACTTGCAAACTCTCAAAAAATGGGGCTTTCCCGTTAATCCGGAAATCAAAGTTTGCAAAACCACCGAAGAAATGATAGCGTTTTTTAAGTCTATTGGAGAAAAAAGAAGCTCTCTTGATTATGATATTGATGGCGTTGTTTATAAAGTAAATGATTTAGAACTTCAAAGAAGATTGGGCTTTATTGCAAGATCTCCTAGATGGGCAATTGCACATAAATTCCCCGCAGAACAAGCCACAACCAAATTATTAGATATCCGCATTCAAGTTGGCAGAACGGGGGCTTTAACACCCGTTGCTGACTTAGAACCCGTTAATGTTGGCGGCGTTATTGTTAAACACGCAACCTTGCATAATAAAGATGAAATAGAAAGAAAAGATATCCGAATTGGGGATACTGTTATCATTCAACGAGCAGGTGATGTGATTCCTCAAATTGTTCGCGTTCTATCTGATAAAAGAGATGAAAATTCAAAACCATACGAATTTCCAAATGTTTGTCCTATTTGTGGAAGTATCGCAAAAAAAGAAGGTGATGATGCCGTTATTTATTGCACTGGGGAACTTGTTTGTCCCGCTCAACAAATGGAAGCATTAAAACATTTTGTTTCAAAAGATGCCTTAGATATTGAAGGATTAGGAGAAAGAAATATTGAGATGTTTTTTGAGCTTGGATGGGTTAAAAATGCACTTGATTTATTTTATTTAGAAGAAAATTATGCTCTTTTATTAATGACTCGAGATGGATGGGGAACAAAATCTGCCGAAAACCTTTTTTCAGCTATAAAAGAAAAACAAAAAGGTGTTGCCCTCGAACGCTTTATTTATGCTCTTGGCATTCGCGAAACAGGAGCCGCAACCGCTAGATTGCTTGCAAAAAACTTCATTTCATGGTCAAATTTTTATAAAACAATGACAAGCGAAAATGCTTTTGAAGTTTTAACTCATATCGAAGGTATTGGTCCTGTTATGGCTGCGTTTATTATTGACTTTTTTAAAGAGGAACATAATCAAAGTTTGCTTGAAAAATTAACAGAAAAAATAACTGTTTTAGATTTTGTTCCTCCTCAACAAAAAATAACACCATTTACAGATAAGGCCATTATTTTTACAGGAACTTTAGAAACCATGACAAGAGCTGAAGCCAAAGCAAAAGCATTGGCTGTTGGTGCCAAAGTTGTTTCATCTGTATCATCAAAAACCAACTTTGTTATCGCTGGCGAAGCTGCTGGATCCAAGCTTACAACTGCCCAAAAATTAGGAATAACTATTTTAACTGAAAAAGAATTTAATCAAATGCTTGACGACTTATAAAAAAATAGTTATGATATTTTTACATGTAAGGGGAAAGAATTTTGTCTTAAAATCGGGGTTAAAAACATGGCAGAAGATAGGGAACAAAATCAAACAGAAACAAAACAAACTGCTAGGCCTGCATACGGGATAAACAGCGAAGGTGAATTACTTCAACAAATCGCTTCAGCCGATATTCAAAAAGACCTTGCTAAGAAAAAGAAAAAAAAGGTTGTTCATAAATCTTTATCCTCTTTTTCAATTGTTTTCGTTATGAGAACAACTCTTTTTATTGATTCTCTTAAAAGAAATCATAAAAATTTTTTCAGAATTTGTTCTTACTTGTGGGCGTTTTTCCTTTCGCTGATTTATGCGGGTGGAATTACTATGATCAGCACCATTCACTATTCTAAAATCCACTTTCCAACAATTGTTTCAAATCATTTAAAAAGAAATGAAATTTCAGTTGAATCTCTTAAAGTTGTTGATAACTCCTTATCGCATATTCAAATTGCAGGACTTGAGGATACTGAAAAAACATATCGTGTTTCATATGTAAACCTTTATTCAACATTTGGTGATTTTTTAAGAAAAAAAGTAGAACGCGTTGAACTTGAAAACGTTGTTGTAAAAATCAAAGAATCACAAAACTCTGTAAATCTCAGTCCATTGCTTTCACTGATTTTAAATTTAAGCGAAAGATCAAGAATTAACATTCAAACAGTTGTTATTAAAAGTGGTGTTCTTGAATTTGAAGGTGAAAATTACAAAATCCCTATCAACTTTTCAATGGATGCAACATTGCAAAACAATAACCGTATGGATATTCCATTACGCATCAAAGATGAAAATACCAACTTAATGGCCCATTTAACCATTTCAAAAAATGGTGAAGATTTCATTTGGTCTATTAAAAACTTGCGAGGCAGTACAGATATTTTAAGCAAAAAACCAGAAAACGTTTCTGGATCTATCACATTAAAAACAAAAGAACTTTCCCCAACTGAATTAAATATTGAAACAAACTTTTCATTAGGGTCTTCCAAAAAAACTCTTTTTATCGATTTGAAAAAAAATGGTCGCCTTTTCGAAGGGATAACAACCTATACAAAATCTCATACACAAGATGATAAAACACAAATTGATGCAGATATATCCTTTAACTTTAAAGGATTAGAAATAACATCTTTTTCTTCTTTTTCCACAAAAAAACCTTTTTCAATTAATGTTGAAACTTTAACACAACCCTCGTTCGAGTTAAATAGCCTTAAAACAACAATTAATGGTGATTTAAATTGTCAAAGGCGAATTTGTCAAATTGATATAACTCAACCATCCTCTATTCGTATTAAAGAAATTTCTTATAAAGATGGTGTTAACTCATATTCAAATACAAATCCTTTACTTTTCACATTGTTACCTCAAAAAAATACTATGAAACTTGCCAATAGTTTTGTTAATATGAATATTAAAGGTGAAGATTTAGAGTTTAAAGGGAAAAAATCAATCACAAATACACCTATTGAATTAACAAGCAAAGAATTTATCATTGCAACTGATATATCAAAACCAGATCAACCAGCTTCTTTTTCTGGTAGAAACTTAAACTTCAAAAATAAATCTCATGAAATCAAAAATGCTGCTGTTTATGTAAAAGATATTTATAACACATCTAATCAATTTTCTTTGAGCACAGATTATATTAAATTATTTGAAAACAGCGTCATCAAACAACCTTTTGCTTTAGATATCCAATCTGAAAATGGGGATACAAAAGCTAAAGCTATTTTTGCTGATGGGCAAATTGAAACCCTCTTCAATGGCACGATCAATTTAAACTCTGGTCACTTTTCTGGAACTATTTACATGCCACCAGTTAATTTGGCACATATTAAAAATATTTCAGAAGTTTCAGATTTATTCCCCGAGAGATTAACAGATTTAACTGGTAAAATATCTTTATATGGGAATATTGACTGGAAAAATGAACGTCAAATTTCAGGACCAATGTATCTTTCTCTTAAAAATATAAACTTTGCCAAGGGAGAAACAAAGATTAAAAATTTAAACTCGGTTTTAACTCTTCAATCTTTAGCTCCATTTGTTTCACAAGCAACCCAAAATTTAGCTATTGATGAAATTGAAGCAGCCATTCCTTTGCAAAATGTTCGAGCCTCTGTTAAATTTGAAAATCAATTATTACGTATTTTCTCTTTAACAGGATCTTTTGCGGGAATCCCTTTGACGGCTGATCATACAACTATTCCATATAAATCTTATAGCTCTTTACTTTATTTTAGAAATGGTTCTTTTGATTGGAAAGATATCAATCCTTATTTAAATGTTACAGATTTAACATTACAGGGAACAGGAAGTATTTATATCCCAATTGAAGCCACACCAACAAGTACAAAAATTAACAATGCCGAAGCAAGATTAATTAATACAACTTTGCTTTATAATGGAGATAATGAAGAACTCAAGAAAAACTTCTTTACAAAAGGAAATGAATATTCTGTGCGTAGTGGAACCATTGTTTTAAACAGCAAAGAAAAAAATGTTTTAGATGCTTATATTAACTTTGAAGGGCGCGAAAAGAATGAAACAGAACGCTCTTTTTATAGAGCAGATAAAACTTTTAACTTCCAAGAATTGTTTAAACCAGAGGCCACAACACCTCTTCCTTCAAACATTTTAAAAATGCAAAAACAACTTTTTGGGAACTAAAAAACTAAACAACATATTAAAATCTATGTAAATTTTTCAAGAATTATAAAAAAATACTTGCAAATTAGATAATTTTTATGTATAAGATAAGACCTATTATAAGCAAAAAACATCAATGGTTGGTGTTTAATACATTAAAATGAAGAAGAGAGATTAAAATGGCAGTACCTAAGAAAAAAACATCTAAATCCAAAAAGAACATGCGTCGTTCACATTTGGCTTTAGGCACAAATGCTTGCATTGAATGCCCAAAGTGCGGTGAATTGGTTCGTCCACACCACGTTTGTGAATCATGCGGTCATTACAATAAAAAAGATATTATTGTAAAGGAATCATCTGAAGCAAAATAAGGAATTTGACTGTTGAGTGAAACATTAGTCATATCAATTGATGCAATGGGGGGCGACAATGCTCCCCAATCAGTGATCGAAGGCGTTAGCCGGGTTATCAAAAAAGATTCGGATACGTTTTTCTTTTTATTTGGCGACGAAGCAAAAATAAAAAGTTTAGCGGACGAGTATCATATTCCGGATACGAGATATAAAATTCATCATACAACTGATGTTATCAGTGGTGATGCTAAACCATCTGTTGCGATTCGAAGTGGTCGTGAAAGCAGTATGTGGAAAGCAATCATGTCTGTTAGAAATGGTTATTCAAAAGCCGTTGTTTCAGCTGGTAACACAGGCGCCTTAATGGCAATGAGCAAAATTTGTCTTGGAACATTATCTGGTATTGATAGGCCAGCAATCGCGGCTATTTTACCAACAAGCAAAAATCCTCTTGTTGCCCTTGACTTAGGGGCAAACGCTGAGTGCAATTCTCAAAATCTTGTTGAATTTGCCATTATGGGACATGTTCTTCACCGTGTTTTATATAAAACTGAGCATCCAACAGTTGGCTTGCTTAATATCGGATCTGAAGAAACAAAAGGGCGAGATGAAATTAAAGAAGCCGCCACAACTCTCAAATCATTAGATGGCAAAATTAACTTTATTGGATTTGTTGAGGGAAATGATATTTGTGCTGGCAAAGCAGATGTAATTGTTTCTGATGGTTTCTCAGGAAATGTTGCTCTTAAAACTATTGAAGGAACGGCAAAGTTTATTTCAAATGTTTTAAAACAAACAATCCGTCAATCAATTATATCAAAAATTGGCTTTGTGTTGGCAACACCCGCTCTTTTAAAAATGAAGAAAAAGATGGATCCAAGAAATTATAATGGCGCCATGTTTTTGGGATTAAAGGGCATATCAGTTAAAAGTCATGGTGGCGCAGATGCTTATGCTTTTGCATGCGCAATTGAATCTGCAATCCGAATGGCTAAAAATGATTTGTGCAACAAAATCAAGGATGAACTGCGTCATGCAATTGATGTAGATATCCCAGACGAAGTTATTGAATAAAAAAAGGGTTATAAAATGATTAAATCTATCATCACTGGTGTCGGAGGATACCTTCCTGAAAAAATTTTAACAAACTTTGATTTGGAAAAAATGGTTGAAACCAGCGATGAATGGATCCGTGAAAGAACAGGCATTCAATCTCGTCATATTGCTTCTGATGAACAAACAACATCATCATTAGCTGTTTTGGCTGCAAAAGAAGCCATTGAAAATGCTGGAATTTCAGGCGAAGAAATTGACCTTATTATTTTAGCAACAACAACTCCTGATGATACAACACCTGCAACAGCTATGCGTGTTCAAGCAGAAGTTGGGGCTGTTAATGCTTTTGCATTTGATGTTCAAGCTGCATGCTCTGGCTTTATGTATGCTTTAAGCGTTGCTGATAAATTTATTAAAACAAAATCAGTTAAAACAGCTCTTGTTATTGGTGCAGAAACCCTTTCAAGAATTGTTGATTGGAAAGATAGAAATACCTGTGTTCTTTTCGGTGATGGAGCTGGCGCTGTTGTCGTAAAAGGCGAAGAAGAAACAGATCAAAACAAAGATCGAGGTATTCTTAATATTATTTTACACTCAGATGGCAGATTAAGAGAATTATTAACAACAACTGGCGGTGTTTCAAGAACACAAAATGCTGGTTTTGTTCACATGGAAGGCAGAGAAGTATTTAGACACGCTGTTACAAACCTTTCAAATGTTGCTCAAGAATTAATTGATGCTTCCAATATCCAACTTTCTGACGTTGATTATTTGGTTCCTCATCAAGCTAATTTAAGAATTATTGAAGGAACAGCAAAAAAATTAGATATTCCAATGGAAAAAGTTATTGTAACATTACCAGAGCAAGGTAACACCTCTGCTGCATCAATTCCACTTGCATTATACAATGGAATTAAATCCCAAAAAATCAAAAAAGGCGATCTGGTTTTACTAGATGCTATGGGCGCTGGGTTCACATGGGCAGGCGCTTTAATTCGTCTTTAATTTTTTTGTTATAAATTAAAAAAGTACTTGATTATATTTGAAATTTATGACATTCTAACAACAGAAAATTTGAAATAAAAAGGAAAATAATATGACACAAAAAACGATTACACGTGCAGATATTGCAGATGCTATTTATAGGGAACTTGGTTTTTCCCATGCTGAATCATTCAAATTAATTGAACAAATTTTGCAAGACATTATTGAAGCATTAGCAAAAGGCGAAACTGTTAAAATTTCAAAATTTGCATCATTTATTCCACATGCAAAAAAAGAAAGAATCGGCCGTAATCCAAAAACAGGTGTCAAACATGCCATTTCTCCTCGCACGGTTGTTTCTTTCAAAGCTTCAAATACTTTGAAAAACACTTTAAAATAACAGGAGTGATTTATGCTTAAGGCCGAAAACGCCTATCGAACCATTACTGAAGTTGCCGAACTTTTACAAGTTCCAGCCACAGTTCTTCGCTTTTGGGAAACTCAATTTCACCAAATAAAACCAATGAAGAGAATGGGACGACGTTATTATCAAGCTCAAGACGTTGTATTACTAGCAAGAATTCGTGATTATCTTTATAAAGAAGGATATACGATTAAGGGCGTTCAAAAACGGCTTAAAAATACTGATAAATCTTCTGATTCTTCCATTTTTGAAAAAGAAAAAAATAATCTTGCAACAGATACATTAATCAGAGAAATATCAGATATTAAAACATCTCTTGAAGATTATATTTAAGTTAATGAAAAGCGCCTCATAAAGGCGCTTTTCTTTTAAAGAAAATAAATTATTTTTTCTTTGTTCCGCATCCACAACCTGGCATGAAAATCCCCTCCTTTCCTAATTTTAAATATTATCATCACAAATAAATTAATTCCTTCTTTTATACTTGTCAATAGATGATAAATTTGATACACTTATCTTTAGATTAATCAAAATTAAGGCAAAACATGTTTTTAAAAAAAATGAAAAACTCTTTTATACTTGCTTTTCTGCTTTTAGCAACTGGTTGTGCACATAAAAATCCATTAACAGACTTTCAATTTCAAACCGTTATGGCGCCTCCTTATGTTTTAGCCTCTTGGTATCGCATATCAGAACCTGGAACCCCTATTCGCATCTATATCGAAGGGGATGGTCATTCGTTTGATGCCTATAACAGACCAACAGCAAATCCAACACCAAGATCAACATTTCTAAGAGAAATAGCTGCAAATGATCCAAATCCAAATGTTGCCTATTTGGGAAGACCTTGTCAATATCTTCAAACAAATACATGCACGCAAGATGATTGGACCTGTGGCCGTTTTTCTCCACAAATCATTAATTCTATGGAACAATCTGTTCTTCAACTTTCAAAAAAGAGTCAAACGAAAGAAATTATATTAATTGGATATTCTGGCGGCGCTCAAATTGCTGGCCTTGTTGGGGTTAGACATCCCAAAATGATTAATAGAATTATCACAATTGCTGGTGTATTAGATCAACAAGCATGGACTGCTTATCATAATGACTCTCCATTAGATAAATCATTAAATCTTAAAAATTATGAAGAAATTTTTCATCAAATTCCTCAAACACATTTTATTGGGAAAAAAGATAGAGTTGTTCCAAATCATTTAACTGAAAGTTTTGTGAAAGATAAAAGTTCAATTATCACTCTTGAAAAAGCAGACCATCAAAAAGGATATGAATCTGCTTTAAAACAGTTGTATCACTTAAATTAAGGAGCCAAAATGACAAAAACCGTTTGGATACTTGCTGACGATAGAACTGGAAATGTTAATCAACTTTTAGGCATTGCAGAACGCCTTCCCTTCCCTTTTGAACGAAAAGAAATTCGTTATAATTCATGGATTAAATTACCAAATTTTTTAAGAGGGAAAAGCTTGATTGGATTAACGAGTGAAAGCAAAAAAAATCTATCAACAGCTTCATATCCAGATCTTGTTTTAAGTGCAGGAAGAAGATCATACCCTGCCGCTTTATGGATCAAAAAGAAATCAAAAGGTAAAACTAAAATTATTCAATTAATGAATCCTGGAAAAGCATATTTTAAACAAGCAGATTTAGTTATTTTGCCTGAACATGATTTATATAAGGGATATTCCAAAAATGTTTTAATCTCAACAGGAACACCACACAGAATAACTCCTGAGCGATTAAAACAAGAAAAAGAAAAATGGGCTTCTCAATTTAAAAAATATTCCTCTCCACGACTTTCATTAATTGTTGGGGGGGCAACAAAAAATAATCCATTTACATTAGAAATGGCTCATGATTTACTTAAAAATGTTAATGCACTTAAACCAAAAAGCGTTTTAGTTACAACCTCTAGACGAACACCAAAAGAAATTGTTTCCTATCTCAAAAAAAATCTTGATAAAAAAACAACTTTCTTTTATCAATTTGGAGATAAAATTGAAAATCCTTATTTTGGGCTCCTTTCTTCAGCAGATATAATTCTTGTTACAGGGGATTCAATGTCTATGTGTTCTGAATGCTGTGCAACGAATGTTCCTGTTTTTATTTTTGCGCCAGATTTAATGATGAGCGAAAAACACAAACGTTTTCACAAAAGCCTTTTTAAAAATGGATATGCCCTTCCAGCTGGATCAAAGCTTAAACCCACAAAAGGGAATTTCAATCCTGCTGGAAATATTATTCATCAGATTCTAAAATTATTTTAAACCGGAGATTTGACGTGCCAAAAATAAGTATTATCATTCATCTAACTGCTCAAGAAAATATTGCAAATCTCTGTATTGAAAGTTTGCTTAAGCAAACATTTCAAGACTTTGAATGTTTATGCGTTCTGTCAGATGCTGAAAAAGAATATCCTTTTTTAACAACTCTTTCAAAAAAAAATAAAAAATTCAAAATATTAAAACAAATAAATTCCCCATCCAAATGGCACTGTTATAATGAGGCGCTTTATCAAATGAAGGGCGAATATGCGCTTTTCTTAAATGATTCTGATTTATTGCATCCACAAGCTTTAGATATTTATATGGATGCCTTACGTTATTCGCATGCTGATATTGCCACTGCAAATCCTTTTTATTTTTCTGGAACAAAAAAAATAAAAGCATTGGAAAAGAAAATTGCATTTGAAAAAAGCTCACTCAAAAAGAAAAACAATAATTTAATTGCCGAATTTTGGCAAGAAAATTTACCCTATATTGATGAAACACTTGAAGGAAAAATGTTTTCTCAAACTATTCTTGCTTATCTTAAATTTCATCCGTCTCTTTGTGAATTTGCACCATACTTTTTTATTGAGCAATTTTATTCTATGACACAATCTTTGGTATATATTCGCCATCAACTTTATTTTTATCGAAAAGAGGCTCATATCCCTTCTGTTGCCTCTTATGAAACGCTTATGAATTTAAAAGAGCGCATTTCATTTGAATATGCCTATTTTGTTGATGATGGAAGAATAAGCTCATACACCGAAACGCTCTTAAACCATAGATGTTCACAAGATTTGTTTTTAGCAGTTAAACATATTTTAACACACACACCTGAGAGATCTTTTATCTGCATTAATCAACAAATTATCACTTTGATTGAAGAGCTTAAAGATTTTGGTTTATTAAAAGGCCTTAGTCTTTCTTTAGTTCAAAAAAGCATTCTTTGGGCCCTAACAAAAGGCCATCTATCCTTGGCTAAAAAACTTATTCAATTCTTTTATTAAATGTTGTTTTTTAAAATTTCATCATATCGACGCTTAATTTCTTGGATATCTTCCCACATAAGTGCTTTTGGTGAACCTGGTCTTGCGATTGGATTTCTAAGCAAATATGATGGATGAAAAATAGGCATCATTTTTGAACCATTTGGCCCATCAAACCATTTTCCACGAACTTTTGAAATGGCTGATGCATTTGGCAAAAAGCTTGTTAATGCAACACGTCCACACAGCAAAATAATTTTTGGTTTCAAAATATTTAATTGAGCATCTAAATAATTTCTACAAGCTTCTTTTTCACTTGGCAATGGATCTCTATTTTCTGGAGGACGACACTTTAATGTGTTACAAATATAAATATCTTTTTCTCTGCTTAAACCAACAGATTCAAAAATTTTATCAAGTAATTGACCGGCGCGACCAACAAATGGCTTTCCTTGCAAATCTTCATTAGCCCCTGGAGCTTCACCAATCAAAACAATATTTGAATTTGGCTTCCCATCAGAAAAAACAACATTTGTTCTTGTTTTTGCTAAAGGACATTTTTGACAATTTAAACATTCTAATCTAACTTTTTCTAATTCTTCTAACATGGTGTCTCCTATAAAATTTTATGTTGGCAGTTTATCCAAAATAAAAGAAAAAAACAATCTAAAAACACTCTCTTGATTTTTTTTATAAATTTATGATATAAAAAACGCATGAAAAAAAAAGAAAATTCAGCTCCATGCAAAAAAGATTTAATCTCGTTTTTAGAAAAAAACGTTTTTAAAGAACCTGTTGTTTCTCTTTATCAATTTGAAAGAGGGGCATCTTCTTATAATTATTTAGCAACCCTTCAAAATAAAAAAGTTTTGGTGAAACTAGCTTGGAAATATAAAAAATCTGGGGTTGAACGGCTTGTTCAAATTATTTCTTTACTCTCTAAACAAGATAAACTTCCAATTGCAAAAATTCTTACATTCAATAATAAAAATATTTTCAAATATAAAAATAGTTATGGTTTTGTTTTGGAATATATTGAAGGGGCTTCTCTTGCAGCAACAAAAATATCAATAGATCATATTAAGCAAGTTATTTCAGCATATAAAAATTTTGAAAAAATAAAAATCACAAATGAAAAAATTCTTGTTCCAGCTTATAATTTTTCAAAAATACAACAAGAATATCTTCTTAATTGCGAAATAATGATTAAAAAATCAAAAACAAATCCCATCTCGGCTTTTTTGCTAAACAAATGCAAAAAAAATCTTGTTAAAATTGGCAACTCTCCTTTAAAAATTTCGAAAAACAAAAAAAGCATTATTCATGGTGATTTTCATCATAATAACTTGCTATTCAAAAACAACAAACTTGTTGCTATTTTAGATTTAGAAGATTTGGGATATGGATATACAAGCGAAGATTTATTGCGCTTTATTTTATGCTTAACGGCGCGGCAACCTCTTTTTTATCCAAAGAAGAAATATCTATATACTTATCTTGATTTTATAACAAAAGAATTTTCCTATTCAAAAGAAGAATGGTTAACGGGCCTTAATTCTTTCACTCTACAAAAATATAAAAAAGTATTCTCAAAAGATAAAAAAGCCAACTTCTCAAGTTGCAAAAAAATGCTTCAACTTTTGTTTTTCATGCGCCAATATAATTGGATTCAATCATATTTTGAAAAGTAAAAAAATTTAATTAATCAGCTAAACTTTTTTCTTTTTCAATATCTTGATTTTCTAATCCCGCCAAACGAATAACTGTATGAATCACGTGTTCTGTATTATATGATTTTTCTTGATTTTGATAAAGATTATAAACAATTTGTTTTCTCATATGACGATACTTATCAGAAATCCATAAAACAAATGGAATTGTTGTCATCGGTTCATTTGCAAGTTCAGAATGTCCCAAAATTTTTGTTTCAGAAGTATCATATATATCTTCACCATGATCACTAAAATATAAACAATATGAAAGTTCTTCTTGTTTTTGAGTCATACTTATAATTTCATTAACAACATAATCCGTATATCTAATCGAATCATCATAAGCATTCAATAATTCGTGTCCTTGGTCTGATAAATTTTTATTTGGCATTTTATCTTTAAAATAAACCCATTCAGATGGATATCTATTTGTATAAGCAGAGTGAGATCCAATTAAATGAACAAAAATCACTTTTTTATGAGAAGACTTGTCATTTAAAATTTTTTCAATGTCTGGCAACATATCTCCATCAAAACCTGTTTTTTCAAATCTTTTCATACCACTAAAATTATAAGATTTTTCCCAATCTGCATGAGAAGAAATTGCAGTTACTAAAGTATCTGATAATGCATATTGATTTGAAAGCCAATATGTTTTAAAACCGGCTTGTTTAAAATAATTAACAATCGTTCCTTTTTGTGTTAAAAAATTCATCTTACCTTCTTCTGCAAACGTTAACACGCGTTCTAAAACAGGCATGGTTTGCGCAAAGGGTGATTTAACATTTTTAAAAACAAACAAATCTTCTTTTCTTGCATCAGAAAAAGGCGTTGTTTGACGTGGATATCCATATAAAGATAAATGTGTTCGATTAGATGATTCACCAATAATCACAACATATGTTTCTGGGATATCTTGTTGAACATCAGAAACAATATTTTCAAAAGGATTGGCATTATTTTTAGCTAAAGTTTCTTTCAATTCTCCATATGTTTTTTTGTATAATAAAAAATGATAGATAACATTGCTGTATGGATTTAAAACATATCCATCTTTAAATTTAAACCCTTTTTTAAAAAGATTTCGAATAAATGGAATTCCCAAAATTAAGCAAATAAAGAAACCTAAAAACTGTTGTTTCAAGCTCAAAGAAAGTTCAGGCAAATTAATAATTAAAAAAACAGGACAAATCAAACAAATACCGGCTAAAACAAAAATTGAAACAGGTATATTTTGCATTAAAAATTCTTTTGTTTCTTTCATGTTAGAAACAAATAATGTGAAAAATGTATTTAACCCAATTCTTGTTTTAAAAAAATAAATATGCCCAATTTCTAACAACATTAATGGCACAAAAACAAAATGCAAAATAAGCAAATAGCCTTTTAAACAGGATGGAAGAAGAAAAAGAGGCGTCAACATTAAAAAACAAATTGGAAATGTGCGCACAACATCTTTTAAAAATAACTTATAAAAAAGTTTATTCTTCAAATCAGCCTGTTTAATTGATTTAAAAAAAGTATAGAAAAGAGGCAAAAAACCAATTAAAAAGACATATGTAAAAGAAAAAATTAGATTTGACATTTTCAAAGTATCCTGTAGAATAAAAAGACCGAAAATATCTTACTGAAAGGGCGTTAAAATGTCAATATTAATCAGACACGTTTTGTTAAACAATAAACCTGTTGATATTCTTATTAAGAATAACAAAATTGAACAGATTTCTGATCATATTCCGACAGCTCTTTCGGACGAAATTATTTCCGGTGAAGGTAAAGCCATTACGCCCGCATTTTATAACATGCACACACATTCACCAATGACATTATTCAGGGGAATTGGCGAAGATAAAGATTTGTTTGAATGGCTTCAAACAGATATTTGGCCTCGCGAAGAAAAATTAACAAATGAACAAGTTTATATTGCTTCTAAATTATCTATTTTAGAAATGATAAAATCAGGAACTGTTTTATTTAATGACATGTATCCTTTTGCATCTGAAACTGAAAAAGCGGCTGATGAAATGGGTGTCAAAATGCTTTCTTCTTGCGTTGCATTTGATTTATTTAATCCCCAAATGACTTCAGAAAAGAAAAAAAACATGAGTGAATTTATGGAAAGAAAAATAAATTCTCCACTCATTAAAAAAACTGTTTCCTGCCATGCAGTATATACTGTTTCGGAAGAACTTTTGCGTTTTTCAAAAGAATTAGCATTAAAACACCATGCCTTCTTGCATATTCATTTAGCTGAAACACAAAAAGAAGTTTCTGATTGCATCGAAAAAACGGGGCTAACACCAACAAAATATTTGGATAAACTTGGTCTTTTAACAAATAAAACAATTCTTGCTCATTGTGTGTGGTTAAATGATGAAGATAGAAAAATCATCAAGGAAAGAGGGTGCTTAATTGCTCATTGTCCAACATCAAACTTGAAACTTAATTCAGGCCAAATGCCTTTTAATCTTTATAAAGAGGAAGGTCTTAAAATTTCACTTGGAACAGATGGCGCATCATCAAATAATTCACTAAGTATGCTCAGCGAAATGAAAATAGCCGCCTTATCTGCCAAAGGAGAATCTAAAAATATCACGGCAGGAAAAGTTGATCATATTTTAGAATCCTCTCAAAAAGAAGCTGCAAAATTCTTGGGATTAAACGCTGGAGAAATTAAAGTTGGTACCATTGCTGATTTCATCCTTTGGGATTTAAATAATTTGCTTCTTCAACCACAAGCCTTTTTAAAATCACATCTTGTTTATAGCGCTGATTCAAGTTGCATTTCAGATGTTTGTTCAAACGGGCGGTTTATCTTAAAAGATAAGCACCACCCGTTCGAAAATGAAATTATTGATTCATTTTTAAAAGTAACAGAATCAATTATTTGATTTGCCACTTATCTTTCTTGTTTGATAAAGCGAAATCAAAATACCTAATATTAAAATACCAAAAGTAACAATTAAAGAAACACTTGTTGTTACTTTTAAACCGATATAAGGCAAAAAGATTTTTGACCCAATAAAGATTAAAACAAAGGATAATGCATGTTTTAAATAGACGAATCTGGAAACAGCTTGAGCCAATAAAAAGTATAAAGACCGCAAACCCAAAATAGCAAAAATGTTACTTGTGTATACAACAAAAACATCTTGCGTAATTAAAAAGATGGCAGGAATGCTATCAATCGCAAAAATTACATCCATTGTTTCAATAATTAGCAAAGCCAAAAACAAAGGTGTTGCTACCCATTTACCAGCTTGCTTGATAAAGAAATGTTCTTCATGAATTTTATTTGTCATTGGAAGATATTTCTTAACAAAAGATAACATTTTTCCTTCTGTTTCTGGCTCATTTTCTTCTTTTTCATCCTTCATTGTTTCAATAAGCATTTTTGCGCCTGTATAAATTAAAAAGGCCGAAAAAAGATACAACACCCAATGGAATTGACTAACTAATTGAGCGCCAATTAAAATCATCACAGCGCGCATCACAACGGCCCCTAAAACACCCCAAAATAATACGCGGTGTTGATACATAGATGGCACTTTTAATGAAGTAAAAATAAGCGAAATCACAAAAATATTATCCATGGATAAACTAAACTCAACGAGATAGCCTGTATAAAAAAGCATTCCCGTTTCCATGCCCTTTTCAAACACAACAAACAACCCAAACAATAGTGATATAATCACATATGAAAGGCAAATCTTAAAAGTTCCTTTCATTGTTGGCATTTCTGTTTTTTTATGAAAAACAAACAAGTCTAAAAATAAAATAGTAAAAACAATAAAACCAAAAATTCCCCACATAACACCTGTGGATAAGTGCGATAATGCATCTAACATTTATCTTGTTCCTTTACAAATAAATTATTCCCATTTTCATCTAAAACTGGTCGGCGATCGGGATTTATCGCCAGTCCTTTTTGAACAAAAATTTCCCATGGAAATGTAATACCTGGATCAAACTTGCGAAAAGGAGCAATATCTGAATGACCGACAACATTTTCTGGTTTAATTTTATATCTGTTCATAATATCTTCGCAAAGCAAAAGACCTGATTCAATTTGCTCTTTTGAAAAATCAATGAATGTTTTTTCACCACTTGGAGGACATTGAAATTCAATCCCAATAGAATGAGAGTTTATATCTTCTTTAATTTCATTCCATGAAGAAACACCCGCATGCCAAGCTCTTTTTTCTTCTGGAATAACTTGATAAATTGTTCCATCTCTATCAATCACATAATGAGAGCTTACTCGCCCACCATCTTCTTTTTCAATAAAAATCTTAAGCGTTTCTTCTATAGAGTTTGTTGCTGTTGCGTGAAAAACAATCATATCAATTTTTGCTTTTCTTTCATCAAAATGCGTAGAAAATTTTTGAATAATCTTCATTTCGTCCCCATTACTTTTTCAAACTAATTGGCCGCATAAAACTGTGACATAAAGAAATAGCTAAGGCATCTGCTGCATCAGGTGGAATTTTTTCTGGAACACTTTTTAATAATGTTCGAACCATCATATCCACTTGTTTTTTATCAGCATGACCAACACCAACAACCATTTTTTTTATCTGATTCGGTGTATATTCTGCAACAGGAATATTAAACAAAGCAGGCGTTAATAAAACAACACCTCTGGCCTGCCCTAATTTAAGCGTTGAAGTTGGATTGTTATTAACAAATGTTTCCTCAACGGCAGCTTCATCTGGTTGATAAGCTTCAATAACTTTTTTTAAATCAGTATGCAACTCTCCCAATCTATTGCATAACTGATTTTCTGTATCCGGATTAATTACACCGGCTGCAATAAAACGCAAACGGGAGCCATCTTTTTCGATGACTCCCCAACCTGTGTGTCTTAATCCTGGATCAAGTCCCAAGATGCGGACCATCGATTATTCCCCCAATTGTGCCATAATTTCTTCTGAAATATCAGCGTTTGTGATCACGCGTTGAACGTCATCATCTTCATTTAAGACATCTAAAAATTTCATTAATTTTTGTGCTGTTTCTAAATCAGTGATTTCTTTTTGAACCATTGGTTTCCAATCACGTCTTGCAACATTTGGTGTTCCAAGCTTTGCTTCTAAAGCATCACGAACAGAGCCCAAATCATCAACTTGACAAGTAATTTCATGTGTTTCATCTGTTGAAACAACATCATCTGCACCTGCATCTAAAGCAGCTTCAAAAATAGCATCTGGAGTTCCAACTGCAACAGGATATTCAATATATCCAATACGTTCAAAATTAAATGTTACAGAACCTGTTTCGCCCAAAGCACCACCGCTTTTTGAAAACAATGAACGTAAAACTGGAGCTGTTCTTGCGCGATTATCTGTTAACGCTTCAACAATCACAGAAACTTTACCCGGCCCCATACCTTCATATCTAACTTCTTCATAGTTAGAGGTATCTGTTCCTTGAGTTCCTTTTAAAATTGCGCGTTCAATATTATCTTTGGGCATATTTTCAGAACGAGCTGTTTGAATTGCCAAACGCAAACGAGGGTTAGATGCTGGATCACCACCACCTGTTTTTGCAGCAACAGTGATTTCTCTTGCCAACTTTGAAAAAACTTTTGCACGCATCTTATCTTGCGCACCTTTACGATACATAATATTTTTAAACTGTGAATGTCCTGCCATACTTTTTCCTTTTAAAATAATAATAAAAAATGGTTTAATCTTTATATCACACTTCGTGCGTATTTTCAAGTATTTGCCCTAAACGAAGGGGAAAAATTTCTTTTGCACAGCCTGTTTTTTCATCAACATCAACAACAACAGCACAAAATGTTGCATTTTTTTCAGCTGGTTCTAATCTGCTTCTTTTTGCTTCAGTTAAAAATCTTGGAAACGCCAATTCTTTTTTCATACCAATAACCGAATCATAATCTCCACACATTCCCACATCAGACATATATCCTGTTCCTGAAGATAAGATATGCGCATCTGCCGTTGGAATATGAGTATGCGTTCCAACAACAAGAGAGGCGTGCCCATCTAAATAATGACCTAAAGCAACTTTTTCAGCTGTTGCTTCCGCATGAAAATCAACAACTAAAACATCATAATCTTTGCCTTTTTTATATGTTTGCAACCACTTTTGAATTGATTCAAATGCGCTTTCGCTTGTTCGCATAAAAACATTTCCAAGCAATTGAACAACGGCAACTTTTACCCCGTTTGCAGATTGAATAATTGTGAATCCTTTTCCAATGGTATTTTCAGGATAATTCATCGGACGAATAATATTATCAGCTGTTTCCAAAATTGGGAAAATATCTGCTTTATCAAAAGAATGATTTCCAAGCGTGATCACATTAACACCAGCTTCCAAAAAGGCATTATATATTTTTGGTGTTATACCAAATCCATGAGCTGCATTTTCACCATTAACAATAATAAAATCTAATTTGAATTTTTCTTTTAATTTTGGCAAATAAGATAAAACCAATTTTCTGCCGGATTTACCGACAACATCACCGCAAAATAATATTTTCATTCGTTATTCTTCTTTATTTGTTTCTTCTGACAAACCTGCTGTCAAAGAATTAATTTTCAATGTTAAATTTTGAATCAAATCAATAACTTGTTTTTGATTATCTAAATAAGTTCCACTATGTGCATTTTTTTCAATTTGACTTTTTTCTTCTGCCAACAATAAACACAACATTGCTAACAACTGGCCTTCTTGCATAAAACCAATCGATTTTAACAACTTTTCTGCACGCGCATCTAAACTTTCCGCCAAAGAAGCCATATAACTTTCCTGCCCATCTGCGCAAGAAAACTTATAATATCTACCGCCGATTTTTAATGAAACAACAGCCATTATTCACTCCCTTGATCTTGATGATATGTTGTTAATGCATTATCTAAACGTTCATAAGTTGTTTCGATAACTTTTTTCAACTCATCCACTTTTGCAATTGATTGTTCTTTATCTTTTTTTGTTTGCAATAATGCCGTCTCTAAAGAAACCAAAGCTCGTTCTAATCCATTAATTGCTTTTTTAATTTCTTCCATATTTCACCTACACATTTCGCCTGGCCTTAAATGCAAGTTGCAAAGTGCCGTCATCTAAATAATCTAATTCACCACCCACAGGAACGCCCCGTGAAAGCGTTGAAACACTTATATTAAACTCACTTAATTTATCAGATAAATAATGAACTGTTGTTTGCCCTTCTACTGTTGCTGGAAGAGCTAAAACAACTTCTTTAATTGTTCCTAAAGCTGCTTTTTGAATCAGCGAATCAATTGCTAATTCATCTGGACCAACGCCATCTAATGCTGAAAGAACACCACCCAAAACATGATATGTTCCTTTAAACACCCCTGCCCGTTCAAGCGCCCAAAGATCGGACACATCTTGAACAACGCAAACAACCGATTTATCTCTTTTTTCATCTTGACAAATGGCGCAAGGCTTTAAAGTATCCATATTTCCACAAATAGGACAAGCATCCACCTTTTCAAGAACCGTTTGCATTGCACCAACAAGCGGAACAAATTTACTTTCTTTTTGCTTTAACAATGACAAAACCGCCCGTCTTGCAGACCTTGGTCCCAAAGCAGGCAGTTTTGAAAGCAAACCGATTAATTGTTCAAGTTCCGGCGCCGCCATTTATTCTTCCTTAGAATGGCATTTTAAAACCTGAAGGCAATCCAAGAGAAGATTGAATTCTTTCCATTTCACTTGCCATTGCTGTATCAACATTTTCATATGCGGAACGCATAGCAACCAAAACCAAATCTTCCAATGTTTCTGTATCTTGTGGATCAACAACAGATGGATCAATTGAAACCTTAACTGGAATATGCTTTCCTGTTACTGTTACTTTAACAGCACCACCAGCAGAAACCCCTTCAAATTCTTGCTTTTCCATCTTTTGTTGCAAGATTGTCATTTGAGATTGAACCATTTGAGCTTTTTTCATCAAATCGCCGATATTACGCATATTTTTCTCCTTAAAAATGAATGAATAAACGTTATTTAAGGGTATTATAGAAAAAAAACTTTTAAAAGTAAACGATTATCTTTCATTTTTAACAAAAAGATTTAAGGAAAAAAGGCCGTTTCAAACTTTTTTATTTGAATATTTTTATCTTCCAACACAAAACATTAAATGGCATCAGCTAAAAACCTCCTCCGCCACCTCCGCCGGCACCACCACCGGCACCACCACCAGAACCACCGCCGCCTGATCCTCCCGATGAAGAACTATGCGAAGTTGAGGCACTATGCAAACAGGAGCTAACACTTGAAAAAACAGACGCATCTGAAAAAACATCGTCATCCGGCGGTATAAAATTAAAGTATGTTTCCATTTTTTCACACCACTGATTTTGTAACCCAAGCAAAATGGCATAAGGCAATAACTTTTCCATTTCAACTTGCTCAGGTGTTTTATCTTTTAAATCATCAGTTCCTTTTAAGAACATTTCTATTCCTTCTAAATGCTCTATCAAATCCAAACCTTTATCATAAACGCGAACAATAATGTATTTATAAAAAGCAACAATACAAGAAAATAAAAAGACAAAACACCATACTTTATAATCTGCCATACTTGTTATAAGCTCATCAACCTCTTTTAATAATAAATCAGAAAGCTCATATATAGCATGTAAAAACAAGAAACTAAAACAAGATAAAAAAACCGTCAATATGATCACACCAACTGCAATTATAATCCAATTTTTACCTCTTGTAAAAACACTTAAAACAACATTTGAAAACCCAAGCGTTACACCACCCAAGATAAGAGAAACAAATAAAAACGAAAAATCATTAAAATATAACATGAAAAAACAAAAACAAAAAACAAACATTAAAAATTTAAACATCAAAAGACATTTTGTGTTATATTTAAATAATACAGATGTCTGTTTTTCAGAATATTGTTTATACTCTTCAACATACTTTACAAACGAAGAACTATATACCCCCTTTTTAAGCGAATACTTGTTTTTTGCCCTTTCAATAAAAAACTTTTCATCTGAATTGCTTGGCTTTATCTTCATATTTTTTTCAAGAGTTATTCCTTTTTTATCGGTTTTTATTTTTAACAATCCTTTTTGTGAAAGATATGCTAAATGAGGCATGATTAAATCACAAGAATCAATACCTAAACATTGATAATTCTTAAGAAAAAATAAAGCGCCCAATTTATTAAATTTAGGGATATCAAATCTTGGATAGGCAGGCCTTCTTATACCGTCTTCTCCATGTTTTTTCCATGAAAAATAAGCATAATATGCCACCCAATAGAACACAAAAAGTATAACTATTATAAATAAAATATTTACATACTTATTAAAAGGAATGCCTGGCTCTTGTATTTTAAAAAAACCTGAGTCAAAATCCACGTTCAAACTCAAAGCTTCTCGTTTTTTTAATCCATTTGGTAAATGAATTAAAATTTGATTATCTTGTTTTAAAAAGGGAGTGTCTTGATTTTTTGAACCATATTTCCCGAAAAATACTTTTGGTTCTTCTGCCAATGTGACACCAGAAGGCAAGCGAACAATGGCTGCAACGTCCAAAATATTAAACATCCATTCATTGCAAATCAAATTATAATAAAACACATCCTGTATTTTCTCTTCATTATACCTTACAATATTTTGATGTTTATATGTTATTTTATATTCATAAATCCCCGGATAAATATATCGATTCATATCCCCCAAATAAACACGTTTTTGATTATCTCCCCTTTTGGTGGTATAGGGAATATCTTTCCCATTTCTTGTTACAGATATAATTGAAACAGGAGTTTTTTCGCCCGCATAACGTGTTGGTAAATCCCTATAAATACCTCTTTTAATATCCTTACCTTGCGCTCTTACTTTAATTGTTTCGTGCACAAGCAAAGACGAATCTTGATTTAATTCAGCATAAATATGATAAGATAAAATTTCTTCTTTTTGCACACTAGCATTTGCTATTAAATTGCAAAAAAAACAACCAAATAAAAAAACAAAAAGAAATAACGCTTTTTTAATCTTCATAAAAAATCCTTCACATTTGGCACAACTTTTTCATGAGAGCCCTCTAATTGGAAAAAAGATTTATCGGAAAGCTTAAAGGTTTTTTTTAATAAGCAAATCGGAAATAAATTGATAAAGGAGTTAAATTTTCTTACCACCCCATTATAATAACGACGAGCATGTTGCAAATCATCCTCAATTAAAGACAATTCTTTTTGTATTTTTAAAAACGCTTCATCTGCTTTTAAATTTGGATAATCCTCTTTTAATCCCAAAATCAAACACAATCCTTGCTCAAATTGATTTTCCAAATTTTCTTTTTTTTGCAATATTTTTTGATTCATTGTTTGATTTCTAAGACGAACAACTTCTTCAACAGTTTTCGATTCATGTGTGCAATATGCCGAAACTGTTTTCACAAGATTAGGAACCAAATCATACCGGCGTTTCAATTGCACATCAACTCCGCTTTCGGCTTCAAGAATCAAATTTTTAAGATGGATGGTTTTATTATAGATAAAAATTAATCCAAGTATAAAAGCTAAAATAAAAATAAACATATCAAATCTCCCTGTTTGTTTTTTTATAGAACAAAAAATGCCAGAATACAAGAATAATCACCCTGCACAAGAAAATAAAAAAAACAAACCCTTGACAAGAAATTTTTATTTACTATACTGAAGAGGAAGGTTTGGTTGTTTACCAACTAAATTTTTGTTACTTTTACCCTAAAACGTTTATCATTTTTTGATAGGCGTTTTTTATTTTTTAAATTCTTTGAAAAGCTTGATTTTTTGATTTTTTTTTGGTATGATACGCCAAAATTAAAAGGAATAAAAAATGACAGATTTATCACATATTAGAAATTTTTCAATCGTTGCCCATATCGATCATGGCAAATCAACTTTAGCTGATCGACTCATCCAAAAATGCGGTGCTGTTTCAGATCGCGAAATGAAAGAGCAATTGCTTGACAATATGGACATTGAACGTGAACGCGGAATTACAATCAAGGCCCAAACAGTTCGCCTTAATTACAAAGCTCAAGATGGAAAAGATTATATTTTAAACCTTATAGACACGCCAGGACACGTTGACTTTGGGTATGAAGTTAGCCGTTCTTTGGCCGCTTGTGAGGGTTCATTATTAGTTGTTGATGCCTCTCAAGGCGTGGAAGCGCAAACGCTTGCCAATGTTTATAAAGCTCTTGATGCAAATCACGAAATTGTTCCTATTATCAATAAAATTGATTTACCAGCCGCTGAACCAGACAGGGTGAAAGCTCAAATTGAGGATGTGATCGGTATTGATGCATCTGAAGCTCCGCTTATTTCCGCAAAAACAGGGATTGGAATTGATGAAGTTCTTGAAACAATTGTCACAAAACTTCCAGCTCCTGAAGGAAACTCTGATGCCCCATTAAAAGCCATGCTTGTTGATTCTTGGTATGATTCATATTTAGGAATTATTGTTTTAGTGCGCGTAATTGATGGAACGCTAAAAAAAGGCATGAACATTAAAATGATGGCAACAAATGCAGCTTACAAAGTCGAACGCTTGGGGCACTTTATGCCAAAAATGCAAGACACAACTGAACTAAAAACTGGCGAACTTGGCTTTATTATTTGCGGAATCAAATCAATCGGCGAAACACGAGTTGGTGACACGATTACTGATGAAAAAAATCCAACATCAGAAGCGCTTCCTGGTTTTAAACCTTCTTTAAGCGTTGTGTTCTGTTCCTTATTCCCTGTGGATATGAGTGATTATGAAAACTTAAAGGAATCACTTGGAAAATTGCAATTAAATGATGCTAGTTTTCAATTCACACCAGATAAATCTCAAGCTTTGGGGCAAGGATTCCGTTGTGGTTTCTTAGGCCTTTTGCATATGGAAATTATTCAAGAACGGTTAAGTCGCGAATTTAATTTAGACTTAATTACAACAGCACCTTCTGTTGCTTATAATGTTCATATGACAAACGGAAATATGACAACCATGCATAACCCAGCTGACATGCCTGATCCATCCTCTATTGTATTTATTGAAGAACCATGGGTAAAAGCTAGCATTTTAACACCAGATGAATATTTAGGTGGTATCTTACAGTTATGCACAGAAAGACGTGGTGTTCAAAAAGATTTAACTTATGTTGGCAACAGAGCAATGGTTGTTTATCACTTACCATTAAATGAAATTGTTTTTGACTTTTATGACCGTTTAAAATCCATTTCAAGAGGGTATGCTAGCTTTGATTATGAAGTTTCTGATTATGAAAAAAGCGATTTGGTACGCGTAAACATTATGGTTCATGGCGAACAAGTTGATGCCCTTGCCTTTTTGGCACACCGCTCCCAAGCAGAACGTCGTGGCCGTCAAATTTGCGAACGGTTAAAAACACTTATTCCAAGACATCAATTTAAAATTCCAATTCAAGCCAGCATTGGTGGAAAAATCATTGCAAGAGAAGACATTTCTGCTTATCGAAAAGACGTAACGGCAAAATGTTATGGTGGCGATATTACCCGTAAACGCAAACTCCTTGAAAAGCAAAAAGAAGGTAAAAAGAGAATGCGTCAATTCGGGAATGTTGAAATCCCACAAACGGCATTTATCAATGCCCTTAAAATAGGTGACGAATAATTTTTTAATTCAATAAAATAATTAACTATTTGTTAAAAAAATAAGCGCGCAACCCTTGACTTTTGCGCGCTTACATACTATTTAATATACACCATTATTAAAGAAAGGAAGTATATACAATGAACTTTAAACCATTACTCGATCGCGTTGTGATTAAACGCACTCAAGAAGAAAACAGAACAGCTGGTGGAATCATCATTCCAGACACAGCAAAAGAAAAACCATCACAAGGTGTTGTTGTTTCTGTTGGCCCTGGTGGTCGCGATGAAAGAGGGAACCTCATTCCAATGACGCTCAAAGAAGGTGATAAAGTTTTGTTCAGCAAATGGTCAGGCACAGAAGTTAAAATCAGTGGCGAAGATTTGTTGATTATGAAAGAAACAGATGTATTAGGTGTTTTAGAATAAGTTAAGAGAGGGAAATTATGTCAGCAAAAGAAATTAAATTTTCAACAGATGCCCGTTCAAAAATGTTAAAGGGCGTTGATATTTTAGCAGATACAGTTAAAGTGACTTTAGGACCAAAAGGTCGCAATGTTGTTTTAGGAAAATCTTATGGTGCTCCGAAAATTACTAAAGATGGTGTTTCCGTTGCAAAAGAAATTGAATTATCAGATAAATTTGAAAACATGGGCGCTCAAATGGTGCGCGAAGTTGCTTCAAAATCAGCAGATGTTGCTGGTGACGGGACAACAACAGCAACTGTTTTAGCTCAAGCTATCATTCGCGAAGGTTGCAAAGCTGTTGCAGCTGGGATGAACCCAATGGATTTAAAGCGCGGTATCGACACTGCTGTTGCAGCTGTTGTTGAAGATATCAAATCAAGATCTAAAAAAGTTTCAACATCTGCCGAAATTGCTCAAATTGGAACTATTTCTGCAAATGGAGATTCTTCAATTGGTAATTATATTGCTCAAGCTATGGAAAAAGTTGGCAATGAAGGTGTTATCACAGTTGAAGATGCAAAAGGTATGGAAACAGAATTAGATGTTGTTGAAGGGATGCAATTTGATCGTGGATATTTATCTCCATACTTCATCACAAATCCAGAAAAAATGTCTGTTGAACTCGATAACCCATATATTTTAATTCATGAAGCAAAACTTTCAAACTTGCAATCATTGATTCCTGTGTTAGAAGCCGTTGTTCAAACAGGTCGTCCATTATTGATTATTGCTGAAGATATCGAAGGCGAAGCATTGGCAACATTGGTTGTGAATAAATTACGTGGCGGTCTTAAAATTGCTGCTGTTAAAGCACCTGGATTTGGTGACAGACGTAAATCCATTTTGGAAGATATTGCAATTCTTACAAACGGCCAAGTTGTTTCAGCAGAACTCGGTATGAAATTAGAAGATGTAAATATTTCACACTTGGGAACTGCAAAATCTGTTACTATCACTAAAGAAGACACAACAATTGTTGATGGTGCCGGTGATAAAGCTGCTATCTTGGCTCGTGTTCACCAAATCAGACAACAAATTGAAGAAACATCTTCAGATTATGATAGAGAAAAATTGCAAGAACGTTTAGGCAAACTTTCAGGCGGTGTTGCTGTTATTAAAGTTGGTGGCGCTTCTGAACTTGAAGTGAAAGAAAAGAAAGATCGCGTTGATGATGCATTGCATGCAACACGTGCCGCTGTTAAAGAAGGGATTGTCCCTGGTGGTGGAACAGCTCTTTTGTATGCCACAAAAGCTCTTGATACATTAACACCACAAAATGATGATCAACGTGTTGGTATTGAAATCATCCGTAAAGCACTTCAAGCTCCAATTCGCCAAATCGCTCAAAATGCCGCTGTTGATGGTTCAGTTATTGTTGGCAAATTGCTTGAAAAATATGAAGTTACAATCGGATATGATGCTCAAAATGGTGTTTATACGGATATGTTCCAATCAGGCATTATTGACCCAACTAAAGTTGTGAGAACAGCATTAGAAGGCGCTTCTTCAATCGGTGGTTTGTTGATTACAACAGAAGCCATGGTTGCTGATAAACCAGAAGAAAAATGCGGCTGCGGCCACGATGCTGGAGGAATGCCTGGCATGGGTGGAATGGGAGGCATGTATTAAGCCAAACAAATTAAAAAAATCCCTGCTTTTTAGTGGGGATTTTTTTTATATATAACACTTTTATAAAAACTTCTTTTTTTTATATAAATCAAAAAAAATATATAAGTAACTGTTAAATTATTTATAATAAACTCATTCTAATCATTAAAAAAAGGCGACCTTTGGGTCGCCTTTTTATTTAAGAAGAAAACATCTTATTCTGCTGTTTCTGTTGTTTCAACAGTTTCTTCTGAATGTTCTTTATGATGTTTTTTCTTATGTGGTTTTTCTTCCAATTGAACTGGTTCACCTGTTGTTTGGTCAACGCGTTTCATTGAAAGTTTAATCTTGCCACGGTTATCAATTCCCAAGCAAACAACTTTAACTTTATCGCCTTCTTTTAACACATCAGCAACTTTTTCAACACGGTGAGGTGCAATTTCAGAAACATGAACTAAACCATCTCTTGTTCCCATAAAGTTAACAAATGCGCCAAAATCCATCAATTTCACAACAGTTCCATCATAGATTTGACCGATTTCTGGTTCACAAACAATGCCTTTAATCCAGTTCAATGCAGACTCACCTGCACCACCATCAACTGAAGCAATGTGGATTAAACCATCATCATCAATATCAATTTTGGCACCCGTTTTTTCAACGATTTCTCTAATAACTTTACCACCTGTTCCAATAACATCACGAATTTTTTCTTTATCAATTTTATAAGAAATAATGCGTGGTGCATTTGGGCTTAATTCTGCACGTGGTTCAGCCAAAGATTCGGCCATTTTACCCAAGATAAACAAACGACCTTCATGAGCTTGTTCAAGAGCAATAGCCATAATTTCTTTTGTGATAGATGTGATTTTAATATCCATTTGAAGAGCTGTAACACCATCTTTTGTTCCAGCAACTTTAAAGTCCATATCGCCCAAGTGATCTTCATCACCCAAGATATCAGATAAAACAACAAATCCATCTTTTTCTTTAATTA
This sequence comes from Alphaproteobacteria bacterium, assembly GCA_045614025.1. Lineage (GTDB taxonomy): Bacteria > Pseudomonadota > Alphaproteobacteria > CAAHEQ01 > UBA3637 > RGIG4140. Next base: position 97,239 of record JAZLCE010000027.1, read on the forward strand.
ATCCCATTGCAATACCTGCAACAGGTTTTTTCATTGGAACACCAGCATCCATTAATGCCAATGTTGAACCACAAACTGTTGCCATTGATGAAGAACCATTTGATTCCATAATTTCAGAAACAACACGCAATGTGTATGGGAATTCTTCTTTGCTTGGCAACATTGGATGAATGGCGCGCCATGCTAATTTACCATGACCAATTTCACGACGACCCGGTGAACCCATGCGACCAACTTCGCCAACAGAATATGGAGGGAAGTTATAATGCAACATAAAGTGTTCTTTATATTCGCCTTGCAATGCATCAATAATTTGTTCATCTTCGCCTGTTCCAAGTGTTGCAGTTACAAGAGCTTGTGTTTCACCACGAGTAAACAATGCAGACCCATGTGTTTTTGGCAAGACATTAACTTCTGTTTCAATCACACGGATTGTTTTTGTGTCACGGCCATCGATACGAAGACCTGTGGATAAAACCATATCACGAACTGTTCTTGCTTCCAATTCATGGAAAACTTTATCGCAAATTGCATCTTCGGCTTCTCTATCAGCAAATAAAGCATGAGCTTTTTCTCTGATCACAGAAATTTGATTTAAACGATCTAATTTATTATGAATATGATAAGCTTCTTTTAATTCTTCGCCTAAATTTTCCAAGATTTCAGAACGAACTGTTGCATATTCTGCAGGTTCTTCTTTCACATCCCATGGATCTTTAGCACATTCTTCAGCTAATTCAATAATCATATCGATAACTGGTTTAATGCTTTCATGACCAAAAGCAACAGCGCCTAACATTGTTTCTTCTGAAAGTTCTTGAGCTTCAGATTCAACCATTAAAACGCCTTCTTTTGTTCCAGCAACAACCAAATCTAATTTGCTTGATTTAATTAAATCTAAATCTGGGTTTAAAACATATTCGCCATCAACATAACCAACTCTAGCGCCACCAATTGGGCCCAAGAATGGAATACCAGAAATTGTTAACGCTGCAGAAGCACCAATCATGGCAATGATATCTGGTTGTGTTTTTAAATCATGGCTAAGCAATGTTACCGTCACTTGTGTTTCATTGTTAAAGCCTTTAACAAATAAAGGTCTGATTGGACGGTCGATTAAACGAGATGTTAAAATTTCAGCTTCAGATGGTTTACCTTCGCGCTTAAAAAATCCCCCAGGGATGCGACCAGCTGCATAGCTTTTTTCAATATAGTTAACTGTTAATGGAATAAAATCTTCAAACGTATCTGGTGATTTCTTGCTTGCACAAACAGCTGCATGAACCATTGTGTCCCCATAACGAACAATCACGGCACCATCAGCTTGACGTGAGATTTTACCTGTTTCAATGGAAAGTATTTTGCCCCCCCAAACGATTTCTTTCTTAAATGTTTTAAAAATTGTCATATTATTTTCCTTCATACATACAAAAGACTTAAAACCCATTTTCAAGTCTTGAAAGGGGATCATCCCTTGATGACCCCCTTTAAAATTTTTTGGTTATTTACGTAAACCTAAACGTTTGATGAGTTCGCCGTAACGGTTTTCATCATCTTTCTTCAAATAAGCAAGCAAACGACGACGATTTGAAACCATTTTAAGCAACCCACGTCTTGAGTGGTGGTCATGTTTGTTTGATTTCATGTGTTCTGACAAATAGTTAATTTTAGCTGTCAAAACTGCAACTTGAACTTCTGGTGAACCTGTATCACCATCTTTAATTGCGTAATCTGTGATAATTTGCTTTTTCATTTCTTTTGAAAGCGACATCGTTAATTTCCTTTCTTAAATATTAAATTTAATTTTCTGCTGGAAAAACACGAAAAGGTTTAAATAATCCTTTTTCATATTTAACCAACGCGATTGGTTCTTGATCCAAAGCTAATGCTATCACCTGCCCCATTTGAAAATTTTGATTATTACAAACAGTTTTGGCTTTCAGCGCTTTGCCTTGTCTCAACATACTTGCCATTTCGCTATCTACAGCCAGCACCAAGATGTCGTCCAGTGCGGTTAAAATACCGATAAGTGGCAAATTCAATGTATTATACTCTTCTTTTTCAAATTTTTCAAGTAAAATCGAATGGTTAAGCGAAAAAGGTCCACATTTTGTTCTTCTTAAAAGAGTGATATATCCAAAACATCCAAGTTTTCGCCCCATATCATGCCCTAAAGAACGCACATATGTTCCTTTTGAACAAACAACTTCAAAAAGAGTTTTATCTTCCGAATGTGATAAAATTTTTAATTCTTCAACCGTTACTAAACGTGGTTTTAATTCAACATCAACGCCTTTTCTTGCCAAATCATAAGCCCGCTCTCCATTAATTTTAATTGCAGAATAAAGCGGTGGAACTTGAGAAATTTCCCCTATAAAAAATGGCAAAATGGCTTCAATTTCTTCTCTTGAAGGCAACACATCTGATTGAAATAAAACTTCGCCTTCTAAATCATCTGTTGAAGTTTCTTTTCCCCATGTTACTTCAAATTGATAAACTTTTTTTCCATCCATCACATACGGGATTGTTTTTGTTGCTTGCCCCAATGCTATCGGCAAAACTCCAGTCGCCAATGGATCTAGTGTTCCTGCATGTCCAATTTTTGATGGATGCAAAAGCCGTTTGAGACGGTTTACAACAGTTGTTGATCCCATCTCATACGGCTTATCAATAATTATCCATCCATTAATTTGATTAACAATTTTTGCCATTCAAATTAAAACTCTTCCTCAATTTCTTTTTCAACATCAGCACGCACTTGTGGATTATTTAAAAGCTGATTAATATGTTCTGAAACTGCAAATCTTTTATCTGCTTTAAAAATAATATCTGGCACAATGCGTAAACGAATAGCCTTACCAATGCGATAACGAAAAGCGCCTTTATGCAAATTTAAAAGCTTAATTTGTTCATCAACATCTGTATCTCCAATTGTTTCAACAAACGCTGTTGCATATGATAAATCTGGTGAAATCGTTACTTGAGTGATCATTGTGAATGAAGGTTTTAATCCTTCAATAAAAAGATCATCTTGAGAAAGCATTTTTGCAATAATATGACGAATTTCTTCTGCAACACGAAGCTGACGTTGACTTGGAGCTTTTGATTGCCCTTTTTCTGTTTGTTTCATCAAAACCTCCTATACATCAAAATTAAGTTTAACGGCAATTTCTTCCATTTCAAAACATTCGATCATATCACCAACTTTGATATCATCATAATTTTCAAAACTCATACCGCATTCATAATTTTCGCGAACTTCTTTCACATCATCTTTAAAGCGTTTCAATTGGCTGAGAGCGCCTGTATAAATCACAACAGAATCGCGAAGTAATCTAACTTTTGCACCACGTTTAACAAGACCTTCTTTAACCATACAGCCTGCAATTTTGCCAACTTTTGAAATTGAAATAACTTGTCTGACTTCTGCATAACCTAAAATCTTTTCTTTCAATTCAGGTTCAAGCAAGCCTTCAACAGCATGTTTCATATCATCAGCCACATCATAAACAATGGAGTAATAACGAATATCAACGCCATCACGTTTTGCCATTTCACGAGCAGTTGGATTAGCGCGAACATTAAATCCAATAATAATTGCTTTTGATGCACGAGCCAAAGTAACATCTGATTCATTAATAGCACCAACTGCGCTATGTAACACATGAACTTTAACTTCATTATTTGCAATTTTAGAAAGAATACCATTTAAAGCTTCAACAGAACCTTGAACGTCACCCTTAATTAAAACAGGCAATTCTTTAATTTCACCAGCTTTAATTTTTGCCAATAAATGTTCTGCACCACTCATTGTTTTTACTTGCAATTGTTCACGGGCTTTTCTTTGACGATAAGCAGAAATTTCTCTTGCTTGAGCTTCAGAATCAACCACAACAAAATCATCACCTGCTGATGGTGTTCCTTGTAAACCAATTACTTCGACAGGTTGAGATGGCAATGCTTTTTCAACGCGTTGCCCTTTATCATTAAAGAGCGAACGAACACGACCCCATTCTTGTCCCGAAATAAAGATATCACCAACATTAAGTGTTCCCTTTTGAATCAAAACAGTTGCAACAGATCCACGGCCTTTATCCATTCTTGCTTCAACAACAACACCTTCAGCACTTCTGCTTGGAGATGCTTTTAAATCCAAAACTTCTGCTTGCAATAAAATTGTTTCAATCAATTTATCTAAATTAATGTGTTTTTTAGCTGATACTTCAACATCTAAAACTTCACCACCCATTGATTCAACAACAACATCATGTTGCAACAAGTCTGTGCGAACTTTTTGAGGATTGGCTCCTGGCACATCAATTTTGTTAATGGCAACAACAATTGGAACACCCGCTGCTTTAGCATGGTGAATAGCTTCAATTGTTTGAGGCATAACACTATCGTTAGCCGCCACAACTAAAACAACTAAGTCTGTTACTTTTGCCCCACGAGCACGCATAGCTGTAAATGCTTCGTGACCCGGCGTATCAATAAAGGTAACTTTTTGACCTTCGGATAACATCACTTGGTAAGCACCGATATGTTGTGTAATACCACCTGATTCTCCACCAGCCACATTTGAAGAACGCAAAGCATCTAATAAAGATGTTTTACCATGGTCAACGTGTCCCATAACAGTAACAACTGGAGAACGTGGCAACAAATCTTCTGGCGCATCTTCTTCTTTTTTCAAAATATCTTCAACATCCGATTCTGCAACACGTTTTGCCTTGTGACCCAATTCTTCCACAACTAATTCAGCTGTATCAGCATCAATGGTTTGCGTAATTGTTACCATCATACCAAGCTTCATCAAAACTTTAACAACAGCAGCTCCTTTTTCGCTCATACGGTTAGCCAATTCAGCAACTGTAATCGTTTCAGGAATAACCACTTCTCTGATCACTTTTTCTTGAACCTTTGGTTCCATATGTTTCAAACGTTCTTTTTCTCTTGAACGTTTAATAGATGCCAATGAACGACGTTGATGACGAACACCATCTTCCATATCATCACCATCAGAATCACTTACACTCATATTTCTATAAGCATTCATATTCACTTTTGAAGAGCGTTTTTCCTCATGATATCCACGGTTACGACCTCGATCGTCTCCTTCTGATTCACGTTCTTTTTTGCGAGAAAATTGAGCTGGCTCAGAAACTTGTTTTTTCTCAAATTTCTTTTCTTGTTTTTCTTGAACAGTTTCTTTAACCGTAACTTCTTCAACCTCTTCAACTTCCTGAGCTTGAATTTCAGTCTCTTCTTTTAAAACCTTTTCCTCAGCCTCTTTTTGAATAAGCAATTTTTGCTCTTCTTCACGTTGTTTTTGTTCAGCTTCTAATTTTGCTTTTTGAGCCGCACGTTGTTGCGCTTCTTGAATAAGTTTTAATTTTTGAGTTGCCTCACTTGAAAGGACGTTAGAAGGCTGTTCGCTTGTAATAACGCGTTTTTTACGCACTTCAACTTGAACCATATTCGACTTACCCGTCCCAGTATTTTGACGAACATGCGTGTTCAAAGAAAGAGTTTTATTTTTCAGTTCTAAAGTCTTTCCTGATAATGAGAGTTGTTTTTTTTCTTCAGCCATAGCTTATCCTTTCTTTTCAATACCTTTTAAAAGGCTTATCTTTTTTATGGTTTGTTCTAAAACACCAGCAATTTTTTTATCCGTTACTGCAACATGCACTTGGCTTTCCTGCCCAGTTATTTCTCCTAATTCTTCACGGGTAAAACAATCAAAAATCAAAAATTCATCTGTTGGTTTATATAATTTTTTTCGACCATTTTGAGCAGAATCATCCGCCTCTATTGCCAAACAAACAATCCCTGATTCTATTGCTTTTTTAACACCTTCATAACCAAAAACCAAAGAACCAGATTTTCTTGCAAACCCGATTAATTTTAAGGCTTTTTCTTTTAAGGCGGATAAAACAATTTCTTCTAAATTTTCAGGAATTTTCACCGTTCCTTTAGCTGCTTTATAAAAAATTCTTTTTTGAACGGCTTGATCAAAATTTTCTTTCGAAGGATATAACCAAATACCGCTTCCTGGCAATTTTTCATTTGCATCAAAAACAACCTCTTTAAAGGGAGAGATAACAAATCTAATCATCTCTTCCCTTGGATAAAAGGTTTTAGTCACAAAACAGCATTTTAGTCCTGTTTCGGCAGCGCGTTTATGCTGATGTCTGTTAATTTTATTCAAACCAGTGTTCCCGTGCTTTCATGATTAAGGCATTTGCGTCTACTTCCGTAATAGATCCTTTTCCTAAAATATCAATCAATTCATCCGCAGCCAAATCAGCTAAATCATCTAATGTTTTAACATTGTTTTCACCTAATTTAACCAACATATCTAATGTCAATCCTTCAAAATCCTTTAAAGAGTTATCAAGATTTAATTCTTCAAGTTGTTTTTCCATAGAATCTTGTTTCATGATTAAATAAGCTTTTGCTCTGTTTTGAAGTTCTTCTGCCAAAGCTTCATCAAAACCTTCAATATCGGCCAATTCATTCATTGAAATAAAGGCAATATCTTCAACTTTTGAGAATCCTTCTTGAATAAGCAAATGAGCCATCATATCATCAATATCTAAAGCTTGCATAAAGAGATCAACACGTTCTTTTGTTTCATTGATACGGTGTTCCGATTCTTGAGCTTCATTCATCATATCAATATGCCAACCAGTTAATTGACTGATCAAACGGATGTTTTGACCACGACGACCAATAGCTAATGATAATTGTTCTTCACTTAAAACAACTTCAACATTTTTGGATTCTTCATCAATAACAATTTTTAAAACTTCACTTGGAGCTAAGGCATTCACAATAAATGTTGCTGGATCAGATGACCATTGAACAACATCAATTTTTTCACCTTGTAACTCTTGAACAATTGCTTGAACACGAACACCGCGCATACCAATACAAGCTCCTCTGGCATCCAGAGTGTTATCTTTTGACCAAACAGCAATTTTTGCTCTTGAACCTGGATCACGTGAAACAGATTTAACTTCAATTGTTCCATCATAAATTTCTGGAACTTCTGCAGCAAACAATTTAGCCAAGAATTGAGGATGGGAACGGCTTAAGAAAACTTGTGGTCCTTTGACTTCAGCACGCACATCTAACACATAAGCACGTAATCTATCTCCCACACGATACGTTTCTCTTGGAATTAATTCATCTCTGCGAAGCAAGGCTTCAACATGAGATACTTCAATAATTAAATTACCACCTTCAACACGTTTAACAATACCGCTAACGATTTCACCTTTACGGCTTTTCATTTCGTTATATTGACACATTCTTTCAGCTTCACGAACTTTTTGAGTGATAACTTGCTTAGCTGTTTGTGCTGCAATACGACCAAAATCCATTGGTGGCAATGGATCAACAATTTCATCACCCAATTTTAATGAAGCATCTTTCTTTTGAGCGCTTTCTAATGAAATTTGGGTGAATTCATCTTCAACAACATCAACAACCGTAATATAACGAGCCATTTCAATTGCACCCGTTTGAGGATCAATTTTTGTTCTGATATCATATTCAGGACCATACTTTGAACGACCAGCTTTTGAAATACCTTGTTCCATAGCTTCTAAAACATCTTTTTTTGAGATGTTTTTTTCACGGGCTAATAAATCAGCCATTTGAATAAGTTCCGGTCTTGGAAGAGTTGCAATTTGCATTGTTATTCCTTTCTTTTTTATTTTTTAGGTTGTTTTTGCATAATGGTGTCTGTTAACAATAATTTTGCTTTTGAAATTTCAGAAAAAGCAATTTCAAGACGTTGATCTTCAAAAGAAAAATGAACTGTATGAGTTATTTCATCATAACTTAAAATTTTTCCCTTAAAACGTTTGCGACCATTAATATCATGAAGTGTTTCAATTTTAGCATCATATCCAGAAAATCTTGAATAATCAGATTCGCGAACCAGTGGCCTGTCAACACCTGGAGATGAAATTTCAAGCATATATTTATTTTGAAAAATATCTTCAACATCCAACAAAGCTGAAGCCGTCCTACTAATTTTTTCACAATCAGAAAGCGTCATCGCATTTCGATCTTCTCTTTCAGCCATAATCTGAACCGTTTTAACATCACCACCTTGAATTGAAATACGAACGATTTCATACCCCAAATCAGCCATGGAGGGCGCCAACATCTCAGTTAACTTTACACTTATTTCCATTTTATTTCCTTTATCAAAAAAGGTGAGTCAAACGACCCACCCTCATTAAACTATTGAGAATATGTTTGTATTATATACATTTTTTTTAAAAAATACAAGCTCTTTTTTTAAAAAACACTAAAAAAAACAATGAAAATTTATTCCAAACATAAAATAACTTGCAAAATCACAAAAAATAACCTTTAAATTAAAGAAGAAAAAAATAAAAAAAGGGGATTAATATGCTATTTTCAAAAAAACCACCTATGCCAACAAACTTTAAATTAGGGACTCAGGAAAAAACCTTAAATCAACCTTTTGAAAATGAACCTAAAATTCAACAACCAAAACCGTCTTTTCAAATGCCTGAACCTCCTGCATTTAAAGAGCCAATGTTTATGCCTCAAGCACCTAAATTTTCTCAAGATAATTCATCTTCTCAATCTTTTACCCCCCCCATTGAAACAACGGTTATTAAAGAAGAAACAACCCCTCACGAAGAAATAAATGAAAATGGGCAAAAAGTTTTTAAAGCAAAATCCATTAAAGATGTTGATTTTTCAGACATTTGGTTCACGCCTGAAAAAATTGCTTATATCCGAGATAAAAACACAAAATTTGCCCTCATTCCATTTGAAACAGAAGATTTAGATGATTTCTTAAAAATTTTGGAACAAGGGTATCAAGGATCCGCAAGCTATGCCATTCGTTTTTTAAATGAAGCATATCGTGTTGAACGCGTTATCACTTCAACAGGAACTCAATATAATTGCCGTAAAATGCCGGCCACAACACCAAGTATCTATAAATTAGGATTACCTGAGCCAATTGTAAAATATATGACTTCTTTAGCAACCGAATCAGGTCTTATTTTACTTGCAGGACCAACTGGTATGGGGAAAACAACAACAGTTTCAGCTTTAGTTAAAGAGTTTTTGGAAACACATGGTGGCTTTTTATACACCATTGAAGATCCACCTGAAATGCCTCTTGATGGTCTTTATCATGCAAGAAATGGAGGCCTAGGGTTATGCAAACAAAGCTCTGTTGAAAATGAAAGATGGGGAGATGCATTAAAATCAGCTCTACGTTCACGTCCAAGATATATCCTTGTTGGGGAAATCAGAACGCCTGAAGTTGCCTCTCAAGCTTTACGGGCCGCTACATCTGGTCACCTTGTTCTTTCAACCATTCATGCCAATAGTGTTGAAGATGCATTAAATTCCGTTATTAAATATGCTTCTGGCGCCGGGTTGGATGAAAAACTTGTTTGTGACTTATTAGCACGCGGGATTTTAGGTGTTGTACATCAACAATTAGAAGGAACAACAAATTTAAGACCCATTATTCATACAGCATTTGCAAATCCAAATCCTTTAGTTGCTTGCCAAATGCGAATGACTATCAGAGAAGGAAAAATCTCACTCGCTACATTTATGGAAGCCCAAAATACAAGAATATTTCAAGGGCGACCAATGTTTAGAGAACTATAATCCTTTTCCTATATTAAAAAAAAGCCCCTTCACGGGGCTTTTTTTAATTAACCAATGATTTTACCAAATTCTTAATCATCAAAATACATCTTAAAAAACAAGATTTTTAAAGCTGTTAACAACAAAAATCACTTTTTCATCTTTATCATAAGTTATCAAATAAATATGTTTAAAAAAACAACTAAATAACCATTAATAAAATAAATATATTTTAAATTTATCTACATCTAACCATAAAAAAAAGCCTCTGACGAGCAGAGGCTTTTCTTTTTAGCGTTTGCTTTGAATTATTCAAAGATTTTTGCAACAACGCCGGCGCCAACTGTGTGACCACCTTCGCGGATAGCAAAACGTAAACCTTCATCCATAGCAACTGGAACGATCAATGAAACTGTTAATTTAACATTGTCGCCTGGCATAACCATTTCAACACCTTCAGGTAATTCGATTGTACCTGTAACGTCTGTTGTGCGGAAATAGAATTGTGGACGATAGTTAGCGAAGAATGGAGTATGACGACCACCTTCATCTTTGCTCAAAACATAAACTTCTGATTCGAATTTTGTGTGTGGAGTAATTGTTCCTGGAGCAGCCAAAACTTGACCACGTTCAACTTCGTCACGTTTTGTACCACGGAGAAGAACACCGATGTTATCACCAGCTTCACCTTGATCCAATAATTTACGGAACATTTCAACGCCTGTACATGTTGTTTTAGCTGTTGGACGGATACCAACGATTTCAACTTCTTCACCAACTTTTAATACACCGCGTTCTACACGACCTGTACCCACTGTACCACGGCCAGAAATTGAGAACACGTCTTCGATTGGCATCAAGAATGGTTTGTCTTTTGGACGTTCTGGTTGTGGAATGTAAGCATCAACAGCTTCCATCAATGCTAAGATAGCATCACGACCGATTGTTGTGTCACCATTGTCTAATGCAACTTTTGCAGAACCTTTGACAACTGGAATATCATCACCTGGGAATTGATATGAAGAGAGCAATTCACGGATTTCCATTTCAACTAATTCTAACAATTCAGCATCGTCAACCATGTCAACTTTGTTCATGAAAACAACGATTGCAGGAACGCCGACTTGGCGAGCGAGCAAGATGTGTTCACGTGTTTGTGGCATAGGACCATCAGCTGAAGAAACAACCAAGATAGCGCCGTCCATTTGAGCAGCACCAGTAATCATGTTTTTAACATAGTCAGCGTGACCTGGGCAGTCAACGTGTGCATAGTGGCGGTTTGCTGTTTCATATTCAACGTGTGATGTTGAAATGGTGATACCGCGAGCGCGTTCTTCTGGAGCTTTATCGATGTTTGCATAATCAACGAAAGCTGCACCACCTTGTTCTGCTAAAACTTTTGTAATAGCAGCTGTTAAAGTTGTTTTACCGTGGTCAACGTGACCGATCGTACCGATATTGCAATGCGGTTTTGATCTTTCAAATTTTTCTTTACTCATTATTGATTTCCTTAACTGATCAGTGTTAAAAAATTAAAATCCCAAATGGGACTTCGTTAATTGGAGCGGGTGAAGGGAATCGAACCCTCGTAATCAGCTTGGAAGGCTGGAGCTTTACCATTAAGCTACACCCGCGCATCAGTCGGGTTCGTCCTGGTGGAAGGGGAAAGATTCGAACTTTCGTAGACATAAGTCGGCAGATTTACAGTCTGCTGCCATTAACCACTCGGCCACCCTTCCATCTTTGGACGGACAACTTACACAAAGCTCTGTGCAAGTAGGGCTATTATGCCCCTAAAATAACAAGATGTCAAGAACTTTTTTTAAAAATTAATAACTCTCTAATTTTTAAGAGAAAAAAGTTACTTTAAGCGCTCTAAAAGCTTTTGTTCAAGCTCTGGGGTTAAATCAAATTCAAGCGCCAAAGCCTTTTCATATTGCGATTGAGCCTCTCTGATTCGGCCCAAATCTTTATAAATATCGCCCAAATGCATATTTGCAACGGAACTAGCCCCCAAAAGATCAACAGCTTTTTCTGCATAAGGAAGAGCTTTTTCAGGCTCACCTTTCTTATAATAAGCCAAAGCCAAAGAATCTAAAACATCTGGCGAATCGGGGGCTTTTTCATAAGCTTTTTCAAGGAATGCCAAAGCTTCTTTTAAATTAATATCCCTTTCAAGCCAAGCATATGCCAAATAATTTAAGATATTGGCATCATAAGGATCTTCTTGCAAAGCGGAATATGCATATTTTTCAAACTCTTTAAAATTATCTTCTTTTAAATAACATCTTGCCGCTTGGAATTTAATATCTTTTGCTTGTTTAATTCCCCAACGATTCATCAAAAACAACGCTCTTTCATAAAATGGAAGAGCAGATTTACAATCCCCAGTTGATTCATATCCTTGCGCAACTAAAAGCAAAACAACTGGATTTGAAACATTTCTTTTTAATAACTCTTTAAAAATTTTAAGTGCCCCTTCTGAATTTTTATGATGCATATAAACAAGGCCTTTTTTATAAAGAATAATATCAGCAGAAGGTTTTTCTTTTAAAATTTGATCATAAATTTTATGCGCAAAACCATATAAATCCATCACATCTAAAACTTCGGCAGACCATACTTTTGCCATTGTGTGTTCTGGATTTAAGAAAACGGCAACATTTGATAATAAAACCGCTAAATCAGGTTGCGAACCTAAACTATTTGCCCAAGCATAAAAAAGTTCAGAAACAGCTTCTTGAACCGTTTTAATTGGATTCATCCCCACTTGGGAAATAACATCATAAAAAACTGGATTTTCTTCTGATAAGCCTTCATATTGTTTATAAAAAACATTTTGGCTATCCCATTTATTTTTTTGTTCAAAAAAGTTTTTGGCTGAAATATAGAAAGTGAATGAAATATCTTTCGTTAATCCTTGCAACTGATTATAATAAACTTCAGCTGTTTTTGGATCATTAAAATATTCATGCATCAATGCTAAATGATATCGTTTAATTTGATGAAGTGGCGATTCTTCTTTCAAAGAATTCAAAGTTAAAACTGCCTTTTGTTTATTATCTAATCCAGCATAGCACCATGCTTTTAAAACCGTTATAAACGGCGATTTGTTTTGATGTAACGAAATAAAATCAAGAGATTCTTGATATTTTTTCTCTTTAATTAACTGAGCAATTTTTAATTCTGATGCATAATGAAGGGTTTTATCTTTATAAAAATCATTTTCAAACAAATCAAAAAGAGATTGAATATCGCCAGCCAACCCCTTCATAGCATAAAGATCTCTTCTGATGTCATAATTTTCTTTATCGGCCAAATAAGCTTTTTCTAAATATGAAAGAGCCGTTTTAAAATCACCATTGTTTCTTGCAACAACACCGGCTAAATAAGCGCCCAATTCTGCGGATTCTGGGATTTTTCTGGTTGTTTTTAAAAGCTTATCTATTTCTTTATCATCAACTGAAGCTATTTGTTTTTCTTTAACATGTTTTTTAACGATTTCTTGAACATTCACTGTAATTTTATCATAGAAAAAACCAACTGACAAAACACCAGTTAACATAAGCATATATATAATTTTTTTCATACAAAATCCCTATCTTTAGAAAAACCTTTACTTTTTAGGTCATTTTATGCTATCATCTTTTTATAAAAAAAAGAAGTAAAAAATGAATTATAGCGCTATTTTAAAATGGTATCAACTTTCTGGGATTTCGGAAGTCATCAGTGAAACACCTGTTGACCGTTTTTTTGCGTTTAAAATGGGGCAAACTGAAACACCCCTTCAAAAAGAAGAAACAAAGAAATTTGTTTCACCGAAAAAAGAAACGACAATTCAACCAAAAGATGAAAGTTTATCTTTTGTTGCCCAAGCCAAAAATCTTGCAAATGAAGCAACAACGCTTCAACTTTTAAAAGAAAAAGTTTCTGCTTTTGAAGGATGCTCTCTTAAAAAGACAGCGTTAAACACGTTTACTGGCGTTGGAAAAGAAAAAAATCCAACTGTTTTTTGCATTTTTGATGCCCCAAAAGCGCCTGCAGAACGATCAGGAAATCTTTTTGAAGGGCCTCAAGGTATTTTGCTTCAAAAAATGCTTGCCGCTATTCAACTGTCACCCCAAAATAGTTTTATAGCACCATTAATTCCTTGGCGCCTTCCAGGGGATAGAAAACCCTCTTTAACGGAAGAAAAAATTTGCGCGCCGTTTATTATGAGGGCATTGGAATTAACAAATCCTGATTTTATTTTAATTTTTGGATCCATTCCAACAAGAGCTTTGCTTGGCATTGAAAGCATTTCAAAAGCGCGTCAACAAATTCAAAAAATAAACATTAACAACAGGGAAATACCCGTTATTTCAACTTTTGGACCAGACATGGTCTCAGCCTCCCAAACATCAAGAAAAAATGCATGGGATGATTTAAAAAAACTTTCTGAACTTATTCAAAATAAAGCACCTAACAACGAAGAGGATAAATAAAATGCTTGATATAAAATTCATCAGAGAAAATGCTGATTTAGTTAAAAAAACATTGCAAGAAAAATGCTTAACGCTTGATATTGACGAATTGCTTTCAATTGATAAGCAAATCATTCAAATTAAGCAATTGATGGAAGCAGAACTTCAAAAAAGAAATGCTTTAAGCAAAGAAATGCCAAAAGCAAGCCCTGAAAGAAAAGAAGAAATCAAAGCTCTTTCAAAACAATCTGGGCAACAAGCCGCCGCTTATGCTGAAGAATTAAAACCACTGGAAGAAAAATTCAAAACCATGATGGGGATGACACCAACCATTCCAGCTCCAGATGTTCCTCGTGGCGAAAGTGAAGAAGAAAACGTTGTTGTTCGCACAGTTGGTGAAAAACCTGTTTTTGATTTTGAAATGAAAGATCATGTTGCTTTAATGGATTTAAACGATTGGGGTGAATTCAAAAAAATCTCTCAAATTTGTGGCAGCCGAACAGTTGGCATTAAAGGCGAATTATTGCAACTTGAAATGGCCTTGTGGCAATATACGGTTAATAAATTAATCGAAAAAGGTTTCCAAGTAATGAGTGTTCCATCACTTTCATTTGAAAATGCTTTTTATCACACAGGGCACTTCCCATTTGATTATGAATCAGTTTATTCTATGCCAAAAGATAACCTCTTTTTAGCGGGAACAGCTGAAGTGATTTTAAACAGCATTCATGCCGGCGATATTTTAAAAGAATCTGATTTGCCAATCATGTATGCTGGATTTTCTCCATGTTTCAGAAGAGAAGCTGGCGCTGCTGGTAAAGATACGCGTGGCCTTATTCGCGTTCACCAATTCAGCAAAGTTGAACAATATATCATTTGTAAAGCAGATGTTGCAGAATCAGATAAAATGCATCAATTCATTCTTCAAAATGCAGAAGAAGTTATGCAAGATATGGAAATTCCTTATCAAATTATTGCAAACTGCACGGGCGACATGGGCGCAGGGAAATATCGCATGAATGATATTGAAGCTTGGTGCCCTGGTCAAGATAAATATCGCGAAACACACAGCTGTTCTTCATTATTAGATTGGCAAGCACGACGCACAAATATTCGCTATCGTGAAGATGAAACAGGCAAAGTTAAATATGCATATACATTGAATAACACTGGCCTTGCAACACCTCGTGTTTTGGTTGCCTTTATTGAAAATCATCAACAAGCAGATGGCTCTGTTAAAATTCCAACTGCCTTACAACCATATATGGGTGGCAAAACAAAAATTGGCGGAAAATAATCCGTTTAACTTAAAAAGAAAAACCCATCTGTTTTCAGATGGGTTTTCTTTTGGTTTTGATTTCAAAAGAGGAAGAATTACCAAATATTTTCATTGGTAACCCTTCCTCTTTTTTTTATCGTCCACCTAACGGACCAGCATATCCCTTATCTCCTTCTTCTGGTAGGCCATCAGCAACACAAGCACCATTAATTTTTTTGCCCCATGTGATGCAACAAAATGAATTATACATCCATTTACCACCAGCATTTTCGCAACAAGCTGCTGTTCTTGAACCAGTCATAATATCCATTGATCCTCTACAGCAAGAAGCGCTCGATTCTTCTTGATCTGGATCGCCAGGAGCACTACTGCTACTAGTAACCCATTCACCATATGCATGTTCGCAACAAGCTTGAGTTGGTTTACCCTTTATATTTCTCGGAGAAGTTGGGTCTTCGCAACATTCCCCTTCACCACCATTACCGCCATCTGCATAATTAGAGCTTGGGCAACAACCATAATAATCTCCATCAGGATACTCTTTATCATCACTGTTTTGACAGCAAGCCCCACCTATAGCAAACTTTCCAGTTTCA
This sequence comes from Alphaproteobacteria bacterium, assembly GCA_045614025.1. GTDB lineage: Bacteria > Pseudomonadota > Alphaproteobacteria > CAAHEQ01 > UBA3637 > RGIG4140. The sequence continues at coordinate 113,234 of JAZLCE010000027.1, forward strand.
CAACAATCCGTATCGCCATAATTGCCGTTTTGTGGATTCACAAATTTTTTAATATAAACATTACCCTTACAACAAGCCCCTGATTTTAATTCAGAACCATCGTCCAGCGTTACTTTTTTCACATAACCATCTTCATCTGATGCACAACAAGCATCAATATCTCCGAGATCTGATACTACTTTAGGGCTTTTACAGCAATCTTCTATCACATCTGTTTCACTTGAATCATTATAGGCGCGCCCATAAACAGTTCCTCCTATACAACAACCAAGATCGGCCACCCCTGAATCAAAAGCTTTGTTATAGGCGTTTCCTCCATCCCCTACGCAACAATTAGAGGTTACTTTTGCGCCTGAATAAGTGATTACAACTTTACCATCTAGAGTCATCGATTGATACATTTGATTTGCCATTGCCGTGCCATCTTTTTCGGTTGCACAGCAATCGCCATTTTCCCATTTACCCTCTGCCGCCTTGCAACATTCCTTTGAATGGGCTTTTTTATCAAAATCATAAGCTTGAAAGCAACAGCGGTCTGAGTGTTCTTCCCCACCTTGCGCCCGGCAACATCTGGCATTATTCGACCCAGTTGACCAATATTTCCAACTATCTGCAATGCAACAAATTCCACCGTTTCCTGGCATATTTTGAGTATCTGCAGCTCCTTCTAATGGCCAAAAGACATAGTTCCCAGGATCCTTTCCTTTTGCTATTTGACTTGTGCAACAATCTTCTGTTACAACTCCACCGCGAATTGGAATACCCTCTGGAGATAAAGCATATGCCGCGGTAACATTATTGATTGAACAACAAGTGCCTCCACGCCATTCAAAGTTTTCTTCATTTCCCCAACCACCTTTGCAACAATCTTCAGAGGTTGAAATTTTAGACATGTAACAACAATTTGGATTTAATACGGCTCCACCTCCACCTGACTGAGACATTACTTCGGTTGAAATCACCAAGGCGCCACTCAAAGATAAAATCATTCCCCATTTTTTCATCATTTTTATCCCCCCCCTTTTAATTGCGCTCTCTGGATGCGCTTTGATTCCGGCGTGTATTTCGCGCATTTCTTGAACTTGTTGTTCTTGTTCTAGATGAAGATCGGGATGATGCTCTGGAAGAGGATCTTGAAGAAGACCTGCCATCATATAATCCCCTAATAGGAACAACATCATAAACATGGTTCACCCCTTCTTCAATCTCATACGTATTAAAAGAGTTTACAACATATGTGTGCTTTACCAATTCTTCAACATACCGATTTGCTTTTTGATAGGTAAGGCAAAGCGCTCTGGTTAAGGGGGTTTTATTCATTGAAAGTGAGCGAACATTTCCACCTTTTTGTTGAATAATTTGTTCTAGCCCATCCATCATTTCCCTTAAAGCGGCTGGAGCATTCAATAATTGAGCTGCGCGAGCTGATAAGGATGGATTAATATCCTCTGGACTTGGTTGATTAAAAAAGGTGAGACTTATTGTACGATTATTGGCAAAAGATGTCGTAACAATTCCTTTACCTCCACAATCAGAACCAATGCCTAAAATTCCTGTTTCTAATAAACCTTCATAAGAATAAAGTGGATGCCCCAAAGTGCGATAAAGCGAAGCTTGTTGCTCTGTATAATTGGATAAATCCAATGCATCCGTATGTTGTCCAAAAAGAATCCATTTTGTTGGTATAAATTTACCCATTAATTGAGCTGGGTCCACCTCAGGATCGCGCCCCAAATCAACCAATTGCATGCCATAAAAATAATGAAAGTTTTCATTTAAAATAGCAAGAACATCTTTTAAAAATTCTTGATCAGGTTCATCCATCACTTTATTTCCGCGGTTCACTGCTCTTAATTCAGAAGCCGATAATTCAATCCATGGCCGATCCGTTTGCGGGTTAATGGCGGGTTCTTTTCGATATTCCCATGCTTGATCATCCCCAAAAAAGCGCGTGCGATATAAAAAGATATGCCCCCCTTTTTCATAAAGACCAATGCCATCTTCATCATTCACATAAAGCAAGCTTTCGCCTGACATCAAATATCGATAATTGTTTCTATTTTGCTCTATCCATTCTTTAAAAACAGGATGAAGGGTGGCATAGTTATCGGCTTCTCGATAAAGCCTATAAATCGAAGTAGGGTTTTTGCGTTTGGATCCAAACCTTCCACTTGAAACGCGTTCACTTGGCGTATATTCGCAAGCAAGCAAATCCCTTGATTCCAAGGTGGAAGCGCAAACGCCCCACATAACCGATAATAACAATAAGTCTTTATATCTCATTTATCCTCACTTTCACTTTGCTTTTTTAAGCAATTATCCATTCCCCCCAACAACGCCTTCTTCAGGACAGGAGCCAACATATGTGCCATAACCATTTTCAACACCTGGAGGACAATCATATGTTCTTAGCGTTTTTCTTCGCTCAACTTCAACAATGCCACCAGGTTTTGAGCTTCCAGGAATATGCGTATATTTAAAGCATTCTTTTGCTGGCTTATTTTTCAAACCTCTGGGTATGAAGCAATCATCCCCATAAGCAAGCCCACTTGGATTACTTGGACAACAAGCACAAGATATTGTTCCATTAGCCAAAACACCTTCCTCTTGACAGCAATTTCCATTAATCTCTTTACATACTGTGGTATCACATTCCATTTCTTGCGTGTCTGGAATCACTTCTTCTTCTGTCTTAATTGTATCTATATACGTGCAATAATCATAGCATTTATCTGGGTTTGGTTGGGGCCCCTCTGTGCACTTTTTACAACTTGTGCATTTTGAACCATCCCAATATATGCCTTTTCCACCAGCTTGCATGGATGCATAATCACAACAAATTTTACTTTCCGTTCCATCAATAGCTTGCCCCGTTTTTAAATCACAACACATACTTTCAGTTGTGTTATATGAGATACCCGTTGGATAACAAGTTGTTCCAGAGGTCCCAGTTGGGCACTGACCCGCCTGAGCATACCCTTGAATCGTTGTTCCCACCAAAACAAACGTTCCTTTGGAGCGAATAAGTGGATTTGTTGTATTATAATAAAGAGGAGATTCGCAACATTCTTTATAATTATTTTTCACATCACCTTCTGTTGCGCTCATAGAAGTACCCTCTAATGTTTGGCAACAATATTCTGGCGAAGGCATCCCGCTCCAATCTCTAATCTTTTGATCATAAGTTAACGCAGTTCCAGAACGTTCAAGCTCTTTATAATCCACACAACAGTTGCGATCTGGCTCTGGAACACTGGTAGGCGCAGTCGCAATAATTCCACATTCTTGTGAAATATTTTGTCCAACTTGATAATGTGGGCCATGAACATAAGAAAGTTTTCGTCCATTCATATCCGTTGCCACATTACAGCATTCTTGAGAATATTTAAGCACACCACCTTCATAAGCACAAGCAGATGTTTTTAAACGTTTTTGAAGCCCTTCCATTTTATAACAGCAATCTGTTGTTGGCGTTCCCATAATATCCAATGGAGCAGCCCCTGTAATCGGCGTTCCCAATGTTGGAACATTAGAAACACCTTCCCATGGACATTGCTCAGTTGTTGAAGCCGTGCGAAACGCCAGCACATCATTTTGCGAACAACAAAGCGCTTTTCCAGTTTCTGATGTAAGATTTGTACCAGCAACTTGGCCATCGGCTTCTGCCCAATATCCTCCTCCTGCAATGCAACACTGATCGACCGTTACTTCACTTGTTTGAGATGAACTTCCCAATGGACAGTTTTGATATTGGGTGGATGTTGATCCTTTTGATGTAGCAATTGTCCACGGCAATACTGCCCCCGTGATGGATGAAATGTGACATGGCACGGTAATAGATGTTGTAGGAGGTTCACCCGGGCAACAAGATGCATCCATCTCACCAGCCCAGTTGCCGCCAATATAAATCTCTTCTTCCGAAGTGATAGCGTCCGTATCAAAAACCCACGTTTCTTCATAAACCGGTATTCCATTTTCATCTACAACTGGTTTACCTGTGGCATCTGTTTTAGCAGTGATACGAACAGAATAACGCCCATCTGGGCCCACTTTACAACGAGGTGTATTTTCAATATTTTCAACCAGTTTACAACATTTTGGCCCCCCTGGAATGAAAACAACATCATCACCCAACAATTCACAACATTCTTGCGATTCAATGTGTCCACCACTTTCTTCAGTATATGGCGTACCAGGAACACAAGTCATATCCGGTGTTGGCAGTAAATCAATCCCTTGTTTTTGACCGAAATAAAGAACCAATGTTTGAAGTGGAATCATTTTCTTTGATCCATCCTCATTTTTTTCACCCGTATCTACCCTTGCCCCATAGGCCATACAAGCCAAACTTTTTTTATTTTCGCAAACAGAACCTGCCCCTGGAGCGGTTTCTGGATTATCTTCATCTTCAAGATTTCTGAGATATTTTTGCGCTAAAGAAATATTTCCTTTAGTTGGGTCAATCATGGTGCAAACTTTATCAATTTGTTCTTTTGTTGCAATGCCTTCTTCCCCACCCCGTTCTGGGTTTGCATATTTATTTTCTTTTGAAATATTCAAAAAGTCTGGCGTAAAAGGATCCATCGGCGATCCACTCTGACTTTGAAGCGCAACATATGCATAATCAAAACCTAAATCGCTTTTGTATAATAACTTTTCACATAACGTATAGGAAAGCCCTGTAACACGAACAGTCCAGTTATTTTCATCTTCAGCACGAACCCAAGCTGGTGCATCAAGCAAGGTATCAAACGATTCATGTTCGCGCACCTCAACCATCTTGGATCTATCGCCACCAACAAGCTTGCCCTCTTCGTCAATTAACCCAGCATCAAAGGCCGATTCTTCCGAACGATACCGCACCCTTGAAACAACATCTCTGATTGGAATAATATATGGAACATAGTCATCAGCAATACCAACTGTTTGAAATCCATAATGAAGAGGAATATCCCATGAACGACCACCTGCAACTAAAACACTAAGCTGATCCAATGTTTCAGCTTCTTGATATAAACGCATTGCGTAGCCATAACCAACAATTCCACCAATTGATAAAACCCCCGCCAAGGCCAAAACGCCAAGCATTTCAGCCATTGTTCGTCCGTTCTCCATCCCAATTTTTTCTTTTTGCATCGGACATCCCCTTTTTTCATATGTCAAAAAGAAGGGTTAACAACCCCGTATACTTTCAGAATACCAAAAAATACGCATATCGTCAATAACTTTTCTGTTTTTACATAATTTTTTAACAAATAAAAAATGATTTTTAATCAACAGATAACCAAGCCCATGCTCCCAAAATGGCAATAGATGCTGTTTCAGCCCTTAAAATGGTATCCCCCAAATGAAGGGGCACAACATTTTTTTGACATAAAATAAAATCAACTTCATCTGGTGTAAAACCACCTTCAGGACCAATAATAAATGCTGGATTTTTCACTTCAAATAACGTTTTTGATCCTGTTTTACCGCGCTCGGTTAAAAAAACAGGCGTGACCTCTTTTGAAAATTTTAAAAACAAATCTTTTAAAAGAATCGGTTCAAAAATTTCAGGCACATCCAACCTTTCTGATTGTTCAGCCGCCTCTTGTATAATTAAATGAGCTCTTTCAATATTAAATCCACGCACAACAGTTCGATTTGTTATAACAGGATAAATTTTGGTGACCCCCAATTCCGTTGCCTTTTCTAACACAAGGTCCATATTTTCTTTTTTAATCACAGAGGGGCATAAAATAAGCTCTGCGCGCTTTGAAAATTCTTTTGTTTTTTCTAATACTTGCAATAAACAATTTTTTTTCTTTACATTGCTTACTTTTGCTTTAAATTCGCCATCAACCGAATTAAAAAGCAAAATTTCAGAACCTTCTTTTTGGCGCATCACATGAACTAAATAATGCGCTTGTTTTTCATCCAAAGAAAGTTCCTGCCCTGTGGATAACTTTTCTTTTACAAATAATCTAATCATCTTTTTTTCCTGTGTGATGAAAGTGGCAATCCTTCAACCCAAACAAGGGTCACATCATCTTGCGGAGGTGGGGGTATCATTTTGAAAAAGAGTTGCATTAATTCAGAAACAGCTTCCCTGCTATCCTTATAGTCAAAAACTGTTTGTAACAAACTTAAAAAGCCATCTGTTCCCAAACGCAAACCATCAGAAGACATTTCCTCAGTGAGCGCATCACTATATAAAATTAACTTATCGCCAGCACAAAAATCAATTTTATAATCATCATATTTTGCATCAGGACTAATTCCCAATGGAAGCCCTTGTGTTGAAAGCAATAAAACGCCATTTCTTGTTTTTAAAAATGGCGCAGGTGACCCTGCTCCTGCATAAGAAAGTGTTTGGGCATTTGTATCAAAAATGCAAAAGAAAAACGTTGCATACTGCCCACGTGGTAACAACTGACACAACTGCAAATTTAAAAGACGCAAGAAATCTGATGGATTTTTAACTTCTTTTTTCAATTGATGAACCAATGTATGCAGCCTAAAGGTATTTAACGCCGCTGAAAGCCCATGCCCTGAAAAATCGCATAAAAACAATCCAAATTTCTTTTCAGAAAGCTCTATAACCTGCCAAAAATCGCCACCTAATCTATCTGATGGTGAAAAATAAGAAGCAATATCAATATGACATTTTTCCCGAATATTTTCAAGAGTATCAACCGTTGGCAAAAGCGATTGTTGCATTTCTTGAGAAATCTTCATTTCCTCATTCAGCTGATCTAATTGATCTGATAAATATTCAACCAATTTTTTATTTTCTAAATGAACACGAACCCTTGTGAAAAACTCCAAGGGATTAATTGGCTTTGTGATAAAATCAGAAGCACCTGCTTTAAATGTTCGATCCCTTGCTTCCCGCGTGTCACTTGATGTTTGAATTAAAATTGGAATATTTTTAACTTCAGGAATTTTTTTAAGCTCCAATAAAACATCATATCCATCCATTTTTTCCATTACAATATCAAGAATAATTAAATCTGGATGAAATAAAATAGCTTTTTCTATTCCTTCTTCGCCGGAAGAAGCGACCTCAATTTTATGGATTCCCATTTGGGTTAAAAGGCCAGCTAAAAGTGCCTGATTACTTTTATTATCTTCAATAATTAATACTCTTCCTTTTGAAATATCTGTTTGCATAACAAATTCTGGAATAGAAGATAAATTTTGAATAGAGGTATTTTCTTTATTCTCCTTCAAAAAAGAAAGAGTAATTTCTTTACCATAATTATCAATCGTGCATGAATCAACAGCATGCGCAATAATTTGAAGACCACGACCACTTTTAGAAGAAACATCCCCTGAATTTCTTTTTAAAATTTGCTCTAAAGAATAACCCACACCCTCATCTTTAATTTTAATTTCTAATCGCATTTTATTCCATACAGAGCAAATTGATATGGCTTTTTGGGCATATGCAGGCGTATTTAACCTTCTTGCAACCAAATCTAAATAAGAAACAAATCCAACAACATCTTGACGCATTGAACTTGATAATTGCAAATTTCCATGAAAAAGACCATTCACTAAAGCTTCATGAACAGCCAAGTGAATCGCTTGTTTTCGTTCATCTGAAAATTTTCTTCGTTGTTGCAAAGCTGTTGTGAAAACTTGCGCAACATCATACCTATAAACCATTGGCCCTGTTAAAAGCAAACTTAAAGAAAAAGGATGCTTTCTTTCTTTTTGTTGCTCAACAAAATCAACGATACTTTTTTTCGTTGCATTTGCATCAATAATGCAAGCAATCGGCAATTTTAAAATTTCTCGCCCATGTTCTTCAGAAACATCTGGCGTTACAACAACATATAAAATCGGATGGTCTTTTTTAAGTGGGGTTACTAAAAACGGCTCTTCTTCACTTGGCCAAAGTGGCAACTTAACCCAAGATGAAATTTTTTTCATCTTTTCAAGACTAACGCCAACCCCTGTTAAACATATTTGTGTCTCACTCATAGTATCGAGTATAATAAAACAATTAAAAAAAACAAGTTTTTTTATTGTTATATGAAAAAAACTTTGCTCTTTATTTCTCTTTTTGTTATATTATCCCTATTAAATTAACTCTTGTTCCAAAAAAAACAAGATAACTGAAAGGATAAAAAATGAAAAAAGTTAATCCCGTTATGATTTCCGGCAAAGAGGTTATTCCTTTAATTGAAGGCGGAAAAGGTATTGCTGTTTCTGATGGACAATCATCAGGCGCTTGGGCAAAAGCTGGTGCTGTCGGAACAATTTCTGGGGTTTTTGCTGACGAATATGATGAAAATGGAAAAATCATTCCAAAAGTTTATCAACATAAAACCAGACCTGAAAGACATAAAGAACTTATTGAAATGTCAATCAGAGGGGGGATTTCTCAAGCGAAATTAGCTCATGAAATTTCAGAAGGTAATGGCAGAATTCATATGAATGTTCTTTGGGAAATGGGTGGAAGTATCCCTATTTTGGAAGGCGTGATGAACTCTTGCGAACAAGTTGTTCGTAACTTAAGAGAAAAAGCCCCTGAAAAATATCAAGAAAAAATCACTGCTGTTGGTGAAAAAGTTCAAGAAACTTTAGGCTCTCTTCGTTTTCAATATCAAAAACGCATGAATGATGCTGTTCCTGTTGTTGATGGAATGTTAGATAAAGTTCACAATCTTGTTCATGGGATTACTTGTGGCGCAGGGATGCCTTATAAATTAGCAGAAATCGCTTCAAAATATGGTTTATTTTATTATCCAATTGTTTCATCAGCCAGAGCTTTCCGTGCTTTATGGTTAAGAAGTTATAAAAACTGCATGGAATATTTGGGCGGGGTTGTTTATGAAGATCCATGGCGTGCTGGTGGTCACAATGGTTTATCAAACTCTGAAAATCCAGAAATGCCTGAAAGCCCATATCAACGCCTTGTTGAATTAAGAAAACAATTAAATGAATATGGATTACAACATGTTCCATTAATTATGGCTGGTGGTGTTTGGAATTTAAAAGAATTTGAAGATTTAATTGATAATCCAGAAATTGGCCCTATTGCTTTCCAACTTGGAACAAGACCATTGCTCACAAAAGAAAGCCCTGTTGCAAAAGCTTGGCAAGGTTGTTTAAGATCTTTGAAAAAAGGTGATATTATCTTGCAAAGATTTTCACCAACAGGTTTCTATTCTTCTGCTGTGAATAATAAATTTTTAAAAACATTAATGGAAAGAAAAGATACCGAAATGCCATATACTGAAAAAGCTGAAGGCATTTTCGTTAAACCTTTTGCATTAAATGCCGCTTTAACTGTTTATTTAACAGAACATGATTTTAAAAGAGCAAATGAATTTTTAAGCAGCACCAGACCTGTTGTTGCAAGAACACCAGATAAATCCATTATCTTCTTAACAAATGAAGAAAATGAACAAATTAAACAAGACAGAGCTAATTGTGTTGGTTGTTTATCTGCTTGTGCATTCTCTGGTTGGTCTCAAGCAGATGGCCACTTAGACAGATTGCCCGATTCACGCTCATTTTGCATCAATAAAACTTTAACAGCTATTGCTCATGGTGAAAGTATTGATAATAACTTAATGTTCTGTGGTCACAGCGGCTATCGCTTTGGCGAAGATCCAATGTATAAAAATGGAAATATCCCAAGCGTTCAAGAATTAATTGATGCTTTATTACAAGGAAAATAATTCTGTTAGAAAAAAATAAAAAAGCGCTTTAAAAGCGCTTTTTTTTATTCGGTAATAAATTGATTCTTTTTTTTGCTCCAATAATGCTTTTCAACTTCAATTACAACAAAATTTGGAGCAAGCAAATTTTTAATCCAATCGGTGTCCCAACTCGTATGTTTATCTGGAGTAATTATAATTTTATTTTTATTTCTGCTTAAAAAAGATCCCCACCAAGAAAAGCTTGAGTTTGCATTGATAAAATGTTTACAATTGCTCATCAGTTGCAAATCTTCATAATCTTTACGTGTCCAGTCAACATAAACATGTGGTGCATCAATTTTTATATTTTCTTTTGACCATTTCAAATCATTTGAAAAAATATAAAATACTGGATTTTTTACATTTCTTTTAATATATTCAATAGCTTGAGAATAATAATTTTGTGTCAACAAAATATATTCAAAATAAATATAGTCACCTCTTCTAACATGAAGGGCCACACTATTTTCTGACTTCATTTTATTCATGATTTCTTTATTTTTATCACTTACTTCATTTTTAAAAACAACATTTTCGCGAATATAATCTTCGTATCCAGCAAAGTTCTTCCATGATTGCAAATACCACCCTGTTTCATAGCATGATGCATTAGTTGGAAATTCATGATTAAAATAACATTTAGTCAAATTTAAATAGCGCTTAACAAATTCTGGAGCTCTTTTATATTTCAATAATGAGTTATCTGTTGTTGCCTTTATCGGTGTATCTAAAAAGTTATCAAAATAAGACCATTCTACCCTATAAAGCGTTTTATGATTTCTTTTCGCATAAACCAATCCACTTAAATATGAAAAAAGCTGGTTACCTAATCCACCAATATTTGGCGAACTTAAAACATAATCATTAATATTCTTAAAACCTTCTTTTTCTAAATAAGGATCTAAATTATATTTTTCATTTGTTTTCACATACTCAAATTCTTTATTTTTTTTAAAAACTTCTACGCCATGATTTAACCAACCCAAAACAACTTTTTGATTATTATCTTCAAGCAAAACCGCACAATCATTTCTGGATTTGCATAACAATTTGGAATCATTAGATTGATACATGATAGCATTCCAATGTGGATGTTTGAAATATGACATATCCGCATCTGGTGTTTTGCATTTTATATCTAAAAATCTATTTAATCTTGAAACATCAAAAACTTTTTTTGTTGCATTTTGATCTATTATCTCGTTTTTAAATAAACATAAATGGGATTGATCAATTTCTTTTATTTTAGATTCCGAAAAAATCTTTTTCAAAAAAACATTTCGCCGTTCTTGATCATTAAAAATTGTTTTTTCAAATCCCCAATAAAAATGCTCAGGGAACTGTTCTTCTAAAGAGATGGATTGCTCCTTAACTCCTTTAGAAAAAAACATACACACTATGCTTAAGAAAATAATAATTATTTTCAAAATAACCCCTCTTTCATTATTAATATAACTACAAAAAATACTTTTTCATGTCAACTTAAAAAGGGAATTTTTTTACAAGAACTTTTTATTTGCAATTTATTTTTCTTTTAGTTAGAATGAAATAAACCACTTTTAGGGAAGGGATTTACCATGCATATTCGCTCGTTTATGTTTTTATCCACTATCGCTTTTTTATATACAGGTCTGATAGCTCAAGCAACAACTTTACCCTCTGTTGTTTGTCAAAATAAAAAATGTTACCCAGCAGAAGCCTCTTTAACAAGAAAGAGTTTGTTTGATCGTGTTCAAAATTTAATCAATGAAAACGTTAATAAAGATATTTTAATTTGCGAAGCAGATTCCTATTCAAAAATGTGTTTAACAAAAGGATTTTCCCTTCCATTACATTCATCTTCTGTTTCAACAAAAATAAATTTTCTTTCAGCCAAAATTATCAGTAATGAAAGTATTGAAAATTCCACTGGAACTGATTTAATTATCGATTATAAAACAAAATCAGACAATATTTTTCCTAATTGTCAAACTGCACCCAGCCGTTTAGGAATTTTAGATAAAAACAGCATTCAAATGGTGACTCCAGACTTTACCTGCAGTTTCGGAAACTTAAACCAATCCACTATCAGTCTTACTTATCATATTGACTATATCAATTTTGATAATGGAACTATTGGTGCCCATTATAGTATTGCAGCAGGGCAAAGATTAAAAGGGCAATCTTATGGATATGTGTTATTTAGATTTGCTCAACCAAGCTCTATCAATTCAAACGAACCATTCCCTATGCAAGATGTTTTGCAAAACTATCAAATAGAGCATCAAAACGCTCAAATGCAAATGCCTCCTGTTTGGATGAAACCAACACCTGTTCTCAATATTGAAACACCACAAGTAATAACAAAAGCAGATGGATCCTTAGTTGTTCAAAACCAACAACCGCAAAACACACCATCAACACAAGGTGTTCCCTCAACAACTGGATTAATTACACAAGAAAAAAATATTTTACCTCCAACACAAGGCTTAAGAAAAACTGTTACAATAAAAAAACAGATATTCCAAGAAGGCAAACCCGTTGTTTATGAGGAAGATGTTCGCCACTATGTTCAAGAAAATGAAAATGCACCATTAATTGAGGAAAAACAAAACGCTCAACAAGTTGAAGAAAAACAGCCTGATATTCCTCAAATGCCAACCCCGGTTAATCATTTACCACAAAATCAAATAAACCCTCAAATTCCAAGTTATATTTTTCCACATGAGGTGATATTATCTCCAGAAGAAATGGAACAAATTCAAAAAGAATTACCCCCAGAAACACCTGTTCAATCTCATCAGATAAACCCTCAAAATATCATGCCGATTGAAACAGATGAACCATCTGGTTTAAATAAACTTTGGAATAAAATTGAAAAATTACTTTACTTTTAATGGATAAAAAATGTTACAAACAGCTACCCTAAAAAACCAAATTAGAGTTATCACAGATTCAAATTCAAATGCCGAAAGTGTTTCTTTAGGTGTTTGGGTTAATGTTGGTGCCCGTTTTGAAACAGAAGAAATAAACGGCATTTCTCATATGTTAGAACACATGGCTTTTAAAGGAACAAAATCTCGTTCTGCTTTCCAAATTTCAAAAGAAATTGAAGATGTGGGAGGTTTTATTAATGCGTACACAGGGAAAAATATGACGGCATATTACGTGCGCGTTTTAAAAGAACACCAAGAAAAAGGCCTTGATATTATTGCTGATATTTTGCAAAATTCTGTAATGGATAAAGAAGAACTTCAAAAAGAAAAAGGCGTTATTATCCAAGAAATAAATATGCAAAATGATACACCTGATGACTTAGTATTTGATTATTTCAATGAAGTTGCTTATCCAAATCAACCATTAGGTAGAGCTATTTTGGGAACTGTTGAAACAGTTAAACGTATTTCCAGTGAAGAATTATTAAATTATATGCACACGGAATATACAACTCCTAGAATTATTATCAGTGCATCTGGCGCTGTTAATCATGACGAATTTATTCAACAATGCGAAGAAAAATTTACTGCATTTAATCAAAATCAAAGACCAAACGCACAAAAAGCCCTTTATAAAGGCGGAGAAAAACGCGTTTTAAAACCAAACGAACAAGTGAACCTTGTTGTTGGATTTGAAGGTGTTTCTTATACGGATGAAAATTATTATGGACATAAGATCCTTTCCAGCGTTTTAGGTGGTGGAATGTCTTCAAGATTATTTCAAGAAATTAGGGAAGAACGCGGTTTAGTATATTCCATCTATGCTTTTTCATCTTCAGAAACAGATACTGGTATTTTTGGCGTTTATGCAGGGACAGGAGAAAAAGAAGTCGAAGAATTAATCCCTGTCTTATGTGATGAATTAACAAGATTACCACACACATTAACAGATGAAGAAATTGAAAGAGCAAAAGCAAGATTAAAAGCCGGCCTTCTTATGAGACATGAAAATATTTCTTCGCATGCAGAAATGAATGCCATTGATACGATTTTATATGGAAAAGTTATTTCTAAAGAAGAGGTTATTAAAAAAATTGAAGATGTTTCTAAAGAAAATCTTGAACGAATCGCTAAAGAAATAATTCAAAAACCATTAACTCTTTCAGCCTTAGGACCTATTGGCAAAATTATGCCTATGGAGCAAATTGTTGAAAGATTAAAATAATCTATACCAACGATATATTCGCCTTTTATTGTGTTTATAAAAAAACACACTTAATTTTGTTATATCTTAAAAAGGAGCATGAATGCCAACTTTTGACTTAGAAAAAGAAATTTGCCCAAATGGGTTTGTTTTTGGTCTTGATGAAGCAGGTCGCGGCCCTTGGTGTGGCCCTGTTGTTGCGGCATGTGTCTGTTGGCCTGAATATAAAATTCCATCGGAACTTGCTGAACAAATTGATGACTCAAAAAAATTATCCAGTCAAAAACGAGAAGCCTTGTTTGATGAAATTATGGCATCAAATGCATATATTGGAATTGGCATTTCTTCTTCTACAGAAATTGATGAAAAAAATATTTTAGCAGCAACTTTTTTAGCCATGGAACGCGCTGTTAAACAAGCTGTGGATAACTTTAATCAAAAACCAGATGCATTGCTTATAGATGGGAATAGGTTGCCAAAAAATTTATCAATTCCTGCAAAAGCCATTATCAAAGGCGATCATCTCTCTCTTTCAATTGCAGCGGCATCTATTGTTGCAAAAGTCACTAGAGATAAACTGATGAAAGAGCTAGCAAAAACATATCCTCAATACGGATGGGAAAAAAATTCAGGATATGGAACAAAAGAACACATTGAGGCAATTGAAAAATATGGAATAACATCTATCCATAGACGATCTTATGCCCCGATTAAACGTTTTTTAGAAGGACAAAATGTTGCTCCTAAAAAAGAAAAACCTCAACAACTTTCTCTTCTTTAAAATTAAAACCCTTCCAACGGAAGGGTTTTTAAATAATTATCTTTCATTTTTATTAACTTGCCTAAGCATAGCTGATTTTTCAGCATCCTTCTTTTTCTTTTTAATATATTCTATATCCTGTGTTTTTTGAATTTCTTCATCTTTGTCCACAACTTGTTTCACATCATCTTTCTTCTCAACTTTTGGTAAATTTTCAGAACCTTGTTTTAAAGATATCTCTTGAACAATCTTTTTCTCTTGATCAGTTATTTCTTTTGTTTCACCCCAAATTTTATTTTGCTTAGATTTTAAATCTATTTCACGATCATTTTTTCCTTTTTCAGCCATTTGGTGTGTAAATATAGGTTTTGCTTCTTCTAAAATTTGCTTATTAAGGGATTCTTCTGGTTTAATACCAAAAAACTTAAACATTTCTTCAACCCCTTTAACAACTGCTCCTGCCGCTTTTCCAACCTCATTATCAAATCGAACAGAACTTGAAATTTCTTTTAATCCAGAAACAGCAGAACCAACCTTTCCTGAACGCAATCTTGAAATTTGCAACTTAACAACATCAGAAGATGAACGCATTAATGATTTTAAATTTTTGCGCATACTGTCTCTAATTTTATCATACTTACCAACCATTTTTTCAGCATTTTGAAATGTTTTTTGAAACTCTTTATCCTTCATCATTTCTTGGAAGAATTCTTTATTTTCTGGTTTCTTTAAAATTTCAAGACCTTCTTTTTGTTCTCTCGGATCTTTATTCTTTAACTTTTTATTGATAAAATCCTTTTTCTGATCTGGTGTCATTTTGCTAAAATCAGGTTGCATAGGCTTTTCCCCTGGACGCAAAGGTCTGTTTGGCCTATTGACTGGTTGCCCTGTTGATGCAGAACGTTCTTCTTTTTGTTTTTTCTTCGCTTCTTCAACTAATTCATCTTTTTCTTTTTTGCTCATTGCCCCTCTACGCGCTGTTCCTTTAAAAGTTGCATCCATAGAAGGCATATCTAATTTAGGTGTCCCCAAAAATTCAGACTGAGAAATATATTTTGGTTTTTTTTGCTCTGGGTCCCAAGGGCTCACAACTCCCTGCTCTAAATCATCAATTTCTTTTTCTAAATCAGATAAAGTTTTTTCATTTTTATTGATAAAAAACAAAACATAGTTTAACCCTTTTTTTATCCATTTTTTATATAGCAAAAGCTTTTTTTTAGGATGCAAAGGATCTTCTGTATCGTCATCATCTTCTTCATCTTTTTTAGGTGGAAAAACATCATCTTCTTCGTTTAAAAGATCATCATCAAATGAATTTTCCCCAAGCTCTTTATCAATTTGCTCTAATTCTTCTGTTTTATTTTGAACAAATTTTTCAGCAATTTCTAATCCTTTTTCAATGCGACCTTTTTGCTTTTTAAGCTTTGAAATTTGTTTTTCTTGAGATAATTGTTCTGTCATAAAAACCTCCACCTTTTTATTTATTATATCTCTTTAAACAAAAATTGTAAATTAAAAAATTTATCGCAAAACCAACCTACTAAAATTGCTTTTAAGCATTTTTATTAATGCATCATCTTCAAAAAAAGAATCAATAACAGATTGTGATGGAGGATTTTTATCCCCAGGAAATGTTCGATATTTCTGAAGCGCAAATTGAGGAATACGATATTCTTTTAACTCTGAAGCAAGCAAATAAACATCATCTATTGTTAAATGATTAGGATCCAATGTTGTTCTTACTTCAAAATCAATATCAGAATCAGATAATATCTTTAAAGTTTCAAAAACAGCTGTTGAAACTTTTTCTCTTCCAGATAGAATAT
Organism: Alphaproteobacteria bacterium; assembly: GCA_045614025.1. GTDB lineage: Bacteria > Pseudomonadota > Alphaproteobacteria > CAAHEQ01 > UBA3637 > RGIG4140. The sequence continues at coordinate 129,634 of JAZLCE010000027.1, forward strand.
TATATTTTTCTTTTGGCGCTTTAATATCAAGACCAACCCAATCAACAAGTGACAAGATTTCTTTCATCTTTTGTGGATATATCCCACTTGTATGAATGGCAATTTGAAAACCCAATTCTTTTATTTCTTGAATAGCTTTCAATATATTTGGTTGCATTAAAGGTTCCCCCCCAGATAATACAACACCATCTAATCTTTTTTTTCTTTCTGAAAAAAAAGAAAGCACATCTTCCCAAGAAATAGTTCCTTCTTGATTAAAATCTTGAAGATTCGGATTATGACAATAAGGACATTTTAATGGACATCCTTGAAAGAAAACAACCCCTGCCAATCGTTCAGGAAAATCAATCGTTGTAAATGGAACCAAACCAGCAACTTTCATTTTATCCTCTCATAAGAAAACAGCCGCTTTAAAGCGGCTGATATCTTTTAAATGGCCACTTGCATATTGCATTCGGCGCAATTTTCTTCAACAAACCAAACGCGTTCTTCAAATTCAGATTTTTTCCCTTTATTGAAGTGACTAAATGGTCTAAAATAACCCATTACACGTGTCCAGCATTCAACTTGTTGTCTTTCATTTTGGCATTGTGCCAAGATTTCAGCGTCAGTCATTTTTTAGTCTCCTTAAAGTTAAGCTTGAGCTTCCATTTCTTTACGTTTACGTTCAATCAATTCTTTATCACAAAGTGGGCAGTATTTATGTTCCCCACTGATATACCCATGTTTAGGGCAAATTGAATAAACTGGCGTAATTGAAACATATGGTAAACGATAATTTTCCAATACACGGCGCACCAATGCTTTACAGGCGGATGAAGAAGAGATTCGTTCACTCATGTAAAGATGCAACACGGTACCACCCGTATACTGAGTTTGTAAATCATCTTGATAATCAAGAGCTGTAAATGGATCATCTGTAAATCCTACAGGCAATTGAGAACTGTTTGTATAATATGGAGCTTCTTTTGTTCCAGCTTGAATAATATCAGGGAAACGTTTTTGATCTTCTCTTGCGAAACGATAAGTTGTTCCTTCAGCTGGTGTGGCTTCCAAATTATACATATTTCCAGTTTCAGCTTGATAATCAAGCATTTTTTCACGAATATGTGTTAAGAATTTTTGTGCAAATTCACGACCCCATGATGTTGTGATATTTTCTTTATCAGAGGTAAAATTACGGATCATTTCATTAATACCATTCACACCAATGGTTGAGAAATGGCTTCTGAATGTTCCCAAATATCTTTTTGTATATGGATATAATCCTCTATCCATATGCATAGCGATTACTTTACGTTTAATTTCAAGAGATGTTTTTGCTAATTCCAAAAGTTCATCTAAACGAGCAAAAAGATTTTCTTCTTTTCCTTTATGTATGTAACCCAAACGTGCACAGTTAATCGTCACAACACCAATTGAACCTGTTTGTTCTGCAGAACCAAACAAACCACCGCCGCGTTTTTTAAGCTCTGTTAAATCAAGGCGCAAACGACAACACATTGAACGAACATCACTTGGTTTCATGTCGGAATTAACATAGTTTGAAAAATATGGCAATCCGTATTTTGCTGTCATTTCAAACAAATATTCTGTGTTTGGAGATTCCCATGGGAATTCATTGGTGATATTATATGTTGGAATTGGGAATGTGAATGGACGTCCTTTTGCATCACCTGCAGCCATAACTTCTAAGAAAGCGCGGTTAATCATATCCATTTCTTCTTGCAACTCACCATAAGTAAATTCTTGAACTTCCCCACCAATAATTGGGTGACGATCTTTTAAATCAAGAGGGCATGTCCAATCGAATGTTAAGTTTGTAAATGGTGTTTGAGTTCCCCAACGAGATGGCACATTCAAGTTAAAAATAAATGATTGCATTGCTTGTTTAACTTCATCATAAGTTAATTTTTCAATTCTTACAAATGGAGCTAAATAAGTATCTGCAGATGAGAAGGCTTGAGCACCAGCCCATTCATTTTGAAGCGTTCCCAAGAAATTAATCATTTGAGAGAAAGCTGATACTAAGTGACGTGGAGGGTTTGATTCTGTTTTATTGGCAACACCATTAAATCCTTCTTCCAATAAAACACGCAAAGACCAACCTGCACAATATCCAGCCAACATATCTAAATCATGAATATGATAATCGCCATTTCTATGAGCTTCACCGATTTCTGGTGTATAAATATGATTGAGCCAATAGTTAGCAACAACTTTACCAGAAACATTTAAAATCAATCCGCCCAAAGAATAGCCTTGGTTTGCGTTTGCATTTACGCGCCAGTCTGAACGATCCAAATATTCATTAATAGAGGAAATAGCATCAATAACAGCTTTTTTATCACGACGTAATTTATCACGTTGTTCACGATAGATAATATATGAACGAGCTGTTTTGTAATAGTTAGAAGAAATAAGAACTTGTTCAACAACATCTTGAATTTGTTCAATAGCAGGAATAACACCATAGGCGAATTTATGTTTCAAAACTTTAATGACTTGACGTGTTAAAAGCCAAGCTTCATCCATTCCAAATTCATTGGTGGCTTCGCCTGCTTTTCCAATAGCTAAAGCAATTTTAGCTGCATCAAAAGCGTGTTTTTCACCATCTCTTTTGATAACTTCTGTCAATGGACCCAAATCCAATCCTTCACGTTCGTCTTTTTGAACAACCTCTAACATTTCCCTTAAACTCCCTGTATTAAAATTGATTTCCAGTAAACACTATATGCAGTCCTTAATAACAACATATAGTGTTTACTGAACTACATTTTGTATTAATTAACGCTACACTACAATAAAATGTCAATACCTTTTTTTTGTTTTTTTTGATTAAATTTTTAAGTGTTTAATTTTATGTATTTATTTGTCATAAAAAAATATAGAATGCAAGAATTTTTATTGACAAAAGTGACAAAAAATACACGAATCTAAAAAAAACAATAAATTTAAATAACCCCTTAAAAAGATAAGATTTTTTTGACAAAAAATATTCCGTATTTTTAACAATTTTAAAACAAGAGATTAAAAATAAAACAAAAATTTTTATTAGGCAAAATTATCGCCAAAAAAGAGTGTTTTTTGCGAGTCGTTTTTATAATAAACCCCTTTGTTTTTTTTAATTCAAATAACAAAAAAAGAGACGGGTTGGAGACCGCCTCTTCATTTAGGACTATTTTTATATATTTTTTAAAAAGAAACTCTCACCCCCGTATAAAATTCATGCGCTGATGTGTCAGCTTTAACACCATCTTTTTCAAAATCACCATAATCCATATAACGGTAACCTGTATCAATGGCAAAATTATTGGTGATATCATACGAAATCCCAAGGCCTGCTTGCCAAGCAAAGTTTGTTTTCTTTATATTGAGAACTTCAATATCAGCCCAATCTAACGTCCCTTTTATACGGGCAAAACCAATACCTGCCCCAATATAAGGAGAAAATTTTGACCCCGTTTCAAAGTTATAATATCCATTCAACATTAATGCTTGTGTTGAAATTTCAATATGTTCCTCTGCTTCATAAATTTCATCAAATACAGGGATCAAAACATCTTCTTTTTTCTCTGTTGCCCCATTTATATTATACTCCACCTCAGCTCTCAATGTTCCAGATGGTGTTTTATGCGAAATACCAAAAGCAAAAGCTCCTCCCATTACACTATCATCAATAGATTTTTTTGTTATCCATTCAGCTTCTGTTTCCATATTTATATGTTTTAATTTAGCGCTAAAATATGCTTTTGTTTGATCAACGGAAGACAGCGCATGAGGTATCACCTGTCTTGTATGATAAACTGGTTGAGCTTCTTGATAAACTGGAACTTGTTGTGGTTGATAGGTATAAACTTGCTGAACTGGCTGTTGTTGATAAACAGGCATTTGTGGTGGTGTTTGTTGATAAGGGTTATAATATCCTGCATCAGCACCCCCACTTATTAAACATATCATGCCTAATAAGAGATATTTTTTCATCCTTAACTTCCTTTCAAGATAAAATAAAATCGCCTGATGAGGGCGACTGGAAGTTGGAAACTACTCAACAGAAATAGTGCGATATATTGGCTAAAAAGCGTATTTTACCGCCTTCCAGTCATACTGGAAAGCGTGCAAAATTTTCGTCTTTACACCTGACGCTGTTGAAGAGGTTTCCACACCTCAGATGAACCATCACTTCATCCGATTTCAAGTTTATATATAAAAGTTAAAAAATTCAAGATAAAAAACAACATATCTTTTAGTTTTATTTCTTTTATATCGCACAAAAAAGCCGACCTTAGGGTCGGCTTTTTTATTGAATCCAAGTGAAGGGAATGCTCGTAACTTATCACTCATCCCTCGCTTACTCGGGACCGTCCTTATCGGACGTCCGCTCCTTTCCAGTCGCGACCAAACCCTCTGCTCGGGTTCTTATCCCCTTTCCTACTTCCAACAAAAAAACCGACCCTAAGGTCGGCTTTTTTATTGGAGCGAGTGAAGGGAATCGAACCCTCGTCTTAAGCTTGGGAAGCTTCCGCTCTACCATTGAGCTACACTCGCTAAAGACAAATTGAGTGTAATCTTTTTTTTATCAAAAAGCAACACTTAATATAAAAAAAAATATCTTTTCCCCCTATTGCTTATTTAAATAAAATCTATTAACATACTTACAAAATTTTTAACTTCCAATTGACAGAGGTAATATGCAAAAAACAAACCTAAAACGCTTGTTAAAAAAAGCAATCTCATGGGCGGGATTATTCTTTTTTGTTATCGCTGCCATTATGCTTTATTTTCAACTTTCAAAATATCCACCTCAAGATATTAAAAATGCGCTTTTTAATATTCCAACCAAAAATTTAATCTATGCTTGCATTGCTTCTTTTCTTGGCTATGTGGCCTTATCAACTTATGACTTTTTAGCCCTTAAATATATCAAAAGAAAATTAGAAGCATGGAAATGGATTTTAGTTGGGTTCATTGGATATTCTGTAAGCAATAATGCTGGCCATGCTATCGTTTCAGGCGGAACAATTCGATATCGCTTTTATACCAGATGGCGTTTTAAAGGCTCTGAAATCGTTAAAATGGTAACGTTTTCCGGGTTCACATATCTCATTGCTTGTTTCTTTTTAACAGTTGTTGGATATTTATTAACACCGCAACACGCCTTTGGGTCCGCTCAAGCCTCTCATATCACAACTTTACTCGTTGCTCTTGGTTCATTTATTGGCTTAATTGGATATTTTCTTTTATGCGCATTTTATAAAAAACCAATTAAAATTGGAAAAATTTCTTTGAATATGCCATCAGTTAAAATGGGATTAGCTCAAATGTTTTTAGGAAGCTTTGATATTGTTTTGGCTTCTTTTGTTCTTTATTTTTGCTTAATTCCTTTTATTGAAATTCCATTTCATATTTTTATTGGAGTCTTTTTAGTTGCCCAAGTTTTAGGTGTTTTCAGTCAAGTTCCAGGGGGATTAGGCGTATTTGAAGGTTTATTCCTTGCAATCATTCCATCTGATGCAAATACAGCTCATTTATTCGGCGCACTTATTGCTTATCGTATTATTTATTATGTTTTACCACTTGTCTTATCAGGAATTGTTTTATTCTTATATGAAGGCAAAAAGAACTTAAAAAGAAGAAAAACTGCAATAAGTAAATAATATAACCATTCTATAACGAAAAAAGCTCCTTTTAAAGGAGCTTTTTTATTTAATCACTTCATTAGGATATATTCCATATAAATGGGATCGTTTAACCCATCCTTTTATCTTTTTTTCGCCCGTATCAAACTCTAATTCGCAAAACTCATTTTTAAATGGGCAAGATTCAACTTTTGCTAACACATCTTTTGTTGCATAAGCTTTAATTTTAGATGAAATATCTGCTTTTTTGAAAACATCAGCATCTTGTTTTAAAAGAACATATCTTGTTCCCGTAATCATCCGACGGTGAACCCATCCAATTGTTCCATCAATTTCTCTGATTTGACGCCACAATTCATACTCATCAATAACTTCAACTGGATAATTTTTTTTCTTATATACATATCTAATCGGATATCTATTTCCAGGACCAGTTCTTAAATTAACCTCCCCCATTTTTAATGAAACAAAACGAGGAATAGCCAACTGCTCTTGCGCACATAAAGGCGTTAAAAACCCAAAAGATAATAACACTACAAGAAAAGAGGTTTTCACATCCATGATATTACTTAACCCTCATACGAATAGATTTTACAGGGCGTCTTTGAGAAACATCTTCATGATGTTCTTCAACAACAGAAGATTCTTGCTTTTTATCAACCCAAAAATCAGAAGTAGGTGTTGCTTCAATTTCCTCATCCGTTTCAACTTCTGACCAATATACCTGTTCTGCTGATGAAATAACCAAATTAGCAATCACATCACCTCTATTAATAAATTGGGATTTAGAACTATCATTCCTGATCAAAACAAATATTGGACCACGATCTGCTGGATTTAAAATGCAAGGAGCTGTTATCACAACAAGTCCTTTTTCTTTCACCAATTCAGGAACAGAAATAATAAACCCACACATACCTCTTGGAATCCCAATGGCAAATCCAATTGGTAAACAAACAATATCACCTGATTCCAGTTTAATCACATCTGGAATAGCTGCCATTAAAGAAAGCCCCATATGGTCTTTGCTTTCATACATTGGTAAAGGCAACCCATATCCATCCGCCGTTCGAAGAATTTGTAATTTTTGGGCCATTTTTGATCCTCTACATACTCTGCTGAAATAAAAATGTATATTTTTTTAACATATTGACACCCGACCTTTAAAAAGTCAAGTAAAAATATAAACTTATTTTTTATCTTTTGAATTAAAAATAATAGGTTATAGATAAACAAAAAATATATTTTCATTTAAAGTAAAAACTCTTTTTTTATTTTTATAAATCACAAAAATCAATTTTTTCATCATTCAAATGAAATGATAATTATCTATAATTTTTGTTAAAAAAATTTGTATCTCACAATTAAAAAAATCCTTTCTCATTACACCACCTTTTGAATTGGTAATTTCTTCTAGAAAGGATTTAAAAAAAACTATAAACAAGACACTAAAAAAGGAGCGATTTCTCGCTCCTTTTTTTGATCTTTAAGAAACTGTTGTTTCTTTTTGTGCTTCTAAAATATCTTTATCCCTTTGGGCAGCTATTTTACGCAATCTTTGCATTTGAGCACCTGTACCAGCTGGGATTAATCGACCAACGATAACGTTTTCTTTCAATCCAGCAAGTTTATCTCTACGACCTGCTGTTGCAGCTTCTGTTAACACACGAGTTGTTTCTTGGAAGGAAGCAGCAGAGATAAATGAACTTGTTTGCAAGCTGGCTTTTGTAATACCTAATAAGACTGGAGCAGCAACTGCTGGACGACCATTCATCTTAAGTGTCTTTTCATTTTCAGCTTGTAAAATTTCTTTATCAACTTGTTCACCTGTTAATAATGTTGTATCACCAGCATCAATAACTTCAAGACGTTGCATCATTTGACGAACAATAACTTCAATATGTTTATCATTGATTTTAACACCTTGTAAACGGTAAACAGCTTGAACTTCTTTAATCAAATAGTGAGCCAAAGCTTCAACACCCATTACGCGCAAAATATCATGTGGATCTAATGAACCTTCAACAATCATATCGCCTTTGCGAACAATATCACCTTCATGAACTGCGATTGAGCGTCCTTTTGGAATAAGGTATTCTCTTGTTGTTTCGCCATCTTCACCAACAATCATCACACGGCGTTTTGTTTTAAAGTCAACGCCATATTCAATGCGGCCATCAATTTCAGCAATAATAGCTGCATCTTTTGGACAACGAGCTTCAAAGAGTTCCGCAACACGAGGCAAACCACCTGTAATATCTCTTGTTTTCGTTGATTCACGAGGTAATCTAGCTAACACGTCACCAATTTGAACTTTTTGACCATTTGAAACGCTAACAACAGCATCAACTGGCAAATAATAACGAGCTTCCATACCATTACCAAACTTAAAGATTTCACCTTTGTCATCAAGTAAAACAAGATGTGGTTTGCGTTCAACTTTAGATGTTGCTGGTCTCATAACCACTTTAGATGTTAAACCTGTTGCATCATCAACAACTTCACGAACTGTTTCACCTTCAACCAAATCTTCAAATCTAACTGTTCCAGATTTATCAACAATAATTGGCATTGTATATGGATCCCAGTCAGCAATACGTGAACCTTTTGTCACTTTATCTCCATTTTCAACCAACAAACGGGCGCCATATGGTAATTTGTGACGAGCTTTTTCACGATTGTTTGCATCCAACAATGAAACTTCGCAATTTCTTGCCAACACAATTTTATCACCTTTTGAGTCAGTAATAATATTGCAGTTAGAAATACGAACTTTGGCATCAAATCCAACATCAATACTTGATTGTTCTGCACCACGTTGAGCAGCACCACCGATGTGGAATGTACGCATGGTGAGCTGTGTACCAGGTTCACCAATAGATTGAGCTGCAATAATACCAACAACTTCACCCAAGTTAACTGGAGTTCCGCGAGATAAATCGCGACCATAACAGCAAGCACAAATTCCATTTTCAGCTTCACAAGTTAAAACTGAACGAATGCGAACTGATTCAACACCAACAGAGTCAATTTTTTCAACATCAACTTCGTCGATAAGTTTGTTTTTAGGAACAATAACTTCGCCTGTTTCTGGATTAATAATATCTTCAGCAGCAGTTCTACCTAAAATACGTTCACCAGTTGTTGCAATAACATCACCACCTTCAATAATTGGTTGAATTGTGATACCATTATCTGTTCCACAATCATCCATTGTAATAATGGCATCTTGTGCAACGTCAACTAAACGACGTGTTAAGTAACCAGAGTTAGCTGTTTTCAAAGCAGTATCGGCCAAACCTTTACGAGCACCGTGAGTGGAGTTAAAGTATTCCATAACAGTCAAACCTTCTTTAAAGTTTGATGTAATTGGTGTTTCAATAATTTCACCTGATGGTTTTGCCATCAAACCACGCATACCAGCCAACTGTCTCATCTGAGCAGCACTACCACGAGCACCTGAGTGAGCCATCATGTAAACTGAGTTAACAGGTTTACCAACTTCTGTTTTAGAAATTTCTTTCATCATGGCATCAGCGATTGCATCTGTACATGAAGCCCAAGAGTCAACAACTTTGTTGTATTTTTCAAGGCGAGTAATCAAACCATCTTGATATTGACGTTCATATTCAGCTGTTTTTTGTTTTGTTTCTTCTAACAATGTTTTCTTTTCAGCTGGAACAATCAAATCATCTTTACCAAATGAAATACCAGATAATGCAGCTTGACGATAACCAAGACCCATTACACGGTCAGCAAAAATACATGTTTCTTTTTGACCGCAATAACGATAAACAGCATCAATAATATCAGAAACTTCTTTTTTACGAATCAAGCGGTTCATTAAACTAAATGGAATTTTGCTGTTATCTGGCAAAATAGAGGCTAATTTAACACGACCTGGTGTTGTTTCAACAATACGTGTGCGTTTTTGGCCATCATCTTCCATAATTGTTAAACGAACTTTAATTTTTGCATGTAATGAAACTTGTTTTTCAAATAAAGCATGTTCAATTTCTTGCGGATCTGCAAAAACCATGCCTTCGCCTTTTTCACCATCACGTTGCATTGAAAGATAATATAAGCCCAAAATAATATCTTGTGTTGGCACAATAATTGGTTTACCACTGGCTGGTGATAAAATATTATTTGTACTCATCATCAATACACGAGCTTCTAATTGCGCTTCTGTTGAAAGTGGAACGTGAACAGCCATTTGGTCACCGTCAAAGTCAGCGTTAAATGCTGTACAAACAAGTGGGTGTAATTGAATAGCTTTACCTTCAATTAAAACAGGTTCGAAAGCTTGAATACCTAAACGGTGCAATGTTGGAGCACGGTTCAATAATACAGGGTGTTCACGGATAACTTCTGATAAGATATCCCAAACTTCTGGTTTTTCTTTTTCAACCATTTTTTTAGCAGCTTTAATAGTTGAAGCTAAACCACGTTGTTCCAATTTTGAATAGATAAATGGTTTAAACAATTCTAATGCCATACGCTTTGGCAAACCGCATTGATGCAACATCAATTCTGGACCAACAGTAATAACAGAACGACCAGAATAGTCCACACGTTTACCAAGCAAGTTTTGACGGAAACGACCTTGTTTACCTTTTAACATATCAGCTAAAGATTTGAGTGGGCGTTTGTTAATACCTGCAACAGCTCTGCCTCTTCTACCGTTATCAAACAATGCATCAACAGCTTCTTGAAGCATACGTTTTTCATTGCGGATAATAATTTCAGGAGCACGCAATTCTAACAATCTTTTTAAGCGATTGTTTCTGTTAATAACACGGCGATACAAATCATTTAAATCTGATGTTGCAAAACGACCACCATCTAATGGAACTAATGGACGTAATTCAGGTGGAATAACTGGTAAAACATCCAAAACCATCCATTCAGGGCGAGAACCAGATTCTAAAAATGCTTCAACAAGTTTTAATTTTTTAACGATTTTTTTGCGTTTCATGTCACTTGTTGTGCCAATTAAATCTGCACGTAAATTTGCAGCTTCTGCAGCTAAATCAATTTGAGAAAGCATTTCTTTAATTGCTTCAGCACCAATACCAACACGGAAAGAATCTTCACCGTATTCTTCTAAAGCTGCTTGATATTGTTCTTCGTTTAATAAATCATGCAATTTTAATGATGTTAAACCTGGTTCAATAACAATATATTTTTCAAAATATAAAACTGCTTCCAAATTTTTAAGCATCATATCAAGCAATGTACCGATACGACTTGGAAGAGATTTTAAAAACCAAATATGTGTAACTGGGCAAGCTAATTCAATATGCCCCATTCTTTCACGACGAACTTTTGAAAGAGTAACTTCAACACCGCACTTTTCGCAAGTAATACCGCGATATTTCATTCTTTTATATTTACCGCACAAACATTCATAATCCTTCACAGGACCAAAAATTTTGGCGCAGAATAAACCATCTTTTTCTGGTTTAAATGTGCGATAGTTAATTGTTTCAGGGCGAGTTACTTCACCAAAAGACCATGCTCTAATTTTTTCAGGTGATGCAATGGAAATACGGATATCATCAAAAGACTGTGGTGATGCAACTTGTCCAAAAGTAGAAATTAAATCATTCATCTGTTTTACCTCTTTTATTTTATTGAGCGGGAAGAGGGTTAACCCCCTTCCCTATGAAATTATTTATCGTTTTGGTTTAATTCAACATCCAAGCCTAAAGAACGCATTTCTTTAACGAGAACGTTAAATGATTCAGGAATACCTGCTTCAAAATTATTATCGCCTCTGATAATTGTTTCATAAGCCTTAATACGACCAGAAACGTCATCAGATTTGATTGTAAGCATTTCTTGGAGAGTGTATGCAGCACCATAAGCTTCCAATGCCCACACTTCCATTTCACCAAATCTTTGACCACCGAATTGGGCTTTACCACCAAGAGGTTGTTGTGTAACCAAGCTGTATGGCCCAATGGAACGAGCGTGAATCTTTTCATCAACCAAGTGGTGCAATTTTAACATATACATGTAACCAATTGTAACCTTGCGATCAAATGGTTCACCTGTTAAACCATCGTATAAAGTAACTTGACCTGATGGATTTAATCCAGCCATTGTTAACATATTGCTAATATCATCTTGATGAGCACCATCAAAAACTGGAGTTGCAATTGGAACACCCTTCTTGAGGTTTTCACTCATTAAGAGTAATGCTGTATCGTCCATTTGGTCGATCTTGTTGTTATATTCACGATCGCCATAAACTTCTTTTAATTTAGCGCGCAAATCTTCAACTTTTGCATGTTGAGCTTTTACTTCATCAACAACTGCTCCGATTTGACGACCTAATTCGCGACAAGCATAACCCAAGTGTGTTTCTAAAATTTGACCCACGTTCATACGAGATGGCACACCAAGTGGATTTAAAACGATATCCATTGGACGACCTTCTTCTGTGTATGGCATATCTTCGATTGGTAACACACGAGAGACCACACCTTTGTTTCCATGGCGTCCAGACATTTTATCACCTGGTTGTAATTTACGTTTTGTGGCAATAAAGACTTTAACTTTCTTCAATTCGCCAGCCATCATTTCATCACCACGTTGCAATTTTTCGACACGGTTTTCGAATTTTTCTTGCAATTCTTTTTCAGCTTGATTGAGCGTTTCAATCAATTCTTCAATCTGTGTCATTGCTGTATCATCAGCAATACTGATACGACGCAAGTTATAGTTTGCAACATCTTTCAAGTTTTCTTCTGTCAAAACCGCGCCTGATTTAAAGCCTTCAGCTTTAGCAACTTTTTGACCAATTAAAATTGCACGGATACGATCATAGAATGATTTTTGCAAAATTGCTTTTTCATCATCTCTATCTTTTGCTAAACGGCTAATTTCAGCTTGTTCAATTGCCAATGCGCGTTCGTCTTTTTCAATACCTCTACGAGTAAAGACGCGAACATCAATAACTGTTCCAAAAACTCCAGGAGGAACTCGTAAAGAAGAATCTCTAACATCAGCAGCTTTTTCACCAAAAATTGTGCGCAACAATTTTTCTTCTGGCGTCATAATTGTTTCGCCTTTTGGTGTTACTTTACCAACTAAGATATCGCCTGCTTTAACTTCTGCACCAATGTAAACAATACCTGTTTCATCAAGGTTCTTTAAGCCTTCTTCACCAACGTTTGGAATATCACGAGTGATTTCTTCTTGACCTAATTTTGTATCACGAGCAACAACTTCAAATTCTTCTAAGTGAATAGAAGTAAAGACATCATCACGAGCGATTCTTTCAGAAATCAAAATAGAGTCTTCATAGTTGTAACCATTCCATGGCATAAAGGCAACAAAAACGTTTCTTCCTAATGCCAATTCACCCAATTGTGTACAAGGACCATCAGCAATAATATCACCTTTACGAACAATTTCACCTGTTTTAACAAGTGGTTGTTGTGTCATACATGTACCTTGGTTTGAACGTTGGAATTTTGCTAATGTGTAAATATCAACACCAGCACTTGTTGTTGTTAATTCATCTGTTGCTTGAATAACAATACGAGAAGAATCAACTTGAGTTACAACACCAGAACGTTTTGCTGTAATAGCAGCTTTTGAATCTTTAGCAACAACAGCTTCCATTCCAGTTCCAACAAGTGGAGCTTCCACTTTTAATAATGGCACACCTTGTTTTTGCATGTTTGAACCCATCAAAGCACGGTTAGCGTCATCATTTTCTAAGAATGGAATAAGAGAAGCTGCAACAGAAACAACTTGTTTTGGTGAAACGTCAATCATATCGATTTCGCTTGGTTTTGCTTGCAAAACTTCACCCGCTCTACGAGCTGTAACAAATTCTTCTAAAAATTCACCTTTATCATTCAATTTAGCATTAGCTTGTGCAATTGTATATTTTGCTTCTTCCATTGCTGACAAATAAACAACATCAGATGAAACTTTACCATCAACAACTTTACGATATGGACTTTCAATAAATCCATATTTGTTAACTTTTGCATAGCTTGCCAAAGAGTTAATCAACCCGATATTTTGACCTTCAGGAGATTCAATTGGACAAATACGACCATAATGTGTTGGATGAACGTCACGAACTTCCATACCAGCTCTATCACGTGTTAAACCACCAGGACCTAATGCTGATAAACGACGTTTATGAGTAATTTCTGATAATGGGTTGTTTTGATCCATAAATTGAGATAATTGTGATGAAGCAAAGAACTCACGAACAGCAGCTGAAAGTGGTTTTGCATTAATCAAATCATATGGCATAACTGAATCGATTTCACTAGATGTCATACGTTCACGAATCATTCTTTCCATACGAAGTAAACCAAGACGATATTGGTTTTCCATCAATTCGCCAACAGAGCGAACACGACGGTTACCAAGGTTATCGATATCATCAACTTGACCTTTGCCGTCTTTTAATTCAACAAGAGTTTTTAAAATTCTTAAAATATCATCTTTTCTTAAAACACGAACAGAATCTGGAACTTCTTCAGTGTCAATTCCCAATCTTAAGTTCATTTTAACACGACCAACAGATGATAAATCATATCTTTCTAAATCAAAGAACATGCTACGGAATAAAGCATCAGCTGTTTCAACAACTGGCAATTCACCTGGACGCATAATTTTGTAAATATCAATTAATGCTTCTTCACGTGTTGTATTTTTATCTGCAACTAATGTGTTGCGAATATATGGTCCAACATTTACATAATCAATGTGCAAAACAGGAATTTCTTTAATTTTAAGTTCATTAATTTTTGCAACATCATCTTCTGTGATTTCATCACCAGCTTCCATAACAACTTCACCAGTTTTTTCATCAACAAAATCAACAGCAACGAAACGACCATGCAATTCAGAAGCTGGAACAATATATTCTTCTAAACCTTCTCTTTGAAGTTTGTTTGCTTTACCTAAATTAAGTTTTTCGCCAGCTTTCATTAAAACTTCGCCAGTTTTAGCATCAATTAAATCGTGTGTTAATTTAACACCTTTCATTTGAGCAGGAACAAAAGCTGTTTTCCAACCTTTTTTATCTTTTTTAAATAATGTGGTTTCATAGAAATAATTTAAAATTTCTTCTTTACCCATACCGAATACTTCATCTGAAGAAAGTTCAACACCTTGAGCACGTTGAGCTTCTGTTTCAGCACTATCTAAAGCATAAAGAAGAGATGAAACTGGTAATTTACGACGGCGGTCAATACGAACATATAATAAATCTTTTGCATCAAACTCAAAATCAATCCAAGAACCTCTGTATGGAATGATACGAGCAGCAAACAAATACTTTCCAGATGAATGTGTTTCACCATTATCATGATCAAAGAAAACACCAGGTGAACGATGCATTTGAGAAACAACAACACGTTCTGTACCATTGACGATAAATGTTCCTTTTTCCGTCATTAATGGTAAATCACCCATGTAAACATCTTGTTCTTTGATGTCACGAATTGAACGAGCCCCAGTAACAGCATCAACATCCCAAACAACTAATCTTAATGTTGCACGAACAGGAGCTGAAAATGTTAAACTACGTTTTAAACATTCATCAACATCAAACTTAGGCGCATCTAACTCATACTTGATAAACTCCAAATCTCCACGACCACCAAAATCATGAATTGGAAAAACTGATTTAAAAACTTCTTGCAAGCCCGTATTCGTTCTCTTATCAACAGGAACACCCCATTGTAAAAATTCTTTATAAGAACTTGTTTGAACATCAATAAGATTTGGCATTTCAACAACAGCCTCAATCTTACCAAAATTCTTACGAACTCTTCTACGATTGATTTCGGATTTTATCATGTGTACTTTTCCCCATTATCTAATATAAACTTTCCGATTAACAGAATCGGAACCGATCTACTCAAGACCTGTCCATTTTACAATCAAACCACAACCCATAAAATCAGAAAAAAGGCTCAGGCAATTCATCATATTGCCAGCCTCTTTAGTTATTGTTTTTATAAGTTTTTTTTCGTGTTTTTTCATAAAATTGACAGGTCCTAAGTTAATGCACGCCTTTTGACTTCAAGAGGGTCGACGCCGATTTTCATCTAGCGCGACCCACTTTTTGTCTGGTTAAAGTTTAAATTATTTTAATTCAACTTTAGCACCGGCAGCTTCTAATTGCTTTTTGATTTTTTCAGCTTCGTCTTTAGAAACGCCTTTTTTGAGTTCTTTTGGAGCACCTTCAACTAAGTCTTTAGCTTCTTTCAAGCCTAAACCTGTGATTGTGCGAACTTCTTTAATAGCATTAATTTTGTTTGCACCGCCATCAACCAAAATTACATCGAATTCTGTTTTTTCTTCAGCGGCAGCAGCACCAGCGCCAGCAGCAGCAACTGCAACAGGAGCAGCAGCTGAAACGCCCCATTTTTCTTCTAACATTTTTGATAATTCAGCAGCTTCCAAAATTGTTAAAGCTGATAATTCATCTACAATTTTATTCAAATCAGTCATTTTATACTCCATAAATATTTTTTAAAATGTGTTTCTACACATATTGAATTTGTTTAACAGGTTGACAGGAATTAAGCAGCAGCTTCTTCTTTTTCTGAATAAGCTTTTGTAACCCGAGCCAATTGACCAGCAGGTGCCTGCAAAAGGCCAACCAATTTGCCGCGAAGTTCGTCCAAAGAAGGAAGAGATGCTAAAGATTCTACCATCTTAACATCGATCTTTTCTCCGTTCATAACCCCACCGACAACTTCAAAGCGATCATTGTTTTTAGCCAATTTAACAACAGCTTTAGCAGCTGAGATTGGATCTTCAGAATATGCCAAAGCAGTTGGTCCGACCATTAAATCAGAGATTGCTTCACAGGGAGTTCCTGCCAGAGCCAATTTTGTCAAACGATTTTTTGTTACACGATAGTTGGCACCGTCTGCACGAACGTTATTGCGCAATTCTGTTGTTTCTGCCATTGTAATACCTTTGTTTAAGGCAACAACAACGAGAGCAGCTTTGCTAAAAACGTCTTTCAATTCGGAAATCAACTGTTGTTTCTCTTCACGTTTCACTTTCTTGTCTCCGTGTATTAAAAAATAAAAGTTTCCTTTTACTTTTTGTTTAAACCAAGAGTTTTTGAAATACCAAAAACTCCACTCTTATCCTGTCCAGAAACATTCCTCTTTTATTCCCAATGGAACAACTGATTTCGTTTTCTGTCTGTGCCGGTGAAATGCTTCTCTTTAATTTTATCCCGTGATAAAAACCGACAGTCTTGGACAGGTTTGTCGCCCCTCTTATCGAAGGGCGACTTTTTTAATTATGCAACACTTGTTACTGTAACTTTAACACCAACACCTTGTGTTGTGCTTAAAGCAACTTGTTTCAAGTATACACCTTTTGATGAAGCTGGTTTTAATGCAACCAAAGCTTTCACAAAAGCAGCAGCGTTTTCTTGAATTTTTTCAGCATCAAAACTGACTTTACCAATACCTGCATGAACAATACCGGCTGAATCAACGCGGAATTGAACTTGACCAGCTTTAGCTGCTTTAACAGCTTCTGTTACATCCATTGTAACAGTGCCGAGTTTTGGGTTTGGCATCAAGCCTTTTGGCCCTAAAATTTTTCCTAAACGACCAACAACACCCATCATATCTGGAGTTGCAATTAAACGTTGGAAATTGATTTTACCAGCCATAATATCTTGCATCAAATCTTCGTCACCAACAATATCAGCCCCAGCTTTTTTGGCTTCTTCAGCTTTTGGGCCTTTTGCGAAAACAGCAACAGATAATGTTTTACCTGTACCATTTGGCAAAGAAACAGCGCCTCTGATCATTTGATCAGATTGACGAGGATCAACACCTAAACTAACTGCAATATCAACTGTTTCATCAAATTTTGCTGTAGCATTTTCTTTGATGAGTTTAACAGCATCTTGAATATCATAGACTTTTGAAGTATCAACAGCTTCGTAAGTTTTTCTTAATCTTTTACCATATTTCATGCGCTTACTCCACTACTTCAATACCCATAGAACGAGCTTGACCTGCAACCATGTCCATAGCAGCTTCAACTGTGTGACAGTTCATATCTGGCATTTTTTCTGTTGCGATTTGTTTAACTTGTTCTTTTGTGATTTTTGCAACTTTTTTACGACCTGGTTCTTTTGATGCACTCTTAACATTAGCAGCTTTTTTAATTAAATAGCTAACTGGAGGCAATTTTGTGACGAACGAAAATGTTCTGTCAGCATAAGCCGTAATAATAACAGGAATTGGTGTTCCTGGTTCCATTTTTTGAGTTTTTGCATTAAATGCTTTACAAAACTCCATAATATTCAAACCACGTTGACCTAAAGCAGGACCAACTGGTGGTGAAGGATTTGCTTTACCAGCTTCAATTTGAAGTTTAATAAAGCCAATTACTTTTTTTGCCATTTTTAACCTCTAAAAATATAACTCAATCCAGTTTTTAAAGTTTGTGGTGCGATAATGGCCTATCTACCACTATAAAAAAGGAAATACGGATTGATTTTATTTCCTTTTTATTCTTTTAAAAGCCCTAGGCTTTTTTAACTTGTGTATAATTTAATTCAAGCGGCGTTAAACGACCAAAAATTGAAACAGAAACTTTTAAGCGTTCTTTTTCTGAATCAACTTCCTCAACAACACCTGTAAATGAAGCAAATGGACCATCACAAACCATAATTTGTTCCCCAACTTCATAAACAACAGCTGATTTTGGTTTTTCAACACCTTCTTTAACTTGATGCATAAGACGTTGAACTTCAGCTTCAGTCATTGGAACTGGTTTTTTCCCACCCAAAAATCCTGTTACTTTAGGTGTTGAACTAACCAAATGCCATGTTTCTGGAGTCATCTCCATTTTAACTAAAACATATCCAGGGAAAAATTTTCTTTCTGTTTCAACTTTTGCACCATTACGAACACTAACAACGCTTTCTGTTGGAACTAAAACATCTTCAACCTTATCAGCCATACCCTTCTTTTCTGCTTGTTCTTTAACAAAAGCAGCAATTTTATTTTCAAATCCTGAATATGTATGAACGATATACCAACGAGCAGCCATAAATTTAACCTTCCAAAATAGCCTGAATAATTCCGGCAAAAATCATGTCAACCAAAAACAAAAATAAAGCGATCAATACACTCATAAAAATCACAATGATCGATCCTTGCATTGTTTCTTTTCTCGTCGGCCATGTGATTTTTGAAACCTCTTGTTTTACCTGACGAACAGCTTGTGCTATTGATACTTTCATTTAATTTTCCTCTTCTAAATTGGCAGGGGCGGCAGGGATCGAACCCGCGACCTTCGGTTTTGGAGACCGACGCTCTACCAGTTGAGCTACACCCCTATAAACCTACACGAAAAACCCTTTCGTGTAAAGAAAGACGGGGTTATAATACACATTTTTAAATGAAATGTCAAGAACTTTTTAAAATATTTTTATAAAACTGATTATTTTACAATGACTAGGCTTTTGTATGTTCGTTACCGCTTTTAAATCTTGTTATATTTTTTCTTTGAACAAGCTCTTTTTTTTGGCTGGCTAAATCAAAGATTCGACCCAATGCATGATTATACCATTCATTTTGACGCAAGGAAACACCATTTTTATTATCTACACCCTCATAAAGCATTTTTGCTCCTTTATAAAGATCTTGTTTCGTTAAAATATATTCGATTAAAAAACAACCAAGAGCTCCTATCCCTGTGCATGCTACATTGCGCTCTGCATACATATCATTGAGCTTACCAAAGGTGTTTACACACACTTTAATCGGTAATAAAAGTTGATTTTCTTTCATTTGTTTTTCTAACAAACGAACCGTCTTTAAAATAATCGCATCTTCCGCGCAAGATTGAGCTGAAAGCAAATCTTGCTTTTTGCTAACAACATTTTTAAAAAAAGAAACAGCGTCACAGGTTTCTTGACGCTCTAGCGCTTTATTCATCAAAATCTCTCAAAGTTCTATTAATTGAAGGGCAGTTTATTTATTTTAATAAAAAAAGTCAACACCTAAACAAGAATCTTGTTATCTTATTGAAAAAAAATATCTATTGCTATATATCTTTCTAGTCTTCAAAAACAGTTATCACAAGTATGAATCACATATCTTCGCCCGTTCCTTCAAACTCATCTGCATCAAGGTAATCGCCTACAAGCTCGCCTTTCATGGATACATAGGCTTTTTGATAGAGTTTTCCGTCACTATTGACATTTTCATCAGATTGTGATATAGTGTCCATATCACCGCCCATTTCCCTTTTAACAAAGTTCCGACCTTTGCCCGAAATGGGAGGTATTTTCATTTCAGTTACATTATACAAATGAATCTTTTGTGGTTTTTCAATATTGTCATTTGCAAAATGCTCTACATCAAATAAATTGTCTGATTTTAAATATACACTTAATATCTTATTTCCATAATCTGTCGCTCTTTGTTTGTTTTCTGTAAAATAGAAATTTTTTGAGTATGCTGAATAATTTGATACCATATTTTTCTTAAAAGTATCAAACTCTGCATTTGTTCCATGATAAACAACGAGAGGTCTGCCTTGCTCATCAACAACTTTACTATCTCCAAACCACTCATAAAAGGCTCTTAAGGCTTGTTCAGACTTGACAATGCGATTCCCCTCTGAGTTATAAACAGGTCTTTCCTTGCCTTTAATATTGATTGTTTCGGCTGTATATTCTTCATTAGTTCTATCAAGCTCGTTCATTTCATCAGCAAGAGCAATTTGTTCTTGATAAAGTCTTTGAGTTTTAAGAATTTCCTCTTTTGGAGCAATAGGTTTTAGTTTCGCAAACTTTTGATTTCTAGCAACCGTTCCAACAGCATTCGTGTATTGGAGAATAGCGTCTTTAATTTGTCTAACAGATTTAGCACCACTAAAGGACTTAACAAGCTCTTGTTGAGCAGGCGTTAAATCAACCATATCTATGTCAGATAAAGATTTACCCTCTAATTTAGCCTTAACAAGCTTTCTGACGGCTTTTTTAATATCATCCTTAATTGTATAGCCTTTTCTTAACTTGCCTTTCTTGGTGTAATTTTCCAAGCCATCAATACGACCAACCATATCAGTTAAAGCTTTAGAGATATTTTTAATATCTTGATCTTGGCTAGAAATAACTTGTTGAAGTAAATCTACCTCATCAAGAACCTTGCCAAGCATAGCTTGTTAAACTCTCATCTTTCTATTTAGATGATAAGTAAAAGACAAGTAACGAAGGAGTAAGTGGGGGATAAGAGGAGATAAAAAGGAACCCCTGCGAAGAGCAGGGGCAAGGAGGGTAAAGGAGTAAAAGAGGGATAAGAAGTGTAAGGGAGACGAGTGTATAAAAGGTTCGGCAGTGACCTACTCTTCCGCAGCTTAAGCTGAAG